>JBQTHE010000033.1:0-115983 GCA_052390115.1 Pseudonocardiales bacterium | reverse complement strand
GTCGCCGACGAACTCAACAACCGTCCACGACAGACACTCAACTGGAAGAAACCGACCGAAGTCCTCAACACTTTCCTTATCGAGGCTGCTTGAAGCTGGTGGTGCGTCCACTACTTGACACCAAGGTCTGTTGGGTGCGGAAAATGCGGCGTTGGTCGGGTCGCTGGTGACCGCGAGCGTGTGGCAGGTCGCGCAAGAACGAACCAGGATTGCCGAGGATAAACGCGTCCCGTTTTGGTTGCTCGTGGATGAGTTCCAGGACACGGTGCGGCTCCCGATTGACATTAACGACATGCTCGCTCAAGCCCGTGGGCTGCGGCTGGGGTTGACGTTGGCGCACCAGTTTTTGCGGCAACTGTCCCGCGACATGCAAGCCAGCGTCTTGGGTACCGCTAAGTCTCATGTGGTATTCCAGTTAGGCCCCGAGGACGCCGGGAGGTTGGCGAAGAGCTTCGCTCCGCTCACCGAACACGACTTGTTGCACTTGGGCGCGTTCGAGGTCGCGATACGGCCGAGCGTGAACAACTCGACGCTGACCCCGGTCACCGGAACGACCTACCCGCTGCCGGAGCGCAGCAGGGACGGAGACGCGTTGGCGGAAGCGAGCCGGAGGCGGTGGGGGATGGCCCGCGATGAGGTGGAGGCCGCCACCGTGGAACGGCTGGCGGTGCCGGTGGGGAAGCGGTCCAACCGCGAGATCCTGGACGGTGACGAGTGATCGCGCGGGATGTCCGGCCGGCTGTCCGGTCGCGTCGAGCCCGACCAGCCAAAACCGCAGGCCAAACCCGGCGCGCGGGCCGGGAAGGGCTCCGACTTACTACTGTAACCAGGCGGCCCCTCCCGATCAGGTTCCTCCCATGAGTCCCCGTCTGACAGCTCGCAGGCTTCGCCTGCTCGCTGACGAGCTGACCGACCGCTACACCACTCCCCTCCCCCACCTGGCCGCCGCTCGCCTGCTCACGGGCGCGCAGCTCGACAGGCTCCTAGCCGCGCCTGAGCTGTCCTCCGAGACGGTGGGCAGGGTGCGGCGGCGCATCATGACGCGCCTTGCCGCCGTGGGCCTGGTGGCCACGCTGGGCCGACGCGTCGGGGGAGTCCGCGCGGGCAGCGCAGGCCACGTGTACGTGCTCACCAGCGCGGGCCGCCGCTTCCTCGCGCTCACCAACGGCGAACCCGAACCGGGACGCGTCCGGCACGCCGCCACGCCTGGACCGCTGTTCCTCTCCCACGCGCTCACGATCAGCGGCATTTACGTGGACCTGATCGAACACGGCCGCCGTCACGGCTTCCGCGTCGCCACGTTCGCCACAGAGCCCCATTGCTGGCATCCGACAGGTAGCGGGGGCTTTCTGCGTCCCGACGCGTACGCCGTCCTACGGGCGCCCCGCCACCGTGACTATTGGTGGGTGGAAGTCGACGCCGGGACCGAAAGCCCCCGACGCCTGCGCGCCAAAGCTGACGCCTACCGCCGCTTCCTCACCTCGGGCGGCGTCGGCCCCCACGGCTACCCGCCGCGTCTGCTGGTCACCGCCCCCGACCCCGCGCGCGTCGGCGTCATCACTGCCGCCATGACTAGCCACGACACGGACACAACCGCTGTCACCACCCACACTGACGCGGCCCGCCACATGACCACACAACTGCACACCTAACGGGGGTTGCATGAATGCGACCCCCTTGGGACAATAGAGAGGAAGTCGATAAATGAAAAAGCCCGAAACATTTGGCGAATATGTCACGGCAGCACGCGAGCAAAAGAACATATCGACAAAGAAACTCGCCAAACAACTAGGTAAACACACCACCACTCTAGGGAGAGTGGAAAGTGGATTTATTGCGGTGCCGACACCGGATTTCTTTATGGATCTTGTAGACGCGCTCAACCTCGACATTGTGACCGCAATGAACCTATTGGAACCGTACAGGCGCATATATGACGGCGTCGCGAACGCGACGCGGACACAGGTAGGCGACGATGGCAAACCGCAAGAACCACGCGAAGCCTAATAAGCGGCGCAAGCGGAAAGGGGTAGCGTACATCCGCGTATCCCACCTCAAGCAGGTAAAACGAGAGTTCAACCCTGAGGGAATCTCGCTACCGCAACAGCGGCAAGCGGTGAAATCCAAAGCCGACACCCTTGGCGTGGAACTGCTGGAAGTCTTCAAAGAAGAAGGCCGCTCCGGGAAAACCGTAGACCAGCGGCCAGAATTTCAGCGAATGCTCGCCTACATTAAAGAACGTGGCGACATTGACTACGTAATCGTTGACTCTCTGTCGCGGACCAACCGTAACCGGATTGAAGATGCGCTCATGCTAGTGGCACTGCGCGCCGCCGGAGTCGAAGTCGTTTCCGCGACCGAACCTATCGACGAAACCCCGGCAGGGCAATTGTTGCACGGAATTCTAGCGTCGGTAAATGAGTTCCGCAGCGTATCCGACGGCAACGACGTGAGCCGAAAAATGGAATACAAAGCATCCATCGGCGGCACGCCGGGGCGCGCGAAAATCGGTTACCTTAATATTCGGCAGTCTTACGACGGGCGACAGGTGGCCACCGTCATTATTGATGACAAACGCGGCCCGCTCATTCAAATGGCGTTCGAGCTGTACGCCACAGGCACCTACACAATTGACACCCTCACCGAAGTATTGCAAGAAGCCGGGCTGACGTCGCTGCCACACGGTCAACGCCCAGTACGTCCCATAGCCCGGAGCAAGGTAGCGACGATTCTCCGAGACCGCTACTACATCGGATACGTCCAATTCAACGGCAACGAGTACGTAGGCCGTCACCCGAAACTCATCACGCCCGAACTGTTCCACCGGGTCCAAGAACTCCTAGACAGCCAATCCGGTGCCGGTATACGCAACCGCAAACACCACCATTACCTTAAGGGCGCTTTGAGCTGCCATCGGTGCGGGCGCCGTCTCGTGTTCGCTGTCGCGAAAGAAACCTACGCGTACTTCTTCTGTGTCGGACGCCGTGACGACTCGTGTAACCTCCCGTATCTGGCGGCAAGCGACGTGGAAATCCACGTGACAGACCACTACGCGACCATTGATCTTCCGCCAGAGTTCCGGGCGGTAGTAGAAGCGGCATTCGACACCGAGCTAGAGACCAACCTCGCAGCTACGGCGCACCTACGCGAGAGCATTAACAAGCGACTCGGGGAACTCTCAGTCAAGGAAGATCACTACCTTGACTTGGTGGGGGACCCGGATTGGCCGAAAGACAAGCTCACGGCCAAGATGCAAGGCATCCGCGACGAACGCGACAAGCTCATGATCGAACTGGACAAGCTAGACACTGATCTCAGCGTTGCCCGCGACATCTTCACTACCGCGCTCACGCTGCTAGCCAAGCCGCAGAAGCTCTACCGGGCGTTGACCGACAGTCAGCGCAAGCTACTTAACGCGATCTTGTTTACCAAGATCACCGTCGACGCCCACGGCGTCACCGGAGAGCAGTTCGCCGAACCGTTCGACGCTCTCGTGCCCCTCGGCCGCTACTACGCCCGCCACGGAGCCCTACCGGCCACACCGACCGCAGACACGCCACAGGCGACCGCAGACCCCCAGGCCGACCCCACAGACGACTACGGCCAGTCAGACGGGCGTCTGACTGGCCGTAGTTCGAATAAGGCTACTTACGTGCCCCCGGCAGGATTCGAACCTGCGACACACGGCTTAGGAAGAGCTGTTTCCTCGGCCTACAGGCCTGCTACCAGTGACTACAGTTCGCGAGACGTCGCACCACACCGACTGCTGCTGGCCGCATCGTCGCTGCGGCGGTGTTGCCAGGGTGGGTTCGAACCGTTTCCCTTCCGATTCAGGAGTCCGGTGTTGCATACGTGTTCAGTCGTCATTATCCTTGAACTGCGCCAGAACGGCCACGCAGTACCGAGATCATTCTTCAAGCAACGCGAAGATGCGTGCTGTCTAATTTTCGAACCTGCTCAAGATCGCTCCGCAAAGGATCAGGGGTGAGGGCCGATGTCGAGCACGGTGATCACCGCGACGGTTTGATTGTCGCGTATCTCATCCGGCCCGTACATCCACCAGATCCGCCACGCCCCGGGAGCGCGATTTTCCACATATGAGTCCCACACCTTCGCCTTCGGGGCGCCAGGGAAATTCTCGTACTGATGCGAGTGTAACCCTGGGTAACGGGGGTTGATTTGCAGCAATCCCAGGGCGCGGCGCACCTTACGCAGTTTGGCCGCGTACTGGGGACTGCCATCAAGTAAGTCCAGCGTTTCCCGGGCAGGGGTGGCAAAACGTAGCTGATAGGAGCCCATCCGGCTACTCGTCATCGGTGTCGGTGGCGTAACCAGTGAAGTCACCCAGATCGACGGTGCGCCCGGCTTGGGTTTCGGCAATCCCGATGCGGATGCGCTCGGCCAGGGCAGGCTTCTCCCAGACGATCAGCTCGCGCTCGGGGATGGAGACCACTGGAGTGAGCAGCAGCACGCCGTCGATGTTGCGGGCCACCCGGTAGCGCCCGCCCGGCTCGGCGCCAGCGCGGCCCAGGCTGACCCGGCCGCGGCTGTCTACTTCGGTTTCAGTGATGACCTCGAAGGGGACGGGCAGTCCTTCTGGCATGGCGGACATGGCAACCTCCTGTCTCCGCCAAGCAGTCTGCACCCTTGTGGGAAAGTAGGCAAGTGGGTAGTGCCTATCTTGCAACATCGGGTGCGGTGCGGCTGTTCCTGCCTTTCCGCGCCAGGACGCGAAACTTGCTGGACGTCGCACATCTGTGCGTCAGCGTTGACTCTGATGATCACTGGTTTGAGCCTCGCACCACGCTCCGCACCACGCCGGCAACCCTGGGCACACACTGGCGGCAGTGAGGAGCACGCCCAGTCTTCGCCAGGACCGCTGCGTGGGAGTAACTATCCGAGCCACTGCACCAGGAGCACGTGGACCTCCTGGATGTCCTCCACGATGAGATAGACGACCTGGCCGGCCGTTTTCGGACCGAAGTGCCAGCGGCGCACGGCTCCGTCCGGGTTTGACCGGTGGTGCGGTGGGCCGTTCCACGGCGAGGCTTCAAGCACACTGGCGACCTCGGCGTAGTCGCGGAGTGCCGCATCTGGCAGTGCGGCGATCTGGTCTTGGGCCTCGGGATAAACGACGATCCGGTACACTTACCGGTCCAACCGCCCACGGATCAGCTCGGTGATCTGTTCGCCGGACACGCTGCCGGCAGGTGGTTGGCCAGTAGCCAGCGTGTGCGCCGCGGTGGCCAGCACGCGGAAGTAGCTGCCCGGAGCCTTGAGTTCGGCGTAGGCGAAGTGGCGCCACTTGGCCAGGAGGTCATGCACCGGCTCAAGGTCCTGATCCCTCTTCGCCTCGTCCAGCACGATCTCCCACTCGCGATCAAACTCGGCTGCCACGTCCGGCGTCAGGCACGCGCGAATAGCGCGCGGTTCAGCCGGGGGCGGAGTCGGGTTAAGGCCGCTCTGCGAGGGGTGGGCGGCGGGCGAAGCCACCCACACACCATAACGGCTGCGGGGATCAGTGTCCGGCGCGGTGCCGGTCCGCCGCGCGTCGTCCGTCTCTGGCAAGCAACCGGATGTATTGGGCAGGGATCTTATTTGTACGCCCGCACCCCCATGGCGGGCGCAGCGGTGGACTGGCCGCTTGCTGGCTTGCTCCTCGGCGACTACTTGCCGAAGAAGATTCGCAGCGGCGGCTTGCTGGTGCCGACACCTTGAGGATCGCGCCCCGAGTGGTCCTCGGGTCGCCGAGGTGCTCAGCCGCCGAGGTGCTCAGCCTATGAGCGGGCCGACGTGGGGGGCGCAGCGGCCAGAACCTACCCGCCGTGTCCGGGGCCGAGCACAAGGCGGAGATCAATACGAGGCTGGGCCGCTGACCGGGTGTACTCTATGATCCTGCCTGAGGTGCGGGACGGAGCCCTGACTCGGGGCCGCTTGCGCAACCGAGATCATTCTTCAAGTAACGTGAAGATGTGTGCTGTCTAAATTTCCGAACCTGCTCAAGATCGCTCCACAATGGATCAGGGGTGAGGGCCGATGCCGAGCACGGTGATCACCGCGACGGTTTGATTGTCACGGATCTCATCCGGCCCGTACATCCGCCAGATCCGCCACGCCCCGGGAGTGCGATTTTCCACGTAGGAGTCCCACACCTTCGCCATCAGGGCGCCGGGGAAATTCTCGTACTGATGCGAGTGTAACCCTGGGCGACGGGGTTGATTTGCAGCAATCCCAGGGCGCGGCGCACCTTACGCAGTTTGGCCGCGTACTGCGGACTGCCATCAAGTAAGTGCAGCGTTTCCCCGGGGGTGGCAAAACGTAGCTGATAGGAACCCATCCGGCTACTCGTCATCGGTGTCGGTGGCGTAAGCAGTGAAGTCACCTAGATCGACGGTGCGCCCGGTTTGGGTCTCGACAATCCCGATGCGGATGCGCTCGGCCAGGGCAGGGTTTTCCCAGACGATCAGTTCGCGCTCGGGGATGGGGACCACTGGAGTGAGCAGCAGCACGCTGTCGATGTTGCGGGCCACCCGGTAGCGCCCTCCTGGCTCGGCGCCGGCGCGGCCCAGGCTGACCCGGCCGCGGCTGTCTACCTCGGTTTCGGTGATGACCTCGAAGGGAGTGGGCAGTCCTTCTGGCATGGCGGACATGGCAACCTTCTGTCTCCGCCGTGCAGTCTGCACCCTTGTGGAAAGTAGGCAAGTGGGTGATGCCCACTTTGCAACGTCGGATGCGGCGCGGATATTCCTACCTTTCGCCATGATGCAATCGTGCTGGACGCCGCAAATCCGTGCGTCAGCGTTGACCCTGGTGATCCTGGTTCGAAAGCCTCACCACGCTCCGCACCACGAATCGGCAGCTCAGGGCCGCTATGTGGCTCAGATGCGGGTGCCCCCGGCAGGATTCGAACCTGCGACACACGGTTTAGGAATGCGTGTTACGAGCGTATCACCGTGTTTTAGCTGCGTGTTTGTTATCCACCCTGTTGCACCACGGGCCATCAGAGTCATGATTCTCTGCAGTTCGCACCACGACCCGCACCACGACCGCGCCGATAAGGGCAAATCGGGACTGGCTCGGCGGGATGCCTCCGGTCCTCGGCCGGGAACCCGTGCACGTCTAGCCGACGCGGACCCTCGATCCCTTGTGGCCTGACGGTGGAACGGTTGACTCGAACCGCGGTGTTCCATCCGGTCGGCTCGCGGTTGGATGAGAACATTCCTCCATCTTGTTAGGTGTCGGCGATATTGGTTGGGGTTCGACGCCCCAAGGCGGCTCTACAGCTCAGTGCCCATGTTGACCTTCTCCCACAGACCCCACCAAGGGTCTCATGGCCTGGTTCGTAGCCTGAACCGCTATACGATCATGGTTGTGGCCTCCCCTCGTCCCTTCCGCGGGCGTCGTCGCGGCTTCATCGGATGGCTGCCGAGCGGTTCCGCGAGAGTCAAGGTCTACGCCGGCCTCGACCACCGGACCCTCCGCTTTCAGGCCGCGCAGTGATCTTCATCGAAACCGCGGCGGGTCCGGGCCGGATGGTCCGGCAGGGCCCATCGAGCGTCGCTGCCTCAGCGGATCGTGCGCAAATGCCCGCGTTGCTGGCCGTGGGTGCGGCGTGGCATTATGGGTGGCCTAGTTCCCCGCCGTCCTCCGGGACTGGCGGGGCTTTTTCGTGAGGAGCGCCAGCACCTGTGCCTGATCTTCGGGCTGTCGTGGTCATGGACTACCAGAACGTGCACCTGACCGCGCACGAGCTGTTCGCCGTCAGCAGGCAGCTGCCCCGGCACGAGTCGCTGGTCGACCCCGTGCACTTCGGGATCCAACTGATCGCCGCCCGCAACCGCGCGCAGTGGCCTGGAATGGATCACGCCGTGCTGGCCGCCGTGCTGGTGTACCGCGGGCAGCCGTCGGCCGAGCACGACCCCAAGCCGTACGCCCGCAACCAGGCGCAGAAGGCGCACTGGGAGCGTGACGGCCGGGTCAGCGTCACGCACCGGCCGTTGAAGTACCGCTACGAGCGCGACGCCGCCGGCCAGCTGCTGCTCGGTGTCGACGGGAAGAGGGTCGTCGAGAGCAAGGGCGAGAAGGGCATTGACGTCCTGTGCGCGCTGGCGGTGGTCCGCGAAGCCCAGCGGCCCGACGTCGATCTCGTCATCCTCGCCTCACACGACAGCGACCTCGAACCCGCGCTCGACGAAGCCCTCGCGCTTGGTTCAGCCAAGATCGAAACCTTCTCCTGGTACGACCCGGCCCAGCGCCACCGCATCCGGCAGCTCCGTCCGGGCAGCGGCCGGACGATCTGGAACACCCGCCTCGGCGAAACCGAGTTTCGCAACTGCTGGGATCTCACGAAGTACCCGTAGACAGCTGCCGAACCGATCTCGACGCGCGGGGCGTGGCCTGGTCCGTGGCCTGAAACACTGTCAAGTGTTGATCGCTTGATGAGCACAGTTACCCGCCTGACGTGCAGCGATGTCCTCCGTGAGCACACCACCCGCCGAAAGCGCGAAGATCACGACGGGCAATCCGAGCCGCACTGCAAGTGGTGCGACCGCAGGTGCGGGCCGCACCGGTGCGAGCCACTCGCGCGGGAAGTATCCGCGTCGTCCACACCATCCTCAGCGGTTCGTTCGTGCGCGCCGTCCGTTGGCCTCCTTGTCAGACGTGGTGCGCCTAACTGACTCCCTTTCGAACCCGCCACAGGCCGTGGAGCGGCTAATCGCGGCCCTGGGCGGGCTTGAGAATATGCAGGTCGGCGGCAGTACACAAGATGCGATCCTGGCGCAGAGTAACGCTGTACGTCCTGCCACGGTCCGGCTACAGGTTAGGGAGTACCGGAAGCTGTCGCCTGCCGAGGTGGAGGAGCTGGTGGACGCCTACGAGGTCGGGACATCGCAGCGGGAGCTGACGCGGCGGTTCGGGCTCCATGAGCAGACGGTAAGGGCACATCTCAGGCGACAAGGTGTGAAGCTTCGGCCGCTGCGTGCACTGACGGAGGCGCAGGAGTCCGACGCGGTGAGGCTATACGTCGAGGATGTGTGGTCGCTGGCTGAGCTGGCGGCCCGATTCAAGGTTGGGCAGACAGCGATCCGGAATGTGTTGGTGCGGAGAGGTGTGAAGAGGCGGGCGCAGGCGCGGCGGTCGCGGACAGGATAATTGTCTTCAGATATCATCATCGGCGGGCGAGCCTCTTCTGGGCCGCTGGGGTACATGAATTACGGTAATGTAGGATAGCTCATTTCCCGGCACGATAACTCGGTCAAGCTCTAACCACCGAGGCTGTTCATTCGGCTTGTTGGTAACACGAATTGGACGTTGCAGGGCCACGTCTCTGTTTTCTAGACTCTCTTCCGAGAGACTGTAACTCTGGAGTATTCCTTCTATAAGCTTGCCGTCCTTCAACTGCAGGGTGACCCATGGAACCTTTCCCTTTGGTCTTGCTCCAAGTGCATGAACCCACACGGTGCCTTGTGCTCGAAACTCCGCAGGCCGCCGCAAGCGCAACAGCAGGTAAAGTAGGTAGGCAATGGTGAGAGCGAGCAGTAGGATTGTAAGCCCGCTCGCCGCAGCTTCACGGACGTGCTGGCGAAGATAGCCGTTTCCCTGCGCCGCCCACGCTTCTACATTGAGGAGCATCGGAAACCAACGTGGCGGCATAAAGGTGAGCACCGCAACGCTCGTGCCAGTCGTTGCCAGCCCGACTGCAAGGACTTCCAGTAGTTCAGATAGACCGGTTTCCGAAGAAGCTGGCGCTAACCGTTTTCGAAGTTGTAAATGCAGCCAGCCTGGTACAAGCGCGAGCAAGGCCAGGCTGACGCCTACGCCGGTGGGTAACACTAGCTGCTATTACCAGATTGACCGTTGTCGCCACTAGAAGGAGGGGGTGGGGGTGGCTCGGAAGGAGGTGTCAGCGAACCTGACGGCGGCACATAGCCATCGGGCAGTCCGGTGGTGTCGATGACCTGCGCACCCTTGCGGAACTCTCCACCTCTCGAGAGATCCACAGTGCGATCGCCTCGCGACTCGCTAGTTGCTTTCTCTACCATAGCCCCTTTTTTTCGTCGGGAACATTATACCTTGGTGCCACAATAACTAAGCTAACAATCGCCACTCCGGATGCTGTGGTCTTAGCCCTTCGACCTGCGAGGATCCCGCGACCTCGGATAGGTATTCCGCTCACCGATCTGGGCATCTTGGTTGTGCACAACGTGCTCAACCCCACCCTCGATGGCCCTCTCGCGGCCCTTGGCCTGCGCTTTGGCCTTCGTTGGGGCGGTGTTGGAGACGGGCTCATTGCCCTCGGCGCGGTTCGCCCAGCCGTCGCCGTGCTTGACGGTGTGGATGTCGCCCTTGCTCATACAGAGCTTCCTAATCTCGATATCTACGCCCCGACGGTCGGAGCGTCGAACACATGTTCCCACAGCCTCACACCGCCCGGGTTCTCGACCCAGCCGTTGCGTGTCAGCCAAGGTCAAACCGCCCCACCACCGGCCGATGATCCGATCCCGGTTCGTCCCCGCCGCTCGGTGGGTTGGTCGGTGATGGAGGGTATCTCGATCGCGCCTGTAGCCACGGTCTGCACCGCCTTGACCAGGACATGGGAGACCAGCAAGTGGTCGATGAGTTCGCCTCGGCCACGGAAGATACGGGAGAATCGCTGGTCCTCGGGGATGAGCGGTGCCAGGTTCCACAGCTGTTGCCCATCGCCAGCGTCTGGGCGGTCGAAGGCACCTGTACCAAATTTCCGAACCTGGTGGGCCGTGCAGGAGCTGGGTGGTGGCTGCCTCCGGTTCGTCGTTGAGGTCGCCGGCCACGATGACGGCGCGGCGTTGACCGTCTCCGGCAAGGAGATCGGTGGCGTAGGCACGGATGGCAGCTGCTTCAGCTGCCCGGCGGGCGAGGGCATAGACGGCGAAGCGGGCTCACTCGTCTTCGTCCTCCGGACTGAAGCGTCCGCCCGGGAAGGTCAGCAGCTTGGACTTCAGGTGACAGGAGATGACGTCCAGCGTGGTGCCGTCAGTCTGGACCCGGACGCGCAGCACGGGACGGCCCATCTCACTCATCGCGGTGTCGGTGTTGTCAACCTGGATGGGCCGCAAGCCTTCGGGGAACTCCACTACCTGCTCGATGTTTGCTGAGCGGCAGGCGGGATAGCACGCCAACACGGATGCCGCGACCGTCTGGATCGGCCAAGGCAGTGTGCCAGGTGTTGCTGGACGATCCACCAGATCATCGAGCGCCTCGGGCTAACCTACCTCTTGCACGGCCAGAACGTCGGAGGCCAGCTCGGTGATGGTTTCGGCCAGGGCCTTGAGCTTGGCCTTGTAGACCGCCCCTGACTCCGGACCAGCGTCGCTGCCAGGACGGAAGAGATTTTCGACGTTCCAGGTGGTGATGGTGAGCACTGGGGTCCCCACAGACGATGACGGTTACTTGATTCGGCGATAGCCTGCCTGAGCAGGCTCGGTGGGGCCAAGGTCAGGCCTGACGTGACGCAGGGTCCTCGCAATCGTCATGCAGGCCGCAGCACTCACTCCCCGGTCGAGTGACGACCGTGCCAGGCTCCAACCGCCGCGTGGAAGCCGATCCTGGCACAGTGTCCGGCCATGGATGTGCACTCCTTCTACATCGGGCCGGGCAACCCGCCTCTCCGGATCAGCAAGTGGGACGACCTAGTGGCGGCCGCAGAGACCGGGACTCTTACCGAAACGCAATGGGTAGAGCTGAAGGCCGCGATCCCGGCGAGTTCTCCTGCGGCGAACCTCGAACTGGCGCGGGATCTTGCGTCCCTCAGCGTCGATGGTGGCGTGCTGACGGTCGGGGTGAAGGACCCGGGCACGAAGGCCGCGCACATCGTCGGCACAGCGGACGACATGGAGGGGTTGAAGAGCAGAATCGACCAGATCGCGGGGTCAACGCGCATCCAGCCGCCACTGAACGTCCAGTTCGTACCGCCGATCGTCAACACCGCCGACCCGACCCGGGCGGTCCTGCTGGTGACGGTTCCGGCCTCGGCGAGCGCTCCGCATATGGTCGACGGGAAGTACTGGGGCCGCAGTGCTACCGGTAAGCGTCATCTGCTCGACGTCGAGGTCAGTCGGCTGATGATGGAGCGCCGGGGTCGGCGTGACAACTTTGTTGAGAAGCTAAGATCGCTAGAGTTCAGTCCCCTGCCCGGCCCAGCCGAGCGCCAATACGGCCACCTACGCATCATGGCCGAACCTGCTGTCAGCCTTGCGCGACCGCCCCTGACCGACGTGGCGACGAGCCAGCATCTTAGGCAACTGGTCACCGGTTCGCTGTCATTCCGCCCACAGTGGGGCCCGTCGCTCGAGTCACTCATGCACAAGGTGGACCACCCGGACGGACTGACTCTGACGTCATGGCCGCTCTCCGCCGACCCACCGCCTGAGAGGGCAATGCTCTACCTGCTGCTCACCGACGGCGGCTCTGTCCAGGTCGCAAGCGGCCAGGGCACTCGTCCGTACGGCCGGGACGGAGATCGGATCGGCATCCCGTCCAACTTCATCATGGAGATTGTCCACCAAACCCTTGCGTTAGCGGCACATCTCGGAAAGTCGTACCTGAGCTATTCGGGACTCTGGAACGTCGGGGTATATCTCAGTGGTATCGCGGGTCAGCTACCTCTTCATGCGTTTCACGAAGACCACTGGGATTTCCAGCCGAGTCCCTTCCAATCGGCCGAGTACAGCCGAACGAGTACAGCCTCAACGGAAGACCTCGCCGACCGGACGAACGAGATCGTCGAGACACTACTCGGGGACCTCGCCCGAGGAATGGGCCTACGCAGCTATCTCTTCCCGTATACTAACCCGGCCGAGATCCAGGAGAAGATCTGATCCGAATCCGCGAGTAGCCACGACACGGGCTGCGAATCAACAAGCGCTGGACCGTTGTGCTTTTATCAGAGACCGTACGGTGGATCTAGGCTGACGAATTCGACAAGCTGCCCTATCTGTCAGCCACGGTCAGGCAGACGGGCAGTGCAACGCCGCCCCAAATCAGCCATAGCCGACAAGCCTGGCTGGGCGTGCCAAGGTCCTCCTCCTACATGGCGAAGTACACTCGCGAGTGGAGCACAAGAAGCTGCCAAGCAGCTCATGGCGTGCCCGGAGCTCCTCACTAGGTTTAACTGAGTACAACAATATGGCGGCATGGTGGTGCAGCGACCAGCAGCCATGTAAGTCGGTTCCTCCTACCTCGCGGGTAACGCTTCCTGAACCACATGGTATACTTCATTCACTCGTCAATAGTGGTCACCTTGTGTGGTCTGGGTCTAGCGCCTGGTTCGATTCCAATGGCGGCTGTGTTACCAGTCCAGCGCACCTCATCGCATTTCTGGCGATCTCACTGTGCATGCTAGATGACATCCTCAGAACATGTCGAAAGCTGGTGAATAAGGTTCGGAAAGGGGTGATGCGCATGGCAGAAAAGATTCGCGATGCCAAATGGATGGTGTACGCAGTGTCAAGTGGCTTCTTGGCCTGGACCAGACAAGATGAACGAAACGCGTCTGTCCGAGGTTGACCTGTTCAGTCGCGAGGCCCTAGCCTTACACGCGCACCCGATTGGCCGCCAGCGCTGAGCCTGAACCGTCCCGGGTTTCATAGAGGCTCTGATCCTATGAGAGGATTGAGCCATGCCCGCATCGAAGAAGTATCCGGAGGAGTTGCGTGACCGTGCTGTTCGTCTGGTGTTTCAGATTCGTCGTGAACGGGGCAACAGCCAGGGTGTGATTCCTGAGGTTGCACGACGGCTGGGAATTGGCGATCAGTCACTTCGGTCGTGGGTGAAGCAGGTCGACATCGATGAGGGGAATCGGCCCGGGACCACGAGTGCGGACGCCGCGCGGATCGCGGAGCTGGAACGGGAAAATCGTGAGCTGCGTCGGTCGAATGAGATACTGAAGGCGGCGTCGGCTTTCTTTGCGCGGGAGCTCGACCCGCGACTGCCGAAGTAGTCAAGTTTATCGATAGCCAGAAAGAGTCGTTTGGGGTCGAGCCGGTCTGCGCGGAATTGCAGATTGCTCCATCATCGTACTATGCAGCGACGAAGCGGCCGCCCTCGGCCCGGGCAATGCGTGATGAACAACTCAAGGTGGAGATTCAGCGCGTGCACACCGAGAACTATGGCGTATACGGCGCCCGGAAGGTATGGCACCAACTGCGCCGCGAGGGCATCGACGTGGCACGCTGCACGGTGGAGCGACTGATGCGCCAACTCGGCCTGACCGGCGCCGTTCGAGGTAAGACCCGCCGCACTACCATGCCCGACCCCTCGGCAAAACGAGCTCCGGATTTGGTGAAAAGACAATTCAAGGCCAGCGAGCCGAACCGGCTGTGGGTGGCGGATTTCACCTACTGCTCAACCTGGTCAGGCACCGTGTACACGGCGTTTGCCATCGACGTCTTCTCTCGCCGCATCGTCGGTTGGAGAACCGCGCGCACGATGACGACCGACCTTCCCCTCGATGCTCTCCAGATGGCTATCTGGGCACGTAACGAGCGGCTGGACAATCTGGTGCATCACTCCGATCGCGGATCACAGTATACCTCCATTCGCTACACCGATCGACTCGTCGAAGCCGGCGCACACTGCTCCGTCGGCACGACCGGAGATTCCTACGATAACGCTCTTGCCGAATCGGTGATCGGACTGTACAAGACGGAGCTGGTCCGACCGAAAGGTCCATGGAAGACAATCGATGACTTGGAGTTAGCCACCGCGGAGTGGGTCGATTGGTACAACCATCGGCGACTCCACAGCGCCTGTGACAACGTACCACTTGCAGAATATGAGGCCGCCTACTACAGACAGAACAAGCCTGCTACGCTTGCCGAGAAGATATGAACCCGGCCTCTATCGAAGCCGGGGCGGTTCAGATGCGCGGATCTCATCTGTCAGCATGCAAATGAAGGAGTTAAAGCGAAAGCTTGGTGGAGAGTTTCACCCTGGCGTTCCAGTCACCTGTGACAGGTGTCTATCACCCTGTGGCGGTATCTACCGTCCCTATGAAAGCATGTGATGATTCGGCGCGCGAACAAAAGTAGTGTGATGTCTTATTCAGGCCACACTGCATTTACTCTTTCCCGCCGCCACTATCCTCTCGTATCAAACACGAACACTCCACCATCCTCGGTCTCGGCCACGTATAGCTCGATCTCACTGTCTCTCGCTAGCATTTCCACATCAATCTTCATGTACGGCTTCAACCACTCCAGCACGAACTCCTCGAACGAGTAGGCGTCGCTCTCTTCGAGTAGCAACCTGGGTTGTGATGGGTCCCTGCGCGCTGATCTGACCGGGACGGAGTCTCGAATGAGGCAGACAGGTGCACCCCACTCGGGCGGCCGAAGCGGCTGTTCTTGGGGTGGTGAGCGCTGATCCGCCTTGCCTGGATTTTCTGCCTCCTCGCAGGTCGGAGCCATGGTGCAAGAGTAAAGGCATGTGCCCTGGGAGGGGGTTGCTGCCTCACCGCCTGTCTCACTGCGGATCGGTCGGGGACGGCCAGGTACCCGGGCATGCGCGCGGCTCTTGTGGATCTTGTTCATTAGGCTGTCCATTAACCTGGGTCCTTTGAGGCCCGCTGGTGCCTCCGCGGCGAAACCACTGCAGGCAAAGTCCCAGGTAATGTTCCCCTGAATGGGTGAACTCGCGACTCTTAATGAGCGGGTTCGAGTCTCTGGTGGCGCACCATATGTCACTAGCGCAAACCGGCAGAAGAATATCAGGCCAGAAGATCCTTGTACATCGACGCGCCGAAGCCGCGATGCCGATCAGTCCGGCGATGTTTCGACCAGTAGTCGGTGTCGATGTGGCCAGCACGAGACGACAATCGGGTCGCATCGGTACTTTTCATCGGATGCGGGCGCGAGTACGCCGAGGGCGAGCAGGACTTCGACCATGGCGTTCACGTCGACGTGCGGTGCTGCCATCGCGACCGCGTCGACGACATCTCCGATTGTTCCGCCCTGGTCGAGCAGGCCGATGAGTTCGCTGAAAACGCTCTCGACGTCGGGGGCGACAACTAGGCCGGTCATGTCGCAGAACGTGGCTGCGCCCGTTGGCGTGGCCAGCCACGCCTGGATATCGGCGAGGGCAGAGTGCTCGTCTCCGAGGGAGTCGGGCCGCGCAGCGACCATTTCCACAAGGGCGGGCCAACCCCCGGTGACGCGCAGGAGCCTGGCCCGCTTGTCCTCGGTCGTAAACTTGCCCGTAGTCAGCGACCATACCTTGAGAGTCCGCGCGTCGTAGCGTGTGAGCGTCGTGACGTCGAGGCCTCGAGGGCCGGAGCTGCTCAAAACGGTCTGCCACCACCGGATGCTGTCTGGTCCGGCGATCAGGATGGCCGACCGGGTGACGCCGGGTCTGCTGGGACGGTCTTTGAGGGCATGGTCGACACTGGTTGTGCACGTTTCCAGGGCTACATTGAAGAGCTCCGACATGACGATGCGGCGCTCGCCGGGCTTGCCGGCGACAAGCTCGTCCTTGAACGCTCCGAACCCCCTCGGCGTCGCGAGCTGGTATCGGCTGCCGAGCGATTCGGCGATCTCGGTGACGGCGCCGAACACGTCAGCGACACCGGTCGCCTTACTGCCCAACACGAGCCGGGTCTGCGTAGTGTGGTCGCCCAGCAGGTCGTCGATCTGGGCGGCAGTCAGCGGGCTGCAGTGGCCAGTCGACATCAGTGGCCTGGTCTCGAGCGCGATGAACGACTCGGGCACGGACGCGCTCGCTGCCGAGACGAGCTCGGCCACGACGTCGTCCGGCGGCCCGATCATGCGGAGCACGTTCGGGGAGCGCAGGTGCCAGCCCGTGCCGGTGTTGGGTGCGAGCACGCCGAGGCCGACCATCTCATACAGGTAGGAGCGGAAGTGTTCGACGGACAGCCGGCTGAAGCCGTCGGGCCACCACGTGAGGCACTCATTGCGGAGTGCGACGTCGTTGAGGCGGTCGTCCATGCCGTTCTCGTGCGCGTTGTGGGCCAGGACGTTCGCGATGACGTTGTAGCGGGCGTCGAGGTTCAGCGTGTCGCGAAAGGCTGAGGTGATGTCGGTCCGCAAATGCGGGTCGGACTCGACGCTCTCAACGTCAACGCGAGTGACGCGGTACGGGGGCGCACTCTCGTCGATGCCTCCGCGGCGACGCTCAAGGACGACCTCGATGAGCCGGTGGGCGAACATCTGCAGCAGGAATGGCTGGTAGGAGCAGTACCCGAGGATGCGGTTGACGAGGTCGTTGTCCTGGTCGAAGACATAACCGAGTGCTTCCATCGGCTTGACAACGAGGTTGTAAGCGAACTGCGGGGATAGTGGGCCGATGGCAGTCGGTCGTCCGAGGTGGCTGAACGGCACGTTGTTGTTCGCCTTGGCGAACCGCTGCACGGTGTGCAGACCTGCGAACACGACCTTCGCGCGGCCCTCGCTGGATTGGCCGATCTCCTTGAGGCGGTTGGTCTGCAGGAAGTTGGGTGCGTCAGATTCGAAGAAGCGGTCGCTCTCGTCGAGGAGGACAAGCAGGCGTCGGCGGCTGTCCGCTTCCAACCATGACAGGATGCCAGCCCGGACAGCCTCATGGGTGTCCTCGGTGCGGCGGCGGGACCGGCCGGTCGACTTTACCGTGATGACGTCGCGCTTAATGAGCTCACGCAGCAGCGTGTCCCAGAGTGCATCCGGGGTAAGCGCGGTCGGGCCGATGCCGATCGTGTTCAGGTCCAGGTAGAGGGCGAGCCGGTCGGTCTCGGTCTCGAACTGCTCCGCTGAGGAGCGCAGGAGGGCAGACTTCCCCAAACCACGACCCCCAAAGATCAACTGTGTGCCGTCGACGTCGAGGACACTGTTCCGCTCAGCCGTTCGCCCGTAGAACATCTCGGGCGAGACGGGGCCGCGCTTGACGCGCACGTAGGGGTTGACGTTGCTGAAAGGCTGCGTGATGGCCATCGTTGCGTCGAACTGACGGTCGCCGTGCGCGGCCAGGTAGGCCATGGCGGCGTCGTCGAGGACAACGACGGGGGCGGCGGTCCGCAAGGCCCGACGTGCGATCTTGCGGCGGGCGTCGGGGCTCAGCGTGCCGAAGTAGAGCACCAGGAGGCTCTCGCCGGACCTGTCGTGGTCAGCGTATGACAGGAGCAGTTCCTCAGTCGGCTCACCCCAGACAAGCAGGGTGCGCAGTCTCCCGCCGAGCTTGCTGCCGAACGCGGGCACCATCGCCTTGCCGTTGATCGTGACCGATCCGACCTCCCAAAAGCGCCGATCCTTGCTCTTCTGCAGGTCGAGGTCCTTGGCGGCGCCGCGTGCTTCGACACCGATCAGGCGCAGCACGGGAAGGAGCGCCTCTCCGCTGCGGATGCGAGCCCTTCCTCCGGCCGGCGTGGTCCGCAGCGTCCGCCACGCCAGCAGGGCGCCAGCGGCATCTTCGCGCGCCTCGCTGGACAGCGCGGAGAAGTCCAGGACACGCGTGCCCGCGTACATCTGGCCAGCGCGGACGGCCGCGATGACGTCGTCGGTGATTCCATCTGGAAGGGCTAGCGGGACCGAGGGGAAGAAGTCGGCGAGATCGGTGCGCGGGCTCTGCAGCGTCGGCATCGGCTGCCCGATCTCGCTGTAGTAGATCAGCTCCTCGGCGGTCGACAGCTCGCCGGCTTCGATGAGGCGCTTGATGTGCTCGATGTCGTCACGGCGTCCGAGCCGGTCCAGGCGTGCGGTGAGGCGGTGCCCGGCCTGCTCGCGGTAGTCCGGGAGAAGCTCGGCGACTGCGGTGAGCTCCTTACGGACGGTGGCAAGGTCGCGGCGAGGCAGGTTGGAGCCGCCCGCGTTCGCGTCCGCGAGCAGGCTGGTGAGCTCACCGTCCTGTTCTTCGGAGACCTCGTTCTGCAGACGCGCCCGACGCAGCTCTGCGCTGAGCTGTGCGGCGGTCGTGGACAGCTCGTCGCGGCTGATTTTCTCGGCGCGGTCGAGCTCACCTCGCAGCTGTTCGGTAGCGGCGGCGGTCGGATGCGCGCCGTTCCCGCAGCCCGGCAGCTGACCCGTCGCGGCAAGGTCGAGAATGTACCGGGCGGTGTGGTAGTTCTCGCCGCGGACCTGGCTGCGCACAGCCCCGTCCCAGGGGCGCTCGACGGCAGCCAGGACCGTATCGGTTCCGACGTGCTCAGGCAGGGCGACATTGCCGAGATCCGGTTGGACAGTCGCTCCCTCGACCTTGAGGAGCTCGCCGGTCAGAACGAGCGCTGCCGGCGGTTCGCTGATCGACAGGCTGGCGTCGCCGTCGAGCAGCGCGAACGTGACGGGCAACGAGCTTGCTGCAGCACGTGCGGCTGCAGCAAGCAGCGGATCGGTGGCGTTCTCCTCAAGTGCATCCAGGACGGCGTCGGCGCGGGCTAGCACGGCGGTCCGCATGTCGGACAGCTCTTGGGCAGCCCAGCTGTTGCCGCTATTCCTCTGGTGCTCGGCAACGGCAAGGACGGCCTCTACCCAGGCGCTGATGGGGCGCCGGACCTCGGTGACCAGATTGACGAGGTCGTGCCGGCCGGCGCCATCGAGAGGCTTGCCGCCGCGTCCTCGTAGGGTCCGGTCGATCGTGTCGAGCTCTCGGTTGATCTCGCTTGGGTCTGAGAGCCTGACCATCGTGGCGGCGGTCTCAGTCGCGGCCTTGATATCGTTGTTCGCCGCTGCTTCAAGCATCGTGCCGAGAAGTCCGTCGTGGGCGAGCCAGCGCTTGGCGATGTCTGTGGCGCGGGCGAAGCGCAGGCGGCGGGTGCGGTTGAATGCCCGGGCGCTGTCCTGTGCCTCGGTGACGCGCCGCTCGAGGGCGGGTACGTCGGACAGCAGGCGACGTAGGGCTCCTCCGGCGAAGATGTTCGAAACGGCGCGTCGGCCGATCTCGGCGGCGACAGCGCCTAGGTTGCTCTCCAGGCGGCTGCTGATGTCGGTCAGAAGCGCTCCGGCAGCTGGCTGACCCGTGACGATGGCAGCGCGCAGCAGGGCGGGCACGGCGAGCAGGCAGGTGACGCCGTTTTCGGTTATGTCGTCGCTGCTGAGCTCGTTGAGCAGTTCGAGCAGTGCGCTCGCGCACGGTCCGGTCTCGCTGCGGGCGGCGTCGGCGAGGGCGGCGACGGTAAGGATGCGATGGAACGCGTCATCGAAGCCGAAACGGTCGGCGACGACAGCCGCCGTTCCGTAGCGCTGGCCGCTGATGAGCGCGCCAATCTTCGCGCGGTCGGCGACGATTCGCTCGGCGCCGCTCGGCTCGCCGGGGATGGTGTTATCGAGGTCCCCGTACGCGTCGGTCCTGGCGGTGTCGGGGCTGGCGACCGGATTCGATGTTGGCTCCGGTGCGGGTTCGTCCTGGGACAGTTCGGGTGGTGTGTGGGCAGCGTCGCCGGTGCCGGTAGCGGCCAGTGAGATGGACTGCAGTGGGATGGTGCTTGCGTGGTCCGGGGCGGCGGTCAGCGTCGGGGCCACCTCATCGCTGAAGCGCAGCTGCCCGGTGACCGCGGACATGACGAGGGCCACGGGCAGCCGGGCCATCGCGCGTGTCTGCATATCGGCGAGCTCGGCCATGTCGATGCCTGCGGCGCCCGGGTCGATCTCGACGATGCGCGATAGCTCGTCGAGCGCATCGGCGGACTCGTGATCGGCGGGGTCCCAGATCTCCGTGGCCAGGAGCGCGCGCACGGACTCAGCCACGGTCTCAACCTGGACAGCGACGGTTTCGTTGTATACCCGCTGAGTCAGTGTCAGCAGTCGGCTCAGACGCTGTTGCTGTTGCTGGTAGATGTGGGCAGCGGCCCGGGTGGCACGAAGCCTGTTAAGGCTGTCGTAGACCGCCGCCACGGTGAGGGCGGAAACCTGCTCACCTGCCGCCTCGAGCGCACCGGCGACGCTGTCGAACTGCGCTGCGAGCCGTGTCAGCGCCGCGAGGTCGACGTCGTGTGGCCGGCCGCCCGCGGTGAGCTGGGCGAGTACCGCGGTGGCGGCGTGCTCCCGCACCACGGCAACAGCAGCGGTGAGCTGTTCGACGGCGCCAGCGAGCTCGTCGAGATTCGTCTCGACGAGCTCGCTGGCAGCGATCTCGGCTTCCGCAGGACTGGAGTGGGCCAGCGACATCGCTGCGTTAGCGGAGGCGGTGTCGGAGGCTGCGCTGATGGTGGGCCAAGGGGCCTCTTCCTGCTGTGCGGCCGCCGGCTCCGTGGCGACGTCACCAGTCGACATCGTGGCGATCCTCGGCGCCAGATCATGATCCACCTCGGCGTCGTCAGTCGCCTCATCGACGTCGTCGTCGAGCCCGTCGCGCTCGTCGACCGAGACGGTCACGTTGGTGTGGTCGGCCGCGAAGCTCGGCGAGCGCCCGTCCTGCAGCGCGACGACGTCGCGGGCGGCGGCCCGAACCTGGTCGCCGTGGATGGAACTAAGACCGGCAGGCAGCCACCAGGACTGCTCGGCGGCCCACTGCCATACGTATGCGGAGTCGATGCTGGCTTGCAGATTGGCCCAAACGGTGGAGCGCAGCACCGAGCCATGCCAGCGGTCCTCGAGTGGCCCGAAGTCGTGCTGCGGGTGCTCGGCGTACCGGCGAGCGACGGCGGACACAAGCTGCTCCCAGGCTGAGGAGGTCAGGATGGTGAGCACTTCGCGGCGGTAAGCGGGCCGGGCCCGCCCAAGGGCGCCGCGGACGTCGGCGCCGAGTCTCTCGCTGACGTTGCGAGGCTGCATGCGCGGCATGTTCAAGCTGTCCAGCACGTACCCGCGGTAGCGCAGGCTGAGGCTTCGGAGCATGCGCCGAACGTCGTCATCGGTGAGGTCATCAACGCAGGCCGCGATGGGGTCAGGCAGCATGTTGAGCACGTCGCCGAAGTGCTGGAGGGCTTCCATCTGCTCGAGGCTGGCAGGCAGCGGTCCGTCGTTGTCTCCTCGCACCTGGTAGTCCGGGGAGGGAACCGGCTCGGGCTGTTGTGGCCTGCGCATCGGTGTCCTTTCTCGGCTCCCGGTTGGGTGCCCTCGTTCAGTGTGCGTTGCCTGTCGGACACTTTCGCGGCCGAACTGATGTAACCGTGTGGGCTGGTCTCACTCCATCACCAGTGGCGTGTGCGCCGGTGCTCGCGGACGTAAGTGAACCCGGGTGGGAGAGGCCGGATAGGCCGTCCGTGGCGGCGTAGCTGGTCTGCCCATGACTGTTCGGCCTCGTAGCTGGGGGTGCCCTTGATGCGGCGCAGGAACCAGCGGACGTCCTGGGTCGTGACGTAGCCGTGCAGCACGGGCGGCAGCGTTGTCGCACCGGCGTCTGCGCTGCCGGGCGGGGTCCAGGTGATGACTTCGACGGTTCCGATCTGACCGGATGCGGGCGGGTAGCGCAGGCCGTCAGGTGTGCGGGCGAGCCGTGCGATGCGCAGGGTGCCGGCGCCCACCAGCGTGATTAGGGCGGTGAACAGCTCCTCTGCGGCCCTGTCGTGGAGGGTGTCGCCGTAGATGGCGGTGGGTAGGTCTGAGGTTTCGAGCACGGCCGTCCCGTCGTCATGGAGCCAGCCTTGGGTGCGGACGACACGGACGATGTGGTCGGCCAGGCTGAGCGACCGCGGCGGTCTGCCGTGCCGGTCGATGCTGCCTGGCGCGGTGTCGCGGGTGAGAACGCGCGGATCGAACTCGTGGTCGTAGACGACGCCGTCGATATCGACGGGCACGTCCAGTCTCGTCGTGGACGCGGTGATCAGTGAGCCGGCGGAAGAGCCTGATGCGCTTAGCGGGAGGACGAATGTGACTTTGACGGCGGGGAGCAGCTCGAGCGGCCACGTCAGCGGGGCCAGTTGGGGTCGTTTGCCTGCGTCGGCGACCGAGCCTTGCACACCGACTCCGTCTTGCGTGGCTTCGTCGGTGGCAAGCTCAACGCCTTCGTGGACAAGACTGAGACGGACGGTCCGGCCCGGCTGTGCACCGCCGCCGGTGATCAGACCAGCTATCTGCCGCGGCAGCGGGCTCCGCCCTCTGACCAGGTGCGCGAGTCTTACCGGCACGACCCACGAGATCTGGCTGTCGGTGATGGTGACCGGTGGTTCGTCGTCCGGCTCGTTGTGGTCTTCGGCCTCGAGTTCTTCTGGGTCTGGTTGTGGCAGGGTGCTCGCCCAGCCCAGGCCGCCGGCGGTGAGCAAGTCGATGCCGGGCTGCGGGGTCGCGGGGTGCTCGGTGCGCCAGACTCCCCCACCCTGCCAGTCGTCGTCGAGGCGGACACCCACTCCGGTGGGTAGCACAGCGTCGGCAGCGTGGTCGGCGAGATAGTCGGCGATGACGGTGTTCGCGTGGCAGATGGTCAGCGGATACCGCGTGCCGGACAGCTGTGCGCTGGCGTTCTCGACCGACTCGAGGTGCCGGGCGACTGCTGCGTAGCTGACAGTGGGACCGGCGGGCGCGAACCGAGTGGTTCGCACGACGGGTGCTCGGCCGAGGGTGCGGGCTTCCCTGGTCAGGTCGGCTCCGCCGAGCACGCCTGGGTCGGCCAGTCGGCGCGCGAGGCTGTCGGTGCTGAAGGCGTACGAGCGCCACATGCGGACGCCGGGTGCGTGGGCCAGAGCGTGAGTGACGGTGCGCAGCAGTCCGCGGACCGCGGCGTCGATCTGCTCGGGACCGGCGGTATCGGTGAGCATGCTGAGCAGCGGCTGGGGTGCAGCGAAGCTCAGGCACCTGTCACGGACTGCACCGAGCAGGTACTCGGCGTAGAAGGCGACGTCGTTGAGCTGTGCCTGGCCGACGCTGGTGTAGCGCGAGCGCAGCAGCAGGTGCCCGGCGGTGTTGACGTGCTTGCCACGGGCCCGCCAGGCATCCAGGCGGGCCTGGGTGACGGTGAAGTCCTGACCGAAGGCGTCGAAGTCGCACACGAGCCGTTCCGTGAGGATCGGCTCGGTCAGGGTGTCGTCGATGTGGCCGGGGCCGGTCGCGTTCGCGGGAGCTCCGGACAGCCAAGCGGGAACATGCCCGTCGTCGCCGAGGTCAGGATGCGCGCCTTCCTTGTAAACGACTTCGGCGTAGAGGGGTGCAGCGCCGGCGGTGACGGTGACCATCGCTCCTACCGGAAGCGCGTCGGTGGTCTCTCCGAACCTGACGTGCGGGAAGTCGTCAAGTTCGAGCGGGCCGCCGACGTAGGCACGTGCGGTGAGGTCATAGCCGAAGAACGCGGCGTTGAAGGCGACGGCCACGTGGACGGGGGCGTCGCGCTCGGCGACGAGCTGGCCGAGGTAGGCGGTGAGTGCCTGCTCGTCGGTGGGGTCGGCGTGGCCTGGCCCCAGCGTCATCGGGGCGGTCAGTAGCGACGCGTCCTCGTAGGGCCGCCAGCTGGTTCCAGGCTGCGTCAGGGTCACGGTGCTCCTGCGGCAGCACGGGCTGCGCGGGCTGCGGCGCGGCGGACGTTGCCGATTTCGCGGTACAGGACGCCCTCGCGTACGACGCGCCCGTCGTCTTCGAGCCGGTCCAGGCTGGCACGGACGGCGGCTTCAGTGACGCCGGGCTTGGAACCGAAGAAGCGGCTGGTCGTCAGGGCCGTGGGCAGGTAGCGGCGTCTGCGGGCGCGCGGGTCCCAGCGGTAGTCGACGCCGCGCAGGACACGGACGAGGTCCAGCGGGTGCACGCCTCGGAACACATGGTGGACGAGCTTGAAGACATGGTCGTCGAGCCGCCGCTGGCGGTGCGCGGAGTCGACGCGCGCTCCCGCCGGACGGGGTCGCGGTGTCTGGAGGCGCCTGGCGACTACCGGCTTGGTCTGGCCCACCGACCAGGTGTCGGTAAAGTCCCAGCATGCGGAGCAGCGGTTCTCCGCGGTGGTGCAGCATCCCGGGGGCAGGTCGGGGACGCCGAAGTAGTCAGCGAACTTGCGGTTGGCGCAAACGTTGGTGTCGGCGAAGAAGCTGATCAGGTGTCCGACTTCGACGGCGGCTCGCGCAGCCTTGCCGGAGACCGCTGCGGTGAAGCCGGCCGGGACGGCGCTGCTGTGGACGAGAATCCCGGTGACGAGCTTGCGGCTCGGGGCGGCGCTGACGTCGAGACGGCCGAGGTCGTGCAGGTCGGCCAGTATCTGCCACGTTCCGGCCGGGTCAGTGGACACCGCGCGGTATTCCTGGACGCTGCGGGCCAGGTGGTCGTGGAGTGCTACCACGTCCAGGCGGGACCGGCCGAGCCGCCCGGGTGTCGGGCGTGCGGGCAGGGCGAGGACGGCTAGGACGACGTGTTCGAGGATGTCGTCGACGCTGCTAGGCTCGGGTTGTTCGACAGGGGGCGGCAGTTCGCTGGCCTTCACGACAGCCAGCGGCGGGAAGTCGCCCAGGTCGTCGACCGCACCCAGATCGGCGAGGGCGGTGAAGGCGCGGACGACGCCTGCGGTGTACTCCTCGGCCGTGCGGACTTTGCGAGCCTCGTCAGGGGTGAGCCGTCCGGCGCTGAGGTCCTCGCCGATGAGGTTGTCAGCGACGGTGCCGGAGTCCAGGACCGTGCCGGCAGCCAGGATGTGCTGTGCCATGCGCGTGAGCAGCCCGGGGTGCAGGTCGTTGCTCGTCATAAACTGCACGGTCCGCAGCCCACGGTTGGTCATCAGGGCCAGACCGACGTTCGGGACTGCCACTACAGCGTCGGGTTCGCCTGGAGACTCGTTGGACGGCTCCGGTGCGTCGGGATCGGCGCCGGCGGTGGAAGAGCCGGCCACGTCACGGCCAGCGCGGCCGAGCTGCTGGTAGAGCGCGGACAGGTCTGTGGGGGCGCTGACCGCGAACACGGTGCGGATGTCGTCGCGGTTGATGCCGAGGCCGAAGGCGGAGGTGGCGACGACGATCAGCGGGACGTAGTCCTCCTCGCCGCGCTTGGGAGCTTCGCGGAACTCGGTGAGGACGGCGGACTTCTCCGCTTCGGTCAGTCGGCCGTGGAAGCGACGGACTCGGACACGGCCGCCGTCACCGAGGTAGTCGACCAGCTGCGCGTGCAGCGCCACGACCTCCTTCACGGTCAGGCAGTAGAAGATGGCGTGGTCGGCGACACCGTCAAGGACTTCCTCGGCGAGGCCAGCAACAAGGGCGGGGTTGGCAGCGCCGATGCTGCGGCGGAAGACAGCTAGCTCGGGCCGGATCGGGTTCTCCAGGACCGTGACGATCGGCTCTGCTGCGGCTTCGGGACTGCCGACGGCTGGCCAAGCGCCGGGCAGCCCGAAGACGTCTTCGCGTAGGCCGGCGTGGACGCTGTGGTTGGCCGTCGCGGTCAGCGCAGTGACCTTGAACCCGTGATCGCGGCGGAGCTCGCCGAGGAAGCGTTCGACACGGCTGAACGAGGGCCGAAAGTCGGCCCACTGAACGAACGTGTGCGCCTCGTCGAGCGCGATGCGGTTGATGCGTCCGGCGGCGACGGCGTCACGGACCACCTGCTGGAAGCGGCGCTGGCACAGCCGTTCCGGGCTGACATAGACCATGCGGATGCCGTGGTCGGCGCGGCCCAGCAGCTGGTCGGCGACTTCGGTCTTGCCAGCGCGCGAACTCGACTCGCGCAGCGGGGCGACGAGCGCCCGGACGGCGCCGCCGATGCTGCGGTTCAGTTCGAGAGCCTGGTCGGTCATGAGTGCCACAAGCGGGCTGATGACGAGCGTGACGCCGGGCAGGACAAGAGCAGGCAGTTGGAAGCAAAAGCTCTTGCCGAACCCGGTCGGCAGCAGCCCGAGGACGTCCTGGCCGGTTGCGACCGCGCCAATGATGCGCTGCTGGCTTTCCTTCAAGGTGGCCGGGCTGTCGGACAGGCGCAGCAGCCCGCCAATCTGGGCGGCCCGGTCGAGTACCTCGGACTCGAGTGTCCCCGCGACGGTGTGCTTCGCGACCTCGTCGGGGGTCATGGCGAGCTGGCGTATGCGGCGGGTCTGCGGAAGCAGGGTGTGCTCGTCGAGGGCATCGGGCGCACACAGCTCGTCAGCACGGGCATGGTCGAGCAGGCCGTGCCGGGCGAAGAACTGCCAGATGCGGGCCCAGCCTTCGGCCATCGGAACTACATTGCCGCCGGCGGCCTCGCCGGTGTCAGGATCGTCACGTAGCAGGTCCTGATCAAGGCTGCCGAGGAAGGTCCGTCGGTAGGAACGGCGAAGCGAGGTCTGTCCGGCGAGCTTGCGGTCGCTGATGATGATGACGCCGCGGTGACGTTCGGAGCGCACGAGTCGCCCGACGGCCTGCCGGAGCTGGAGGGCGGCGAGCGGGAGGTAGTACCGTTCCGTGGCGATTGCGTCGGGATCTTCGGCGCCGGCATTGCTGGCTCGGGCAACAACGACGGCGCGGCGCGCTTCGATGATCGGGGCGGCGAACGGGGCGAACGGCAGCTTGTTGATCCACACCAGGCGCAGCCGCTGCTCATCGCTCACATCGACGCCTTGCCACAGTCCCTTGGTGCCAACGAGGAAGCCACCGCCGTGCTCAGGCTCGGTGAACTCGCGGAAGGCGCGGTTGTTGCCGCGAACGAGGGCGCTGATGACGTTGGTGCCATCGTCGCGGGCGCACAGCTCACGGAGAAGATGGCTGGCGATGCCACCGGCGGTGCTGCGGGCGGTTGTGAGGACCATGGCGCCGCCGTCGAACCCACCGCGAGTGGTGTCGCTGAGGGCCTGCTCGACCGTCTCGGGGTCGGGGCCTTCAGGGTCAGTATCGGCGGCGGCGCGGACCATCGCGGCGCTGTAGCCGGCGAGCTGGTGGGCGACGGTGCGCGCGGCGCCTTCGCTCTGTTCGGCCCAGGAGGGGAAGTCGGACAGGCAGACGAGCTCGGCCTGCGTACCTAGCTTGAACGGGGTGTCGAGCGCGATCTGGTCGATCGCAGGCCCGAGGCCAAGGCGCTGCCGGATAAAGGTCCACTCTCCCGCGACGCGAAGGGTCGCTGAGACGTAGTAGGTGCGGACGAACATGGCGGTGAACTGTCGCCAGGTGGCATCCTCGGGCAGTTCGATCGGGGCGGTCGACAGCTCGAACGGGTAGGTGCGCAGGCCGCCGCGGAGTACCTCGGTCTCTTCGGCGTACACGACCCGGTTCGTGGTGCCGGGAGGGAGCGAGCCCAGCGGCAGGCTCTCGTCTGGAACAGCCTGCCCGGCTCCTGCCCCACCCTCGTCCGTGTCCTGCGGGCCGTCCATGTCGAGGTCGTCGGCGAGGTCGTCACCGTCGTCGGGCAGGTCGTCGCCATTCGGCTCGTCGTCGATGCCTTCTTCGGTACCTACGGCATCTGTGGCGTCACTGTCAGTGCCACCATCAAGGTCCGCGTTGGCGGTCGGTGCCGGCGAGGCGACTCTACCGGGACGTGCGGGCCCAACTGCACTCCGAGGGTCAGGCGACGCGACAATGATCGCGTCAACGTCGGCCACGATGGTGGTCGCGGCTGCCGCGACGCCGGCGACCCGCACGATCAGAGCGTGCAGCCGCTCTCTTGCGAAGTAGTCCAGGGTCGTGCCATGGGCGGTCAGGAATGCCCCGAGTGCACCGACGAGCGCCTCGCACTGGCCGGACAGGCGCAGCAGCAGCGTCGACAGATGTCCAACCTGCCGGATGCCGCTGTCGCCGGAGTACGGGCTCGCCAAGGTGACGGCGCGTGAACCGATCCGCGACCCGGGCCCGCCGCCGGAGCGGGCGTCGAATGCCTGCCCGGCCGCCTTGGGAAGCTGCTCATGTTCGAGTAGGAAGCCGAGGTTGCGGACTGCATCGGCGACCGACCCCCCTTCGGCGCCGCGGCCGCGGGTGTTGTCACGAGTCCAGTCGGCCAGCTCGGCCAGCAGGTCCTCGACTGCCTGATAGTCCAGCGTCGTGGTGAGGGCGGAAGTGGCGGCATCCTCGAGCTGGTGCGCCTCGTCGACGACCAGGAGCGTGTCTGGCCCGAGGCCAGCGAGGTCGTCGAGGTGGGCGAGCAGCAGCGCGTGGTTGGCCAGGATGAGCCGGTGGTTGCCGAGCGCTTCGGCGACCAGGTCCGTGTGGGCGGCCAGCGCCTGCGGAGCGCGGGCGTCGTACTCGCCGTTGCTGGCTTGTGAGAGCGAGTTGAGCCACAGGCTGACGACCTTCCCGATGTACGCGCCGGAGAAAATCGCCGGCAGATCGACCGGGTCGGTCGAGCGCGCGGCCCAACCCGCCTGGACGTCGTTGGCGGCGAGCAGCCGCAGTGTCAGATAGGCGAGCAGCTCGCGGAACTTTGGGTCGGACAGGAACCGGTTGCGGTTGCCAGGGCGGGCGCTGCGAGCGGGTGGGCTACTGGCGTCGGCGAGCGCAGCAACCAGGGCACGCAGCGACAGCCGGTTCGCAGCGCCCTTGACGACATCGGAGGCCTCGATCAGCCCAGGTACAGCCACGTTGAGCGCAGCGACGTCGTCGGCGAGCTGTGCCTGGAGCTGCTTAGTGAAGGTTGCGACGATGACGCGATGCCGCGGGTCGGCGTGCAGCCACTGCATGGCTGCGGCGAGGATCGCGTAGCTCTTGCCCGTTCCGGTGGGCGCTTCGATGAGGGCGCTGGTGCCGGCCTGCGCCCACGCGTGTAGCCGGGTCGTCATTTCGTCCTGCGCTGGACGGCGGGCGGCGTCGGTGTCGTGGACGACGCGAGCGAGCGCGATCGGGTCGACGTTGCCGTCGGTGCCGCGCAGGTCATCGGCGACGGTCAAGCTGCCCATGCCGGGTGCCGGGATTCCCGCGGCGGGTCGCCGGACGGTTGCGACAAGCCCGGTCTCCAGGACGGCTGCGGCCTGAGCTGCGCTGTGGGCGCTGGCGGTGCCGCCACCGGAACCGGCAAGGTCGCGCATCAGGTGCCACGCGGGACTGTCGGTGCAGACGCTGGCGATCAGGTCCCGGCGCTCGGCGGGCCAGGACATAAGGGCGCTGGCGCCGACGGTCAGCAGCCGGGAGAGCATCTCGCTGTCGGCGGTCGCGTCGTGCCAGCGCAGGTCATCGACACGGACGCCGACGTGCGCGGCCAGCTCGGCAAGGCGGTGTGAGGGCGCGCTAGGCCACAGCGCCAGGGCCAGGTAGTAAGCGTCAACGTACGTTCCGGCCAGCGGCGGCAGCCCCTCGCGGGCGAAGCTTTCGTTGAGCAGCGGAAAGTCAGCTTCGGTGCCGTTGTAGGTGACCAGGACGTCAGCGGAGTCGCAGTAGGCCTGCAGCGCCATGAGGGCGTCTGCGGGCGCGACCGCGCTGGCCCGCTGCTCGGCCCCCGCCCCCTCGGAGAAGATCACCCAGGTGTCGTCGGGAAGCCCTAGCCAGCGTGTGAAGGCCGGTTCGGCGGCGATCCAGGCACTGTCGGTGCCGGCTCGAACGGCCCCGATCTGGTAGATCCGCTTGTCGGTGAACGGCTCCTTACTGGTCGTCTTCACGATCGACTCGACGTCGAGCACCACGGCCCGCAGGGCATGGGCGGTCGTCAGCGGCTCAGCATCGGTCGGTTCAGTAGCCGATGCTGCCGCTGCATTGACCGCGTGTAGCCGTCCGGTGGTCTCGGTGACGTGCCCGAGGGCGAGGGCGGTCCCGATGAGCGCGGCGAGGCGGGCCGCCGGGACAGCGGAGAACGCCGAGGACGATCGCACCTGCGCGCCGGTCAATCCGTCGGGATAGGCGGCCAGCAGATCGACGAGCCGGGCGACGTGCCCGGTCGGCTGGGCACCATTGCTGGCCTGGGGCAACTCCCGCTCTCCCTACGTTGGGCGCTCTCGACGCGCGTCCGAGGCGTGCACCCCAGCCGTGATGGGGACGCTCTGGCCATCGAACCCAGATGAAGCGACGTTACTTGCCGGCTTCCACCTACCAATAAGGCTCGACGTCGCTCATGTGGACCGGGCTCGCCGTGACCGCAGCGGCGGCCACTGCACAAATCGGACGTACAGAGATGATGGGTTGTCCGCGTCCTACGCTGCTTGTGTGACTGACGTGCGCGGTGGGTGGCAGACGTTCGGTGAGAAGACGATCTATGACAACCGGTGGGTGCGGCTGGGGCTGGTGGATGTGGAGGCGCCCAACGGGGAGCGGTGGGATTACCACGTGGTGCATCTGGATCGGATCGCTGTTGCTCTAATTGTGGATGATCGGGATCGGGTGTTGATGTTGTGGCGGTATCGGTTTGTCACGGAGCAGTGGGGGTATGAGCTGCTCGGAGGCATGGTGGACGCAGAGGAAGATGCGGCGGGGACGGCGGCGCGGGAGGCAGAGGAGGAGAGCGGGTGGCGTCCGGTGGGGGAGCCGGAGCACCTGGTGAGTTTCGAGCCGCTGCCGGGGCAGGTCACCGCGCCGGTCGATGTGTTTTTGTGGCGGGGAGCTGAGCGGATCGGGGAACCGACCGATACCGAGGAAGCGGGCCGGGTGGAGTGGGTGCCGCTGTCTCGGGTGCCGGAGCTGGCGCAGCGTCAGGAGCTGCTGGGATCGGGGACGCTGGTCGCGCTGCTGTACTACATTGCCTTACGCGATGGTGCAACCGCCACTGGGTAGTACGAGCCGGTTAAGCCGCCGTTGTTGGCGGTCGGACTTGATTTGCGCTGCAAGGCGGCGGGCCTGCCGGGTGTGGGCGAGGGCGGCGTCACGGTCGCCGGCGGCGGCGTAGGCGTAGGCGAGGTCGACGAGCAGGCCGGTGCGGGCGCGGACGAAGTCGGCCGGGAGGCGGGTGAGGGCGGCAGTGAGCTGGTCGATCGCTTCGAGTGCGCCGACACGGGCCAGGGCGTGGCCGCGCCAGCGGTCGAGGTGGGAGGCGCCGAGGAACAGGAACGGCAGCGCGGGGTCAACTAGGTCGGCCGGAATCAGCGTATCGGCGGTGTCGAAGGCTCGCCGCGCATCATCGGCGTGGCCGGCTGCGGCAAGAGTCTCGCCGTGGGCGGCGGCCAGCCAGGCGCGGAGCAGGGGCGTGGCGGTGCCGTTGGCGATGTTGCGGGCGTGGGCGAGTTGGTCGACGGCTGCGGTGGTTTCGTCGAGGTCGATGAGAACGAAGGCTTGTTCGGCTGTGGCGTGTGCGAGTAGCGCGCGTGAGTCGGCTTCGCGGGCGGCGGCTTTGGCGCGCTCGTAGTGGGTCCACGCTTGGCCGAGGGCGGCGCGGTCGAGTGCTTGCCATCCGGCCAGCGTGGATGCCTCGACGAGTACCCCGGCCAGCTCGGGCCGTTGTGGTCCGGCGCGGTAAATCAGTAGTTGGTGCACGTGGTCGATCTGGGTGCGGAGCTGGTCGAGCTGGGTGATGGGCGCCGAAGCGCCGGTCGATGTGGCGGGCGTGATCGATTTGGTGGCGGAAGACGTCGACGGTCTCCCTATCGACGGTGCGGGCGATGGCGATGCGGCTCCTTAGCTCGGCTGCTTCTGGGTCTTCTTCCGGTTCGTCGGGAAAGCCGAGTTCGGCGTTGGTCCGACCGTAGATCTCGCGGAACAGCCGCCGATAGAATTCGCTGGGTTGTTCCTTTCCATTCTCCCACCGAGACAGCTTGGTCTTCAGGCTCGCCCGGGTCGCGATCGGCAGATCTAGCGCATGGGCGCGGCGGGTGAGGAGGTCGATCACCTGGGCTGCGGTGTAGCCCAGGTGCCGGCGCACGGTCTGCAGCGATGTCAGCATGACCGACTTCGGCCACGAATAAACCGGTCCTGAGCTGCGTAGTTAATGGTGGTTAATGGGCCGGTTGTTAACCGGCGCCAATTACGAAGCGGCACGTGTTTGGCGTTTTGTAGTGCCATGCAAGAAATCGCAGACACCGCGGGTGGCCGGTTACCGGCTGGTTCAACCATTGCGGGCGGCCAGCTCGTCCAGGCGCCGCTCGATGGCGGCCAGGCGCCGGTCGATCGAGGTCAGCCGGGCCGTGACGGGGTCAACCGGCGGGGACACGGGCTGGCCGCGATCGGGCGGGGTGTGACCGCGCAGCGTGGCGTCGAGGTGCTCAGGGTGCCAGCCCAGCGTGATCGACAGCGCTTCCAGCGTCCGGGCATTACGACGGCGCTGGGTGGTGTTGCGATGCAACTCGCGCACGATGGCGACCGATACCTGAGCCCGCTCGGCCAACTCGCGTTGCCGCCAATTGAGTTCGGCAAGCCTCGTATCGATCGCCCTCGCGACCGCCGCCCAGTCCTCAGCCACCTTTTCCTCCGCGCTCCGCCCTGAGCGCCGAAGAGTAGTGCCGACCGTCGTTTCGCGATTCTGCGCGTTCAACTTGCACTGAAATCAGTGCTTTATGCCGATGACATCATGCTTTAGATGGGGAGGTGGGTTATGGACAGCAACAACAAGGGCGCCGGAAGTCCGGCGTTCTACACCGTCGCGGAGGCCGCGCGGGTCCTGCGGGTAACCCCGGCGACGATCTATCGGGCCATCCGGGAGGACGCCTTCCCGGCCGTGCGGATCCGTTCCCGGTATGTGGTCCCGGCCGCGGCCGTCGAGCGGCTCGCAGCTGAGGCCGCCGAGTCCGGCGGGTGCGTAGATGTGGCGCAGATGGCCGCGCAGCGGCGCACCGCTCGCGAGGTGGCCCGCGCCCGCGGTGGTGCGTCGTGGTGAACCACGACGACACTCCGGACTACGACGCGATCGCCGCCCGGCTTGACCGTTGGCGGCAAGTCCCGACCGACGTGCTGACCGCTGTCGTGGTGCGCGGCGGGTTGTGCTTCTGGCGCCTCTGGCCGAGCGAGGAGCCCGACTGGGACGACTGTGCACCCAGCGACCGGCGCTTGGCCGCGCGGCTGTGTGCCGGGTGTGCGGTCATCGACCAGTGCCGGGAGCTGGACCTGCGTACCGCCGGAACGGACACCACCGGCGTGTGGGGCGCGATGGCCGAAGACGACCGGCGTGCGCTGCACCGCATCTGGCGGCAGCGCCGCCACCAGCAGCACCCGAACGACGAGGAAGGAGGGCTGACGCCATGACCATCGATGTGACCCCGACACAGGTGGTCGCCGTGATCGGTGTTCTGCTGGTTGTGGTCATGATGTGGCGCTCGGGCACCCGCCGGGCCCGCCGTGCGGCTGACGCCGCCCATGCGGCCTCCCGGGTGGTGTCGCTGGCTGGGCAGGTGCTGGCGACGGCTGCTGTGATCGTCGGGGTGCAGTGGGTGGCGATCACCTACGCGCCCGGGAGCACGCTGTTCTGGGTGGTGCTCGCTCTGCCTGCGCTGATCGCCGGGCACGTGCTCACCAAGGCCGTGACGGTGACCTCGCTCGACGTCACCCACCGGCGAGGTGACCGGCGATGAGCATGTCGCACGACGGAAGGGAGGCGGCCGCTGCTCGGCGGTCACCTGCCCTGCCCACTGGACGTGCCGACGAGACGGCCGGTTCCGGATCGGCGGTGATCCCAGTTCCCGCTGTAACCCCGGTGTCGGGGTCGCAGCTGCAACGGGCACCGGAGGTGCTCGACGGGGAGTTGATCACTGAAGCCGAGTACGCCCGTCGCAGGGGCCTGCACCGCCTGCCCGTGCTCGCGGTGGCGGCAGCGATCCGCGAGTCGGATCGCACCAAGAAGATCACCACGGCGGTGGTGTCGCAGCTCAGGCGGTCCACGCGAGTAGCGGCCCGTGCTGTTTACACCGTGGCCCAGGGTCACGCGAGCTGGGTGCGTCGCGCCACCGACGCGCTCACCCACGGTCCGGTGCGGGAGCAGGTCCGGCTGGCCCGGCTGGCGGGTGACCGGGAGGCGCTGGCCGAATGGACCGAACGGCTGGTGACGCTCAAAGACAGCCGCGCCGAGCGGCTCCGAGAGCTTCCGGCCACGCTGGCGGCGGGCCTGAGGGCGCTGTTCGTGGTGGTGTGCGTGCTGCTCGGGCTGCTGGTCGTGGCCGGACTGTGGCTGGCGTTCACCCCGGACAGCATCGGCTGGCACGGCTGGTGGTCACTGATCAAGCACATCCTCAACGGGACGCTGACCGTGCTCACCGTTGCCGTGTACGTGGTCTTGTGGGGTGGGGTGCCCGCGCTGCTGGTCGCCTCCTGGCGGGAGGGACGCAGGGCGGCGCAGCCGCCACGCTGGTTGATCTCGTCGGATGAGCGCGCCCAGCAGGACGCCGAGATCACCGCGGACCTGATCACCGCCGCCCTGCGGCACGTCAAGATCCCGGCGTTGACCCGCTACCTCACGGGTGGCGGCGTGCTGGAGTACGTCGTCACGCCCCGCGAGCAGGGCGGCGGCACCTACACGCAGGTTCGGCTGCCGATGGGAGTCACTGCCGCCGAGCTGCTTTCCAGTACCAAGGTCGAGCTGCTGGCCGGAAACCTCGGACGCCACCGCCACGAGGTGTGGCCCCAGCGGGAGAAAGATACCGACGCCCGGGTGCTGGATCTGTGGGTCGCAGACAAGGGCACCATGGACAAACCCGCCCCACCCTGGCCGCTGCTGCACGACGGCGAGGTCGACGTCTTTCGGGACCGGTTGCCCTGGGGCGTGACCATGCGCGCCGAGCAGATCTCGGTCGGCATGCTGCAAAAGCACTGGCTGATCGGCGCCACGTCCAAGCAGGGCAAGTCCACCGTGTTACGGCTGCTCGCGCTCGGGTTGTCGCTGGACCCCACGGTCGAGCTCCACGTCGCGGATTTGAAAGGTGACGGTGACTGGTCGATGTTCAAGCCCCGCGCGGTGACCCTGATCGAGGGCAGCACCGACGACCACGCCGAAGCCACCACCGACATGCTCGAATGGGCTGTCGGGGAGGTCACCCGCCGCTATGACGTCAAACGGGCCGCGGCGATCGTTGGGCCGATCCCCCGGGAGGTGTCCCGCCGCAAGCACGCCGGGTTTTATCCGATCTACCTGTTTGTCGATGAGTGCCAGGTGCTCTACGGGGCGCCGCACCCCATCGGCGGGGCCAAGGACGACGCCCGGGCCTGGCGGGCGGCTAAGAAGCTGCACGACCAGGCCCGCGCGGTCAACGTGCACCTGCTCCAGGCCACCCAACGCCCCGACGACCGCACCCTGCCAGCCCGGGTCCGCGAGGGCGCCCACGTGCGATGCGCGCTAAACGTACCCAACTACGAGACCGCCAAAATGGTCCTGGCCGACGCCGCCGACCGCGGCGCCCGCCCCCAAGATCTACGCCCCGGCTCCGACGCCGGCACCGTCGTGGCCACCGGAGAAGTGGAGGACATTCCCAAGGGCCAGGCGTTCGCGATCGTGCGCACCCACTACGTGTCCACCAACGACGCCTACACCGTGATCAACCGCGCGATGGACATCATCCACCGCACCGGCCGCACCATCCGCACGGACCAGCCCGCCGACCCTGAGCCTGCCCGGGACCTCCTGGCCGACGTCGCTGCCGTGATGGACGGTGCCGAGAAGCTGCGTTCCGCCGACGTGCTCCATCAGCTGCGGGCGCGCTGGGAGCCAACCTACGGCGGCTGGTCGGCGCAGCAGTTCGCCACCGCGCTCGAGCAACGCGGGGTTGAGGTCAAAAAACGCAGCCTCGACGGACAACCTGGCCAACGCGTCGTGCTCGCCGTCGACGTCACCGCCGCACTCAACACCCCAGGGGAATCCGGCCGTCCCCCACCGATCCAGGGTGTGGCAGACAGTGAGGCACCAACCGCCTCCTAAGGCACGTGCCTCGCCCCGTACCCGGGGGTCTGCCCCAGCCCTGACCTAAGGAAAGGCAGACAACCCCGGCGAGGCAGACCGGCACCCACCACCCCAAATCCGGCCGTCGGCGGCCTGGGTAGGTGCCCGTTGCCTGCCTCACGGGCCTGAACGGATCTCACTGGGTCGGCCGGCCGCGGGGAGCCGAAGCGGGTAGGGCTCACACCGGCGGCCGGCCGGGGATCTAGTGAGCAAGGGCCGTGCCGCCGGGCGGGTCGGGGTCGTCCACACCAGCCCGCTGACAGGTGGTGCCGAACCGAGGGCGGGCACCCTGGAGGGCTACCTGCCGAAGCTGGCGCAGCCCCTCGTACCGGACGGTCCCTGCGTCGGTGAGCGCTGAGCGCCGCAGGCCGTAGGGGTCCTGGTCGGCCAGCGCTACCAGCCCGCCCGCGACTAACTCGGTGAGGGAGCTGGCGACGTAGCCCGGTACCCGGTGGCCGCTCTCAAGCCAGCAGTCACCCATCTTCGCTATGCCGCCCTCGCTCACCCGGCGCAGCGCCATCCAGTCGTACAGGTCGGCTCCGGCCAAGGGATTCTTCATGGGAGCCGCCGGGTGATAGCCCCGACCGCAGCATGGCGGTGGGGAAGGAGCAAACGCCACAGCCGCCCGTGCTGCCGATGGCGCGGTCGACCAACCAGAGCCCTGGTCGGTGTCGACACTGCGGTGCACCTCACGCACCGCCGACCGACTGGCGCGACCATCGGCGCGGCCGAGACGACATAGCCGCACAGTGCCGCGTACTCCCCGGTGCGCTTGCCAGCGGCCACGCTCGCATCGGTCACGTCGTGCGCCTGACCGTCAAGACGGCAGGTGATCGGGATCGTGTACAGCCGCTCGGCAACGCGTGACAGGTCGTCGGCGTGTTGTGGCGGTTGAGCGGGCATGGTGGCCGTCACCTCGCGTCGGTGATCGCTGGAATCACGGCCGAGAGCCGGGATTGTCGGGGTGTCCGGCTCCCGGCCGTGACGTAGAGCCCCGGCGGTGCTGAGGGCAGCGCGGCACCGGAGCCCCTGCTCGTTCGCGTTCGTGACGAGCTGAAATAATCTTGTATTGGGGGTGGTATTAGCGGAACGACCGCCGCCCGCCATCAGGGCGCCACGGACACGCCCTGCCGAGGAGGTGATCTAGTTTGGCTGACCGGCCGCCACGGACACTGCTTGAACAGCGCATCCGGCAGCGATGCATGACCTTCGAGGAGTTCGTGCAGCACGCCGTAGTCTTCGCCTGCGACCATCACGAACAGGGCACCCTGAGCGTGCGCCACCTCCAACGACTCGTCAGCGGCCAGCCGCTGGGTGCGCTCCGGCCAGCCACCGCTCGACTGCTCGAAAAAATCTTCGGCGAGCCAATCGCCGCCCTGCTCGCGCCACCCAAGACCGCCACCACCGGCAACGGCGACAATCTCGCCAGCGAACTACGCCAACTCCTCGACACCGCCCGGCGGGTCGACAGCTCGACCATCGAGCTTCTGCACCAACAACTCGATGCGATCCGCCGACTCGACCGTAAGTTGGGAGCGGTCGTCGTCCGCGATGAACTCAACGCCAAGATCTGCCAAGTCCAGCGGCTCACCACCCACAGCCTCGCTCCGGGAAGCCGGGAACCGCTCGCCGCCCTGCTCTCTGAGATGCACACCCTCGCCGGATGGCAAGCACTCGACCTCGGCGACCTGGCCCAGGCCTGGCAACACTACGAACAATCCCGGTCCGCCGCTGCACAATCCGACTCCATCCCCCACGAATCCCACGCGGCCGCAGAGCAAGCATTCGTCCTCATCGATGCCGTAGCGACCGGCGACGCGGTGGACCTGCTCGACGGTGCCCGGCGCCGCGCCGACGCAACCTCGCCTCGTGTCCTGCGGTCGTGGCTGGCCGCCGCGCACGGCGAAGCGCTCGCCGCCCACGGCGACCGCACGGCCAGCCTGCGCGCGTTCGATCAGGCCGCCGAACTGCTGCCCAGCGACGTGTCCGACGAACGCCCCTACGTCGCACTCGACACCGTGCACCTCGCACGCTGGCGCGGCCACGCACTCGCCCGCTTCGGCGACCCCCACGCCATCACGGTCCTCACCGACGCCCTCAACCGACTCCACCCATCATTCGTCCGTGCCGAGACAGCGCTGCGCGTCGATCTCGCGACCGCCCTCGCCGCCAGCGGCGACCGGGACGAAGCGCGCGACCACACTGACCATGCGGCCCAGCTCGCCACACAGATCGGCTCAGCCCGCCAGCGCCGACGAATTGCGATACTCCTGACCGGCCTCCGCTAGCACCAGGCCACCGGCCGACGTCACCCAGCACACCACCGCCGCGCGCCAAACGCCTTTTCCGCAACAACCGCGGCTTCGTCACCGTCAACGACGCTCCCGCCATCGCTTTCCAACTCCCCCTACCGCACCCCAGCCTGGAGAGGGTTGACGGACCTTCGCGCACTACGGCGGTGCTGCCCGGCGTCACTGACGCTTACACATCGGCAGCACCTCGTCGCGTAGTGCTATGGGGGACGACGACCGCGTGCGCCAGCATCGAGACAACAGGATCAGGGCGCCAGCGCCAAATCGGGCGTAACCGTTACTCTGTTCGGGCGAGATTGCGCAATTTCATGTAGCGCCTGGTAACGCAGACTAGAGGTTAAGCGAAAGCCAACACGGCTGATCGTACCCGATGAGGGGCCAGGTAGGGCCACACAGTGTAGCCGTCGCAGCACGTAGCGCACGTTAAGGGTTTGGTGGGTGGGTAGATGTCTATGCGCCGCGCACTATTGGTCAGATCTCCCGCCATCGCAGCCTTAACGAAACATCAGCCTCGGCGCCGTGAAAGATCCGGGACCGGCACGGAGCTCAGCATTGGTGATCGGTTGCTCACGATATGTAGGCTTGACAGCTGGTCTGGGCGACTGTCACCCGTCCGCCCGACGCGACGATCAAGCCTAGTGATGTGGTGGATCGGCTTGATCGTCACTCTGTTTACTCTCGTTGGGTGTAGCCCATCTGATCAAATCACCCGTCCGCAGCCGTCACCGCCACCAGACCTGACCTCGCTTGTGTCAGGTCTTAGCTCGCCTGATCCGAACGTTCAGGAGCTGGCCTTGGTGGCCGCGGCGCGCGCCAAGCCTGGCGAGACGGCGGGAGTCTTGCCGGTTGGATCAACCTTGGTTCTGCAGTCGGGCACGTGGGAGGTGAACGGAGTGGACGAAGCCGGGGCTCCTTCCGTGGGCGTGATCCAGGCAAGCCTGATTCGGCCCGGCCAGAGCGCCGTCGACGTCGACCTGTACGTGGCCCGTCTCGGCGGTCAGTGGTTTCTCTATGAGACGAGCCCGTTGTGACCGGGCGGGGCAGCGGCCGCCAGCGATTGTTGTTCATTGCAATCGCCGCAGCGATTCTCCTCCTTCTCGCAGGACCGTCCGTCGCGGCCGCGGCCGCGGCTGCACCTGCTGCGACAGGCTGCGAATGCGGCCCAGAGATCGTCGATTTCCAGCGCAATCCGCTTAAGGTGACTCCCGGAAAGCAGCCTGTGCTGCTCATCCACGGCATCAACGGTGACCCGATCGGCACTTGGAGCGGTAAAGGGAGCCTAGCCGAGAAGCTAGAAAATGACAAGAATTACGTGGTAGGTCGGTTTGACTACTCAGCGGTTAATCACGACTGGGTCACAGATCCTGGCCCACAAGGACAAGAATCGATCGCAAAAAAGCTGGCTGCTGTAATCGATTGCATGGCGCGCAACGCCGGGAAGAAGGTTATCCTTGTCGGCTACTCCATGGGCGGCCTTGCAAGCCAGGCCGCCTTGGCGGAAAATGGCGTAGAGAGGAATGTCGCCGGGCTGATTTCGGTAGGCACGCCCTGGAAGGGGACTTACTTGCATCCGGACACACTTCCCTACGACCGCTTGGGTCTGTCTATAGGTCCGCGTCCAGATCTTGCAGGTGACGAATTTTCGCATTTTGTTTCCAGGCTGGAAGTTGACCTATGCAGGGCTATTCTGACGGTCGAGGCAGGCGAGGTCCTGGGATACTGCTATGTCCTGGGGTCGATGAGATCTGCTGCTGGACAGGCAATGGGTATAAACCCTGTGACCGGGAAGCCGTCTCTTAAGCTCCAAGACCTTAGGGAGAATCACCCCATCCCGGCGGGAATAGAAGTGTTTCCAGTGGCTGGCCAGATACAGGGGGGGCTGTTTAATCGGCTATTTGACTTTGGAGACAGGGTTGTGGGTACCGGCTCAGCAACCGAGCCGGCTGGAGGAACCATTTTAGGACGGAAGATACTGCGGTGTGCGGCTTCGGCGAAGCACCGGGTGAAGGACCGTGCGCACCCTCCAGAAAAGCTGGAGCCGTGCTGGCATGGGAATCTGCCAATCAGCCAGGCACTTGCGCAAGCCCCTGAGGTCTGGGACACCACGGAGCGTTGGCGGGATAAGGCTAAGAAGGAGCCACTCGCCAGCCCGGCCGGTTCTTCCAACACCGTCGGTGGCTGTGGCGCCATTCCGCCGAACTCGGGCCAGCCGAATCCGAGCCAGCCGAACCCGGGGTTCGTATGCCTAGGGCCTAGTCCGGAGAACTGTGCACCGGGCCAGCCGAACCCGGGCCAGCCGAACCCGGGCCAGCCGAACGCAGGGGGCAACGGTAACAGCGGTCGTGAACCAGTGCGGATCGAACTCAAACGCATCTATACGCGCGATGCGAATGGGTCGGATACGAGCACGTTGAGGTGTGGGGGCAGTCAGGTACAACTTGCGGCGCTTGTGTACAATTCGTCATCTTCTGCTGTCAAGGCGGTAGCGAGTGTGGGGGTTTACGATCCTGGACTGTCGCTCTACCAGCATCGTGACACGTTCGATGTAAACGTGACACCGGGGCTTGTTGCTTTCTATAATTCTTGGATTCCCGACCACTATGTGAACGGCGCGATGCGCTACGATTTTGAGCTGTCGTGGCCGGACGGAACGATCACCGACAAATTCCCGTTCAAACTTGCATTTGATCCGCGCTGCGCTCAGCCGCCTCAGCCCGATCAACCGGGCGGCCAGCCCGGTCAAGCCGACGTTGCCTTTGACCACTCGTCGGGCCCGCCGGGCGACGTTGTTACCGGCGGCGGGTCCGATTTCCATCCCAACCGGGCAGTCACTATTCGATCAGACGTGATTGCCGGTGGCGGCGCGACTGCCTGGGTAGATGCCCAGGGGAACTTCGACTTCGAGTTCCGCATTGCCGATCGCGCACCGCCTGGTTACGCCACCATCGTTTTCGAGCAGGCTCCGGAGATCAGTGTTAGCGACAGCACCTTCCAAGTCACCGCGTGCGATGGTTGCCCGGTAGCGCCGACTGGGCAGGAGGCCGCGCGCAAGGCCGCTGAGGAGAAGGCCGCCCAGGAGCAGGCCGCCCAGGAGGAGGCGCGCAAGGCCGCCCAGGAGCAGGCCGCCCAGGAGGAGGCGCGCAAGGCTGCTGAGGAGGAGGCCGCTCAGGAGGAGGCGCGCAAGGCCGCCGAGAGAGATGCTTGTGAGGACCTCGACGCCGATGGGGTCTGTGACCAAGAGGACAAGTGCGTGGACGCTGATGGCGACGGCGTGTGCGACTGATCGTGCGGCCATCTGGTTCTAGATCAATTCGCCGCGTTGAGGGCCCAGCGTGCCCGCGGCACGCGCCAGGTTAGCTCCGGTGCGAACCAGGTCAGCCCGGGTGCCGGAGGCATGGCCGAACAAGGTCTTGAAGCGCCTCGGTCGCGACCACCGCTCGACGGCCACGGCTGACAGTGACCAGCCCTGCTGATCGTAGTTCGGCTACCGCGCGTTGTGCCGTACCAACGGCGACGCCGTAGCGGTTCGCGAGATCGGCGACGGTGGGGAGTTGGTCCCCCGGTCGCAGCGCACTGCAAACGATCGCACCCCTGAGGTCGGCGGCAATTCGTTGGTAGGGATTGTTGGCCGCTTCGGGCTCCGCAGTGAACTTCGGCGCGCCGATCACGTCACTGAGGAGCGGAGGGCTTGGCACACGCCCGCCGAGGTGGCCGGCGGCTCGTTGGTCTGCCTCGGCCACCCATGCCGAGTAGACGCGCAGCGTTGTAGCGCCCCCGCCGCCATGGCCAAGGCGACCAGCGACTGTGCGGACATCGACCCCAGCGGCGATGAGTTCGGTGGCCGAGTAGTGCCTCAGTTGGTGAATATTCATATCCCAACCGAGCTTGGTGCACATCCGCCGGTACCGCTGCCCGACAGAGTCGGGCTTGAGCCAGGTGCTGTGATCGATTGAGGACGAGAAGAGACGTCCCTCCCGAGCCAGTGTCCGACCGAATTCGTGGGCCTGACTCTCGCAGTCGTCCCGGTACGCCTTCAGCAGAGCGAGGGTGTTCGCGTCGAGCGCTATGCGCCGCTGCTGGTGGGTCTTGGTGTCCTTCTCCCAGGTCGTAGTGCCCTGTTGGCCGATACTCGTCCGTATGGACAGGACCTCGTTGTCCAGGTCGAGGAGATCCCACCGCATCGCGCACAATTCGCCGCGCCGCGCGCCGGTGGTCATCGCCAGCCACACGAGCATGCCCCAGGGGAGATCGCGGAACGCCTCGTTGACGATGGCGGCCGCCTGCTCGGGGGTTGGCGGGTGTGGGTCGGGGGTGGCAGCGCCGGGTGGCTCGGCCTGGTCGAGTGGGTTTGTCGCAATCCATCGCCACCGGACCGCCCGCTTGAGTGCACCGCGCAGGCAAAAATGAATCTGGCGGATGGATGAGGTCGCCAGCGGATGGCACTCGTGCGGCTTGCATCGCTGGTCGCACTTGTGCTCGCCGGGGGTGTGGTGCTCGACGTATTTTTTGCCTCCGCAATGGGCACGGCAGGTGCGGAGTACCGTGTAAAACGAGTCGAGCGTCTCCCCGTTGAGACGGCCCACCTGAAGCCTGCCGAGCAACGGACGAATGTGGTTGCGAATGTAACCCTCGTAGCCCGCCCGCGTCGTGACGTCGACGTTCAACAGCTCCAAGTAGCGGTCCATGAGCTGATCGACGGTCGCCTTCGTGCGTGGATTGCGTCCCTCATCGACCTGGTTCAGCAGCCGCGCGCGAGCGTGCTCCGCTTCGCGCGCCGCGGTGGGGCTGGCGGCGATGGTCTCTCGGAGGTAGTGCCGGCGTCCGGTGAGCGGGTCTTCACCCGCGTACACCTTGACGCGCAGCGCCCCGCTTGGCAGCTCCTCGACTTCGCCACGTTGACGGAGTCTGCGCCCGCTCCTGGCCTCAGTCATGGTGCGAGCGTACACAGTTCGCACCACCAGCCGCACCACGCAAGCAAGATCAGCGATCTTTATCTAGTTATTTTGGCCGTTCAGCCGTAGTGCCCCCGGCAGGATTCGAACCTGCGACACACGGTTTAGGAAACCGATGCTCTATCCCCTGAGCTACGAGGGCCGATCTTGTGCATTTGCCCAGCATGGCGGGCGAGCCTCGCTCCGTTGGGCTCGGCTGGCTACCTCGCTCCCGACGGCTTGTGCCGCACCTGTACCGCGTTCCGTGTGGTCGTGTCGGACCGCCGGCCCGACACGCGGGGCCGATTGTACGGGCGGTGGTGCCGGGACACGGGGCGGAGGTTGCGCAGCCTGGCGCCGGCAGCCGGACACGTCAGGCAGCACGTCCGCGCTCGCGCAAGAGGCCTGAGCGGGGCTGGACCGGTTGGCATGCCAGAGGAACGGGATCAGCACCAGTCTGAGCAGCACCAGCCACCTGTGTCGCTGCGTCGATGTTGCGGTCTGGCCCTGGCAGGTGCAGCGCCATCGGGGCATCATGGACGCATGGAGGGACTCTCTTAACCAATGGTCCTCACCGGCTCGCGACTGTTCGCGGGCCGATGTCGGGGCGGCTTGCCTGCACCGTCGCCTGTGCCGCCGTGGCGTTCATGCCGATTGGTTGCGCGGACCGGGGGACTACGCACACGCCTGCAGTGACACCCGCGGTGGCCAGCGTGGCACCCGCGGTGGCGTTGTACGGCAGTGGGCGGCTCGCTGCGCCGGGTCCGGTCTCGACCGCCGTCACCTACAACCCGGCGGCGGCACCGATCGGCGCGGCATTGACGGCCAGGATGACTCCGTCGGCCAACTCGACCGTGGCGGAGTTGATGGTTTCCGGGCTGCTGCCCAACCGGGGTTACGCGGTGCACGCGCACACCAAGGCCTGCGGTGCCACTGGCGATGCCGCAGGGCCGCACTACCAGAATCGAATCGATCCTGCGGCGACGCCGCAAGCGCCATCGACCAACCCGGAGTATGCCAATCCGAGCAACGAGATCTGGCTGGACGTGCGCACTGACGCGGCTGGCTCGGGGACGTCACAGACCACGGTGCCTTTCACGTTCACCGACCGGGCACCAGAATCGATCGTGGTGCACGAGGCGATGGCGACCGCAACGGATCCGGGCCAAGCAGGTCAGGCCGGTGCCCGGCTCGCCTGCCTCGTCCTGTCCCGCAGGTGATTGTAGGGCGAGTCCGCTATGCAGTTCTATTCGCAGGCAACGCCGTCGTTGTCGCGATCGAGCCCGGCTCGGTAGCCGGCCTCGCCCCGCTGTAGAGGCGCAGCTCCGGCGGACCGTGCTGCAGTGCAGTTGGTGTAGTACACCGATCCGCTGGAGCCGAGAGGTGATGTTGCAGGTGGTGCCGCTGCGGAGGGTGCCGGGGTGCTTATGTAGTTCGCGTCTGGCGTCCGGCTGAGTGGCTCGTATGTGTACGGTGCCGTAGCCGAGTCAATCGGCGTTTGCCTGCTAATCGTGACACTCACCCTCTGCCGTTACCGCCCGTTCGGATGACCTGCTCGTGACCAGCGCACTAGGTGTCGAATGGGTCAATGGATGGAAGCCTGAGGTCGCTGCCACCGGTCCGAGCCAGGTCGCCGGTAGCCGAGATGTAACGAAATACCCGTGGGCTGCGATCATTCCTGGTGCCTCCGAAAACTTGAGGCTATGCGAAAGCAACGTAACGAAACGCAAGCACCCCCAGCGCGGGCGCCCCCCGTGCGGATTGCTGGACACCGTCATCCGTCGCTGTCGCCTGATCGCTCTGTATGCGCCGAGTTCGACACCAGAGCTGTGCACTAAGCCCGGGATAGCTCTCCTGTCGAACTCGGCGCACCCCGAGTGGTACTAGCTGGCGTCCAGACCACCTCAGCTACCCACGGCTTCTGTATAAAGCTCCTTGAGTCGGGCTTCTCAGTCCGCTGGCGCTGCTCGGTGATAACCCTCGCGCAACGGACCCCCCGACTGGTCGAGAACTCGCTGCACGATCTGCTCCAGCGGCCGCGTGTCGTTTCGAGCGACAAGGCAGCGGTAGGCATCGACGAGTTCGCGAGCAAGGTCGGGAGCGGCGGCCCGAAGCCGCCTCTGCAGCCACTTCCCGCGGCCGATCCACCGACGTCGTTCGAGCAGCACCAGGTCAGCGGCGGAGGTCAGCAACCGGGCTCCGATGAGGGCCAGCTCGTCGCCGTCCTGGCAGCCCAGGAGGTCGTCGAGCTGGTCGGTGAGCGCATACCGGCGGTCTTCGCGCTCCCGGTCGGTCAGCGGCGTCGGTCCTGCTTCAAGGAGGCGCCGCGCCTCGTCCTGGATGGTGGCACCAAACCCGTCGGTGTCAATGAGCAGCCGTCCCCCGCCGCACATGTGCAGCAGAGGCGATCGACGTTCGCTGGTCTCGCGCTCAATGAACCTCGGGTAGGAGGCTGGCGTGTGGACGAACAGCTCGACGAGCCAGCCTGCGTGGCGAATCGTCTCGCGAAACGGCGCTGGCGGACCGTCGAGGAAGACCAAGACGTCGAGGTCGGACGTGGCGGTGCGGTGGGCGGTCTCGGCACTGCCGGTGAGCATCGCGGCCAGCGCTTCGGGGAAACGCTGCATCACGATTTCTTGGGCAGCATCAAGGGCTCTCACGAGTGGCAGCCTGCCCTATCCACCGAACGGCGATGCTCGACGCCGGCCAGTACGACCTCGTCCAGACGGGGTCGTGCGGCGTCCACTGTTCCGCGGAACCTTCGCCGAACCCCTTGGCGGAGGAGGGTCGGCAGCGGTCCCTGCTGGTGGAGTTCGCCAGGGTGGCGCCGGTTCACCAGGCCGGGCTGTCTAAGGCCGCTCTCAGGCTGGGGGTCCACACTGGCCGCATGCGCATCCTCGTGGTCGATGACGACCGGGCGGTCCGGGAGTCGCTGCGCCGGTCGTTGCAGTTCAACGGCTACATCGTGCAGCTCGCCGGGGACGGCCAGCAGGCCATGGATGTGCTCGCCACGCAGCGACCGGACGCGATGGTGCTCGACGTGATGATGCCGAGGGTGGACGGTCTGGAAGTGTGCCGGCGGCTCCGCGGCAGCGGTGATGACCTGCCCATTCTGGTGCTCACCGCCCGGGACGCGGTCTCCGACCGGGTCGCTGGGCTGGATGCCGGTGCGGACGACTACCTGCCCAAGCCGTTCGCGCTGGAGGAGCTGCTCGCGCGGTTGCGCGCGCTGCTGCGCAGGTCCCCGCCCGACGTCGCCGGCGTCAGCCCGACACTGTCCTTTGCCGACCTCGTCCTGGACCAGGGCACCCGCGAGGTCGCTCGGGGTGAGCGCCGGATCAGCCTCACCCGCACCGAGTTCAGCCTGCTGGAGCTGTTCATGCGACACCCCCGGCAGGTGCTCACCCGCAGCCGCATCCTGGAGGACGTCTGGGGCTACGATTTTCCCACCTCCGGCAACGCCCTGGAGGTTTACGTCGGGTACCTGCGGCGCAAGACCGAGGCGTCCGGCGAGCCAAGACTGATCCACACCATGCGGGGGGTGGGTTACGCGTTGCGGGAGACGCCGCCGTGACCCAGGCAGTGACCGAGGCAGCCGACCCGAACTTCGGGACTCGGCGGATGTCACTGCGCACCAGGGTTACCGCGCTCGCTGCGGTCTGCGTCGGCAGCGCCGTCGCGCTGGTGTCGCTGGCCGGCTTCTTCACGGTCCGCACCAGTCTCTATGACCAGCTCGACGCCACCCTGCTGCAGCGCGCCGATTCGCTGCGCAGCACCCTGGCCACTGCCGAGCAGCTCGGTGGCATTCCGGACAGTTTCTTCAGCGCGGCCGACATCAGGGTCGGCCTGCTCGACGGCACCACTGGCCGTTACGTGGTGGGCGGCAACCTGGAGCTCGGCCCCAACGAGCTCGCCGTGGCACAAGGGGAGCGGCCCCATTCGTTGCGCACCGACCAGGCGCGTGACCTACGTATCGCCGCCGTGCCGGCGGCACCGGGCGCGGCCCTGGTGGTGGCCCAGGGGCTGGACACCACCAGGGACACGCTGTCCCGGCTCGGTCTGGTTTTCATCCTGGTCGGGGGAGCCGGTGTGCTACTGGCCGCGGCCGCGGGTACCGCGGTGGCCCAGGCGGGGCTGCGCCCCGTGCAGCGGCTGACCGAAGCGACCGAGCGGGTGGCGCGAACCGGCGACCTGCAACCGATCGCGATTTCCGGTGACGATGAGCTCGCCCGGCTCACCGGCAGCTTCAACAGCATGCTCGGCGCGCTGGCGGAGTCGCAGGAACGCCAGCGCAGGCTGGTCGCCGATGCCGGGCATGAGTTGCGCACCCCGCTCACGTCGTTGCGCACCAACCTGGAGCTGCTAGCTGCCTCCGACCGCCCGGACGCTCCTTCGCTGTCCGAACAGGACCGCGACGAGATCTCTGCCGATGTGCGCGCCCAGGTGGAGGAACTGTCCACACTGGTCGGGGACATCGTTGAGCTGGCACGCGAGGACGCCCCGCAGGTGGTGCACGAACCGGTGGAGCTGTCAGAGGTGGTGGAGCGAGCGCTGACCAGGGCGGGTCGCCGGGCACCGGGGATCCGCTTTGAGGTCGACCTGGCGCCGTGGAGCCTGCTCGGTGACGCCAACGCGTTGGAGCGCGCCGTGCTCAACCTGCTCGACAACGCCGCCAAGTGGAGCCCCAGCGACGCGACGGTGACCGTGCGGCTGGCGCCGACAGACGGCAGTACGGCCGCTCTGGACGTGGCCGACGCCGGGCCGGGGATCGCCGACTCCGACCTTCCCTACATCTTCGAGCGGTTCTACCGCTCGCCGACCGCGCGCACTCTGCCCGGCTCGGGGCTGGGGCTGGCCATCGTGGCACAGGTCGCCGCCCGCCATGGCGGTAAGGTGCGAGCGACTCGAAGCCCGGCGGGCGGCGCGCTGATGACCCTCGAACTGCCCGGCCGACCATCCACATGACACCCCTAGGGGCCTCACATGGACATCTCAGAAAACCAGTACATCCTAGAGACATGACCGACGAGACGCAGCGGTCTGGTGACCCTGAGGGATCCGTGCCCGGGTCGAGGCGGCCCGACGAGCCGACCTGGGGTGAGCACCCCGATCGCTCCTGGCCGGGCCCTGGTCAACCAGGGTCGTCCTGGCAGCCGGGGCAGAGCCCGGAATCGGGGTGGAACAGGCCTTACGGTGCCACGCCGCCTTACGACAACGCTCCCACCGAGGTCTGGCCCGCCCATGCCGGCGGCGCGTCACCACCCACCGCGCCGATCGGCATGCCACCACCAGGCGCTGCCGGTCCTCGCCGCGGCGGGCTCGTCAAGGGCGCCGCGGTGCTGGCGCTGGTCGTGGGCCTGGCCGCGGGTGGCGTCGGTGGTGTCGTCGGCTACCAGTTGGCGGGTACTGGATCCGGCGGGATCAGCGCATTGGACCAGCCCGTGCCGGGAGCCCAGCCAATCGCGAACCTGCCGGGTGGCTCGGTCGAGCAGGTGGCACAGAAGGTGACACCCAGCGTGGTCCAGCTGAGGGTGCGTGGCCTGCAGGCGGCCGGCGAGGGTAGCGGGATCGTGCTCAGTGCCGACGGCCTGATCCTTACCAACAACCATGTCGTAGCGCCGGCGGTGGCCGGCGGCGAGCTCGTCGCCGTCTTGCAGGACGGCCGCTCCGCGCCGGTCGAGATCGTCGGTCGGGCGCCCTCGTTCGACCTCGCGGTGTTGCGGGCGCAGGGCCTCAACGGTCTGACCCAAGCCCAGCTGGGGAGCTCGCAGGATCTCCGGGTCGGCCAGGAAGTGGTGGCGATCGGCTCGCCGCTGGGCCTGTCCGGCACCGTGACCAGCGGCATCATCAGCTCTGTGAACCGTCCGGTACGGGCCGGGGGTGACCGCAGCGGCCAGGACACCGTACTCGACGCGATCCAGACCGACGCCGCGATCAACCCCGGCAACTCCGGTGGACCGCTGACCGACATGCAGGGTCGCGTGATCGGCATCAACACCGCTATCGCCTCGCTCGGCCTGGGTGACGGGCAGGCCGGTTCGATCGGGCTGGGCTTCGCGATCCCGATCGACCAGGCCAGACGGATCGCCAACGAAATCGTCCGCACCGGTCAGGCAACCCAGGCCATCCTCGGGGTGAGCGTTCCCGCCGGGCGGGCGGAGGACGGCGCAGCGGTGGTTCAGCAGGTCGTGCCGGGTGGCGCCGCTGCCGCTGCCGGGATCAGGTCCGGTGAGATGATCACCAAATTGAACGACCGGGTGATCGACAGCGGAGACGCGCTGGTCGCGGCGATCCGCTCGCAAGACCCGGGTTCCCAGACCACGATCACCGTCAAGAACCCGGCCGGGGACACTCGGGAGGTCGAGGTCACCCTCGGCAGCCAGCAGGTCGGAGCCCGTTGATCCGGGGTGTCGGTAGGCCACCGACCCCCTCGACAGCCACCATGGCCGGTACTGCCGGACCTGGTTCTCGGCTCGGATGGCGCCCGGCTACGGTGCTCGCTATGGAACGCAGCGCGCGCAACCTGGGGCGGGCTCTCGTCGTGATCGTCGACGACCGAGTGGCGCACGGTGAGCACGAGGATGCCACTGGACCGCTGGTCACCGAGCTGCTCGAGGAAGCCGGCTTCGTCGTCGACGGTTCGGTGGTGGTGGCCGGTGAATTGGTGGACATCCGCAACGCGCTGAACACCGCGGTGATCGGTGGCGTTGACCTGGTGGTGACGGTCGGCGGTACCGGAGTGTCTCCGCGCGACGTCACTCCGGACGCCACGGCCGGCGTGCTGGACCGCCCGGTACCGGGCATCGCCGAAGCCATCCGCGCGTCCGGGCTCGCAGCCGGCGCCGTGGACGCGGGCCTGTCCCGCGGGATGGCCGGAGTATCAGGTAGCACCCTGGTGGTCAACCTGGCGCCGTCGAGGGCGGCGGTCCGCGACGGGATGGCCACCCTGACGCCGCTGGTCGGAAGGGTGATCGACGAGCTGTCCTGGCCGGACCAGGACTGAGCAGCCCAGGACTGAGTAGCCCAGGACTGAGTAGTAGAGCGGTAGCACCGCCGAGCATCCACCACGGCAGAACATCCACCACGGCGGGCCCGAAACTGGTGTCGCGGTTACGGGCCCGCAGGGTGGCGCGGTTCAGGGGTTGCCGTTCACTCTGCCGTTCCGGCTGAGCGCATCCTCGACCAGCTGGCTCATGTTCTCGATCTGGTCGTGGTAACGCCCGCCGGTGGCCTTGTCCACAGTGGAAACAGCGGCCTCGACACCCTTGACCGCGATGGGGACGGCCTTCTCGACGTAGGGTGCGGCTTTCTCCATGGCCTGCTCGACGATCGGGCCGGCCGTTTCCGCGAACTTCTCGGCGTAGGGGCTGGCCTTATTGATGGCTTGCTCGACGAGCACGGGAGCCTTCTCCCTGGCCTGCTCGACGTAGGGGCCCGCCATCTCCATCGCCTGCTCGACGTAGGGGCCGGCCTTCTCCTTCGCCTGCTCGACGTAGGGGCCGGCCTTATCCTTGGCTTGTGCTACCAGAGGGCCGGCCACTTCGATGGCCTGGCCCATCATGTCCTTGATCTTGTCCGCTAGCGTCATCTTCGGCGCCCTTCCGCTCGTGGTGGGGAAACCCCATCCTGGCACTGGGATGGAGTAGCGGGAAGTGATCGGTACCGGGCTATCCCTAGGGATCACGCGGTCGGGGAGGATTGTCATCGTGCAGGAGAACGCGATTGACCGCAAGAGAAGGCTGCACCGGGTGTTCGGAGATGTGTTGCCCGACTGCACCTCAGACGACCGGACCGGGCAGGAAAACGACAAACCCGACGAGCGCGACCGGTGGCTGCGGGACAACCGCCCCCCACATCATGACCCCGCTGGGTGATCAGCTCGGCTGCTGCGCGCGGAGCAGGTCGCGGATTTCCACCAGCACCTCGGCCTCGCTGGGCCCGGTGGGCCCCTCCACAGTGGGTTTGGAGTACCGGCCCACGAGCCTGCTCATCGGGACGACGACAAGGAAGTAGACCACCGCGGCAGTGATCAAGAAGGTGATGACCGCGCCGATGAACGCCCCGTAGCTGAACGGCTGGCCGCTGACGATGAACCTGCCGCCCACATCCCCGCCCCCGGTGAACACCGCGATCAGCGGGGTGATGAAGGACTCGGTGAACTGCGTGATCAGCGCGACGAAGGCGGTGCCGATCACCACCGCAATTGCGAGCTCGATGATGTTTCCGCGGAGGATGAAGTCGCGGAACCCCTTGAGCATGTGACCACCCCCATGGCCGGGGCAGGCGGCTCGCCTGCCTGGCTGCATCCTTAGTGGACGGTAACGGTCAGGGTCTGGGATAGCGAGGCTGCCGCGACCCGCGTCGCCGCTGCGGGATCGAGTGCTACCAGCACCAATCGGCCGTCGCGCGCGCCGGTGCGGGGACCGGCTTCCAGCACCGCGAGTACTCGGGCACTGCGGGCCAGCACCACCGGCTCCTCCTGCCGTTCGCCGACGGTCACCACGTCTACCGCGGCACCGGGATGCAGCAGGGCGGCGATGTCCGGATCGGCAAGCCGCAGCGGGACGCTCACCGCGTCCGGGCTTGCCGGGACCGTTCGGGCAAGATCGGGACCGGTCAGCCGCACATCGGTCAGGGGCTCACCGCGCCGGACCGGTGCGGCCAGCGTCCGGCCCAGCACGGTGGCCGGGGTCCGGGCGGCGCCGTCGGGTACCACCGTCGCGGGTAACCCGCGCATCGTCACCTCGGTTGCCTCGAGCACGGTGCCCGGAGCCAGGTCTCGGTCCGCGACCACCACCTCGACAGCGGATCCCTTTCCCGGGGTCAGCGCCAGCACCGCGGCGACACCGACGAGGAGCGCGGCGGCGGCCCGGCGCAGCAGCAGTGTGCGGCCGAACCCGGACCCTCGCCACAGCCCATCCCATCGCTCCCGCAGCAGCGGCGCCAGCGTGCGTGGATTGCTGGGGTGCCGCCCAGGGTGTCCCCATCGCCCCATTTCTCGCCTCCCGATCCTGTTGCCACGTTGAGGATCGCGACGCTAGGCAAAATCGGGCTGCTGCTGCAGAACCGGAGCGCCCCGCTGTGGACAACCGGGTGGGTGGGGACAACTTTCGGGAGACGGCGAGCACCCCGGTCAGGAGGAGGCGGCGGCTGCCGAACTTGATGAGGACGGTGTCGAGCCTGGCCCGGGCTTCGATTCGGAGGTCGACTCTGATGAGGTTGACCCCGAGGAGGTGGACCCTGACTCGGAGCCCGGCTTGGGCTTGCCGTTCGAACCGGACTCGGACTTGCCGTTGGAGCCGGACTCGGCTCCGCTGCCAGCGCGGCTGTCGTTGCGGTAGAAGCCGCTGCCCTTGAACACGATGCCCACCGACGAGAACAGCTTGCGCAGCTGGCCGGAGCACTCGGGGCAGTCGGTCAACGACGAGTCGGTGAACTTCTGCACGGTGTCGAAGTGATGCTCACACGCGGTGCACGCGTAGGAGTAGGTCGGCACGTCTCGCCTCCACGTACTAGCACTCTACACACGAGAGTGCTAAGAGCGATGATAGCAAGACCGCCACCATGATCGGTCGCATGGAATCCCCTCCCGGCGCCACCCGCAGCGCGACCTGGGCGCCGGCTGCCGCGGCGCTCTCAGCAGGGCAGCGGGATCAGACCCCGGCCTGGGGTCAGGGTTGCGGTGACCGGGACGTCGTGCGGTTGCACCGGCAGCGAGGCGAGTACCTCGTCGTCCCGGACGATGGCCACCAGCGGCGTGCCCGGCGTCGCCAGCGGAAGGGTCCGGTCGTAGTGCCCGCCGCCGCGGCCGAGCCGTCCCCCGTGCCGGTCGACGGCCAGTGCCGGCACCAGCACCAGCACCGCGGTGGTGATCGCCGCGCAGCCCAGTCGCGGCCCGGTGGGTTCCCGCAGTCCTAATGGCCCGGCCTGTAGTGACCCTGCGCCGATGTACTCGGCCCAGTCCAGCGGCGTCGCCGGACCGGCATGGGAACCGACCACGGGCAGCAGCACCCGGCAGCCGCAGCGCACCAGGCCGTCGAGCAGCGCGGGCGAACCCGGCTCGGTGCCGACCGGCCAGTAGGCGCAGACCGTGCCGGGCAACCCCAGCGAGATGCTTGAAGGGTCGAACCATTGATCGTGAGACCTGCTTGCAGGGTCGAACCATTGATCTAGCCGGACCGCTGCCAGCGCTGCCGCTTCCGCCTCCCGCACCTCCACCGGGACCGCCCGCCTCGCCGCCAACAGCCGGCGCCGCAGCGCCTCCTTGCCGATCTCGTCCACGCAACCGCCCCATATGGAGACTTATCGCAGCTATCGACGCCCGGTAACTGCGATAAGTCTCCATGTCGCGCCTGGGGTGGTCTGAGGCGGGCCGATAGGGTCGTGCGTTATGAGCTCCCCGATCCGTGGCACACCCGGGCACCGTGCGTTCCGCACCGCAGTCGTGCCAGCCGCTGGGCTCGGCACCCGGTTCCTGCCGGCGACTAAGACCGTGCCCAAGGAGCTGCTGCCGGTGGTCGACACCCCGGCGATCGAATACATCGCGGCGGAGGCGGCGCAGGCCGGCGCCGACCGGCTCGTGCTCGTCGTCTCGCCGGGCAAGGAGTCGGTGGCGGCGCACTTCGACCCCAGCGCGGATCTGGAGGCCGAGCTGCGCGGGCGGGACAAGGAGACGTTGCTGGCAAAGGTGCGCCGGGCCCCCGAGCTGATCCGCGTCGAGGTCGCGCTGCAGCACAAACCGCTGGGTCTCGGGCACGCGGTGGGCTGCGCCGAGCCGTTGCTGGCCGGGTCCGACGATGCCGTGGCCGTCCTGCTGCCCGACGATTTCGTGCTGCCCACCGGGGTGCTGACGAGGATGGCGGCGACCCGCCAGCGGTACGGCGGCAGCGTGCTGTGCGCCTTTGACGTCCCGAGCGAACAGATCTCCGCCTACGGGGTGTTCGAGGTCAGTGACGTCAACGACGGCGACGACGTCAAACGGGTGCACGGGATGGTGGAGAAGCCGGCGCCCGAGGCGGCGCCGTCCACGTTGGCTGCGGCCGGTCGCTACCTGCTGGACCGAGCGGTGTTCGACGCATTGCGCCGGATCGACCCTGGCACTGGTGGCGAGCTACAGCTCACCGATGCCGTGGCGTTGCTGATCGACGAGGGTCATCCGGTGCACGTCGTCGTGCACCGCGGCGAGCGCCACGACCTGGGCAATCCGGCCGGGCTTCTTCGGGCTTCGGTGGACTTCGCGCTTTCGGATCCCGATATTGGCCCTGGCCTGCTGACATGGTTGCGCGAGAGGGTCGAGCAGGAGACCGCGTGAGGTCGCTGGACGAGCAACTCGGGCGGGTGCTGGAGGCCGCGGTGCGTCCGGCGCCGGTGCGGGTGGCGATCTCCGAGGCACAGGGAATGCTGTGCGCCGAGGAAGTTGTGGCCCAGCGCGCGCTACCCGGGTTCGACCAGGCGGCGGTCGACGGGTACGCGGTGCGCAGTGTGGACGTCACGGAGGTCCCGGCCACCTTGCCGGTGGTCGGTGAGATCACGGCTGGCTCGCGGCAGCCGATGCGGCTGCAGCCTGGCCAGGCGGTCAGGGTGGCCACCGGCTCGGCGCTGCCGGCGCTGGCCGATGCGGTCGTCCCGCTGGGGCACACCGAGGACGGGGTAGCGCATGCGGCGCGGGTCACCGTGACGCGCGCCGTCCCGTCCCGGGCCTACGTGCGCCGCGCCGGGGAGGATGTGCAGACCGGCGACGTCGCGGTGCGTCCTGGTTCGGTGATCGGCTCGGCGCAGGTGGGACTGCTCGCCGCGGTGGGACGGGCCAAAGTGCGGGTGCACCCGCGCCCCCGGCTGTCGGTGCTGTCGGTCGGAGACGAGCTGGTCGACGTGGATCGCACGCCAGGCGCCGGGCAGCTCTACGACGTCAACTCCTACGCGCTGGCCGCGGCCGCCCGCGATGCCGGCGCCGAGGTACACCGGGTCGGCATCGTGCCCAGCGATCCGCCCCGGCTGCGCGACGCGGTGGAGGGCAGGCTGCTGCTCTCCGAGATCGTGGTGGTGACCGGAGCGGCCGGTGGGTCCACGGGTGACGAGATTCACGGTGCGCTGGCTGAGCTCGGACCGCTGGATGTGGGCCGGGTGGCCATGCACCCCGGTTCGGTGCAGGGCTTCGGCCGGCTCGGCCCCGACTCGGTGCCTACCTTCTTGCTGCCGAGCAATCCGATCAGCGCGCTGGTGGTCTTCGAGGTGCTGGTGCGGCCGCTGATCCGGCTCTCGTTGGGCAAGCGCAATCCCCACCGCCGCACCATCACTGCCCAGCTGTTGTCGCCGGTGACGTCGGTTGCCGGTCGTCGCGGGTTCCTGCGCGGCCAGCTGCTGCGTGATCCCGATACCGGCGAGTACCTGGTGCAACCCCTCGGTACCTCCGGTGCCCATCTGTTGACTTCGCTGGCTGAGGCGAACTGCCTGATCCTCGTCGACGCCGACACCACTGAGGTGTCGGTCGGCGAGGAGGTGGTGGTGAGTTTCCTGGCCCAGCGAGGCTGACGTGTCCGCATTCGGGTTCATCGACCGGCCGGCCGGCCGCCATCCCGGTTGGCCCGCTCGGCTCGGTCCGATGCGGGTCGCTGCGGGGCAGGTCGCGCTGCGTCCGGTGCGGCTGCGCGATGGCTCGGCATGGAGCCGGTTTCGGCTGCGCGACGAGGCCTACCTGCGCCCCTGGGAGCCCGAAGCCGACGGCGCCTGGGCGGAGCGCTCCACCGCCATGGCCTGGCCGGTGATCTGCAGCGGGCAGCGCGCAACGGCCCGGCGCGGGCAGGCCCTGCCGTTCGCCATCACGCTGGACGGCCAGCTCGTCGGGCAGCTAACTCTGGGCAACGTGGTGCGGGGCTCGCTGCGTTCGGCCTGGGTTGGTTACTGGGTGGAGTCGGCTGCGGCTGGCGGAGGTATCGCGACCGGGGCGGTGGCGTTGGCGGTGGACCACGCGTTCGGGCCCGTCGGGCTGCACCGGGTCGAGGCCACCGTGCGCCCGGAGAACGTGGCCAGCCTCCGGGTGCTCGCCAAGCTCGGGTTCCGCGACGAGGGTTTGCTTCGCCGTTACCTGGAGGTGGACGGCGCCTGGCGGGACCATCAGTTGCTGGCGTTGACCGCCGAGGAGGTCGGCCCCGGGCTGGTGTCGCGCCTGATCCGCGCAGGCCACGCCCACCACCCCTGACCCCCCGATCCCGGCGTGTCCGCGCCTGATGCCCGGTATGTCGCGCTCTCGTGTACGCGATCATCACCGGCGCGCCTCCGAGATCCGGGTGTCTGCGGTAGCTACCGTGACCCGCAGTAGTGCAGGCCGCTCGTGATGACCGACTGGGGTAGGGGGCTAGGGAGTGCCCAGCTCGCTGATCTTCGCGGCGCTGGCGGTGGCATGGCTCGTTGTCCTTGTCCCGATGGTCGCGAAGCGACGGCAGGAGGTGGCACGCACTGCAGAATCTGCGCTTGCGTCTCGGGTGCTGCGCCGGCCAGATCTTGCCCGCGCGGCACTGATGCACGATCAGGAGGTGCCCATGATCGGCGAACGGATCGCGGAGCGAGAGCCCGCCTCGTACGAGCGCCGGTACAGACCGGGCCGCGGTGGCTTTGACCCGGAGGTTGCCGCACAGGTGGCCCGAGCGAAGTACGTGTTCCGGCAGCGGGTGGTGCTCGGTCTGGCAGTCGGAGCGGTCGCCACGCTGGTGCTGGCGCTGACGGCGTCGAGCCTGCTGTGGTGGCTGCATGCTGCGTTGGATATGACGGTGATCGGTTATCTCGGCTATTTGCGCCTGCAGGTACGTATCGAAGAGGAGGTGCGGCAACGTCGGGCCGCGCGGTTGACCGGTTCCCGAGTTGGAATGCCCGACGTCGCGGAGGAGGCACCGGTTGATGCGGTCCACCAGGAGGAAGAGCCGGTCGAGGAGCCGCTGGCTCGGTCTTCCGCGTTGCCCTCACCGCACCCCACTGCCGTCGCGCTCGACCTCGACGACGAAGACCCGACGTTCGACGAGCTCAAGCCCACCTTCGAGCCGCGGTACCGGCGAGCAGCCGGCGAGTAGCCGACCCCCGGCTGCTAAGCTCGGCCCGCACCGCGAGGGGCTGTAGCGCAGTTGGTAGCGCGTCTCGTTCGCATCGAGAAGGTCAGGGGTTCGATTCCCCTCAGCTCCACAGACCCACAGGCGAGTGTCCAGGTCCTTGACCTGGGCGCTCGTTATTTATTTAGTGTGCGAGTTGTCGCCCGCAGGTGGTCGTGACTCGGCCGACCTGACTACCCTTGATAGTGGTATCGCGCTTGCACGATGATGAGTTCTTCGTCCCGGAGCTGATAGACGAGGCGATGTTCGTCGGTGATGCGGCGAGACCAGTAGCCGGACAAGTTATGTGATAAGCGCTCGGGCTTGCCGATTCCCGTTGCGGGGTCACGCGCCGCTTCCTCGATCATGCGGTTGATCCGCTTGAGGATCGTCCGTTCGTTGGCCCAGGAGGTGTAGTCTTCCCACCCGTCGCGGGTGAAGCTGACCTTCACGCGACGTCGTGCTGTGGGTCGAGCAACTCCTGGACCTCGGTGCGGCCGGCGTCGGCGTCGGCGATGCTGCGCAGCAGGCGCTCCGCGTTGACCGGGGACCGGAGTAGGTGGGCTGTCTCCATGAGCGAGCGCCACTGGTCGGCGGACACCAGGTACGCCGTGCCCGCCTTCGAGACGATCTCTACCGGCTCCTGGTCCTCGTTGACCTGCTCGATCAGTGGGAACAGGCGCTTACGGGCCTCGCTTGCTGACATTGCCATCATCATCACTCCCTCGTACCAGATGATGGTACCACCTTGACGCCCCGTGCGGCGAAGCCGCGGGATGGTAAGTAGGCTCGCTCGCTGATCCGCGTTCGCACAGCTCAGACGTCTACGCGTCTATGCGGGTGTGCGAGGAAGACACAAGCACCTCCACAGATGAAGGACCAGCGGAACCCCCTGTATGCCTGTTGACCTGCGGTTTTGTTGGATCTTGGGGTTCACCTGGTGATGGAGACACGATGAGCATGGCCATAAGGACGGACACGCAGTCGCCTGCGTTGCACGTGGCCGACTGCCACGGTCTGATCCGGGTGCAGGGCGCGCGGGTGAACAACCTCTCCGACGTCAGCGTTGAGCTCCCGAAGCGCCGGCTGACGGTGTTCACCGGTGTCTCCGGTTCGGGCAAGAGTTCGCTGGTGTTCGGCACGATCGCCGCGGAGTCGCAGCGGCTGATCAACGAGACGTACAGCGCCTTTGTGCAGGGTTTCATGCCGACGCTGGCGCGGCCCGAGGTCGATGTGCTCGACGGGCTGACGACCGCGATCATCGTCGACCAGGAGCGGCTGGGTGCTAACCCCCGGTCCACCGTGGGCACCGTGACCGACGCCAACGCGTTGTTGCGCATCCTGTTTAGCCGGCTCGGGAAGCCGCACATCGGCTCGCCCCAGGCGTTCTCCTTCAACGTCGCCTCGATCAGTGGAGCGGGTGCGGTGACCCTGGAGCGCGCCGGACGGACCGTGCGGGAGCGGCGCAGTTTCAGCATCATCGGCGGGATGTGTCCGCGCTGCGAAGGCCGGGGCACGGTCTCCGATATCGACCTCAGCCAGCTCTATGACGATTCCAAGTCGCTTGCTGAGGGCGCGTTCACCATCCCCGGCTGGAAGTCGGACAGCTTCTGGACGGTGCGGGTCTACGCCGAGTCGGGCTTCGTCGACCCGAACAAGCCGATCCGCAAGTACACCAAGAAGGAGCTCCACGACTTTCTCTACAAGGAGCCGGTCAAGGTGAAGGTCGATGGCGTCAACCTCACCTACGAGGGGCTGGTCCCCAAGGTGCAGAAGTCGTTCCTGTCCAAGGACCCCGACGCGATGCAGCCGCACATCCGGGCGTTCGTGGACCGGGCGGTCACCTTCACCGCCTGTCCCGACTGCGGCGGCACCCGGCTCAGCGAGGCGGCCCGGTCCTCGCGGATCAAGGGGATCAACATCGCCGACGCCTGCGCGATGCAGATCAGCGATCTCGCCGGGTGGGTCGGCGGCCTCGGCGAGCCGTCGGTGGCGCCGCTGCTCGGCAAGCTGGCGGCGACCCTCGAGTCGTTCGTGGAGATCGGACTGGGCTACCTGTCGCTCGACCGGCCGTCGGGCACGCTGTCGGGCGGCGAGGCGCAGCGCACCAAGCTGATCCGCCACCTCGGCTCCGCGCTCACCGACGTCACCTATGTCTTCGACGAGCCGACCATCGGCCTGCACCCCCACGACGTCCAGCGGATGAACGACCTGCTGCTGCGGCTGCGGGACAAGGGCAACACGGTGCTGGTCGTGGAGCACGAGCCGGAGACGATCGCGATCGCCGACCACGTCGTCGACCTCGGTCCCGGCGCCGGTACGGCCGGCGGCACGGTCTGCTTTGAGGGCACCGTCGGGGGGCTGCGGGCCAGCGGCACGATCACCGGCCGCCATCTCGATGACCGGGCCGCCCTCAAGGAGACGGTGCGCACGCCCACCGGCTGGCTTCCGATCCGCGGCGCGACGGCGCACAACCTGCGCGACGTCGACATCGACATCCCGCTCGGGGTGCTTGTCGTCGTCACCGGCGTGGCGGGCTCCGGTAAGAGCTCGCTGGTGCACGGGTCGCTGCCACAGCTGTCTGGGCCAGCCGGCGCGGGTGTGGTGTCGGTCGACCAGGGCGCGATCCGCGGCTCGCGGCGGAGCAACCCGGCGACCTACACCGGGCTGCTCGACCCGATCCGCAAGGCGTTCGCGAAGGCCAACGGTGTGAAGCCGGCGCTGTTCAGCGCCAATTCCGCGGGCGCCTGCCCCCACTGCAACGGCGCCGGCGTCATCTACACCGACCTGGCGATGATGGCCGGCGTCGCCACCACCTGCCAGGAGTGCGAGGGCAAGCGGTTCGACGCATCGGTGTTGAAATATCGACTCGGCGGCAATGACACCGGCAAGGACATCAGCGAGGTGCTCGCGATGTCGGTGACCGAGGCCGAGGAGTTCTTCGGCGCCGGCCAGGCGCGCACGCCGGCCGCGCACGCCATCCTCGACCGGCTCGCCGACGTCGGGCTGGGCTACCTGCGCCTGGGCCAGCCACTCACTACGCTGTCCGGCGGCGAGCGGCAGCGGCTCAAGCTGGCCGCCCATATGGGCGGCGGCGGCAGTATCTACGTCCTTGACGAGCCGACCACCGGCCTGCACCTCGCCGACGTCGAGCAGCTGCTCGGCCTGCTCGACCGGCTCGTCGACGCCGGCAAGTCGGTCATCGTCATCGAGCACCACCAGGCGGTCATGGCGCACGCCGACTGGATCATCGACCTCGGCCCCGGCGCCGGCCACGATGGCGGCCGGATCGTCTTCGAGGGCACCCCCGCCGACCTCGTCGCCGCCCGCTCCACCCTCACCGGCGAGCACCTCGCGGCCTACGTCGGCACAAGCGATTGAGGCGAGAGGAGCGAAAGCGAGCTTTCGCTCCCGAGCCGACCTTCGGGAGTCCTCCAAGGCGGCCTGGCTCGAATCGGCTCGCGCCCACGGCGACCCGATCCCGCCGGCCCGCTACCGGCCGGCTACCTACGCCGCCGGCTGAAGTCCCGCGACCTCAGCGCCCCGAACGCTGGCGGCCAGGAGTCATTCGGGCCAACTCGGACCGAAGTGCTCGTCAAGGGACATTCGCGATCGAAACGCGCGGCGTCGAACGGGCAGGGACGGGAGTCGACAACGGCAACATACTGGTGGTCTTGTCGTCGACCCGGGTCCAGGGAATAACAGATCCTGGAAGTTTGGACCGCTACCTGAGGAGCCATATGCCGAGCGACAGAAGCAGGGCCAGTGGCGAATCGCCGGCGCGGCTCGGGGTCCGACTGCTCGGTGCAGTCGACGTCATCTTGGACGGCCGCCGTCTTCGCGCCTTCAGCTCCCTTCGCTTGCAGCGCTTCCTGGCGTTGATCGCGTTGCGGAGAGATCTGCAGCACCGCTCCCGGCTCGCGTTCGAGCTGTGGCCCGACTCCGACGAACGTCAGGCGCGGACCAACCTCAGAAAGCTGCTGCACGACCTCCGCCACTCCCTTCCCGACATCGGCGAGTTCGTCCAGATCGACAACGAGATCGTGCGGTGGATTCCCACGGGGCCGAGCGAGGTTGACGTGCTGAGGTTCCGCGACGCGATAGCTGCTGGCGATCTCGAGCTCGCGGCGCGCCTGTATTCGGGCGACTTCCTTCCCGCGTGCTACGACGACTGGGTCATCGACGAGCGAGCGAAGCTTCGAGCTGAGGCACACGGGGTCCTCGTGCGACTGGCAGACGACGCTGCCGGGCGCGACGACCACGAAGCGACGATCAGGCATGCCCAATCCATTATCGACCTGGAGCCAACGGACGAAGCGGCCGTTCGAATCCAGATGGAAGCACATCTCGCGCTCGGCGACCGAGGCGCGGCGCTGCGCTCCTACCATCGCTACGCGGAGGTGCTCGAGCGCGACCTCGCGCTGGAACCGGGCGAGGCCATCGGGGCGATTTACCGGCAGCTCCGGGCCAACACACCCAACCGCGAGGAACGGCAGGGCGAGGACGCAGCCCCCGTCGCCGACGTGCCGTTCGTGGGCCGCGACTTCGAGCTGGACCAGCTCAACCAGGCATGGAACGCGGCGCGGGAAGGGAGGGCACATCTGGTGTTGCTCTCCGGCGAGCCGGGGATCGGGAAGTCCCGCCTCGCCCTGGAGCTGGGCCGGCGCGTTCGAGCCGAGGGACACGTGGTGGCTTCGGCTCGGGCGTACGAGGCGGCGGGCAGATTGCCGTGGGGCCCCGTCGTCGACCTGCTCCGATCGGATGCACTCCGGAGCCACATCGACACGCTGGGTGCGGTCTGGAGGGCCGAGCTCGCTCGTCTCCTACCCGAGCTCGGTGAGGCTTCCCCGCCAGCCGCACCGAGCCGGTCGGGCGACCTGGCTGCGCGCCACCGGTTGTTCGATGCTGTGAGCCGGGTGATCGTCGGCGACCACCCGCGTCTGCTGATCATCGACGATCTGCAGTGGTGCGACGCCGAGACCATCGAGTTGATCGGCTTCGTGGTCCGTTCCGGGCAGACGGCACCGGTCCTCATAGTAAGTACCGTCCGCTCGGAGGAGATCCCCGAGCATCATCCCCTCGTAGGACTCGTCGACGCGTTGGGCCACGACTATGCAGTCACCACCGTGCCACTCGACCGGCTCGACGAAGCCACGACGGCGGCGCTCGCTGCTCGGCTCCGCCACGCGGAGGAGATCGATCCGGAACTGGCGGCACGACTCTGGGCGGAGACCGAGGGCAACCCTCTCTTCGTCATCGAAGCGCTTCGAGCCGGAATGTCCCCCGAGGGAAGGCAGCTGGCGCTCACTCCCACGATGCGGGCGGTGCTGGGTGCCCGACTGGGCCAACTCCCTGCCGGCGCCCGACGGCTGGCCGAGGTGGCCGCCGTCATCGGTCGGTCCTTCTCGGTCGGCCTGCTGGTCTCGGCTACCGGGATCGGTGAGCCAGCCCTGGTAGACGACCTCGACGAGCTCTGGCGTCGACGGATCATCCGCGATCAGGGGCTCACGTACGACTTCAGCCATGACAAGCTTCGGGCGGTTGCCCTGGAGATGCTGAGTCCGGCTCGTCGACGGCAACTCCACCGGGCCGTCGCCGAGGCGATCGCGGTCGAATTCCGCTACGGCCTTGACGCGGCGAGCGCAGCGCTGGCCGCCCACTACGACCAGGCCGGCATGGTCCAACCGGCCATCGATGCCTACCGCGTGGCCGGAGCCCGAGCGGTCGCGGTGTCAGCCCTCGACGAAGCGGTCGCCATGTTCCGGCGAGCACTCTCACTGCTGTCGGAGTTGCCACCGTCACCCGCTCGTGATGCGCTCGAACTCGACATCCGGATCGCCCTCGGCTCCCCCCTGGTGGCCCTCGAGGGCTACGGCTCCCACGGAGCGCACCAACTCTACGAGCGTGCCCTTTCGCTCTGCCGCATGCTCCACCGACTCGCGGACCCCCCGATTCTCCGCGGTCTCGGCCTCGCCCGGCTGCAGGGCTGCCGCTTCGACGAGTGCAGCGAGCTCGGCCAGGCGCTCGTCGACCACGAGAGTCATGATCCGATCGCTCGGACTGAGGGACGGTATCTCCTCGGCGTGAGCGCCTTCTGGCGGGGTGATCTGGCGAGGGCCCGTCAGTACCTCGAAGGCGCCATCGACGCCTATGACCTGTCCCATCGCCACGAGCATCTGGCGTTGTACGCCCAGGACCCGAAAGCGGTCTGTCTCGTACGGCTGGCCTGGGTCGACCTGTGGGCGGGAGACGCCGGCCGGGCCGATGAGAGGGCCCGATCTGCTCTTGAGCTGGCCGTCGATCTCGATCATCTCATGACGCTGTGGTACGTCCTCACCTACGCGGCGATCATCGCGACCGAATCCGAGGATTTCGCCCGCCTCGCCGAGCTGCTCGGGGATGCTGAGCTCCTGGGCAAGCGCCTTCCGATGCGCTACCTGATGATCGTCGGAGACGCCCTCCGCGGCTGGCTGGACGTCTGTGAGGGCTCCCCCGGGGGCATCGACAGGATCGTGCGATCGGTGGCGCGCTCGCGCACCGAGGGGGAGAGCCTCCACCTGACCTACACACTCCTCCTTCTTGCTCGAGCCCGTGGCATGGCCGGCGAACTCCACGAAGGACGAGCCGCGACACGCGAGGGGCTCTCGTTGTCACACCGCCGCAACCAACGCTATCTCGAGGCCGAGCTGTGGCGAGTCGACGGTGAGCTGGCGTATCGCAGCGGAGAATCGGAAGCCGCCGCGTCGCTGCGCAGAGCTGTCGAGGTCGCCGAGGCGCAAGGGGCGAGCTGGTTGGAGCTTCGGGCTCTCCACTCCCTGGCCAGCCGGTACCCCGATCAGGCGCTGCGGGAGCAACTCGGGGACCTCGTCGAGACCATCCCTTCGGGCCACGATCTCCCGGCGTTCCGGGCGGCAACCGGTCTTCTGAACGAGTCCGGCTGAGCGGGAACGCTTCGGAAACGCCTGCGCGTGCATCCTCGGCGACATCGAGCGGAGAGCACGCCATGAGCGACACGATCAAGGCATTGACCGAAACGGTGCGGGGTCGCGTCATCACCGCCTCGGAGCCCGACTACGACGACGCCCGCGCGGTCTACAACGCCATGCACGACCGCAGGCCCCACGCCGTCGTCCGGTGCACGGATTCAGCCGACGTGATGGCCGTGATCGCCGCTGCCCGCGACAGCGGCGTCGACCTGGCCGTCCGGGGCGGGGGCCACAGCGTTCCCGGATTCGGGACGGTGGACGACGGGCTGGTCATCGACCTGTCGCCGATGAAGGGCGTGCAGGTCGACCCGGCCAAGAAAGTCGCCCGGGTCGGGGCCGGCGCGACCCTGGGGGATGTCGACCACGCGACCTACCCGTTCGGCCTGGCCGCGCCCGGCGGGATCGTCTCCACGACCGGGGTGGCTGGCCTCACCCTGGGTGGCGGCATCGGCCACCTCACCCGCAGCGTGGGGCTCTCCATCGACAACCTGCTCTCGGCCGATGTCGTGCTCGCCGACGGCCGGCAGGTCACGGCCACTGACTATCAGAACGAGGATCTGTTCTGGGCGCTGCGCGGCGGCGGCGGCAACTTCGGTGTCGTCACCAGCTTCGAGTTCCAGCTCCACGAGGTCGGTGACGTCGTGGGCGGCCCGCTGTTCTACGCCTTCGACGATGCCACGGCGGTCCTGGAGGGCTACCGCTCCTATATCAAGGAGGCGCCCGAGCAGCTCGGATGCTTCTTCGGCTGGCAGATCGCGCCTCCGCTGCCGTTCATCCCCGAAGACCGAGTCGGGGATCTGTTCTGCGTACTGGTCACGTGCTGGAACGGTCCGCATGAGGAGGCCGAGCAGGTGTTCCGGCCACTGCGCGACGTCGCCGAGGTGCAGGCGGAGCAGGTCGAGGTGATGCCGTTCCCGGCCCTGCAGAGCGCCTTCGACGATCTCGTCCCGAAGGGCATGCAGAACTACTGGAAAGCGGACTCGCCACCGAGCTCACCGACGAGGCGATCGCCGCTCACGTCCAACACGGCCAGAAGACGCCCACCGTGAGCTCGTCCATGCATCTCCACCCGATCAACGGCGCGGCGCAACGGGTCGGCGCCGACGAGACCGCCTTCGGGCACCGGGACAAGAGCTTTGCGCCGGTGATCGTCGGGATCTGGCCGGACCCTGCCGACAACGAGGCCAACACCAAGTGGGTGAGGGACTACTACGCAGCCATCCATCCCCACTCGGGCAGCGAAGGAGGCTACATCAACTTCATGTCCGGCGACGACGACCACCGTGCCGCCGACAACTACGGCGCCAACTACGAGCGGCTCTCCGCCGTGAAGGCAGCCTATGACCCGGGCAACCTCTTCCACGTCAACCAGAACATCGCTCCGGCGAACGGGAGGTGAGGGTCATGACCGGACCGCTGTCGACGCAAGGAACAAGCGAAATGCCTTGGGAACCCGACACCGCGCTGATCGACGCCGCACGCGAGATCGCTCCGATCATCCGGGAGCACAGCCAGGAAGCGGAGCGGGAACGACGCCTGTCCCAGCCGGTCTTGAAGGCACTGCGCGAGACGGGTCTCCTGCGAATGACAACGCCCCGTTCACTCGGGGGGTTGGAGACCGACCCCGTCACCCGCGCCCTCGTCGGTGAGGAAATCGGTCGCCACGACTCTGCTGCGGCGTGGACCTTGGAGAACCCTCTGGACTGGGCCTTCTTCTGCGCCCGGCTCCCCGACGAGGGAGCCGAGGAGATCTACAGCCGCGGAGCGGACATCCTGATCGCGGCCCAGTTCGGCCGCCCGCTGAAGGCGACGTCGACCAACGGTGGATACCGCATCTCTGGTCGGGCCCCGTTCGTCAGCAACTGTCATGACGCCGACTGGATCTCGTCGACCGTCCTCGTGGACGACGACGAATCCGCCGGGGGCGAGCCCGAGATGCGGATGGTGTACTTCCCCAGAGAGCAGTGCGAAATCATCGATACGTGGGACGTCATGGGGATGCGGGGCACGGGCAGCGACGACATCTCGGTGACCGACGTGTACGTGCCCAAGTCCAGGACCTTCCCGATGGTGCCGGACTTCGAGCCGGGATCCCACTATCGGGGCCCGCTGTATCGACTCCCGGTCGTGGGTGCGGCGGCGACCGGCATCCCGACGCCGATGCTGGGGGTGGCGCGACGAGCTCTCGACGAGGTGACCGAACTCGCCCGGACCAAGACTCCCGTGGCATCGAGCGGCCTGCTGAAAGAACGCGCATCGGCCCAAGTCCAGCTGGGCCGAGCGGAAGCGATCCTGCGCTCAGGGCGCTTGTTGCTTCTCGACACGGTGCGCGAAGCGTGGCAGAGATGCATCGACGGCGAGACCCACTCGCTGGAGCAGAAGGCGGACCTCCTGCTCGCGATGGCCCACGCCATGAGCAGCGCCGTCCAGGCGGTGGAGCTCGCATGCAGCATCGCGGGAACGACGGCGTTTCGAGCCACCAGCCCGTTGGAACGTTGCTTCCGGGACGTCCAGACGATGAGACATCATGTCTTCGCCTCTGAGCAACGTTATGGGACCTTCGGGCAAGTACGTCTCGGGGTTCCACCGGACTTCCCCGTGGTTGCCTTCTAGCGTCCCTCGACCGGCTCGCCGACGTCGGGCTCGGCTACCTCAGCCTCGGCCAGCCGGCTCAAGCCGGCCACCCAGATGGGCGGCGGCAGCAGTATCTACGTCCTCGACGAGCCGACCACCGGACTGCACCTCGCCGACGTCGAGCAGCTGCCCGGCCTGCTCGACCGGCTCGTCGACGCCGGCAAGTCGGTCATCGTCATCGAGCACCACCAGGCGGTCATGGCGCACGCCGACTGGATCATCGACCTCGGCCCCGGCGCCGGCCACGACGGCGGCATCGTCTTCGAGGGCACCCCGCCGACCTCGTCGCCGCCCGCTCCACCCTCACCGGCGAGCACCTCGCGACTTACGTCGGCACAAGCGATTGAGGCGAGAGGAGCGAAAGCGAGCTTTCGCTCCCGAGCCGATTGAGCTTGTGGGAGGCGCCGAAGGCGCCGAACACCTGACCGAGGCCCTCGCAGACACCGTGAGGCGAGTTCTCTCACCTGTTTCTCCTCGTCCCACTCCTCCACCGATAACCTGGTTCATTCCCCAGCTGGGGAAATTTCGATGAGTGCCCCTGGGACTTTCAGAGAGCGCGTCAACACCGGGCCGCGCCTGCCGCGCAGATGACCATCGCGAGCGGGTCAAGCCGCGACCGGGTTTCCGCCACCGGGCTGTCGGTGAGTGGGCGTTGAGGGACTCGATCGCGTTGGTCGAATAGATGATCTTGGTGGGAGCGCGAGGTCATAGTCGAGGAATCTCTAGACTTTCACTGTCCTAAACTCAATGCTGTGTTTGGGTGGTAGATCGCTGGCAGGGGGTTGCTGTGAGGGTCGCAAAGCGAGTTCTGCTGTGTGTCGCGGTGTTGTGCTGGGGTTGGTTTCTCCGGGATTGGATCCTCCTTACAGCCCGGCAGTGGTGGCGCAGGAGGCACTGAGCCTGGATCCGTGGACGAGCTTCAGCAACTGGTCTGGTGCTGGGCGTGGTTGATTCGCTGGCCAGTCCAGCTTCTCTGGTGTGATCGGGTCTGGGGGCGGGTCGGGCTGGGTCACGCGGTGGCGGGTGGGGCGTGTGTCGTGTCCTCTACCTGCCCAACCCCACCGTCGGGGTCTGCGGGTCGGCCGTGGCGCAGAATGCACATAGGCGGGTGTCGCCCGCCTCATGTGCGCTGTGGGATGCTGATGCGCGCCGAGTAGCGATCCCGCTCAGGTCTCGGAGATCGCATCCCGCGCCGCGCGACCCTGGGGAAGCGCAGCTCGAATGCGGACGCTGCGACGAACGGGATGAGGGCCCGTCGACTGACTCCGCGGAAATCCGCGCTAACGTTGTACCGCGCTGGACGCACCCACGCCACGCTCCCCGAACAGGTAGTGACCGCGGTCATCGATCCCGTACTCCAGCTACTGCGCCGCCACCCCGGGACTGGCCGCGCTGCTGACCGGCGCCACCGCGACATCCGAGACGCGGAGATCACCAGCGACCTCCACGAGGCCCTCACCGCCCGGGTCGCGCACCTGCTCAGCGACAAAGCGCTTACTCCGTCGAGGCCGACGGCGCGATTGCCGGCGTCGGAGCCTGGCAACACCAGAGTTACTCAAGTCCACCCATTCGAGCGCGCTCCGTTCATCTTCCGTTAAGCCTCGCGCAGGATTCTTATGCGGTGCTCCTCCACCGGGCCGGGGACGTCCACGAATCCATCGACGAACACCGATGCCGAGTCGTCGGCCGGCAGCCCGACGGAGGGCTCATCGGTGTCTGGAGCGACCTGCGAGCGCACCTCGACGGTCGCTTCGTGGCTTACCTGCCCCGCTGTGACTGCGGCTGGACTGGGCCGCCGTTCAGCTGTACGCCCGGCGGTTACGCCGCCTGCGAGCAACTCTGGCGGGACAAGCATCTCCAGTCGTTCCTTCGCGCCCGGGAACCCCACTACGCCAGGCCTTCGACCACCTGGTCGCCAAGGGTCATCCGCGGTGCCCTCGCTTCGGAACTCGGGTAATCCGCGGGCGGCTCACCTCCGCTCGGGGGATCCCCACGCTAGCGAAACTGTCACAATGGGTGCCGTGATCGCAGACGAGCAGCGAGTAGTCGACGTGCTGCGTTCAGCCGGTGCGCGGTTTGCGCTGGTGCACGGCAGCCGGGTGGGTGGCACCGTGCGCCCGGACAGCGACCTGGACGTCGGAGCTTGGTGGGGTGTCCGACCGCCGGCCTCCTGGGAGGTGGACCTCCCCGCAGGTGTGGATCTGGTCGTGCTCGATACCGCACCGCTGTGGCTGTCCGGGCGGATCGCGCAGGAGGGCCGCCTGCTGTTCGATGACGATCCTCGGGCGAGGGTCCGGTGGCAGGCGGACACCCGGCTGCGCTACCTGGACGAGATTCCGGCGATCCGGGAGCGCTACCGCCGACGTCGGATCGAGTTGGCCCGTGGAGTGCTGGGTGGTTGATCGGGAGCGGCTCGACCGGCTGCTCGACCGCGTCGCGTCCGACCTGAAGGTGCTGGACGGGTACCGCGCCGCTAAGGGGGACCTGCTCGACGATCCCACCCGGCTCGCGGCTGTGAAGTACCACTTCATCACGGCCATCGAGGGTTGTGCTCGGATCGCACATCACATTATCGCCTCGGAGGCCTGGCGGGTCGCGGAATCCAACGCCGATGCGGTCCGCACGCTTGGGGCGCAGCAGGTCGTGCATGCCCAGACTGCGGAGGCCGTTGCCAGGGCGGTTGGCTTCCGCAACGTGCTGGACCACGAGTACAACGTGCTGGACCACGAGTACATCGACATCGACGACGGCCGGGTCCGCGACAACCTTCAGCGTCTCGCTGATCTGGACGCGTTCGTGTCGCAGGTGGCGGCCTGGTCCGGGGACTGAGCCATCGCGTTCTGGAGGCAGATTGCAGTAATTCGGGCTCTGATTAGCGCAGTTTGTCTCCAGAACGCAGCGCAGAATGTGGGCTACGATCGGGCGCATGGCTGCGCGGGCAGCTGGTGTGGTGCTGGCGGGGGGGCGCTCCTCGCGGATGGGCACTCCGAAGGCCGCACTGGAGTGGCACGGTTCCACCCTGCTGCGCCACACGCTGGGCGTGCTCTCCCGCGCGGTCGACGGGCCGCTGCTCGTAGTGCGGGCCCCTGGTCAGCCACTACCCGAGATCCCCTCGCGGACCGACGTTGTGGAGGACCCGGAGGAGGGGCTCGGGCCGCTGCAGGGCATCGCCGCAGGCCTGGCTGCGCTGACCGGTCGAGCGCAGATCACCTTCGTGTGCTCCACCGACCTGCCGTTCCTGCACCCGGTGTTCGTGCACCGAGTGCTGGGCGCGCTGACCGACGGCATCGACGTGGTGCTCCCGGTCGCTCGCGGCTTCCCGCAGCCGCTCGCCGCCGCCTACCGGGTGGCCCTCGCGCCGCTGGTTACCGGAATGGTGGCAGCCGGTGACCTGCGCCCGGGCCAGCTGTTCCCGCGGTGTGCCACGCTGCGCCTGGATGACGCCGCGCTGCTTGCCGACCCGGCGCTGGCCGCGGCCGATCCGGCACTGGATTCGGTGGTCAACATCAACTCCCTGGACGACTACCGCGCCGCCCGGCGCCAGCCCGCTCCGCAGATCACGGTGCACAGGTGCGGCGCGCTGGCCCGCAATGGGCACCGCGCTCCGTGCACCGTCCATGCCGCCACGCTGGCCGGTGCGGCAGCTGCGGTGGGCCTGACCCTGGACCGGCACGTCGTTGCCGTGCTCAACGGCGATCAGCTCAGCCATGACGGCGATGTCCCGCTGGTCAGCGGGGACACCGTCGCCTTCCGGTCCGCCGACGCGGGAGGGTGGATCCGGTGACCGGATCGGGTCACCGGGCACAGGCGCCGGACACACCGTGCATGGGGAGCGGACACGCCGGACATTCCAGGACGGTTCACCGAGCGTCGTTAACTATGTACGGAAAGTTACTGTTGAAATCGTCAACCGGATGGCTTACTTTCGAGTGTGCGTTGACCACGGGGAGTGAGGGGGGCCAGCTCGGATCACCATTGGGGGTTGCGGATGCGCGACGGATTGACGTTGCCAGTGTTGATACTGGGGGAGAGTCCGCCAAGACGCTGACCGCGTCGAGTATTGCGGCACCATGTCGCGACACGTTCTCCGGCATGCACTTGAGATCAGATCAGAATCTGACGGTAGCAGATCCGCTGCGCACCCCGACATTTCCAGGCTGATTCGGGTCTTCGGGCTTACATTGCTCCTCCTTGACACGAAGGAGTGGTATGAGCATCGCGGGTATCTTCGCAATGGGTGGCGACTGTGGTCACAAGGACCATCACGGCCACAAAGGTCGTCACGGCAAGGACGGCTACAAGTATGGTGGCTACTACGGGGGCAAGTACCACTACAAGCGCCACTACGGCTACTACAGCGGCTACAACTACCACGGTGGCTACAAGAACTACTACCACCGCAGCGGGCTGCTCGGCATTCTGTAGGACTCCTGTTGTAGTCCGCTGGTCGGCGGTGGCCCCCACTCCTGTCAGTGGAGTGGGGGCCACCGCCCCTGCCGTGTCCAGGGGCTGAAGACCACTATCGAACCTTGTAGGGTCAACTACCGAACCTTGTAGAGCCAGACGTCAGAGAACGCCAGACCCCAGAGTGCCTAGAGCCAGAGAACGCCCAACTCAAAGAACGGGAGTGCCTGTGCGGGAGGTGGTGAGGTCGCTGTTCCGTCCGGCGTCGGATGATGCCGGGAGTTTGGTGGAGGCGGCTCCAACGGCGAGTTTGCGGGAGGTTTTCCGGCGATTCTGGCCTGATGCCCGCCCGTTTTGGCGATGGCTGTGGCTGTCGCTGGTGTTGGTCATCTTGATGCCGGTGGTGGACGCCGCCGCGATCTTGCTGTTCGGGGTGTTGGTCGATGATGTGTTGACCCCGCAGGACTTCGGAGCGTTCCCGAAGGTAGCACTGGCGTTCCTGGGTATCACACTGCTGGTCGGTTTTCTGGGTTTCGTCGGCGAGTATCTGGGGGCGTGGATCGGGGAGAACTTCCTGCACCGGATGCGGACCCGGGTGTTTGCCCATCTGCACACCCTGTCGGTGAGTTTCTTCGACCGCCGCCGCCTGGGTGACATCCTGAGCCGGTTGACCGGCGATGTGAACGCGATCGAAAGCTTGTTGCTGTCGGGGGTCATCGGGATCATCTCGAACCTGGTGAAGATCGTGGTGTTCGCCGGGGTGCTGTTTTACCTTGACTGGCGCCTGGCGCTGGTGTCGTTCGTGGCGGTGCCGGTGTTCTGGACCGCTGCCCGCGCCTTCGCGCGTCGCATCAAGATCGTCTCACGGGAGGCCCGGGTCCGGGACGGGTCGATCTCGGTGGTCGCCGAGGAGAGCCTGAGTAACGCCACCCTCATCCAGGCCTACGGTCGCGAAGGCGCCGAGGTCGATCGCTTCGCGGCCCAAAGCAGGGGCAGCGTGCGCGCCGAGCTGGCCGCCACCCGGCTGGGCGCGATGTTCTCCCCGCTGGTGGACCTGATCCAGGTCATCGGGGTGCTGACCATCGTCGGAGCGGGGATCTGGGAACTGACTGCCGGTCGCCTGACCCTGGGTGAGTTGCTGGCCTTCCTGGTGTTCCTGTCCCAGCTCTATGCGCCCGTCCAAAGCCTGGGGTCGATGGCCACCACGCTGTTCGCCGCTTCGGCGGCCGCCGAGCGGATCATCGAACTGCTCGACGAACAACCCACCGTGGCCGCCCCCGCGCACCCGGTCCCGCTGGAGCGGGCCCGCGGGCAAGTGCACCTGGAGCGGGTCAGCTTCGCCTACCCCGACACCGAAAGCGACGTCCTGAAACAGGTCAGCTTCACCGCGCTACCCGGCCAGACCACCGCCATCGTGGGCGCCAGTGGCGCCGGCAAGACCACCCTGCTCAAGCTCCTCCTGCGGTTTTATGACCCCCCCTCCGGGCGGATCACCCTGGATGGCCACGACCTGCGCGACCTGGACCCCGAACAACTACGCGCCAACATTGCCATCGTCCTGCAAGAAACTCTGCTGCTCGATGGCACGATCGCCGACAACATCCGGGCCGGCCGCCCCGACGCCACCGACGACCAACTCAGCACCGCCGCCAAAGCCGCCGACGCCCACGATTTCATCACCGCGCTTCCCGAGGGCTACGACACCCGCGTCGGCCAACGCGGCCGGCTACTCTCCGGCGGGCAACGCCAACGCGTCGCCATTGCCCGCGCCATGATCCGTGATGCCCCCATCCTGCTTCTCGACGAACCGACCACCAGCCTCGACGCCGAGGCCAGCCAGCGCATCCTCACCCCGCTGCGCCGGCTGATCGCCGGCCGGACCACCATCATCATCTCTCACAACCTGCTGACCGTCACCGATGCCGACCAAATCCTCTACCTCGACCACGGCCGCATCACCGAAACCGGCACGCACACCGAGCTCCTCACCAACAACAACGACTACGCCCACCTCTACCACCTCCACCACCCCCCCACACTCGCCAGCGCAGGACACAAACCCTGACCTCGCGTTGCCGCGTTCTGGTAGCAGACAGCACCCATTCGTGGGCAGATAGCTGCAGTCTGCATCCAGAACGCGGGGGCTGAGTCGGCTGTGGTGGGATTGGGGGTATGGGGAACGTGGTGCAGAACGTCAAGTTTGGGTCCAACGGGGGCAGTGCGTATGGGTATCTCGCGCTGCCGGACGGGGGCAGCGGGCCGGGCGTCGTGGTGATCCAGGAATGGTGGGGGTTGACCAGCCACATCGTCGACGTGGCGAACCGGCTGGCCGCAGAGGGCTTCGTCACTCTGGCCCCCGATCTCTTCGGCGGCGCCACCACCCATGACGCCGACGAGGCGAGCCAGCTGATGCAGGATCTACCCGCGGACCGTGCGGCCCGCGACTTGGGTGGTGCGGTGGACTACCTGCTGGGTCACGACGCGGTCACCAGCGCCACGATCGGCGCAGTGGGCTTCTGCATGGGCGGCGGCTTCGTGCTGGTGCTCGCGGCCCAGCAGGGCGACAAGATCGGCGCTGCAGTACCGTTCTATGGCGTGCTCGGTGAGCGGTACCCGAGCTTCGAGAACCTCTCCGCCCCGCTGCTGGGCCACTTCGGCGAGCGCGACGAGATGCAGAGCACCGACCAGGTCCGTGAACTCGCAGCCACCATCGAACGGCAGTCCGGCCGTAAGCCTGACTTCCGTTTCTACCCGGCCGGGCACGCCTTCTTCAACGACGAGAATCTGATCGGCACTTACGACCCGGAGCAGGCCGCCAAGGCCTGGGACGCCACGGTGGGGTTCCTGCGCGAGCATCTGGCGCAGCGCGATGTATCCAACCGCCCCACCGGCCCGACGCCGGGATCGTGAACGCTCAGAGATCGATGCTGAGGTCGGCTCGAATCCGCCGAGCGAGGGCCTCGTCCATCAGTAGCCGAGCAACCAGGGCCCGGATGACGTCCTGCCCGGTGACGCGGGGGGTGCCGATCAGATCCGCGGTCTCGGCGCACCACTGGGTAAGCTTGACGTGGTAGGTGGGGGACAGGTCCACACTGCGTCGCACGGGTTTGGTGCGGACGGAACCGGCCGAGTACAGCTCTTCGGCACGGCGGCCTCGGTTTCGGCGGTGCAGCGGAACTCCGTGGGCCTGGGCGGAGACGTGCCCGGCCCCATTAGCCATCGCATCCCTCGTCATGCCAGACATTCGTTTCCGGACGGTAGGTGGTTCGGACTTGGGAGATATAAGCAGGCCGAGCGGGGCTCGTATACATATAGTTACGTGGGGGTAGATCGCGCAGCCCGTCGAGATCTCGGATCTGAATCGTATCGATCACCTTCTGCTGGAGAACGCTGGCGTTTGACAAGGTCTCATATCCTGTCTCACCTTCCACTTCGCAGTACGGCGCTACCTCAAGTGAGTGACAGTCCTGGAGTGTGTCCACTCTTTTGGACTCAACGGTCGAGAGTTATCGTTACCTCGAGTGAAAGACATAACCCTCTGGTGACACGTACAGTGATGCGCCCTACTGTGTGACCCCCACCGACTTGCCGCTGGCCTGCTACTGACAAGGAGTGACGATGTCCCACCACACCCCCCAAGGATCTGAAGTGACCCGGCGCGCCGTCGTGGCGGGTACTGGGATCCTGGCTGTCTCCGCCACGCTTGCCGCATGCAGCAGCTCCGGGGATTCGGCTCCACCGGCACAAGCCCCATTCGAACCGGAAGCTCCCGGTGCGCCGGATGCCCCGCCCGCAGGCTCGGAAGGCACGGGAGGCCAGCCGCTGGCAAACACTGCCGACATCCCGGTGGGTGGCGGGGCGGTATTCGCCGACCAAGAGGTCGTGGTGACCCAACCGACGCCGGGAGCGTTCATGGCGTTCTCCGCGGTCTGCACCCACCAGGGCTGCACGGTGAACAAGGTGGCGTCCGGGACGATCGACTGCCCCTGCCACGGGAGCAAGTACGCCATCGCCGACGGATCGGTCGTCAACGGCCCCGCGTCAAGGTCACTCGCGCCACGCCAGATCACGGTCTCCGGTGACACGATCCAGCTAGCCTGACCAGGAGGATGATTCAGCGCCAGGAAGGTAGCCAGAGCTGGGCGTTCCAGTGCTCCGGAGTGATCGAGCCACCGGTGAGGATCGGCCAGAGCCAGATGAAGTTGGCCATCACGAGACCGATGTATAGCGAGACCACCAGCAGCCCCGTGCCTCGCCGCTCGACGCCATCCTGAGCCCGGCCGAGTATCTCGCCCAACGCCAGCGTCACCGCGATGACCAGGAATGGCGCTACCGGCGTCATGTAGAAGAAGTACATCTGGCGGTCGATGTTGAACAACCAGGGCAGCCAGCCGGCGGCGTAGCCGGTCAGCGCCGCCGCATAGCGCCAGTCCGGTCCGCTGGCTGCCTGCCACAGCGCCCAGCCCAGCACGGGCAGCGCGACCCACCACAGCGCCGGGGTGCCCACGAGCATCACTGTGGCGACGCAGTCCTCCCGCCCGCAGCCAGCAGCGGCGGCACCGGACTCGTAGTAGTAGAGCATCGGCCGAAGCCCCATCGGCCAGCTCCACGGTTTGGACTCCCACGGATGTGGCTGGGCTGGGGTGACCAGCCCCTCGTGGTAATGCAGTACCGCGGCGCTGTAATACCACAGCGCGCGCAGCGCCCCCGGCACGAAGGAGAGCAGGCCGTCCGTGCCGATCTTGCTGCCCACTACGTGCCGGTCGATACCGGTCTCGCTGCCCAACCACGCCCACCACGTCGTGAGATAGGCTCCGACCGGCACCAATGCCATCGCCCACGACGACGGCCCGAGGTCCCGGGCCAGGATGCCCGCCCAGGGTCTACGGACGCCCGCGGTGCGCCGCGCGCAGGCATCCCACAGCAGGCTCATCGCGGCGAACGCGACCAGGTAATACACCCCGGACCACTTCGTGGCGCAGGCCAGCCCGAGCAGCACACCGGCCCCGAAGCGCCACCAGCGCACCCCCAGCCGTGGCCCGAAGCCGGTGTCGGCGACACGACCTTCCCGGACCACCGTGGCCAGCCGCGAGTGCACCTGCTCCCGGTCGATGACCAGGCAGCCGAACGCCGCGAGGACGAACATCGCGACGAAGACGTCGAGCATGCCGATGCGCGACTGCACGTGGCTGACGCCGTCGGCGATGAGCAGCACCCCGGCGATCCCGCCCAGCAGTGTCGATCGGGTCATCCGGCGCACGATCCGCACGATGAGCAGCACGCACACCGTGCCGGCCAGCGCGGCGGACAGTCGCCACCCCCAGCCGTTGTAGCCCATCAGCAGCTCACCCAGCGCGATGAGCTGCTTGCCCAGCGGCGGGTGCACGACGAGCTCGTAACCCGGGTTGTCCTCCACCCCGCCATTGCGCAGCATCTGCCAGGCCTGCGGCGCGTAGTGCTTCTCGTCGAACACCGGGGTGCCGCCGTCGGTGGGCAGGCCCAGATTCCACAGCCGCACCAGACCGGCGATCAGGGTCAGACCCAGCGTCACCGCCCAGCTCCGCCGCCGGTCGGTGAGCGGGCGCGGCACCAGCCACTGCAATGGACCGGCCGGTCTGGTCGGCTCCGGAGGCATCGAGGCGACACCGACCATCGGGGTGTCGGGCCTCGCCTCCCGGACCATCGCCACGGGCCCGATCGTAAGCTGGGCGGTGTGCAAGGAATCCAGGGCTCGGAGTTCGGGGCTCTGGTGCTGGCGGCTACCCCCCTGGGTGACTCCCGGGACGCCTCGGCCCGCCTGATCGAGGCACTGGGTAGCGCGCACGTGGTGGCCGCCGAGGACACCCGCCGGTTGCGGTCGCTGGCCGCGGCGCTGGGCGTGACCGTCACCGGCCGGGTCGTCTCGCACTACGACGCGGTGGAGGCGGCCCGCATCCCCGCGCTGCTGGCGGCGATCCGCAACGGCGCGACGGTGCTGCTGGTGACCGACGCCGGGATGCCCGCGGTGTCCGATCCCGGTTTCCGGCTGGTGGCGGCATGCGTGCAGGAGGGCCTGCGGGTGACCTGCGTGCCCGGCCCGTCGGCGGTGACCACCGCGCTGGCCGTCTCCGGGTTGCCCTGCGAACGGTTCTGCTTCGAGGGATTCGCGCCGCGCCGGGCCGGTCCCCGCCGGCGGTGGCTGGCCGGCCTCGCCGGCGAGGAGCGCACCTGCGTGTTCTTCGAGTCACCGCACCGGCTGGCCACGACGCTGACCCAGGCGGCTGAGGTGCTCGGGCCCGGCCGGGCGGCGGTGGTGTGCCGGGAGCTCACCAAGCCCTACGAGGAGGTGCGCCGTGGTGGGCTGGGCGCGCTTGCCCAGTGGGCGGCCGGCGGGGTGCGCGGCGAGATCACCATCGTGCTGTCGGGTGCACCACCGGCTGGTCCGCCCGATGTGGCCGACCTTGTCAGTGAGGTCACCGAGCGGGTCGCCGCGGGGGAGCGGCTCAAGGAGGCCGTCGCCGCCGTGGCGGCCGCCCACCCCGGCGTCGGCAAGCGGGACCTCTACCAAGCAGCTGTGGACAACCCGTGAGTGGCGATGCGAGTTATGGCTCGCATCGCCACTCACGGGTCGCGGGCGACCCGTATTTGTGGCTGGAGGACGTGACAGGTGAGCGGGCACTGTCCTGGGTGCGGGAACGCAATGCCGAGACCGTCGCGGAGCTGACCGGTGGGTCCCGGTTCGAGACCTTGCGCGCCGAGATCCGTGAGGTGCTCGACTCGACGGACCGTATCCCCTATATCACCCGGCGCGGCGGGTACCGGTACAACTTCTGGCGGGATCGCGAGCACCCCCGCGGCCTATGGCGGCGGACCACCCTCGCCGAGTACCGCAAGGAGCGGCCGGACTGGGAGATCCTGCTTGACGTGGATGCGCTGGCGCGCGACGAGGACGAGAACTGGGTCTTCCACGGCGCGCAGTGCCTGCGGCTCCAGCGCCGAAAGGCGCAGTACGGGGAGGCGCAGTACCGGCGGGCGCTGGTCTCGCTGTCGAGGGGCGGTGCGGACGCGGGCGTAGTGCGGGAGTTCGACATCGAGCGCCGCGAGTTCGTCGCCGACGGCTTCCAGCTGCCCGAGGCGAAGTCCAGAGTGGGCTGGATCGATGCCGGCAGCATTTACGTCGGTACCGACTTCGGCCCGGGAACGCTCACCACCAGCGGGTACCCGCGTATGGTCCGGCAATGGCGCCGCGGCACGCCGCTGGCTGAGGCTGAGCTGGTGTATGAGGGCACGCCCGACGACATCAGCGTGTCGGCCTACCATGACGACACCGACGGTTTCGAGCGCGACTTCGTCCGGCGGAGGCTGGACTTCTACCGTTCCGAGCTGTATCAGCGTTGCGGGGAGCGGCTTCGCCGCGTCGAGGTGCCCGACGACGCGATCGTCGGCGTGCACCGGCAGTGGCTGTTGATCGAGCTGCGCAGCGAGTGGATGGTCGGCCAGACGTATCCGGCGGGTTGCCTGCTGGTCGCCGACTTCGACGAGTTCATGGCTCGCGGTGCCGCCGGCGCGGGCCTGCGAGTGCTGTTCACCCCCGACGAGCGCACCTCGCTGGCCGGCTACCGCTGGACCCGCTACCACCTGATCCTGGACGTGATGCGCGACGTGGTCAGCCAGCTCTCGGTGCTGACACCGGCGCAGGGCTGGCAGGCCACGCCGCTGACCGGCACGCCGCCGCTGTGCACGGCGAGCGCGTGGGGTACCGACTCGCGCATCGACGACGAGTACCTGCTTGACGTGGACGGTTTCCTGACCCCGTCCGCCCTGGCCATCGGGACCATCGGCACAGGTCCGGCCGTTGTGCTCAAGCGAGCGCCGTCCTTGTTCGACAGTGCCGGTCTTGCCGTGCATCAGCACTTCGCGGTCTCCGACGACGGCACCCGGATCCCGTACTTCGTGGTGGCGCCCGACTCGGCCGTGCCGCCCGGCGGCTGGCCCACTCTGCTGTACGGCTATGGCGGCTTCGAGATATCCCTGCAACCCGGTTACCGTGGTGGTTTGGGCCGGGCCTGGACGGCCCGCGGCGGCTGCTACGCCGTCGCCAACATCCGAGGTGGCGGCGAGTACGGCCCGCGTTGGCATAGCGCCGCGCTCAAGCACGACCGCCACCTGGTCTACGAGGACTTCGCCGCCGTGGCTCGGGATCTGGTCACAACCGGCCTCACCACACCGCCCCGCCTCGGTGCCCAGGGCGGCAGCAACGGTGGGCTGCTCGTGGGCGTGATGCTCACCCATTACCCGGAGCTGTTCGGCGCCATCGTCGGTGCCGTACCGCTGCTCGACATGCTGCGCTACCACACGCTGCTGGCCGGCGCATCCTGGACCGCCGAGTACGGCGACCCCGACGACCCGGCCGAACGCGAGCACCTGCTGCGCTTCTCCCCCTACCACCAGCTGCGCGCCGGGCGCCGCTACCCGCCGACCCTGCTCACCACCTCCACCCGCGACGACCGCGTGCACCCCGGGCATGCCCGCAAGCTGGTGGCCCGGATGCGCGAGTACGGCCTGCCGGTCACCTACTACGAGAACATCGAAGGCGGCCACGGCGGCGCGGCGGACAACGAGCAGGCGGCCTTCATGTCCGCCCTAACCTACGAGTTCCTCTGGCAACACCTCTCACCCTAGGAACCGCGTTCTGGATGCAGAACGCGGTAATCCGAGGCCCGATTACCGCGTTCTGCATCCAGACAGCGGTACTGCGCAGCGCTTGGCTCACAGGCGCAGGAGGGTCCGCAGGGGGGCGGCTTTGGTGTGGCATTCCGCCCATTCGGCGTCGGCGTCGGAGTCGGCGGTGATGCCGCCCCCTACCCCGAACCAAACCCGATCGCGGTGGAACTCCAGGGTCCGGATGGCCACGTTGAACTCGGTGCCCGCGACCGGCGAGGCCATCCCCACCGCGCCGCAGTACACCTCGCGCGGCCCCCGCTCCAACGCGGCGATCACCTCCAGCGCGCGGTGTTTGGGTGCGCCGGTGACCGAGGCGGGCGGAAAGGTCGCGGCCAGCAGAGCGGCATCGTCGGTCCCCGCCGCGAGCTGCCCGGTCACGGCGGACACCAGGTGCCATACCCCGGGGTGCGGCTGGACCTCGAGTAGCTGCGGCACGGCGACGCTGCCGGTGGTGCACACCCGGCCCAGGTCGTTTCGGGCCATGTCGACGATCATCACGTTCTCCGCGACGTCCTTGGCCGACGCCCGCAGCGCCGCGGCGTTGCCCGCATCCGAGGGGCCTCGCCGGGGCAGCGTGCCCTTGATCGGTGCGGTTCGCACCGACCTGCCCCGGCGGGACAGGAACAGCTCGGGGGACAGCGACGCCACGGCACCCCACCGTCCGGTCACCAGCGCCGCCCGCCGCGGGCGCTGCTGGGCGACTCCGGCGGCGAAGACCTGCACCGGATCGCCGGCGAAGCGTGCCTCGAATCTGGTGCACACGTTGACCTGGTAGATCTCGCCCGCTGCGATCTCCTCTTTGGCCAGCCGTACGGCCTTGCGGTAGTCCTCGGGGTCGGGGGCATCGAGGTCAGTGCAGCGCCACTGGCGCGGCTGCGGTGCAGCGCCAGCGCACGCCACGATCCCGGCGAGCTCGGCGATCAGCGCGGGACTCGGATCGCTGAGCGCCTCGAACCACCAGCGCCCGGAGTTGTCGCGGCGCAGCACATGATCTGCCCAGCCTCCGGCCGCTAGGGGGAGCCGGCGCAAGGCGGGTCGTGGGTCGGCCAGGCCGTAGCCGAGATAGCCGATCCATCCGCCGCCGACCGGCCCGCCAAGCTCGCCCGCGCTGCCCTGCGGGAAGGCTCGACCAGCGGGTAGCGCCCGGATCCGCACCGAAGGGGCGATCACGGCGGTCCCGCCGAACCAGTCACCGATCAGGGCGGCCGGCGGTGCCAACCCGCGCCGGCGGGATCGCTGCGCCAGCGCCGGCAGCACGTCCCACGGCGCGGCGTCGCCATCAAGCGCCCGCACCAGGGTCCGCACCGGGTTGCGCCTCACCGCGTCATTCTTGTCCGCTGACCCGCAGTGACACACATGTGGACGCTTGGCGCTGCGGGAGTGACTGGTAGTTCTCGACATCGAACCGCCTGGTCAGCCGCCGGAATCGGGCGGTGAACCAGGGCCAGACGGTGGTGTTGCGGCCGGCGTGGTCGAGAAACCAGCTGTGGCAACCGCCTACCACCCACACCGTTCCCGCGATCCGGGCCTGCACTTCGCGCACAAAGGTCTGCTGCACCTGGGGTTGCACCTCCACCGCCGCCAGCTCGTGGGACTGCATCACGCGCAGCGCGTCGAGGACGTAGCTGACCTGGGTCTCGATCCCCAGCACCACCGAGTTGTGGGCCAGCGCGCTGTTCGGGCCGGTGAGCAGGAACAGGTTGGGGAAACCGGCCACAGCGGTGCCCAGGTAGGCCTGCGCACCGGTGTGCTGCCACTCGCGGGCGAGCAGCCGCCCGTCCCGGCCGCGGATCCGCCGCGCCATCGGCATCTCGGCGGCGCGGAAGCCGGTGCCGAAGACGAGGGTATCCACCTGGCGCTCGGTACCGTCGGCCGTGATCACCGAGCGCTCCCGCACCTCGTGGATCTCCTTGGTCACCAGCTCGACGTGTTCGCGGCTCAGCGTGGGGTAGAAGGTGCTGGAGCGCACCACCCGCTTGCACCCCATCGCGTACGTCGGGGTCAGCGCGGCCCGTAGTGCGGCGTCGGGCACCTGGCGCCGCAGATGCAGCCGAGCGAGCAGGGCGACCACCTGCATGATCCGCGGGTGGGTGAAGCCGATCAACGCGCACTCCCGCCCCCAGTACAGGGCGGCCCGCGCAGCACGTTGCAGCCCCGGAAGGGTCCGCGAGGCGCGGCGCTCCAAACGGCTGCGCATCCGGTTGTGCTGCGGCAACACCCAAGCGGCGGTGCGCTGGAAGACGTGCAGTGCGGCGACCCGGTCGGCGATCGCGGGGATCAGCTGCGCCGCGGAGGCACCGGTGCCGATCACCGCGACCCTGGTTCCGGTGAGGTCCAGCGAGTGGTCCCAGCGGGAGGTGTGCAAGGCCGTCCCGGTGAACCGGTCCAAGCCGGGTAGCTGCGGTAGCGCGGGTTCGCTGAGCTGCCCGGTCGCCGACACCAGCACGGTCGCGGTGAACCGGCCGCGGGAGGTCTCGATCGACCAGTGCGCGCCGTCTTCGTCCCAACGGGCCTCGAGTACTTCATGGCGCAGCCGCAGGTGGCTGTGCACCCCGAAGCGACGCGCGCAGTCCCGCAGGTAGTGGTGGATCTCTCGCTGCGGGGAGAAGCTGGCAGCCCAGTCCGGGTTGGTGGCGAAGGAGAAGGAGTACAGGGTGGACGGCACGTCGCAGGCGCAGCCCGGGTAGGTGTTGTCCCGCCAGGCCCCGCCGACGTCGTCAGCGCGTTCCAGCACCACGAAGTCCGCGATGCCGTGGCGCTTGAGCTGGATCGCCATGGCCAGCCCGGCGAACCCAGAGCCGATGATCGCCACCTGGACGTGCGGGTGGGTATCCATCCGCGACGCCCTCACCCCTACCGATCGGCTGCTGACGTGCTAGGAGCACGTCCCGTTCACGGTAGCCGCTGGCCGTCCACGCCGCACGGGGCTCTACCGCTATGGGGGCAATATCGTTGACCTCTGGTCACGCAAGAGTTTCTTTTCGCCGAAAGTTGGCTGGAATGCTGCGCCATGTGGGTTTATGGTCGCCGCTGGAGGTCATCATGCGCGATCGCGAACCTACGGTACGTAGCCGGGAGCTCGGCGAGGGGCTTCGGCAGGCGATGCAACGGGCCCGGCTCAACGGCAGGCAGGCGGCACACCAACTCGGCTGGTCACCGAGCTTGGTGTCCCGGCTGCTGTCCGGCAAGCGCAACGCCAGCCAGCTGCACGTCGCGGCCTTCCTGGCGGTGTGCCGGGTGACCGGTGCGGAGCGGGACCGGCTGCTGGCCCTGTGCCAGGAGCGGCACACCCCCGGCTGGCTGCAGCAACACGGCTCCCGGCTGCCGCAACAACTCGTCACCCTGATCGACCACGAGAACAAGGCGGTCGCGATCAGCGAGTTCCAGTCGATGCTGGTGCCGGGCCTGCTGCAGACAGGAGATTACGCCCGCGCGGTGATCCAAGACTCGCGGACGGATCCGGCGGACGAGATCGAAGATCGGGTGGCCGCCCGGCTGGCCCGCCAGAGCCTGTTCAGCCGGGACCGTCCGGCCCGGTTCACCTTCTTCATCCATGAGTTCGTGCTGCGGCTGCCGATCGGCGGCTCCGCGGTGATGTCCGACCAGCTGCACCACCTGCTGCGGATGTCGGTGCGCCCCTACCTCACCCTGCGGGTGGTGCCTGCCGCGCTCGGCGCGCACGCCGGATTAGCGGGGCATTTCAAGCTGATGGAGTTCGCCGAGTTCAAGCCGGTGGCCTACCTGGACAGCCAGACTTCCTGCCTGTTCCTGGAGCGGCCGGAGGAGATCGCCGCCTACCATCACATCCTGACGACGCTGGCCGAGACTGCCCTGAAAGAGGGAGAATCGAGGGAGCTGATTGCCACCCTGGCAACCGAGCTCTACGCGGATCGAGAGGACCATGATGACCGCGCCTGAGCCGGACGGCATCGTCTGGCACACCAGCAGCTACAGCGCCAACGGCGATGCCTGCGTCGAGGTCGGCTGGCGTACCAGCAGCTACAGCGGTCCCAACGGTGACTGCGTCGAGGTCGCGCCCGCGCCGGAGGGCGTGCTGGTGCGTGACTCCAAGGACCGCAACGGCCCCGCGCTGACCGTCCCCACCGCCGCCTGGCACGCCTTCCTCACCACCGTCGCCCCCTGATCTCGTCGGCGCACGTGCTGCGCCGGGACGATTCGCCGTGGGAGGAGCTCGAGCGCGTCGTTCAGCTGCCGTCGCCTTCCGACCCTGCAATCGTCGTGAGCAGCGCGGTGATCTGTGCCATGCCGGTCGCCAGTGTGGCGAAACCCTCGCGCATCTCCCGGCCCTGTTCGTCGATCTTCTGGCCATGTTCGAGCTGGGTCTCGCGCAATGCACTCAGCACGTGGTGATGGCCCCGCAGTTGGGTGCGGAACTCGGCGACATCACGGTCGGCTAGCGCAGCGAGCGCGCGGGCCGAGGCGGCATCCTCACGCAGCCGCACCACTTCGTGCTCGAGGCTGGCGACCCGGGTTTCGAGATCGTTATCCGGCACGGGTGTGATCCTACTACTGGCGGTCACTGGGAAGGCGGCGTCGAGTGCCGGGACTCAGGCTGCCGAGACGGGTGGTCTCCGCGGGCGCCACACCTTCTCGCAGGGCCAACCGCAGCTCGGCGTGCAGGGCTGCGGCGGTGGCGCGGCGGTGTTCCAGCAACAGCCGGCCTCGGTAGCGATGAACGTGGCGATCCGCTCGGACAGCGCGCAGGCGGCGGCGTTGTTCCGTCGTTTATCCGCCTCCCGCTTGAGTGGCCGCAACCGGTCCTTGGTCCGCGCCGTCTTCACGCGCTCGGCGACCGCCACGGCCTTGGCTCCCGCTGTGGCTGCGTGATCGATATCGTTTTCGAGCAGGTGGTTGGTCGCCAGCATGATCAGATTGAACGACCGGCTGCGGGTCATGTCCTGACCGTAGCCGTTGATCGCCGTGGAAAGGGCGGGAATCGCCGACCGGGTGTAGGTCGGGCTCACGGTGAGAGCCAGCTCGGTGTACACGGTGCCCGCCATGGCGGACATGTCGGTCTCGGTGAAGAATTCGGCCCAGCCCGGTGCCTCGGCGAGGTCGGCTCGGGCGAACGCGTTCATACTCCGACCCAGCAGCGCGAGCGCCTCGTCATCAAGGCCCATCTTGGCGTAGGCCCACGCCTGGTTCGCGCAGAGAATGGCGACCGCCAGGGGAGAGCCGGCGGCCTGGGCCGCGACCTGGCCGAGTTGAAGCTCCGTCAACGCCTTGTCAGGGGCGTTGTGGTGGAGATGAACCCGGCCCATCCGGTACCGGATGTTGGCCACCAATGCATCGTTGTGGCCCTCCTTGGCCAGCTCCAGAGCGTCGCCGAAGTGGGTGTGGGCAACACGAACCCGGCCGGTGTCGAACGAGGTCCATCCGGCCAGATTGTGCAGGTCGGCGACCGCGACGCAGAGTCGATCCGTGATCGGGCTCGTGGCATAGGTGCCGAGCATCCGCAGACCGCTGGGCAGGTAGCCCAGCACGGCGTCATGGCAGGCGCCGCCACCGTACTGGTAGTCCAAGGCGCGGAAGGCCCGGTTCGCGTCCTCTATCCGCGCAACGTCGGTCATACCGATATGTCCTGGCGACGTGCTGTTCTCTGCGGTCATGAACCGCGGACTGCCGTTAGCCACCGACCTGCCCCGGCTGGCGCTGGGAGTGCGTCCCGGCTGGGCGATTCACCTGGACCCGGCTGGCGCACTGACCCTCACCTGGCCACACGTCCAGCCTCTGCTCCTCGAGGCGCCGCTGCACCTGCCCACCGGCTGGCGCGAGGCAGCAGCGGAACACGGCCTGGTTCTCCTCTTCGTCGGCGATCGGCTCGGCCTGCGTGAACACACCGAGGGCCACCAGACCGACCCTGGGCAACGGTCACCACAGGCCGCCGAGCGGGGGGAACTGGCCGCCGGAGCGATCGCCTATTCGTACCCGCGCCAGCAGCAAGAACCCCGCCTGGCACGCCGGACCGATCCCCGGCCCATAAGCGGAGCTGGCCGATTGACCCGCAGCCATCGGTGGCAACTCCGGACCCGGCGGATACGCTCAAGCCTGGTGAGGAGTTCCGGCCCGGCACTGTAGCTGGTGCTCGGCCAGGCCCGCGACGTCGACCATATCCAGCGACGTGACGACAAGATCGGCGTTCGCGGCCGCCAGGAGTTCGGAGTCGCCGGCTCGGGCCAGACCTAACGCCGCCATGCCACCGGCCTTGGCCGCCTGTACGCCGCTGACTGCGTCCTCCACGACGAAGCAGTGCTCCGGGGCGACGCCGAGTTCGGCGGCTCCGGTCAGGAAGATCTCCGGGTGCGGTTTGCCCTGGGCGAAGTCGCGTCCGGAGATGTCGACGTCGAAGAGCTCCAGCAGGCTCAGGCCGGGCCGCAGGAAGTCGTAGTGCAGGCCCTGTTCCGCGGCGAAGGTATCAAGCCGGATCTGGCGGAGGAACAGCCCAGCGTTCTTCGACGAGGATGCCGCCACCACCGGGATTCCCGAGTCGCGCACGGCCAGCAGGAAACGCAACGCGTCGGGGTAAGCCTCGAACTCGCCGGCCTCGATGAGCTTGATGACCTTGGTCTGCTTGTTTGTGGCGTAGGCCTCCACCCGCTCGGCGGCGTCGGGAACCTCGAAGTGCTCCAGGGCGGCCAGCGCTCCGCTCATTCGAGGCTTGCCCGATATCACCTGCTGGTAGACCTGTGGCGTGAAACGCTCGTCGGACCACGACGTCTGGTCGGCGATGTCGGCCCAGTCGTTGTCCATCAGCTCACGCAGCGAGTCCTTCCACGCCCGCTCGTGCGGGGAGTCGACCAGCACGCCGTCAACATCGAAGATCGCTGCCTCAAAGCCTCGTGCCGGCACGATCGCTCCTTTCCCTGGTGCGCAGCGACGCTACCCACTCCTCGCCGGCGGCCAGCTCCCGGACCTCGTCGCCGATGCCGATCCGGACGGGCCGGCTGAAGCCCCCCGCCAGGGTGTGCACCGTCAGCTCATCGCCGCAGATGCTGACCCTGATCGACGTACCGCGGAACTGCATCGGGAAGGTGAGCCCGTCGAGCCGGTCGGTGAGCATCGGGTCGAAGTGCAGCGCCCCATCGCGCACGGTGGCACCGACGTAGCTGCGCTGCAAGAGATCCAGTGTGCCGGACATGACACCCATGTGGATGCCCTCCTTGGTGGTGCCGCCCTGCACGTCACCCACGTCGCTCTCCAGCGCGACGAGGAAGCGCTGCCACGAGCTCTCCGGGTCCAGGCGACCGAGCACGGCAGCGTGGGTGACCAGGCTCAGGGTCGAGCCGTGGGAGGTGCGCTGGTCGTAGTAGTCGATGGTTCGCCGCGCGAGGTCGGGGTCGTAGCCGTACCCGAGTCTTTCGAACAGCTCGCGAAGTTCGTCGCCGGGGAACAGGAAGAACAGCATCACCGCGTCGGCCTGCTTAGCCAGCTGGTAGCGGTTGGGGTCGTCACCCTCGGCCTTGAGGATGCGGTCCAGGCGCCCGATGTTGGGGTGCTCGGCGCGGTAGCGTTCCCAGTCCAGATCCTCGAGATCGGCGTAGCCCTCGAACTGGCTGACGATGTGTCCCTCGCCGTGCTCATGGAAGGGGACGAACATCTTTCGGCTCATCTCATCCCAGGTGCGAAGCTCGTCGTCGGTCACTCCGAGGCGAACCCGCAGCACGGCGCGACGGCTGGTCGGCAGCAGGTCGAGCACCCGCGGGGCGGTGCCGGCGATCCAGGCCACCATCAGGTTGGTGTAGGCATTGTTGCGCAGCCCCGCTTCCTCGGCGCCGGGGTAGCGCTCGTGAAACTCGTCGGGCCCCATCACCCCGTGGATCTCATACCGGTCCCGCTCGGGGTTGTAGTGCGCGATCGAGGCCCAGAAGCGTGCGATCTCGAGCATGAGCTCGGCGCCGTAGTCGCGGAGAAACGCCAGGTCGTCGGTGGCCTGGTAGTACTGCCAGACGTTGTAGAAGATCGCTGCGTTGACGTGGCGCTGGTTGTGACTGTGGTCGGGGTCCCACTGCCCGGACAGCGGGTTGAGGTGGACGACCTGCGTCTCCTCCGACCCGTCGCTGCCGCTTTGCCACGGGAACATCGCACCCCGGTAGCCGACCTCCCGTGCTGCGGCCCGCGCCTCCGCGAGGCGGCGGTATCGGTACATCAACAACCCGCGGGTGATCTCGGGCAGCCGGAAGCTGAGGTAGGGGTAGACGTAGAGCTCGTCCCAGAACACGTGCCCGCGATAGGCCTCGCCATTGAGCCCCCGAGCCGGAACGCCCGCGTCGTGCCGGGCGGTGTGCCTCGAGCACACCTGCAGCACATGGGAGACGTGAAAGCGCAGCAGCAACTGCACGCGGGGCTCGCGGGGCAGCTGGATGTCACCGACGTCCCACAGCTCGGTCCACGCCGACTCGTGCTCGGTCAGCGCCGCGGCGAAGTCCGGGTAGCGCGCGACGTGCTTTCCGGCGGCACCCAGGGTTTCGGTGATCGCGTTGTCGTGGGAGGTGAACAGTGAGATCATCTTCTCCACGCGCACCGGACTGCCCGGCTCGAGGTCGAAGGCGAGGACCTGCTGGATGTAGTCCTCCATCTGGTGGAGGCTGCGGGCAACCTCCAGCGGACCGAAGACGCGAGTGCGCGCGGCTTCCGCGATGTAGATGTTCGACTGCCGGGTCTGCACCTTCAGGGCGATGATCTCCGAGCCGAACGTGCGTGGAGACACTGGGTTGAGATGACGCCCCTCGAGCTCGCGGTAGCGAGCAACCATGTGGTTGGTCACGCGACCATCGAGCCCGGAGATCACTTCCACCCGGCCTGACCAGTTGTCCGGGTTCACCGTCCACTCGATACCGGCCAGGTGGCTGTTGGCCATGCTCACGAATCGGCGGCTGCGCAGGGTCGTCTCGCGGCCGGCCCGGTCGCGGAACTGGATCTCGCGCTTCACCACGGCGTTGCGGACGTCGTAGGAGTGGCGGTAGGAGAGCACCTCGACGTTGTCGAGCCGGATCGCCTCCTCCCCCTCGATCCTCAGCTTCAGTATCAACCAGTTGGGGAGGTTGACCAGGTCTTCGTTGAGGACCGGGCGACCGCCGAGGATGGTCGTCTCCCGGTTGAAGCAGCCGTGCGCGTACGTGCCCGGGTAATGGACCGCGTTCGCGTCTTCCCACTCGGCCGCTCCCCTGGTAGCGAAGTAGCCATTGCCAGTCGAGGTCAGGGCCTCGCGCAGACCTTCCTGCGCGGGGTCGAAGTCGTCGTAGACGAGCGTGAAGTCCGGCACGGGTCCCTCCCCGAACGTTGCGAGTGTCAGCGTGCCAGCGTGTCGAGGAATTGCTCCACCTCAACGGTGGACTCCAGGACGAAGTCAGCGGCGGTGGGCCGGTTTGCCACCTCCGGATCGTTCGGGTGACCGACGATGATGCCGACGCCCCGCCCGGCCAGCGCCCGGAAGGCGTCCTCGTCGGTGATGTCGTCCCCGAGGTACAGCGGCACGGCATCGTCGGCGTCCAGATCCAGCGTCTGCAGCAGGTGCAGCACGGCTTTGCCCTTGTGCCAGTCGATTTTCGGCTGGAGCTCGTACACCATTTTCCCGGGGGTGATCTTCAGCCGGCCGGGGTACTTGTCCAGCAGCTCGTCCACCACCGCGGCGACGTTGGCGCGGTGCTCTGGATCAGTGCGCCGGTAGTGGACTGCGACCGAGGCCCGCTTCGGCTCGACCACCGCACCCGGAATCGATTCGACCTCGGCGCGGAGCCGCCCGGTGACCTCGGAGATCAGGTCTTCGAAGCCGGTCGCGGCAGCGTGGGCGATGGTGCCCTCGTGCGGGCTCCAGATGTCGAAGCCATGGCTGCCCGCCACCACCAGGTTGTCGACGCCCATCATGTGCTGCACGACGGGTCGGTCCCGGCCGCTGACCACGCACACCGGGCAGCGCTGCGCCAGGGCCTGGACCGCTTCCCGCATCCCGTCGGACATGACCGCGTCCTCGGGCCGATCGACGATCGGGGCTAACACCCCGTCGTAGTCGAGAAACACCACCGGCCGGCGACCGGCCAGCCGCGCGGCGAACTGCTCGCCGTCGCGTAGCGCGTCGGGCAGGTCCCGAACGGACGGCATCGGCATATACCTACCTTGCGTAAAGGGCGCTCACTGTGACGCAGATCTCCGACGCTAACACGTAGCTGCGTACTGGGCTTTCCGGAGCTTTCCGCAAGCAGCGCCAACCACTGCTGGATGCGCCCCGGCAGTGTGAGCTCATTCCGCGGGTCTCTAGAAGAGCGCGCTTAGTGTTCCGCATTCGCCTGCACGGCGTAGTAGGCGAATTTGCTCCCCTTGCCAAGTGAGTTGCCCACGTTCTCGTCGGTGACGCTCCCCGACACCAGGACATCTGGTCCCCTCTCCGACCCCTCGTGCGGGTGGCACATAGGCTGGGAGCTATGAACGCACCCGTCCTGACCGCCGTGGCCTGGCCCTACGCCAACGGGCCGCGGCATATCGGTCACGTCTCCGGCTTCGGTGTCCCCTCCGACATCTTCTCCCGCTACCAGCGGATGGCCGGCAACCGGGTGCTCATGATCTCGGGAACCGACGAGAACGGCACCCCGATCCAGGTGCAGGCCGACGCCGAGGGAGTCACCCCCCGCGAGCTCGCCGACAAATACAACCGGATGATCGTGGGAGACCTGCAGGGTCTGGGACTGTCCTACGACCTGTTCACTCGCACCACGACCGCCAACCACCACCGGGTGGTGCAGGAGCTGTTCCTTGCGTTGCATCGCAACGGCTACGTGATCGCGCGGAGCGCGCTCGGCGCGATCAGCCCGTCCACCGGGCGCACCCTGCCCGACCGCTACATCGAGGGCACCTGCCCGATCTGCGGTTACGACGGCGCCCGCGGCGACCAGTGCGACAACTGCGGCAACCAGCTCGACCCGGCCGACTTGATCAACCCGCGGTCGCGGATCAATGGCGAGAAACCGGACTTCGTCGAGACCGAGCACCTGTTCCTCGACCTGCCGGCGTTCACCGAGGCGCTCGGCTCGTGGCTGTCCACCCGCACCGAGTGGCGCTCCAACGTGCTCAAGTTCTCCCTGAACCTGCTAGACGACCTGCGCCCCCGTCCGATCACCCGCGACCTCGACTGGGGTGTGCGGGTGCCGCTGGACGGCTGGCGGGACGCCCCGATGAAGCGTTTCTACGTCTGGTTCGACGCGGTGATCGGGTACCTGTCGGCCTCGGTGGAGTGGGCGGCGCGCTCCGGTGATCCGGACGCCTGGAAGGCCTGGTGGTGCGACCCGGATGCCCGCGCGTACTACTTCATGGGCAAGGACAACATCACCTTCCACTCGCAGATCTGGCCCGCCATGCTGCTCGGCCAGAACGGGGCCGGTGATCGTGGCGGCGAGCCGGGAGCGTTCGGCACGCTGAACCTGCCCACTGAGGTGGTGTCCAGCGAGTTCCTCACCATGAGTGGGTCGAAGTTCTCCACCTCCCGCGGCACGGTGATCTACGTCGGGGACTTCCTGCGCGAGTTCGGGCCGGACACTCTGCGCTATTTCATCTCGGTGGCCGGCCCCGAGACCCAGGACACTGACTTCACCTGGGATGAGTTCGTCCGCCGGATCAACTTCGAGCTTGCCAACGAATGGGGCAACCTGGTCAACCGCTCGATCGCGATGGCGCACAACAACGTCGGGGCGGTGCCGCGGCCGTCGACCCTGGAGGCAGCCGACTCGGAGCTGCTGGCAGCCTCGCGGGCGGCCTTCGGCATCGTCGGGGGACTGCTGGAGCGCAACCGGTTCAAGGCGGCGATCAGCGAGGCGATGCGGCTGGTGGGCGCGGCGAACAAGTACCTGTCCGAGCAGGAACCGTGGAAACGCAAGGGCGATCCGCAGCGCCGGGATACCATCCTGCACACCGCGCTGCAGGTCGTCTCCGACGCCAACACGCTGCTCACCCCCTTCCTGCCGCACGCGGCCCAGCGGGTGCACGAGCAGCTCGGCGGCACGGGGGTGTGGTCGGCTCAACCCGAGATCACAGAGGTCGCGGAGATCGCAGAGACCGTCGAGGGCACCGCACCGGACTACCCGGTGCTCACCGGAAACTACGCCGCTGAGCAGGCCCGCTGGACTAGTGTCCCCATCGAGGTAGCCCGCCCCCTATCCAAACCCACCCCCCTCTTCACAAAACTGCCCCCCACCCTATCCGACACCGGCCCGTCCTGGGCCCCCATCCAATCCTGACCCACCACATTCCTGACCCACCCACATTCAGCGGGCTCAGCGGGGTAATTCGGTACCCGATAGCCCCGCTGAGCCCGCTGAATGCGGACGAGGCAGGGGGGAGTCGACGTGCGTGAGCTGCCGCCGGCGCCGCCGGCGTTGCCCGAGACGGTGGTGGATGCGCATACGCATCTGGACGCCTGTGGCGCCACTGATCCGATGGGGGTTCGCGCGGCGTTGGACCGGGCCGCGGCGGTGGGGGTGTCGGCGGTGGTGACCGTCGCCGACGACATGGCTGCGGCGCGCTGGGTGGTGCAGGCGTCGACCTGGGACGACCGGGTCTTCGCGGCAGTGGCACTGCATCCCACCCGCACGGCGACGATGACCGACGCCGACCGCGCCGAGCTCGAGCGGCTCGTGCGCCAACCCCGGGTGGTCGCGGTGGGGGAGACCGGCTTGGACTACTACTGGCCGCAGCGCGACCCGCGGGTTGCCGCCCCCGAGGCGCAGCGGGAGGCCTACCGATGGCACATCGACCTGGCCAAGCGGGTCGGCAAGCCGCTGATGATCCACGATAGAGATGCCCACAGTGATGTCCTAGCCGTGCTGGCCGAACAAGGCGCGCCGGAGACGGTGATCTTCCACTGCTTCTCCGGCGACGCTGCGATGGCGCGGGCCTGTGTGGACGCCGGCTACCTGCTGTCCTTCTCCGGCACCGTGACCTTCCGCAATGCCCGCGCACTGCGCGAGGCCGCGATGCTTGTCCCCGACGGGCAGCTGCTGGTGGAGACCGATGCCCCGTTCCTCACCCCGCATCCGCACCGCGGTAAGCCCAACGAGCCGGTGAACCTGCCCTACACCGTCGCCGACCTCGCCGCGCTGCGCGGGCAGGACGTCGCGGAGCTGGCCAGGTCGAGTTCGGCGGCCGCCGAGCGGGTCTTCGGGTTCGGTCGCCTGGCGGCACAGTTCGGCGCGACCGATACCGCTCACCGATCCTGAGCGGTTGATCGGCGACACTCACCGGCGGGGTGTTTGCCCTTGTCGCTACATGCCGTTACGTTCCCGTCACTGTCAGCCGGGATGGGGACGCTTCCCGGGTACGGGTGCGTGTGTCACGACCAGCGGCAATGAGGCCGTGCGGCCGGTGACCGTGGATGAGTCTGCCGCGGTGTTGAGGTAGGCGGTCTGTTCCAGCGCGTTCTCGTGCTCCCCCTGCCCGGAACTGCGACGACTGGACATTGGTGGCCACTCGCACGTTCGTCCGGGGCGCCCTGGTGGGTCTCGTCTTGGCCCTGCCGACCGGTACTGCCGCGGCTCTCACGATGGATAAGACCATCACCGTCGAGGTGGACGGGGAGCAGCGGACCATCCACACATTCGCTTCGTCGGTGTCGGGGGCGCTGGAATCGGCGGGCCTGCGCGTCGAGAACCAGGACACCCTCGCACCGTCGGCGAACAGCCCCGTCGTGGACGGCAGCCGGGTCGTGCTCAAGCGCGGCCGGCCACTCGCTCTGACCGTCGACGGCACCCGGCGCGAAGTCTGGACCACCGCACTCACCGTCGACCACGCGCTCAAGCAGGTGGGCATGCGGTCGCTGGGGGACATGGAGCTGTCGGCTGATCGGTCCGAGCGCATCCCGCTGGAGGGCATGGCGCTGGTGGTGCGCATCTCTAGGCCGATCACCCTGCTCGACGGTGGGCTGCCGGCCCGCGAGGTTTACTCCACCGCCCTCTCGGTCGGTGACCTGCTCACCCTGCAGGGCGTTCCGTTGGAGGATCAGGACACGGTAACTCCGGCACCCGACTCGCCCGTGCTGCCCGGGATGACCGTGGAGGTCACCCGGATCCGCACCGAGGAACGCAGCGAGCGGCGAGCGGTCCAGCCCTCGATGAAGAGGGTCAAGGACCCCTCGATGTCCAGCGGCGACGTCGTCGTCGAAGACCCCGGCACCCCGGGCGAGAAGATCGTCACCTTCCTGGTCACCCTGAAGAACGGCGAGGAAATCGGCCGAGAAGAGCTCTCCAGCCGGGAGGTCACTCCGGCGCAGCCAGGCCGGGCCCGGGTCGGCACGAAGGGATCCACCAGCTCCGAGAGCACAGTCTGGGATCGCCTCGCCCAATGCGAGTCCGGCGGGAACTGGGCCATCAACACAGGCAACGGCTACTACGGCGGCCTGCAGTTCGACCAGAGCACCTGGCGCTCCAACGGCGGTAGCCGCTACGCCCCCTACGCGCACCAGGCTAGCCGCGAGGAGCAGATCGCGGTCGCGCAGAAGGTTCGCAACGCCCGCGGCGGTTACGGCGCCTGGCCCGCCTGCTCAGCCCGGCTGGGTCTGGCCTGATCTGGGGTCCTTGCCCGTGGTGGAACCATGTCGGGGTAACAGCCGGCCCTGGTACCCCACTATGTCTCCATGACGGCGTCCGGTCCGCGGGTTGATCTGCTGGGAGCGGGTGATCTGCGCAAGCTGGCCGATCGGCTGGGGCTGCGGCCTACCAAGCGGCTCGGGCAGAACTTCGTGCACGACGCCAACACGGTGCGCCGGATCGTGGCTGCGGCCGGCCTCGTCGCCGACGACGTTGTGCTCGAGGTGGGGCCTGGGCTGGGCTCGCTCACCCTGGCCCTGCTCGGCGCGGCCGACCGGGTGCTGGCGGTGGAGGTGGATCCGCTGCTGGCCGCCGCATTACCTGCCACAGTGGCCGACCGCGCCCGGGACTACGCCGGTGCGCTGCGGGTGCTGACCGCCGACGCGCTGCGGGTGGGCCGCGCGGAGATCGTCGAGGCGGCTGGTGGTGTGCAGCCCACCGCGCTGGTCGCGAACCTGCCCTACAACGTGGGCGTTCCCGTGCTGCTGCACCTGCTGGCCGAGCTGCCGAGCCTGCGTCGCGGGCTGGTGATGGTGCAAGCTGAGGTGGCCGATCGGCTGGCTGCCCCGCCGGGCACCCGCAGTTACGGCGTGCCCAGCGTCAAGGCGGCCTGGTTCGCCGAGCTCCGCCGCGCCGGGCCGGTGCCCCGAGGGGTGTTCTGGCCAGTGCCCAATGTGGACTCTGGCTTAGTCGCCCTGACCCGGCGCGCGGCACCGTCCACAGTGCCCAGAGCGGAAGTCTTTGCACTCATCGATGCCGCGTTTGCGCAGCGCCGAAAGACGCTGCGGGCCGCCCTGGCCGGCTGGGCAGGTTCGGCGGCCGCCGCCGAGCGGGTACTACGCGCCGCCGGGGTGGACCCGACTGCCCGCGGCGAGCAGCTCACCGTGGCGGATTTTGCAAGGATTGCCCGTGAGTGGCGATGCGAGCGATAGCCCTTATCGCCACTCACGGGCGCGCAGCGCATAACCTGGGAGTGTGCTTGCCGTTGTGCCGCAGCCTGTTACCGTGCGCGTCCCGGCCAAGGTCAACCTTCACCTGGCCGTGGGAGACCTGCGCTGGGACGGCTATCACGAGCTGGTGAGCGTGTTCCAAGCGCTGTCGGTGATCGATGAGGTCACCGTCGCGGCCACCGACGAACCCGGAGTGCAGGTGTACGGCGAGGGCGCTGGGACGGTGCCCACCGACGGCCGCAACCTCGCGTGGCGTGCGGTGCTTGCCCTTGCCGAGCACGCCGGACGCAAGCCGGAAGTGCGGGTGGTGCTGCGCAAGAGCATCCCGGTGGCCGGCGGGATGGCCGGTGGCAGCGCCGACGCGGCGGGCGCGCTGGTCGGGCTGGCTGGGCTGTGGCGCCTGGACGTCAGCCGTGAGGAGCTTGCCGGACTTGCCGCCGGGCTGGGCAGCGACGTACCGTTCGCGCTGCATGGCGGCACTGCGCTGGGCACCGGGCGCGGTGAGTCCCTGGTGCCGGTGCTGGCCCGGCACACCTTCCACTGGGTCATCGCGCTGGACCGCCGCGGCCTGCTCACCGCGGACGTCTACCGGGAGTTGGATCGGCTGCGGGCGCAAAGCTCCCCGCCACCGGGTCCGTCGCTGCCCCGGCTCGGCGGCGTCGAGCCGCTGCTGGAGGCGCTGGCCTCGGGAGATCCTCGGCAGCTCGCCTTGCTGCTCGGCAACGACCTGCAGGCGGCCGCAGTATCGCTGCGTCCGGCGCTGCGCCGCACCCTGCGCGCTGGAGTGGAAGCCGGGGCGCTGGCCGGCATGGTGTCCGGATCCGGACCGACCTGCGCGTTCCTGTGCGTCGACGCCGACGCGGCGGTCCGGGTTGCCGCCGAGCTGGCTGGTGCCGGTGTCTGCCGCACCGTCCGGGTCGCCAGCGGACCGGTGCCCGGTGCCCGGGTGGTAGAGGAGCCGCGCCCGGTGCCGCCCCCCGAGCCTCTCGCGCGCGCCTGATGGCGAACCTCGTCAACCTCGAGGCGGTCTCGAAGTCCTACGGGATCCGCCCACTGCTGTCCAGCGTCTCCCTCGGCATTGCCGAGGGAGACCGGATCGGTGTCGTCGGACTCAACGGTGACGGCAAGACCACGCTGCTCGAGGTGCTCGCCGGAATCCAGGAACCTGATGCCGGCCGGGTCAGCCGAAATAGGGACCTTCGCATTGCCGTGGTCACCCAGCGCACCGAGCTGCCCGAGCAGGTCACCGTCGGCCAGGCGGTGCTGGATTCGCTGGGGGTCACCGCCGAGCATGAGTGGGCCGGCGACCCCCGGGTGCGCGGGCTGCTCGACGGGCTGGGCATCACGTCGCTCGGGCTGGACCGGCCGGTGGACGAGCTATCCGGCGGGGAGCGGCGCCGGGTCGCGCTGGCCGCCGCGCTGGTGGGTGAGCTCGACCTGCTGGTGCTCGACGAGCCGACCAACCATCTCGACGTCGAGGGTGTGCGGTGGCTCGCCGAGCACCTGCTGGCGCGGCGCTGCGCGGTGGTGGTGGTAACCCACGACCGGTGGTTCCTGGACACGGTGGCCACCCGCACCTGGGAGGTCGTCGACGGCCGGGTGGACGCCTACGACGGGGGCTACGCGGACTGGGTCTACGCCCGGGCGCAGCGGGCCCGGCTGGCCGCGGCAGCCGAGGACCGGCGGCGCAATCTGGCCCGTAAGGAGCTCGCCTGGCTGCGCCGCGGACCACCCGCGCGCAGCTCCAAGCCGCGCTACCGGATCGAGGCCGCCGAGGCCCTGATCGCCGACGTACCCTCGCTGCGGGACACCGTCGAGCTGCTCACCTTCGCCCGGCGCCGGCTGGGTCGCACTGTGCTGGAACTTGAGGACGTCACGGTGACCGTGGCCAGCCGTGCGCTGCTGGACGCCCAGACGTGGCGGGTCGGGCCTGGCGAGCGCATCGGGCTGGTCGGGGTCAACGGGTCGGGCAAGACCACGTTGTTGCGGCTACTCGCAGGCGATCAGGAGCCCGACGCCGGCCGCCGCGTGCAGGGCTTGACCGTCCGGCTGGCGCACCTCACGCAGGAACTGGAGGACCTACCCGGGGCAGTGCGGGTGCTGGAGGCGGTGCAGGACGTCGCCCAGCGGGTCACGATGGGGCGCCAGGAACTGTCGGCGTCGCAACTGGCCGAGCGGCTCGGCTTCCCGGCGTCGCGGCAGTGGACTCCGGTGGCGGATCTGTCCGGCGGGGAGCGGCGCCGGCTGCAGCTGACCCGGTTGTTGATGGCCGAGCCGAACGTGCTGCTGCTCGACGAACCCACCAACGACCTGGACATCGACACCCTGCAGCAGCTGGAAGACCTGCTGGACGGCTGGGCCGGCTCGCTGGTGGTGGTCTCGCACGATCGCTACCTCGTCGAACGGGTCTGTGACACCGTGGTGGCGCTGTTCGGTGACGGTCGGATCACCCAGTTACCCGGTGGCATCGAGGAGTATCTGCAGCGGTGGGACAGCGCGTCCGAGGTAGCCCCGCAGGCCGTCACCAGTACGGGACCACCGACGGTGGCCGCCGAGGCGCGTGCCGCGCGCAAGGAGCTGGCCCGGCTGGAGCGGCAGCTGGAGCGGTTGACCGGCCAGGCGGCTGAGCTGCAGAGCCGGATCGCCCAACAGGCTGCGGACCCTCGTGCGTTCCGCGAGCTGGACGGCGAACTACGCGCGGTGCTCGCGGCGAAGGATGACGTGGAGACCCGCTGGCTGGAGGTCGCCGAGGCCGAAGGTTAGTGCGCAGGTCGCCTACCACGCCCGTAAGGTGACTGGACGTGAGCAGGTTTGTCGACACCCTGCTGGCGCACTGCGCGCCGGACTCTCCGACCCGGTCGGAGCACGGCATCACCGTCGGTGAGCCGACGCAGCCACACCGACTCACCTGGACGCAGGTGCACGAGAAAGCCCTGCGGGCCGCCGGAACCCTGATGGGCGGCGCCGGGATCGTTGTCCATCCCGGAGACGCGGTCGCCGTGCTGGCCGGTGATCCCGCACTGATCGCTCCCGCGGCGCAAGGTGTCTGGCTGGCCGGTGGCAGCGTGACCATGCTGCACCAGCCGACTCCCCGCGCCGACCTGGCCGCCTGGGCCGCGGACACCGTCGGAGTGCTCGGCATGATCGGGGCCAAGGTGGTGCTACTCGGGCCGCCCTTCGACAACCTTGCCGCCCTGCTCGACCAGCGCGGGATCAGGTACCTGATGCTCGCCGATCTCGATGATCCGCCCGCCCGGCCACGCCCGACGCTGGTGCCGATGGGGGAGGACGACACCGCGCTGCTGCAGCTCACCTCCGGTTCCAGCGCCGAACCCAAGGCGGTCCGGATCACCCACGGCAACCTCTACGCCAACATGACCGCGATGGCGCAGGCCGCCGCTCTCGATCCGGCCGGCGACGTCATGGTGTCCTGGCTGCCACTGTTCCACGACATGGGGATGGTCGGGTTCCTCACCGTGCCGATGGCGCTGGGCCTGGAGCTGGTGAAGGTGACCCCGGCGGACTTCCTGTCCCGCCCGCTGCTGTGGGCCGAGCTGATCAGCCGGCACCGCGGCACGGTCACTGCGGCGCCGAACTTCGCCTACGCGCTGCTGGCCCGGCGGCTGGCGGGCACCGACGAGCATTTCGATCTGTCCAGCATGCGCTTTGCGCTCAACGGTGCCGAGCCCATCGATCCGGCGGCAGTGCGGGCGTTCACCGCTGCCGGAGCGCGGTTCGGGCTGCCGGAGCGCTGCATGGTGTGCGCCTACGGGATGGCCGAGACCACCGTCGGCGCCTCCTTCGCCCCCAAGGGGATCGGCATGCAGGTGGACACAGTGGACGCTGATGCGCTGGAGGCGCGCCGGGTTGCCGTCCCTGCTGGGTCCTCCGACCGGCACGTCCGGGCCTTCCCCCGGCTCGGGCCACCGCTGCCCGGGCTGGAGGTGCAGGTCGTCGCCGAGGACGGTCGTCTGCTGGCGGAGCGCGAGGTCGGCCTGATCCGGCTGCGCGGTGACTCGGTGACCCACGAGTACCTGACCGTCGAGGGAGCGCGGCCCACCCGGGATCCCAGCGGGTGGTTGGACACCGGTGACGAGGGTTACCTCGCCGACGGCGACGTGGTGGTCTGCGGGCGGCGCAAAGACGTCATCATCATGGGCGGGCGAAACGTTTATCCCACCGACATCGAGCGGGCCGCGGGGCTGGCCGACGGGGTCCGTCCGGGCAACGTGGCGGCGGTGCGGGTCGATGCTGGTGCCCGGCGGGAGTCGTTCGCGGTGGCCGTCGAATCCAACCGGGCGGGAGACGACGAGGCCGAGCGCATCCTGCGCAAGGAGGTCATCTCGCGGGTGGTCGATGCGATAGGCTTGAGGCCCGGCGCTGTGGTGGTGCTCCCACCGGCCACCCTGCCCAAGACACCATCGGGCAAATTACGCCGCGCCGCAGTCAGAGCCCGCATCGCGGACTACCTACAACCCTAAACCCCCGCGTGTCCGCAGCTGGTGCACGGTGTGTCGACATCTGGTGCCCGTGCCAGTGCATCTGGTAGCCAGTGCCTCTCGATTTCAGTGCAGCTGGTTCTGGGTGGCCGCCAGCCCCTGGGCGAGTAGCTGCTCGACGGCGTCGGCACACCGGTCCACCAGCAAGTCCAGCTCGCGGCGCTGCTCGACGGAGAAATCGCGCAGCACGAAGTCGGCCGGATCCATCCGGCCCGGCGGGCGGCCGATACCGAAACGCACCCGGAGGTAGTCCCTGCTGCCCAGCGATGCTGAGATCGAGCGCAGCCCATTGTGCCCACCCTCGCCGCCGCCGCGCTTGAGTTTGAGCACGCCGTGATCGAGGTCCAGGTCGTCGTGGATGACGACCACATCGGTCGCCGGGACCTTGAAGAACCGTGCTGTCGCCGCGACCGCCGGTCCGGAGACGTTCATGAAGGAGCGGGGGCGGGCCAGCACAGCACGCCGCCCGGCCAGCCGCGCTTCCAGGACGTCGGCCCCGGCCTTGTGGGACCTGAAGCGCCCGCCCACCCGGTGGGCCAGCTCGCCGACCACCATGGCCCCGACGTTGTGCCGGTTGCTCGCGTAGCTGGGGCCTGGATTGCCCAGACCCACCACAAGGGCGACCTCTCCGGCGACCTGGTCCGTGGTGCCGTCAGCGGTCACGGCGTCATCGAGGGCCCGTCAGGCCTGCTCGTCGCCGGGACCAGCCGCTGCGGGTGCCGTCTCATCTCCAGGCTCACCCTCGGCTGCGAGGTCTTCGGTGGTCGGTGCGCCGACGACGTTGACCACGAGGTAGTCCGGATCGGTCCGCAGCTGCACACCCGGCGGCAGCACGACGTCGCCGGCCAGCACCCGGGTGCCGATGGCGGCGCCCTCCACTGAGACCTGGAACTCGTCGGGGATCGACATTGCATCCGCCTCGACCTGCAGCGTTACCAGCTCCTGGGTGACCAGGGTATCCGGGGCGGCGTTGCCGGTGACGACGAGGTAGACGTCGACCACGACCTTCTCGCCACGCCGGATGATGAGCAGGTCAACGTGTTCGATGTAGCGGCGGAGAGGATGCACCGTGACGGTCTTGGTCAGCGCGAGCTGAGGCCGACCATCCACGTCGAGGCTCAGCACGGCGTTGCTGCCCTGCTCTCGCATCACCCTCGCGAACTCCAGTGCGGGCAGCGCCACGTGCTGCGGATCGCTACCGTGCCCGTAGAGCACTGCGGGAATCTTGCCGGCGCGTCGGGTGCGGCGGGCGGCGCCCTTGCCGAACTCGGTGCGCGGCTCGGCAGCGAGACGGACCTCGGACACGGTGGACTCCTTCGCAGGTTCAAGGCGTGACGCCGGTGGGCGTGACGCCGGGTCGAGGCCGGCGGGCCTGCGGCGGTGGCGGCGCTCGCCCTCGTGACCGGGTACGGGCGCGTCCAGCTCGACCATCGCGAGCGCGACACCACCGCGCCGATCACGAAGAGCGCCGGTCTCTCCCTCGCCGAGGCAACCCAACGGAGTATAGGCACGCTTGACATATAGGTGTGCACCAGGCCCGTCTACCCCGTACACCCTGTGCACCAGAGCCGGACACACCGGACAGGAGAGCCGGACACGCCGGGGTAGGAGGGTTAGGCGTTGCCGTCGAAGAGGCTGGTCACCGAGCCGTCGTCGAACACCGCATGGATCGCTTGGGCCAGCAGCGGCGCGATGGACAGCACTGTCATCCCGGCAAAGCGCTTCTCGTCGGCGATGGGCAACGTGTTGGTGAGGATCACCTCGCGGGCGCCGCAGGTGGACAGCCGCCTGGTAGCCGGACCGGACAACACCCCGTGGGTGGCAGCGACGACCGCATCGGTGGCGCCGGCGTCGAGCAGCGCCCGCACTGCGCTGGCCACCGTGCCGCCAGTGTCGATCATGTCGTCGATCACCACGCAGAGCCGGCCCTCGATGTCGCCGACCACCCGATTGGCGACCGCCTGGTTGGGTCGGCCGGGGTCACGGGTCTTGTGGATGAACGCCAGCGGCGTGCCGCCGAGGGTCTCGGCCCAGCGCTCGGCCAGCCGCACCCGGCCGGAGTCCGGCGACACCACAGCCAGCTCACGTCCGGCGTAGGTGTTCCTGATGTAGTCGGCGAGCACCGGCAGCGCGAACAAGTGGTCCACGGGACCGTCGAAGAAGCCCTGGATCTGAGAGGTGTGCAGGTCCACCGTCATGATCCGGTCTGCGCCGGCGACCTTGAGCAGGTCCGCGACGAGCCGGGCGGAGATGGGCTCGCGCCCCCGGTGTTTCTTGTCCTGGCGGCTGTAACCCCAGAACGGCATCACGGCCGTGATCCGCTTGGCAGACGCACGCTTGAGCGCGTCCACCATGATCAGCTGTTCCATGATGGCGTCGTTGATCGGGGCGGTGTGGGCCTGCACGACGAAGGCATCGCAGCCGCGGACCGACTCCTCGAACCGGACGAAGATCTCACCATTGGCGAAGGAGTAGGCCGACTGTGGGGTGACGGCGACGTCGAGGTGCTTGGCCACCTCGTCGACCAGCTCGGGATGGTAGCGCCCGGAGAGCAGCATCAGGCTCTTCTTCGGGATCGCTGACATGCTGGAAAGGCTCATGATCGCTCCTGCCGCGTCTGGTCACCGTCGGTCCGGTCGGGCGGTTGTGCCACCTGCTGGGCGCGCTTGGCTGCCTCCGCCGCCGGGGTTCCCGGGCGCCGCCGGCTCACCCAGCCCTCGACGTTGCGCTGGCGGCCGCGGGCCACCGCCAGCGCCCCCGCCGGCACGTCCTCGGTGATCACCGAGCCGGCCGCGGTGTACGCGCCGTCACCGATCGTCACCGGGGCGACGAACATGTTGTCCGCACCGGTCCGGGTGTGGGCACCCACGATGGTGCGGTGTTTGGCCACCCCGTCGTAGTTGACGAACACCGTTGCCGCGCCGACGTTGCTGGCCTCTCCGATCGTCGCATCCCCGACGTAGCTCAGGTGCGGCACCTTGGCCCCCGGTCCCAACTCCGCGTTCTTGGTCTCCACGAAGGTGCCGACCTTGGCCCCCTTTCCGATCCGGCTGCCCGGTCGCAGGTAGGCGAACGGGCCGATCTGCGCCCCGTCGGCGACGACAGCGCTGACCGCATGGGTGCGCACCACAACGGCACCCGCGCCGATGGTGCAACCGGACAGGGTCGAGTCCGGACCGATCGCGGCACCCGGACCGACCACTGTGCCGGCGTGCAACTGAACCCCCGGATGCAGCACAACGTCCGGGGCGAGCTGCACGTCGGCGTCCAGCCATACTGACGCCGGGTCGACGACGGTGACCCCGGCGCGCATCCAGCGCTCCAGCAGCCGCCGGTTGCACTCCGCGCCCAGGGCGGCCAGCTGCACCCGATCGTTCACCCCAGCCACCTGCCACGGGTCTGTGCATGGGTGGGCGCCGACCGGCAGTCCTTCGGCCCGGACCAGACCCAGTACATCGGTCAGGTACAGCTCACCTTGACTATTGGAAGTGCCCAGCTTGCTCAGTGCTTCGCGGAGCACCACGGCGTCGAAGGCGTACACCCCAGAGTTGATCTCGGTGATGGCCCGCTGCGCCGTGGTGGCGTCCCGATGCTCGACGATGCCGGTGACCGCACCTGACGGGTCTCGCAGCACCCGCCCGTAGCCGGTGGGGTCGGCGACCACCGCGGACAGCACGGTAGCGGCGTGCCCGGTGCGATGGTGCTCGGCGATCAGCCCGCACAGCGTGGGAGTGTCCAGCAGCGGAACGTCACCGTAACTGACCAGCACCGTCCCGGACAGCCCAGCCGGCATGATGCCCAGCGCACAGCAGACCGCGTGACCAGTGCCGTGTTGCTCGACCTGCACGGCGGCGCGCAACTCGCGACCCAGTGCGGCTTCGACCGTGCGCAGGTGCGCTTCCACCGCGTCGCGGCCGTGGCCGATCACCACCACCAGGTGTTCGGGAACCAGCCCGGCGGCAGCCCGTACCGCGTGCTCCACCAGGGGGCGGCCGGCCACCGGATGCAGCACCTTCGGGATTGCCGAGTGCATCCGGGTGCCCTCGCCGGCGGCCAACACGATTGCCGCCGTGAGGCTCCCGCCTGGGAGCATTGGTCTGCCCCTTCCCGATCTCGGGCACAGCCGATGCCTCTGCGGCTGATGACAGGTCGGATCCTACGGGGGTGGCAGGCTCGGCGAACCGACGCCGTGGCATTCGTTGTTCACCAGGCAGCCACCCCGGGGTTTCTCCCGGCGCTCACCGCCTGCTCCGCCGCCAGGATTCGAACCTGGACCATCGGAACCAAAATCCGAGGTGCTGCCTTTACACTACGGCGGATGAGCGGGCCAGACCCGCGGGCACATCGTGACACGCGCCGCCTACCCCGTTCACCGCAGCCCTCCCCAGCGTTCTGGATGCAGAACGCGGTCAATCGGATCCGCATTGCAGCAGTCTGCATCCAGAACGCAGCTGTGGCGGCGTTGATGACACGCGAGATAGGGGCTGTGTGGGACACGGTGTGCAGGATGGGTGCCGGGCAGATAATCTACGGGTCACTGTTATGCCATGACCGTCACCTGGGGTTTCGCCACGGGCGCGAGCATGGTGGCGCCTCCGCCTGCCGCGGGCGGTCGCCGCGCACTAACGCCACGAGGAGCACCAGCGATGACGCTGACCGCCGAAGACAGCCCCGAGCAAACGGGCCCAGAGCCCATCCTCTCCGGTCGGCGGACACTGGGACCCCAGATCCTCGTGTACGTGTTCGTGCTCGCCCCATTGGTGGCGCTGATCGCCGCGGTGCCGGCCGCCTGGGGGTGGGGGCTGCTGGGCTGGGTCGACGTCGCGCTCTTCGTGGCGACTTACTACATCAGCTGCCTCGGGGTGACCGTCGGGTACCACCGTCACTTCACGCACGGCTCGTTCAAGGCCAAGCGGTGGTTGCGAGTGGGCCTGGCGGTGCTGGGTAGCACGGCTATGCAGGGGCCGCTGCTGCATTGGGTCGCCGACCACCGGCGCCACCACGCGTATTCCGACAAGGAGGGTGACCCGCATTCACCGTGGCTGTTCGGAACCTCCCCGCTCGCGGTGGCCCGGGGCTTCTGGCATGCCCACATGGGCTGGTTGTTCAACCGGGATCTGTCCAACCCGCGCCGGTTCGTCCCGGATCTGCTGGCCGACCGGACGATGGTGCGGGTCAGCAAATTGTTCTGGCTGTGGACCGGGATCTTCCTCGTGCTGCCTGGGATCCTCGGTGGGCTGCTCACCTGGTCGTGGTGGGGCGCGGCGACCGGGCTGTTCTGGGCCGGGCTGGTACGGGTGTCGCTGCTGCACCACGTCACCTGGGCGGTGAACTCGGTGTGCCACATGATCGGTAACCGGCCGTTCGCCTCGCGCGACAAGGCGGCGAACTTCTGGCCGATGGCGATCCTGTCCGCCGGGGAGTCCTGGCACAACCTGCACCACGCCGACCCGACATCGGCCCGGCACGGCGTGCTCCGGGGGCAGATCGACATCTCGGCGCGGGTGATCTGGCTGTTCGAGAAGCTCGGCTGGGCGTGGAACGTGCGCTGGCCGACTCCGCAGCGGCTGGCCAAGCTCGCCGCGAGGGCCTGAGCAAGCTCGCCAGCACGAAGTGCCGCCCGCTTCAGGTGGTGTGTGGCCGCGCTGCGCGGGTGACGCCCAGGGTGGCGGCTGCCGCGTCGAGCTCCTCGGCACCGAACGGCCCGTCCTCGGCTTCCCACACGTCCAGGGCCGCGCCGAGCAGGTCGTTGCGCAACCGGTCCGCTGCGGCCTGGGCAAGCCAGCTCGACACGCTCACCCCAGCGCGCTTCGCCGCGTCCCGCACGGCGGCCCCCAGGTCGGGCTCCATCGTCACAGAGAAGCGGTCCACCTGCATGCATACCACTATATCGCATACTATCGTATTTTCGGCGGCCGACCGGCGCGGTCGTGCCCCGTCGATTGGGCGCGCGGGTCCGTGACCAGGACCCGGAGTCCTGGTGTGCCGTTGCGGATCAACCGTCTGTACCTGCTTGGTGACTTTCCGCATTCAGTGCCGGGGGAAAATGGTTGCGCCATCTGAGTGATCGCTCGAAAGGGTTACGCAGAGCAGGTAACGTGTGGCGTTGCGTGGTAGATATACGCAGTGTGGGAGGGGGCGATCCCACGTAAGGGGAGACTTCCGCTCGCGGGGGATGTTCGGTCGCTGGCCGAGCGTGCTTGCCGTGTGCGATCCACACCATACCGTTGAGCCACGGCAGGGGGCCCGTCTCGATGCAGTTCGTCGCAGGTACCACCCAACCGGCAGCAACCCTCGCTTGCCGTTCGGGATCGGGAGGTGTCACGACCTTCGATCCCGACGTCCGCGTGGCGGTAGTGGGCTACGGCTACTGGGGTTCCAAGCACATGCGGGTACTCAGCAGCATGCCGGGCGTGCATGTGACCATCGTCGAGCAGGATCCGGAGCGGCTCGCGGAGGCGAGGCGCAGTTACCCAGCGGCGGAATCGGCACACCGTCTCGATGACGTGCTGCAGCAGGTGGACGCGGTGGTCGTCGCGACCCCGCCGTCGACGCACGCCGAGGTCGCCCTGCAGGCGCTGCGCCACGGGCGGCACACTCTGGTGGAGAAGCCGCTGGCCACGACGGTCGACGACGGGCAGAAGATGGTCGACTCGGCGGCGGCCACCGGCGTGCACCTGATGGTCGGACACACCTTCGAGTACAACGCGGCCGTCTGGAAGCTGAAGGAGATCATCGACTCCGGAGAGCTCGGCAGGGTGCTCTACATCGATGCCGCCCGGCTGTCCCTGGGCAAGTATCAGCGCGACTGCAACGTCATCTGGGACCTTGCCCCGCACGACATCTCGATTGCATCGTACCTGCTCGACGAGCTTCCCAGGACTGCCTGGGTATGGGCAAAACGCCACGTCGGGAACCGCCATGCCGACGTGGCTTACCTGCGACTGGACTTCGAGCAGGCGGCCACCCACGCGTTCGTCCATGTCAGCTGGTTGGACCCGTGCAAGGTCCGGCGGGTCACCGTGGTCGGCGAACGCAAGATGGCCGTCTACGACGACATGTCCGACAACGAGCGGATCCGGGTGTACGACATCGGGGTCGACCCAGCAGATCCGGACGATCATGGTGAGTCGCACGCTATGCCGGTGTCCTACCGCACCGGAGACATCGTGTCGCCATATGTCCAGTTCAGTGAGCCGCTCCTGGTCCAGGACAGCCACTTCATCGAGTGCATCCGTACCGGCGCCAAGCCGAACACATCCGGCGAGCGCGGGTTGGACATCGTGCGGGTCCTGGCCGCCACCGACGCCGCCGAGGCCAGCGGCCGCCCGGCATTCATCGCCGGCAGCGCAGACCCCGCTGGAGCGAAGTTCGCGCGGGTGGTGGCCTCATGACCGGCGGCAGCGTTTCCTTTCTTGACCTCCACGGCGTCAACAATGGGCTGCGCGAGGAGTTCGAGCTGGCGTGGAAGACCGTGTTGGACCACGGGGGATACATCGGCGGACCCGAGGTTGAGCGCTTCGAGCGCGAGTTCGCGGCCTACTGCGCGACGCAGGCCTGCGTCGGGGTGGCCAACGGGACCGACGCGCTGGAACTCATCCTCACCGGCCTCGGAATCGGGCGCGGTGACGAGGTCATCGTGCCGGCGAACACGTTCATCGCCACGGCCGAGGCAGTCTGTGCGACCGGCGCCCGGCCCCGGTTCGTGGATGTGTGCCCCGACACCCTGCTGATCGACCCGGACGCTGCGGAGGCGGCGATCAACCCCTCGACGGCCGCGATCATCGCCGTGCATCTGTACGGCCAGATGGTGGACCCTGAGCGGATCTCGGCGATCGCCGCCGCACACGGACTGGCCCTCATCGAGGACGCCGCGCAAGCGCACGGCGCCCGGCACCAGGGGGCCACTGCCGGCAGTGTGGGCGTCGCCGCCGGGTTCAGCTTCTATCCCGGCAAGAACCTCGGAGCCCTTGGCGACGGCGGCGCGGTGGTCACCAGCGACCTCACGCTGGCCGAGAAGGTCCGCAGCCTTGCCAACCACGGGCGATCCGCGGCCGATCGCCACCGGCACGACGTCGTCGGGCGAAACAGCAGACTCGACACTCTGCAGGCGGCGCTGTTATCGGCCAAGCTGTCCCGGCTGGACGCTGGCAACGCCCGGCGTGCGGCCGCGATGGCGGCCTACCGAAAGATGCTGCCGCAGGGCTGCGCACCGGTATCGGTGCAGCCCGGCGCCGAACCCGTGTACCACTTAGCGGTCATCCAGGTCGAGGACCGGCGCCAGGTCGGCGAGGCGCTCACCGCGGCCGGCATCGGGTGGGGTGTGCACTACCCGATCCCCTGCCATCAGCAGCCTGCCCTCGCCCCCTTCCACCCGGCCCAGAAATTACCGGTGGCGGAGGCTGCGGCCGGCCGGATCCTGTCTGTCCCGATGTCCCCGACCCTGACCGTCGAGCAGGTTGCCCGGGTCTGCGATGTGCTCGGAGGTGCGCTGTGACGAACGTTGACAATGTCTTCCGCTACGGAGCGAGCGATTCCAACGGACGCTCGACCGCTTCCCAGGAGAAACCGCAGCAGTCCGCGGAGCCCGACGACATGGGGCCGGCGGTGCCGCCGCAGCGCTCGGTGAGCCGGCCCGAGCCTGTCCCGGATCCCCCCGACGGCGGCGGGGTGACCGCGCGCCTGGTACTGGTGGCGCTGATCCTCATCCTGCTCGGCACTGCTGCCGGGCTCGCCGGCGCGCTGGCCTTGCCGAAGACCTACGGGGCGCGTGCGGAGATCCTTTACCCGATTGGCCAGGAGCAGCAGGGCGGCGACCCGCTCCGGCAGGATCGCAACCTCAGCACCCAGTTGGTGTATCTGAAGAGCCGGGCCGTGCTCGGCCCGATCGCGCAGAAGCAGGGGCTGCCGTTTACGGACCTGGACAAGAACCTGAGCGTGGAGGTCCTGCAGTCCAGCGAGGTCATCCAAGTGGAGGCTCGCGGTAGCACCAAGGAGTCCGCGAGGCAGACGCTGCAGGCCGTCATGGACGGGTACCTGGCGCTTGCCGGCCAGCCCACCGGGGTGACCCGTAACCTCGACCTCCAACTCGCTGACACCCGGGCGAACACCGCCCTCATCCAAACGCAGGTTGATCAGCTCACGACTGCGGTGTTGGCCGGTACCGCCACCCAGGCTTCCCTCAACGATGCCCGGACGCAGCTCACCGAGTCCCAGACCCGGGAGAGGGCGATCCAGGCCCGGATCGACGAGATCAACCTCACCGGCCGGACGGGACCGAACGCCCAGCTGCTGACCCAGCCTTACGTGCTGCCCGACCCGGTGAGCCCGCAGCCACTGATCGCGGCAGGCACCGGTGCACTGGTAGGACTGCTGGTGGCCGGCGGTGTCGTGGCGGTGGGTGCCCGGCGCCGGACGAGGCCGTGAGGGCCGGGCTGTGGCCCTGGCGGTGACAGCATTCGAGGGTGTAGCCCCTACCACCACAGCGCGCGACTCGGCGACCGTTGCCGGTTGGACGCTGGTCAGCAGGACAACCGGGTTGCTCCGGGTGGTGGTGATCGGCGCGGTGCTGGGCCCCACCTATTTCGCCAACACCTTCCAGGCCGGCTACCTTGTCCCGAACCTGGTGTTCACGTTGATCGCCGGACCGGTGCTCGCGATGGTGCTGGTGCCCGGTGTGGTCCGCGCCGTGGGTGCCGGAGGCTTGTCTCGGGCTCGTGAGGTCCTCGGACGGGTGAGCGGGTGGCTGCTCGCCGTCTCGGCCGGGATCGTCGTGCTGCTGATGGTGCTTGCTCCGGCGGTGGCCTGGACGCTGACCTTCGGGATCCCGGATCCCGCGCAGCGGGCTCGGGGCCTGTGGCTCACCACGTTGCTGATCCTGCTGGTCGCACCGCAACTGCTGCTGTACACGATGTTGCACCTGGGTATGGCCGCCCAGCAGGCCCGCGGGCGCTTCGCGCTGGCAGCGGGCGCTCCGGCCGTGGAGAACATCATCCTGATCCTGACGGTGATGCTGGCCGGTTGGTACTACGGGACGGGCCTCGACGTCGGCAACGTGTCGGCCGAGCTGGTGATCGTGCTCGGGCTGGGCAGCACCGCAGCCGTCGCGGTGCATGCGGCGCTGCAGATGTTCGGCACCGCGCGGGTGGGCTTGCTGACCCGCCCGTCGATGCGCTGGCGGGATGACCCTGAGGCCCGTGCGGTCACTCGCAGGTTGATGCGCTCGGTGGGCGTCGCGGCATGGCCGACCGCGGCGATGTTCGTGCTGCTCGTCCTGGCCGGCACGGTGCCGGGTGGCGTTTTCGTCGTGCAGCTGTCCTACTCCGTCTTCTATGCGCTGTCCTACGTCAGTGCGCGTGCGGTGTCGATCGCCGCGCTGCCCGGGTTGTCCCACGCCGCCCATCGCGCCGACGGTGTCACCTTCGGCTCGGCGTGGCGCCAAGGTCTGACCTACGCCGTCATCGCCAGCCTGCCGCTGCTGCTGTTGCTCGCGGTGTTCTCCGGACCCACCGCGAACCTCCTCGCCAACGGCGAGTTTCGGGATGCGGCTCTGATCGGGGTACTCGCCACCTGCCTGGGGGTGGTGGCGGTGGCCCAGCTGGTCGGCGGGGTGCACGACATCGGGCGCCAGGCGCTGTTCGCGCGCCTTGACGACCGCGTTCCGCGGCGGGCCAGCGAGGTGGCCTTCGGCGTGATCCTGGTGATCGCCGCGGCGACCCTGCTGATGCCCGCCGATGGGTCGCGCCTGGTCTGGCTGGTCGGGGCCATCCTGGCCGGTGAGCTCGCCGCCGCCGGGATGGTGCTGGTTGCGTTGCGCCAGGTGATCCGGCCCGAGCGGTTCATCGAGTCCCGGCCCCTAGCCGGCGCCCTGGTGGCCACGGTCGCGATGGTGCCGGTGGCTGCCGCGGCGTGGTTGTTGCAGCACGTCACGAGCATCGGCCGGCTCGGTGATCTCGCACTTCTCACCCTGGGCAGTGTCCTGGCACTCGGGGTTTACGTCCTGGTAATCCGTCTCGCGGTGCCGCGAAGGATCGGTGGTGGGTCATGACCCGAACGCTTCCACCCGGCCCTGGACCAAGCCCCGCCTCCGGCGGGTCTGGCCCAATCCCTCCCTCCGGCCAGGCAGACCCGGCCCCCGCCGCTGGGGAGAGCCGGTCAGTCCCGGTGATCAGCCGCTGGCTCGGGCTGGGAGCCGCTGGCTGCGCGGTGGTCGGTGGGGTCCTCGCGGTCGCGGCCGGGCCGCTGCTCGTCCTCGCTGTCATCGGGGCGCTGGCCGTGGTCGGGCTGTTCGCCGCAGCGGCCTACCGGCCGGTCTTCGCGACGTATGCCTACCTGGGCACCCTGCCCATTATCGCCGGCATCGACCGCGGCAACCTGATCCCGCTGGTGCGTCCCAACGAGGCGTTGCTGGCCGTGCTGCTGGCTGGGGCGGTGGTCGGCGGTTACCTCCGATGGTGCCGGGGCGATCGGGTGCCGATACGGCTGCATCAACTTGATATCCCGATCGGTGTCTTCCTGCTGATGTCGACGGCGTGGCCGCTGCTGTCCATGATCCTGCGCGGTCAGACGCCGGTGCTTTCTGACCTGGCCGCCGTGCTGCCGGTCTGCAAACTCGTCGCCATCTACCTGCTAGTGCGCTTGTCCGTCAGCACCGAGGCCCAACTGGTGCGGTGCTTCCGGCTGATCATCTGGCCGGGGGCCGTGGTCGCGGTGATCGCAATCCTGCAGACCCTGAATTTCGGCCCGGTCGTGGCGATGCTGCAGGCCGTCTGGACCCCGAACACCAACCTGGCGGCGCTCGCCGAGCGGGGTACCACGACGCTCGGCTCGCCACTGGCCACCGGCGACTACATCATCATCTGCCTGACCCTGGTGATCTGCTGCGCAGCTCGGGGGCTGCTGGATTACCGGGAGCGGCTGGCGCTGGGAGCCGTGCTCGGTGCGGGGGTGCTGGCCGCGGGCCAGTTCTCCACCTGGATCTCCGCGGTTGTGGTGGCCGGGCTCATCCTGTGGCGCTTCAGCACGGTGCGCCGCAGTTCGATGCGGTTCCTGTGGCTGCTCCCGCTCGCGTTCGTGTTCGGCGCGCCGGCGTTGATCGGCCGGCTGGAGGGGTTCAGCGAGTACGGGGTGCCACGCAGCTGGATCGGCCGCTGGAACAACCTGTCCGACTTCTACCTACCGCGGTTCGACTTCATCAACGTCCTGCTCGGGGTATCGCCCAACTCGGTGCTGCCGGCACCCGAGAGGTGGCGCGAGGTCATCTACCTGGAGGGCGGCTACCTGCAGTTGCTCTGGATCGGTGGCATCCCCTTGCTGGTCGCTTTCATCTGGCTGGCGGTTGCGGTGCTGCGCAGGACCAGGGAGCTCATGGAGCGGCCGGGCGCCGTCGGCGCGGCGGCCTCGGCGCTGTGGGTCTGCTGGTGGTTCGTGCTCATCCTCACCGTCATCGATCCGCACCTGACGCTCCGCGGCACCGGGGACGTGCTTTTCATGCTGATGGCAATCACCACGGGGAGGCTCAGTGTCCAGCGGCCTTGAACAAGTGCGCTTACCCGCTCGTTGGGAACCGGCTGCCCGGCGCGTGGTGGATCTGGCGGTGGTGCTGATCGCGCTGCTGGTGCTCGTGATCCCGATGCTGCTCGTCGCGCTGGCGATCAGGTTGGGGACTCCCGGCCCGGCGTTGCACCGCCAGCAGCGGATAGGCCTGGGGGGCCGTCCGTTCACGATGTACAAGTTCCGCACCATGCGGGTGGGCGGCTCCGACGCCCAACATCGGGAGCTCATCGCTCGTGAACTCCGGGGTGAGGACACCTCGGTCGGCGGCAGCTGGAAGATCGATCGTGACCCGCGGGTGACCCGGCTCGGCTCGATCCTGCGGCGCACGAGCGCCGACGAGCTTCCCCAGCTCATCAACGTACTGCGGGGCCAGATGGCGCTGGTCGGCCCCCGCCCGTGCCTGGAGTGGGAAGCAAAGATGTTCCCGCCCAAGTACGCCGGGCGCTTCGACGTCCCGCCCGGCCTCACCGGGCTCTGGCAGGTCAGCGGGCGCAGCACGATGGGCACGCTGGAGATGCTGGAACTCGATCTGACCTACGTGCGTAGCTGGAGTTTCTGGACCGATCTTACGATCCTGTTGCGGACCGTTCCTACGCTGATACGGGGGCATGGCGCACGCTGACCAGGAATCGTCTGCTGGCAACTGGGGGAAGCCTTGACTGCCGTCACTATGTCGACTTTCGCAATCCCGCGGCTGTCGCGCCGGGCCCGCGCGACCCTGCTCACGGTCCATGTCGCGGTCTCGGTCGGGTGGCTCGGACTCGACGGTGCTCTGGTGGCGCTGGAAGTGACCGGCCTGACCGCCGGCGACCCGGTAGTGCAGGGGGGTATTGCCGCCGCGATGGGCGCACTCGCGGCCTGGGTGCTGATCCCGGTCGTGTTCACCTCGCTGGTCACTGGAGTGGTGCTGGCGCTGTCCACCCCGTGGGGGCTGGTGCGGCACTGGTGGGTGCTCGCCAAATGCGCGATCGCCGTCACGTTGACCACAACCGGGCTGCTGTTGATGCTGCCTCGGCTCGATCAGGTCGTGGCCGCAGAAGGTGAACCGGTCCAGATGCAGACGCTGCTCGCAAGGTCACTCGCGCTGGTGCTGCTGCTCGCGGCGACGGGAATCTCGGTGGTCAAGCCATGGGGCAAGACACCGCACGGTCGGGCGGTGCAGTCGGCCGGCAAGCGACCCGTGAAACGGTCGGATCAACTGGTTCAGCAGAAGTAGCGGTACAGCAGTGCCCCAGCCTGCCTGGTCACCTCGTCCGGTACCGCATCCTCGGTGAGTAGCCGGGTGAGTTCGGCGAGCATCGGGCCGGCCTCAGAGCTGCTGCGAGCCTGCTCGCCGCCGGCGCGCAACGTCACGATGGTGCGTTGCTCGGTGGCCCACTTGCGCTTGTACGCGATCAATCCTGGCTGGTCGAGGTCGCTGAGCCCCCAGTCGACGAGCCGGGCACCCTGCTCGACCCCCCAGCGGATCCCGGCCCAGAAGATCGCGTCGTTCGGGCGCAGCGCCAGGTGTTCGTGGCGCGACGCGCCGAACTTGTAGTAGAGCACGTCGCCCCAGGTGAGGAAGACCGCGCCGGCGATCAGCTCCTCGCCGGCGTGCGCGAGCATCGTCACGATCGCGTCACCGGGTGAGAAGGCCTCCCAGATGTGGTCGAACAGCGCGCAGGGCTGGGCCAGCAGCCGGTACTTGCGCTTGCGCAGCAAGACATGCAACCCGTGAAACCGGCGCACCGCGTCCAGGCTGGTGTGCGCCTCGACCCGGACGCCGGCGCGCTCGGAGATCACGATGTTGCGGCGAGCATGCTGGGACAGCCGCTGCCGGATCTCCTCGACGCTGCCGTGCAGCGGGGTACCGTGCCACGCCGCGGTCGCGACCCGCTCGAACCGGGAGTCGCCGACCGGTACGGCGGTGTCGAAGCACCGCAGCGTCAACGGAGCAGCGGTGGTGATGACGCCGTCCACCAGGGATTTCCAATCGACCTGGTCATCGGTCAACGGGTCGGCGCGGTCGGAGAACGGCAGGCTGGACAACCGGTCGCCGCGAACGTCGCTGATCGGGACCCAGGCCAGGCCCGCGCGTGGTTCACCGTCCCAGTTGAGAAGAATGCGGCCGTTCGGGGTGAAGCCGTAGGTGGCGCACACCGCGTCGATCCACGGCGGCGACGTGAACACGCTGCCGTGTGGGCCCAGCGCGAGCCGGCGCCAGCGGGGATCGCTGCGTGGGTCGACGAGCACAACCTCCGAGTTCACGGAGGCGACGGTACCGATTCGCGTTTACCAGCGGAGCAGGTAGGGGGGCGGCGCGCTGGTACGCCGGATTGAGGTTTTCAGTGTTATCAGCATGTCGTTGATGGTGATGGAGTCGGCGTCGCGGTGCATGGCCAGCCCCCGGCGGGCGAGCTCGGTGGCCAGCTCGTGCTGGTGGTCGTCGACCTGCTCACCCCGCGCCCTGTCGCGGGTCGCCAGGATCGGGTAGCGGCCGGCGGCCAGCGCGGCCAGCGCCGACCCGCTACCGGCGTGGCTGATCACGACGTCCGCGGCGTCCAGCGCCGCGGTCAACACCGCTGCGGGCAGGATCGGAGTGGCCTCGATCGCCAGATCGCCCACCGGCGTGTCCCCGGTTTGCCACAACACCTGCACACCAAGCCCGGTCGCCCGCGCCAGCCCTCCCTGCGGTGCCAGCAGCGGTGCCAGGTGTTCGAACAGCCGCCGGAATGGGTACTGCGTGGCGGCCCCCACCGTCACCACCACCCGCACCACACCCTCCGGCGCCCGCAGCAGCTCAACCGGCTCGTAACCGTCGAACACACTGCCGGCAT
>JBQTHE010000032.1:0-84594 GCA_052390115.1 Pseudonocardiales bacterium | reverse complement strand
TGCTCGCGGCCAGCGTCGACGCACTGTCCAGGCGAAAAGTGGCGGTCCGGTCAGGTGCGGTGTAAGGCGCGCGTTCCGCCTTGGAGGCCGCTCACCATGGTCGGCCGGGGGCAGAGAGGCGCCGGATAACCGTCGATGCTTATGTCGCGCTCGGTGAGGACCACCGCTACCGCACGGAGTTGCAGGAAGGCAACCTGGCGACGTCGCTGAGCCCGGCACCGGATCACATGATCGTCATGAGGGCCTGCAGGTGATCCCTCACATCGATGTCGACCTCGAGCTTGTGCCGCGCGGTGAACCCGGGTTCGTCCGCAGGTCAGACCTGATCGTCGTGCACCAAGCGGCTGTCGAGCGGGTGCGGCGCGACGGAGGCGTACTGCGCGCCTGCGAGGTGCTGGTCGTCGTGAAATCGTCTCGCCCGGTTCCCAGCGCACCGATCATGCGATCAAGCGCGGCGAGTACGCCGACGCCGGGATCCCGCACTACTGGATCGTTGGACCCCCCGGCGACGCTGATTGACTGCCACCTCACCGCCGAATTCGGCTACCAGGATCCTGGTCCCGTCACCGGCCGGTTCGTTACCACCGAGCCCTTTCCGGTCGGCTTGCGACTGGTCGGTCTCCTCCCGGGCTGATCGCTCAGCCGTTCCTCGAAACCGCGATTCGCCTCGAAACAAGGGTGACCACGACCCGCTCTGCTGTCGCCGAGTTCGACACCAGGGCTGTCCGAAGCCGCCTGTATCGCTCTGGTGTCGAACTCGGCGCATGTAGAGCTGTCACGCGCGCAGCCCATTTCACCCACCAGGGCGGCGCGTAGCGTCCACGGAGGTTGGCCGCCCGGCCAGATCCGGGTCTCGGGGAGGTAACCGGAAGTGCCCGCTCAGCGATGGTGAGTGTGATTGGCTTGGGCCGATCATCCGCGTGGCCAGTGGCCAACGAGTTCTCGCAGGGAGGGGCAGCGTGACCGAGCGGCGACTGGTCAAGGCCGGGGGTGCGGAGTTCTACGTCGAAATCAGCGACGCCGGAGGACCGACGACGATCCGCGACGATCGCCCCGCTGTCCTTTGACGGGGTGCGGGCGACGGTGGAAGGCATCGCCACCGAGCTCGCGCAGGTATGGCAGCAGGTGAAGCTGTCAGAAGCCAGCGTGGCGTTCGGGCTCAAGCTCACTGCGAAATCGGGCAAGCTCACTGGCCTGCTGGTCGAAGGCGGTGGGGAGGCCAGCCTCACGGTGACCCTGACCTGGAAACCGCCAGCGTGACGACGGAGGCCCGCACCGGGGACGAGCAATTGCGGCGGTTCGTCGTTCGGATCGACCTCCCGGACGGCGCCACCGGGACCGGGGTACTCGTGGCGCCGGGTTGGGTGCTCACCTGCGCGCATGTCGTCGAGGGCCGCGACGTCGTCAGCGTTGTGCCCGACCGGGGTGCGGCACCGGCTGGGACGCAAGCAGCGGTGCCGCCGTGGGTAAGTGCGCAGGTCCGGGCTCGTTCGGCCGCCCCGGATGCGTTCTCGGCGTCGGTGTTCTGGCCATTCCCGGATCTGGCGCTGCTGGAGCTGGACGGCTGGACCGATCACGTCTGCGCGCCACTGACCAAGGACACGCCGGTGCGCGGGAGCGAGCCGCACGCCTGGGGGTTCGGTCGCCGGGAGCACGGGGTCGCCTCGCCGGGCTCCGCGGCGTCTTTCCATTACGTCGGGGAGGACGGTGACGGCTACCTTCAGCTCAAGGCCGGGGACGCGCCGCCGGGGCTGAGCGGGGCGCCGTTGCTATGCCCCCAGCGGCGCGCCGTCACCGGGCTGATGTCGGTCAGCCGGAACCCCAACGATGCCCGCGGCGGCTGGGCCTCCCCGGTCGCGGCGCTGGACGGTGGGCCCGGAGTGCCGGATGAGCTGGCGCGGCTCGGTCGCGAGGTGCTGGCTCGCAATCGTGAGGTGTGCTGGCGGCACCGAGATGCCTGGCAATCGGTACTGCCGATCCCGGGGGCGCAGTCGCTGGCCGACCGGCCCTGGTACGGCGCCGAAGTGGACCCGGAGTCGGAGCAGCCCTCGGTGATGCTGCGCGCGGAGTACCGGGTGGTGCCCTACCGGTTCCGGGCTACCGAGCTCAGCGACTTCCTGGGCTGGTGTGACAGCAAGGCACGGTTGGCGGTGAGCTATCTCGACGCTGCGGGAGGCGCCGGCAAGACTCGGTTCGCTATCGAGGCGTGCCTGGCTGCGCAGGACCGGGGATGGGTGGCCGGGCTGCTGCCCAAGCAAGACCGCGGCGGCGATGAGGTGCATCTGCCGCGACTGTTCGTCGTCGACTATGTCGAGGAGCGCGAAGCTGCCGGGTTGGCCGAGCGGTTGGCGGCGCTGGAGCGTTCGGCGACGGTGATGGCACCGGTCCGGGTGTTGTTGCTCAGCCGTCCAGTAGCTGGTGTGGGCGCCGGGCGACCGCTGGAACCACTGAGGGAGTTGGCGTCCGGGGCGGCGCTGACGGCCTTGGAGGGCGCGAAGGACCGTTCCTCGGCGGCGGCCGGGCTTGCGATGGCCGAGCGCCGTCCGCTGTTCGACGACGCACTCGGGAAGTTCGGCTGCACCTGGCACGGCCCCGGATGGACTGCGCCAGGTGCAGCCGAGCTGGATCTGTCCAGTGGCCAGTACGCCCGACCGCTGGATGTGCTCTTCGAGGCTTACGACGCCGCGCTGTCTGGGCCGGGATGGGAGCCTGGTGACCGGCCGCCGGTGGACCGGGCGCTCGATCATGAGATCCGGCACTGGCGATCCCGGGTGCCCGGTCGATTCCCAGACGCTGGCCCGGTGTGCCGCGCTCGCCACCCTGGCCGGCGCCCGGGACGACACCGAAGCTCAGGCGCTCCTCGCGCTTGTTCCCGAACTAGCTGATGACTCAGCCATGCGGCGCCGGCTCGACCACTGGCTGGGTGGCCTCTATGAGGGTGCCGACCGGTGGAACCCGCTGCGCCCTGACCGGCTCGGTGAGGCGCTGATCACCCGCACCCTATGGGCCGAGGAGGACAGTGGGCACGCACTGCTGGCCGCCGCCCTGGACCTGCACTCTGACGCTCAGCTGGAACGGGTGCTGGATGTACTGGTCCGCCTCGCCGTCGACCGCGCTACCGAGGACGTCATGGCTGTCGTCGTGGCACAGCAGCACACCGCTCTCGTGCAGCGCTGCGCCGAGCAGACCCGAGGCACGGCGCAGCGGCCAGGGCGGACCTGCAGGTGCGCGAGGAGCTCATCGAGCTGGAGCCGGGCAACACCACCTACCGCCGGGACCTGTCGATCTCCTACGAACGGCTCGCCGACCTGGCCCGCGAGGCGAGGGAGTGGGAGGTCGCGCGGGACTTTGTCGATCGTGCGGTCCACATTCGGCGTGCCGTCCAACGACTGGAACCGCACAGGGTGGATGTGGCCGTTGAGCTCGCGTACACGCTGTACTCGTGCGCGCTGATTGCGGTTGTTGAGGGCCGAAATAACGCCGGGCAAGCTGAGCGCGAGGAGATCATGGAAGTGCTGATCCCGTTCGAAGACGCTGGCCTGCTCACCCTCAGAGGTCACGGGCTGCTGGCGTGGGCACGGGAGGAAGACAGCGATCAACCCGATGAGTCATGAGTGGCTATGACCATGACCCCGGGTTACGTTCCGGGGGGCCATTCCTCCACCGTGAGCTCAGGCATCGGGAAGTGCTTGGCGTTGCCGGTGGCCAGTCGGGCGCCGATCCCGGCGGTGACCGCGCCGATCAGGCAGTCGGCCTGGTGCAGGGTGATACCTCGGGCAGCGTGTTCGTGTCGCCAGGATCCGGCACGTCGGGCGTCGAGTTCCCGGATCGGGAGCACCCGAACAGCGGTGAACAGCGCGTCAGCTGCTGACTGCTCACTCGGCCGCAACCCGCGGACGATCTCCTCGACGTTGACTGCGGTGGTCAGGAGTACCTCGCGACGAAAGGCGAGGTCGCGCAGCCGCGCTGCGGCGGGCTGTCCCCGCAGCGCGTCGATGAGGACAGTGGTGTCCAGGACCAGGGCGCACATCAGCCGGCGCGCTGCTCCCGATCGGTTCGCTGGGCGCGCACCCACGCAGCCGGATCGGTGTCCCAGTCGTGCCCGGAGTCCGAGATAGAGCCCAAGGCGGCCTCCAGAGCCTCGGAGCGTTCGTGCTCGTCTAGGGCCCGGCGAACTGCTTTGGCGATGAAGCTGCTCCGTTCGCGGGCACCGACGACGCGGTCGAGATCGCCGACCAGTGCGTCATCGAGCGTGATGTGCAGACGCATGGCCACAGGATAGCCCACAAGGAAAGACCCTACGCGCCGACGAATAGAGTCCGCCGATGCCGGTCAGCCCCAGCATTCACACGATCAAGGTGTCGCTGCGGTACATGAAGCCGCCAGTCTGGCGACGTCTGCAGGTGCCCTCCAAGACGAGCCTGGCCGAACTGCACCACATCATCCAGGCCGCGATGGGCTGGTACGACTGCCACCTGCACCAGTTCGAGGTGAACGGCCTGCATTATGCCGACCCTGAGCACATGCTCGACGAGACCACCGACGAGGCACGCCGAACGCTGGCCCGGATGCAGGTCGGGCAGCGGCTCGCGTACTGGTACGACTTCGGCGACGACTGGTGGCACGACATCTTCGTGGAGTCCGTCGACCGGGCCGACCTGGCGCTGACCTACCCGCGCTGCGTGACCGGGCGCAGGGCTGGACCGCCCGAGGACTGCGGCGGCCCATGGGGTTTTGCCGAGCTGATGACCGCGCTGGGCAACGAGAAGCACCCGCAGCACGAGATGTACCGCGAGTGGATACCGGTCGACTACGACCCGGCTCGCTTCGACCTCAACGAGATCAACGAAGCGCTCGCGCAGCTCAGCACCGGCGCGCTGCAACGCTGACCTGCGGTTTGGAAGCCGTCTGCAGGGGTGCTGCGCCGATGTTGTCGGGTATGGTCCAGTCGTTGCCTTTGACGTCGACCCACGAGTCCGTGGCCGTCGAGCGGCTTCAGGAGCCGTAGGTGTCGGATCGGTGCGACACGTCGAGAACGACTACGATCTGGGCATAGCTGTCGAGTCGATAGCGGATGCGCCAGTCCGGCCCGCGACGGGCCGAGTACTGCCCTTCGTACTCATCGCGAAGCGGGTGACCCACCCGAAGCGGGTTGTCCAAGAGCTGCCCGGTGATGAACTCGGCCACCGCTGTCGCGATCTTCTCCGGTAGCCGGGCAAGTTGTCTTTGTGCACGTCCTCGGACGTCAAGACCCCATCGTCCTTCGAGATGATCGGGTTGGTCGGATTCGGTCACGCTACGCCGCTGGTCGGCGGGAACAGATTCTTGAACCTGTGACGGAACTCGGTCTCGTCGATGCCAGGCTGGTCATCGCCGTCCTCGGAGGGAGCCTCTCCCTGTGCGGCGCGCTCGGCGGCGTCACGCCTCCACCACGCGGTCTCCGCTTCGGATTCCAGATCAAGAAGGCGTGCCCAGTGCTCAGCGGACACGAGCACGACGGGCAGGTGACCAGGACGCACCAGCGCAACCGGACCGTGGCCGGCTTCGACCTCGTCTGCGATCGGGCCGATCGGATCGGCATCGTCCAGAGGTTCGCATCGCATGACTAAAGTATGACGCAGACCGTGGGCGATCATGAAATTCCGAGACGAGAAGCACCCGGGGCGCTGCAACGCTGCCCGTGTTGCGGGTCAGCCGAACTCGCCGATCCGGATGCCGCCCAGGAAGGCCCGCCACTCGGCACGGGTGAACGCCAGCACGGGACCGGCGGGATCCTTGGAGTCGCGCATCGCGACCTGGTCGGGAAACTCAGCGACCTCGACGCAAGCACCCCCGCCACCGCCATTGCTGCGGCTGCTCTTGCGCCAGATAGCGTGGGACAGATCGGACGCACGCATGGTGCTCGCCTCGTTAGCTTTCAGTGGTCACAGGTTAGCGGCCAGCCGCTCGACGAGGGCTGCCGAGTCGCGCGGGCTCAGCGCCTCGGTTCGCAACCGGTCGAACACCAGCTTACAAGTCTGGACCTCAGTCTCCTTGTCCAAATGCAGCGCGCTCGCGGTGTGCTCGACGTAGGCGATCTCGGGTTCGTCGGGTTCGGCAAACCCGAGCAGGATGAACGAACCATCCAGCCCGGCGTGCACGCCGAGTGAGAACGGCAGCACCTGGAAGCACACCGAGGACAGGGTAGCCCGCGCGATGATGTGGCGAAGCTGAGCACGCAGCACCTCAACCCCGCCAACCGGGCGGCGCAGCGCGGACTCGTCAACGATGGTGACCAACTCCAGCGCTGGCTCCTCGGTGAGGCGCCGCTGCCGGAACAGCCGTGCCTGCACGTCCCTGTCAATCTCGGCATCGGTGGGTCGGCGTCGCGAGTTCCGGAACAGTGCCCGCATGTAGTCCTCGGTTTGCAACAGCCCCGGCACGTGGGCGAGCTGGTACTCGTGCACCACCGCGGCATCCATCTCTAGTCTGAGATAGCCCTGGTCAGCGATCCCGTAGGCGTGCCACTCGCCCCTCTTTCGGGCCTCCCGGACCATGTCGATGATCTCGGTCCATTGCGCGCCGCCCACGTTGTAGAGATCGAGCATGCTGCGCACGCCGTGTACGTCCACACCCTGCTGGGCGGTTTCGATGCGGCCGAGCTTGCTGGTTGACCAGTCCAGCCTTGGAGCCGCCTCCTCCAGGGTGAGTCCCGCCTCCTCGCGCAGGCGGCGCAGCGCTCTGGCGAGCTGACGCTGCTGCAGCGTCCCTTTAATGCGCACCCCACCTCCGTCGTCGGTGCCGATCATGGTCGTGGGAAGGCGAAGGTGGGAACCCAGCTCTGGTGACCCAGCGACGTTCTCCCGTCCGGACTCTAGGACGCTGATGCCACTGATCTAGGGAGGAACAACCAGATGAAGCTGGACGACCCACCTGAGCTCGTCGCGTTGTGCCGGGAGGACGAGGAGGGCGAGGAGCGGGTGGCGGGCTGGGCGATGGTGCTCGCGGACCAGGTAGTGGGCTACGTCCCGGATCGCTCGGGAGTCGGCGCGGCCGCGTACACCTTCGAGTCGCTGGACTCCGCTGAGTGGATCCTCGGCTACTCGGGCATCTACCCGCTCCGACTGCAGGCCTCCCAGGATCGCGGAGACGCTGGCGGTACGGTGCCCCATGCCATCGACCGGGCTACTCACCATTGACGATCTTGACGAGATCGGCTGCTCCTCGTTCGGTGCTGATCAACCGCTCGAGATCGCTGCCGAGTTGGTCGACGCGGTTGATCAGGGACGGGTGGCCAGCCAGGCTGATACGGGGTACGCGCTGATCTTGGCTGCCGAAATCATTGAGCGGGAGGGAGATCTGCAAGAAGCTCAGGCGTTGGCTGAACGGGCCATCAATGCCTGCCGTTCCCATGGCGATCCGGACGGCTATCAGCGAGCGTTTCATGCCGGATTGCTGCTGCGTCTCGGTCGTGAGGATGAGGCGATGGTCGAGTTCACGGCCCTGCGCCCGTTGCTGTCCGAGGATGCCGATGCCGTGTCCTACATCAGCGAGGCGTTGGAGGCGGGCGGGCGTGCCGAGCTCGCCGAGCAGTGGCTAACCGAGGCGCTGATCGCGGCGCCGCAACAACTGGAGGCACTGGAATCCCAGCGAGGGCAGCCAGCCCAGATGAAGGCTGCTTCGGCGGCGTTCATGCTGGCTCAGTGCCGGCACCGGCTACGCCGCGACCTGGACCTGCCACACGACGCACACGATGACATCGCCGATGCCTTGCAAGATGCGATGCACGATGCGCTGAAGGCCAGCGCGCAGGACTACGAGGGGACCGCGCTGCTGTACTGGCCGCGGCCCGAGTTCGACCGGGTACTCCTGCGCTGGCCCGCACTCGTCGAGGAATACGGCCATACCTGGGATGAATACCGGACGGGGGTGCAGCGACACCTGGTGCTGTGGTCGGAGTCCGGTTGCCCCCGGTTGGCGCTACTCGCCGGGACCGCTGACGGGCTGGCCCACTACGCCGACGACCACGGTGGCGATCCCACCGATCGGCAGATCCGCCAGGGTTACGCGCAGCATCTGGAGGTGCGTCCCCAGGAGACCGCCTGGCCGCCAGGCCGTAACCGTGAGTGCTGGTGCGGCTCGGAGCTGAAATACAAGAAGTGCTGCCTCCCACGCGCCCGCACCTGACGCACTGGGCCGTCTGACCAACCCTCCGGTTCCCGAACTCGACAGGAGAGCTGTCCACAGCCGGCCGGACAGCTCTCCTGTCGAGTTCGGGAGGCTGAGTGCACTCCCAGGACCCGGCCCACTCCGTCGCGGATGCGGGGTGCCCGGCTAGCGGCGCGTCCGGCCCGGGGAGTGTCATGCCGCACCGATAGACTGAGGGGGTTGCGCGCACGTCAGTGAGCCAGTGAAGGGAACCGAGTTCCTTGACCGAGATCACCCTGCCGCCGGACGGGGACCGGATCGAGCCGGTCGACATCCAGCAGGAGATGCAGCGCTCCTACATCGACTACGCGATGAGCGTGATTGTCGGGCGGGCGCTGCCGGACGTTCGTGACGGGCTCAAGCCGGTGCACCGCCGGGTGCTGTACTCGATGTACGACTCCGGCTTCCGCCCGGATCGCGGTGCAGTCAAGTGCGCCCGGGTCGTCGGCGACGTGATGGGTAACTACCACCCGCACGGTGACTCGGCGATCTACGACGCGCTGGTGCGGCTGGCCCAGCCGTGGTCGATGCGCTACCCGCTGGTCGACGGCCAGGGCAACTTCGGCTCCCCGGGCAACGACCCGGCTGCGGCCATGAGGTATACGGAATGCCGGTTGGCCCCGCTGGCGATGGACATGCTGCGGGACATCGACAAGGAGACCGTCGACTTCGAGCCGAACTACGACGGGCGCACCGAGCAGCCCGTCGTGCTGCCGGCCCGGATCCCGAACCTGCTGGTCAACGGCAGCTCGGGGATCGCGGTGGGGATGGCGACGAACATCCCGCCGCACAACCTGCGCGAGGTCGGCGCAGGCGTGGTCTACCTGCTGGAAAACCCCGACGTCGACGACGAGACCCTGCTCGACGCGCTCGTCGAGCGGATTAAGGGCCCGGACTTCCCGACCCACGGCCTGATCGTCGGCACTGACGGGATCGCCGACGCCTACCGCACCGGTCGCGGCTCGATCCGGATGCGCGGCGTGGTGGAGGTCGAGGAGGACACCAAGGGCCGCACCACCCTGGTGATCACCGAGCTGCCCTACCAGGTCAACCCGGACAACCTCGTCGAGTCGATCGCCGCGCTGTCCCGGGACGCCAAGCTCGCCGGAATCGCCGAGATCAACGACGAGTCCAGCGACCGCATCGGCATGCGCATCGTGATCACGATCAAACGCGACGCGGTCGCCAAGGTGGTGCTCAACAACCTCTACAAGCACACCCAGCTGCAGCAGTCGTTCGGCGTCAACATGCTCGCGATCGTCGAGGGCGTGCCGCGCACGCTGCGGCTGGACCAGGTGATCCGGCACTACGTGCGCCACCAGCTCGACGTCATCGTCCGGCGGACCCGGTACCTGCTGCGCAAGGCCGAGGAGCGGGCCCACCTGCTGCGCGGTCTGGTCAAGGCGCTGGACTCACTCGACGAGGTCATCGCGCTGATCCGGCGGTCCCCGACGGTGGATGACGCGCGCACCGGTCTGATGGAGCTGCTGGACGTCGACGAGATCCAGGCGAACTACATCCTGGAAACCCAGCTACGCCGGCTGGCCGCGATGGAGCGGCAGAAGGTGATCGACGATCTCGCCGAGCTCGAGCGGGAGATCGCCGACTACCTGGACATTCTGGACAAGCCCGAGCGGCAGCGCCAGATCGTCTGCGACGAGCTGGCCGAGATCATCGAGAAGCACGGTGATGACCGCCGCACCATGATTACCGGCTACGACGGCGATGTGTCGAACGAGGATCTGATCGCCGTCGAGGACGTCGTGGTCACCATCACCCGCACCGGCTACGCCAAGCGGACCCGCACCGACCTGTACCGGGCGCAGAAACGCGGCGGGAAGGGCGTGATGGGTGCGGGTTTGAAGACCGACGACATCGTGGCGCATTTCTTCGTCTGCTCCACGCACGACTGGATCCTGTTCTTCACCAACAAGGGCCGGGTGTACCGGGCGAAGGCCTACGAGCTGCCCGAGGCCAACCGCAACGCCCGCGGCCAGCACGTGGCGAACCTGCTCGCGTTCCAGCCCGACGAGCAGATCGCCCAGGTCATGCAGATCAAGGACTACACCGCGACGCCGTATCTGGTGCTGGCCACCCGTGACGGTCTGGTCAAGAAGAGCAAGCTGACTGATTTCGACTCCAACCGCTCCGGTGGTTTGATCGGGATCAACCTGCGCGACGACGACGAGCTGGTCGGGGCGGTGCTGTGTTCCGCCGCCGACGACCTGCTGCTGGTGTCGGCGCACGGTCAGTCGATCCGGTTCCACGCCACCGACGACGTGCTGCGTCCGATGGGCCGGGCCACGTCCGGGGTATTCGGAATGCGGTTCAACGACGGCGACGAGCTGCTGTCCCTCGCGGTGGTCCGCGCCGGGCGGTTCCTGCTGGTCGCGACGTCGGGGGGGTATGCCAAGCGGACCCCGATCGACGACTACCCGGTGCAGGGACGCGGCGGCAAGGGCGTGCTTACCCTCCAGTACGACCGCCGGCGTGGCAAGCTGGTCGGGGCTCTGATCGTGGACATCGATGACGAGCTGTACGCCATCACCTCCACCGGTGGGGTCATCCGGACCACCGCCAAGGAGGTTCGAAAGGCCGGTCGGCAGACCAAGGGGGTGCGTCTGATGAACCTGGGCGAAGGGGCCAGCCTGGTGGCCGTCGCACGCAACGCCGAGGAAGCCGACGACCCAGACGCCGGCGGTGGACCGACGAAGGGTGAGTCGTGACGAGGCCGGAGAACGCCGAATCGACCGGGGCGCAGCTACGGGCGGAGGACCCCCAGGTCGCCGCCGAGGAGCCGGCCGGGTCCAACGGCGCAGGTCGCGAGCAGCCCGATCGGCAGCCAGTGGGCAGCCGCGCCTATGGCTTCTCGCCGGGCGCGGGCCGCCCAGTCGCCGACGGCGCGGCCAGGCAGGTACCGTCAGCGTCCATCGGAGACCAAGGCAGCCGCAGCGCGGTACCGGACTTCTCGCCGCCCACCGTGCGAATCGGTGGGTATACCCAGCCCGAACGGGTGGAGCCAGCCCAGCCGGCGAACACCGGGGTGCGCCCGGCCCGGGTCCCCCGGCGGACGAGCCTGCAGCTGCAGCGGCTCGATCCGTGGTCGGTGCTCAAGATCTCGCTGGTGCTGTCGGTCGCCGGGTTCCTCGCCTGGATGGTGGCCGTGGGGATGCTTTACGGCGTGCTCGCGGGTATGGGCGTGTGGGATCAGCTCAACGGCACCTACTCAGACCTCACCTCAGTGAACAACCCCCAGGGTGGCTCGGCGCTGATCAGCGGTGGGCGGGTGTTCGGGGTGGCCTTCGTGGTCGGGTTGGTGAACATCGTGCTGATGACGGCGCTGGCTACCGTCGGGTCGCTCATCTACAACATCGCATCAGACCTCGTCGGCGGCATCGAGGTCACCCTGTCGGAACCGGAATGACCTGGTTACACGGTTTGGTCATGTCGCTTGGGGCCCGGTGGGGCCGTGCGGTAACCTCGCCGGGTCGCCGGGGGCCTATAGCTCAGTCGGTTAGAGCGCATCCCTGATAAGGATGAGGTCGCTGGTTCAAGTCCAGCTAGGCCCACTGAAAGCAGCACAATGTGGCAGGAGGAGATCCATCGTGAAGAAGCTTATCCCGCTCGTGCTCGTCGCTCTGGTCGCGTTGCTGGTGGTCAAGCGTCAGCGGTCCGCGAAGGCGGAGGCCGACCTCTGGCGTGAGGCCACGACCCCGACCTACTGAGTCGTCACCGGGCGCGCCCGCCGCGTCCGGAGCCGGGGGACGTAGCTCAACTGGTAGAGCACCGCCTTTGCAAGGCGGGGGTTGAGGGTTCAAGTCCCTTCGTCTCCACGACGCCTGACCAGCGGAAACCTCAACCGGCCAAGGACACCCTGCTCTCCCACGCCACCGCCACAGTGATCAGGGTCGGGGGATTCGCGGTGCACGAGGCGCTGGGCGAGTTCGGCGCCCTACTGGGCCCGTTGCTGCTGGCCTGCCTGCTCGCGGTGACCGGCAGTTATCGGTCCGCGCTGTGCCGGTGCTGATCGTGGTCACCGCCGTGATCCAGGCTGGGGCGTTGGTCCTGCTGGTGGTTAGCTGGCCGCCGAGGCCAGCCCGGTGATCCGGCACAGGGCGACGAACCCGTCGTCGGTACCCGGCCAGTGCCCGCACACCGCGTCGATGCCGGCGCGGCGCACTACCCCGCGCAGCACGAGGACAACCACGATGGCGTCATCGGCGTAGCCGAGTACCGGGATAACGTCGGGCACCAGGTCTAGGGGCATCGCCAGGTAGGCCAGCAACAGCCACAACTGCACCCGTACCCCACGGGGCAGCGAGGTGTCCGCCGCCAGCCGGCGCAGCAGCCGCGCCAGGTCAGGCAGCAGCCGCACCGCCTCCGTCAGCACCGCGCCCGTGGGGCGGCCCAGCAGCAGCGCCCCGATCAGCACCAGCCAGCACACGGCCAGGGCGAGCGCGGCCCCGATGAGCACGTCCAGCCACACCGCGAGCTCCTCCGTCGACCGGGCATATCCACCCTAGCTTCAGCGTGGGCGGTGTTGGGGCTCCGCTGCCGGCTGGGGCGCCCATGGCGGAGACCCATCCGGTGGTGCCGACCGCGACTCCGGCCGCACCCAGCCCGATCACACCGAGCGCGCGGCGGCGGGTGATCGGCGAGCCTGTCACCTGCCACCGCACCACGTAGGTGCCCGGCAGCAGAACAGCGGTTGGGCGTGCCGTGACGACCATCCCGTCGCGGGCCGTGCTCGCCGGCCCCATGGGCACCGGGCTCCCGTCGCTGTCCAGCACCGCGACGCCGCGACCAGCCCAGTTGGATCACGCTCGGAGCCGTAGGCTGAGTGGGCTGGGCGATAGCGGGAGGGCAGCGTGCGCGGGTTCGGTGAGCTCGAAGCGGTGGTGATGGACCGCCTGTGGAGCCGTGCGGGCACGACCACGGTGCGCGAGGTGTTCGAGGAGCTGCGGCGGAACCGGGAGATCGCCTACACCACGGTCATGTCCACGATGGACAACCTGCACCGCAAGGGCTGGCTGGCTCGGGAACGCCACGGCAAGGCGTTCACCTACTGGCCAACCCACACCCGCGAGGAATACAGCGCACGGTTGATGCGCGACGCGCTGAACGGCGGCGGGAACCCTGGTCTGGTGCTGACCCACTTCCTGGAGCAGATCACCGACGAGGAGTCCGCCACGCTGCGCACCGCGCTGCAACAGCTGACCCCAACCTTGGACGTCGAATGAGTGTCGCGGCCTGCCTGCTGCTGTACAGCTTCGCGGTGGCGGTGTTCGGGCCACGCCCGCTGGCCCGGCTGACACATGCCGGGGTGGCGCCGCGGCTCGGGGTGGTGGCGTGGCTGGTCGCGATCGGCAGTGTGATGGCCTCCTGGGTCCTCGCCGCGGCGTTGGTGGCCGGCGAACTCGCCCGGGACTGGAATCAGCCCGGCCGCGCGGTCGTCAGCGCCTGCTTCGCCATGCTGCGCAACGTCGCCCTCGGCCGTGACGGTGTGCTCGTCCAGATCGGGCTCCTCGCCCTCACCGCATGCGCCGCGACGGCCATGGCGGTCGTAGCCTGGCGCTTGGGCCGGTCATTGCTGCGGGCACGGGCGAGCACCCAGCAACACGCCCGGGCGGTCCGCCTTGTCGGACGGCGCCTAGCCGGAGGCGAGGCCGTGATCCTCGACGCCCCCGAACGCGTCGCGTACTGCGTACCTGGCCGACCACACACGATCGTGATCACCAGCGCCGCGGTGGACGCGCTCGACGAGCGCCATCTGGATGCGGTGTTGTCCCACGAGCGCGCTCACTTGGCCGGGCGCCACCACCTGATCCTGGCGCTCACCGGTGGTCTGGCGACCATCTTGCCCAGGGGCGAGCTGTTCACCGTCGGGGCCGCTGAAGTCGCTCGGCTGCTGGAGATGTGCGCCGACGACGCCGCGGCCCGCACCCACGGACCTGCGACCGTGCTCGGTGCATTACTGGCCCTGTCCGGTGCAGCTCCGATCCCCAGCGGCGCGCTCAGCGCGACTGGCGCCGGCGTGCTCGCCCGCGCCACACGTCTGGTCACCCCAACCCGACCCACCCAGCGGATCCGGGTCCGCCTGATGCTCACCGCAGTGTCAGCCCTCCTCGTGGTCGGTCCGCTGCTCACGGTGCTGTTGAACGCGACCGGTGTAGCGATGTGCGGCCCGGTGATCGGTTGACCGAGTATGTCTCGTCCGGTCCAGTCAGTTGATTGGTGTGAACGTCCGGCCGCGATCGTCGGAGTGGTAAACGCCGCCGGCGGTGGCAGCGAGCAGTGCGTCCTTGGTCACGGTGAGGGCCTGCGGGCGTCCGCCGGGCACGACGCCGGCCTGCTGCCAGCCCCTTGCTCCGTCGGTCCTGGTGAACAGTGCGCCGTCGAGGCCGATACCGTAGACGGTGCCGTCGGGTGCCCATGAGAGGTAGGCCAGCTGCGGGCCGGTTGGTGCCGAGAAGGTCCGGCCGCCGTCCCGGCTGGTCGCGACCCCGCCCTGCACCGTCGCCAGGACGCCGGCCGGGTCGCTGGGATCGACCGCGATGTCCAGTGCGGACAGGGCGGCCCGGCTCTCCCAGCTGTGGCCGCCGTCGGTGCTGGCTCGCAGCACCCGGTTGGTCGCGTCGTAGCCGTATACCGTGCCCGGGCTGACGTCGAGGGCGTGGAAGTCAACCTCCCCGGCTAGCGACAGCGTCGTCCAGGTAGTGCCGCCGTCGCGGCTCTCGGCCAGTCCGAGCGGGTTGGGCACCTGCTCACCCGGCCCCGGATGCCCGCTGGATAGGAACGTGCCCGGCCCGGCGACGGTGAACCCCATCAGGTCCCGGCCAGCGGCACCGACCAGCTGCAGCCCGTTGGACCGGGTTCGGAACAGTCCGTCGTGGGTGGCGACATAGATGGCACCGTCGGCAGGGTCCACGCCCAGCCCGTGCACGTGCTCGAAGACCGGCCCGCTGCTGGTTCCCGCGGACGTCTGGCCAGTGCCCTCGCTGGAGCATCCGGCCAGCGTCAGTGTGATCAGGGCTGCTGCGATCAGTGTGGCACTCCGGCGGTAAGAGCCCCGCCTGGGGGACGGCTTCATAGATCATCCTTTGTCGAACTGCCCGCCGTCAGCCATCGGAGGCTCGTGAGGTGGCTGGTCTAGCCACGCGGGCGAGCACTGTCAGGTAGATGCCGAGCGCTCCGAGGAACACGATCGCCCAGGTGAGGTTGCGGCCGGGCACGAAGTGGGTGCTGATGTGGCCGAGGAACACGTCCATCCACCGGTAGTGCGCCGTGCCGGCGGAGAACAGGAAATCGGGGAACATCGCGAACAGGTGCCCCAGGACCGGCCATACCAGCGGGTACGGTACCGGCTGCCGACGTCGCCACGCCACCACCGACATGATCACCAGAGCGGCAGACGCGCCGACGAACAGGTGGGTGGCGTAGTGGAAACGGGCCTCGTGGCCGCGGTAGGACAGGTACAGCGCGATCTCGACGACGGCCGCGAGGACGCACCACAGGCAGATCCGCAGCGCGGCGCCCAGCGGCGTCCGGCCGGTCACAACGCCCCCAGCATGACGGAGACCTCCTGGAGTTCGGAGATCTCGGGCGCGAGGGTCCGGTAGCGGATCGACCCGGTCGCGTCCACGACGGCGTAGCCGACCGGCGGGCCCCCATCGATCGGGGTTCGCATGCCGTATCCCTCCGCGATCCGTCCCGCGGGGTCGGCGATGACGGGAACCTCGCCGCATCCGGTGACAGGACCGGAGGTGACGACCACCAGCTCGGCTTCGGCGGTCAGTCCGGTACCGGGCAGGGCAGTGCACAGCCCGGACAGCCTGTCGGGCCGCTCGAAGAACACCACCGCAGGGCTGCCTGGCCGGGGCACCTGTGGGGTGACCGCCGGCGCCGGGACCGGCAATGCCGCCAGGTCCAGCACCCCTGGACGCTGGTAGGCCGGGTCGGGGTCGTCAGCCTGCCCTTGGGACAACTGGATGACGACCAACAGCGCGGCGGACGCCGCCGCGGCGGCCAGCCAGACCGTGAGCAGGCCGCGGCGGGCCGGGCCGGGGCCGGGAACCTGCCCGGTCACGACGTCGGACCGTCGGGGACGTGTGTGGCGAGCCGTTCCACGATGCCGGCGGTGCCGCGTCGTTCTGACTCCCGGCTGATCCGTTCATACATCCGGGCACATCGCGGATGTTGGAACGCCGAGAGATCCGTCATTGCGTTCCCCCTCATCACCGCTGGGCCACCGCACCAGCGAAGCCCCCACCATCTACTAACCTACGCCATAGATTAGTAGATGGTGGGAGGTTGGGCGTGCTTGGGGTGGCTCGGAAGACTTGACTCTGTAGTCAGGTACAGGGTTGAGGATGGGTGGTATGCGCAGCAGTGAGGTGGCGGCCCAGGCCGGGGTGAATGTTCAGACGCTGCGGTACTACGAGAGGCGTGGTCTGGTTGAGGAGCCGCGGCGGTCGGCGTCGGGGTATCGGGCCTATCCGGCCGAGGTCGTGGAGATCGTCCGCTTCGTGAAACGGGCGCAGCAGTTGGGGTTCACCCTTGATGAGGTCGGGGGGTTGCTGCACCTGGCCGACGGTGGACCCGAGGGCTGTGATCCGGCGCGGGCTGTGGCCGAGTCCAGGATGGTCGAGCTGGATCGCAAGATCAGCGATCTGCAGCGGATGCGTGATTCTCTCGCCGAGTTGGTCGCCAGCTGTGATCTTCCGCGGGCCGATCGGCGATGCCCGCTGTTGCGCGTCCTGCACATCGATCGAGGGGAGTCGCGATGAGGCTTGAGATCCTGCACGTGCCGGACTGCCCGAATGTCGCGCTGTTGGACCGGCGGCTTGATGAGGCGCTGGCCGGCAACCGGTCCGAGGTGGAGTTGACCCACCGTGTAGTCGAGAACCCCGAGGTGGCAGCGGCGGTGGGCATGACCGGGTCGCCGACCCTGCTGGTGGACGGTGCTGACCCGTTCGCCGAGCCCGGTCTGGCGCCGAGCGTGTCTTGCCGGCTGTACCTCGGTGAGGACGGCCGGGTGGAGGGAGCACCGTCGGTAGCCGAGCTTCGGCGGGTCCTCGGCGTGACCACCGAGGCGGATGCCCAGGCCCGCACCGGTGTCGGCAGCGGGCCCGACGAATGCTGGGGACGACCGACGGATGTGCCGGCGTCGGCGGCGTTGAGTATCCGGCGGGGCCGCGCAACCCCGACAGGTCCGGCGGAGCGGGCGGTGCACCAGGCCATCCTGCAGGCGTTCGCCGCAACCGGCGGCCCGCCTACTCCTGCTGAGCTGGACCGGGTGGTGGCGTCGTTCGAGGCATCTGCCGAGAATCTGATGGGCCGCTTACATGCCGCGGACGTCATCCGGCTCGGCCCGGATGGTCAGATCCGCGTCGCCTATCCGTTCTCGGCGGTGCCCACCCGGCACCGGGTCCGGCTAGCGGGCGGGGCCGAGGTGTACGCGGTGTGCGCGATCGACGCGCTGGGCATGCCGGCCATGCTCGGTGTCGACGCGGTCATCATCACGGCGGATCTGACCAGCGGTCACCCTATTGCGGTGACCGTCGAGGATGGGCGGTCGGTGTGGAAACCGGCGACTGCCGTGGTGTTCGTCGGCACCCGGCCCGGCGGCGGTCCGTCGGTGGATTCCTGCTGCGACTACCTCAATGTGTTCACCGAATCGGCCTCTCCTGACAGCTCTCGATCAGGCCCTCTCGAGGAAGCGGGTGGTGCTGTCGTCCCTGGGGGGTGTCGTGGGCGGTTTCGCCGGTCAAGCCCGTTGTCATGTCCGGTGCGGGTCTCACCGGCGGTTCAGTGCGGACAGCCGGCGCTCGTACTCGTCGTCGTCGATCTCCCCGGCCGCGTACCGCTGCCGCAGTGTGTCGTGAGCACTGTCACCGTTCGGCGAAACCGGGGAGCCGCCGACGTCCTGGCGCAACCGGCGGACCAGCCAGACGCTGCCGAGGGCGGAGAGAACCAGGACGGCCAGCAGCGTGGCGATCAGGAGAAGCGCCCAGATCCCCATGGCTGCCATCATCCCGCCGCCCATCATTCCGCCATCCATCATCGGCCGACCGTCCCTTCCCTCGTAATGTCATCTGCTCCGACGTTGGTCACGGGTACCCGGTGGCGGGCTACTTCCAAACCTACCCCACCCGGGGTGGGGTGTACTGGTGTTCGTAGATATCCATCAGCAGTCGGTGATCAACCGGCTGAAGACGGCCCAGGTCAGATCAATGGGGCTCGTGTCGATCATCGAGGCAGATGCCTACTGCCTTAGTCAGGTCCCGTGCGCGCCGCGCCGTCGAAGTCCTCGGCGATCAGCGTCGCGCACCACTCACCCTCACTCAGCGGCAGCAGGTGCGCGGCGTCCGGGTGGGTCAAGTGCCGCACGGACGGTGTGGTCGCAGCGAACTCGGCGGCCCGGCCAGGCACCGGCACCGGGTCGCGGCGGCCCTCGGCCAAGATGATCGGCACCCCTGCCGCGGCGAGTCGGTGTAGCGCGGGCTCCCACTCCAGCGTCCGCAGCAGGCCGTCGACCGCGCCGCGGTAGCTGTCCCAGGTGTGCTTGACTGCGTCAACGGCACCCGCCGACTCAGCTGCCCTGTCCAGCTTCGCCGCCCAGTGGGAGCCCCCACAGCGGGAACCAGCGAGCGAGATCCGGCTCGACGGGCAGTTCGGCGTTCACCGCGCCGCGAAGGCGCAGCTCCAGCTCGTTGTCGCGGCGCTGACCCGGTCGTGGCGCGAACGGGTAGAAGGTGCCGCGCTTGTATAGGTAGACGAGGTGGCAGGCGGCACCGTCGTGTTCCGCGACGAACCCGAACACCGAGCACAGCAGCTGGGAGCCGAAGCCCTGCTCGGTCAGACCGGCGTTGACCAGGTGCACGGTCGAGACGAGGTCTTCCAGGTCGGGGTCGCCCAGGACGACCCAGCGGTAGCCGTACTCGTCGTCGGTGGTCCGCAGATCCGTGCCCGAGGCCTTGCCGCTGTAGCGGGCAAGCTCCAGCAGCTCGTCGCTGGTCGCGGCGAAGGCCTGTCCCGATGCCGGCTTGAAGGCCACCGCCGCCTGGCCGGACGGTCGCAACCCGACGGAGGCTTGCAAGGTGACGGCCGCACCGGTCACGGCGAACAAGGTGTTGAGGTCGGGCTGCTTCTGCTTGGTGCGCCCGAGCAGCGCATCGAGGAACTTCATGCCGCCGGGCCGCTCTCGGCTTCGATACGCGCGAGCTGCTCCAGCCGGCGTTCCAACGTCGGGTGGGTGGAGAACAGCGACGACAGGCTGAATCCGTTGGCCAGCGCCGGGGTGAAGAAGAACGCGTTGAGCGGCTCAGCTCGGCGCAGGTCCCGGCTGGGGATCTTGCTCATCTCGCCGCTCACCTTGACCAGAGCCGCCGCCAGCGTGGACGGCCTGCCGGTCAGCGTCGCCGCCGCCCGGTCGGCCGACAGCTCGCGGTAGCGGGACAACGCCCGGGTCAGCAGGAAGCTGATCCCGTAGACGACGGCCGACACCAGAATGACGACCAGTACGACCGGCACGCCGCCCCCCCGAGCGTCACGCCGGCCGCCGAACCCGCCGAACAGCCCGGAGTAGAAAGCGAAGCGCACCACCAGGCCGGCGACCAGCCCCAGGAAGCTGGCGATCGTCATCACCGCGACGTCGCGGTGGGCGACGTGGGACAGCTCGTGGGCGAGCACGGCTTCCAACTCGGGCTCGTCGAGCCGTCGCAGCAGCCCCGTGGTGACACACACCACCGACTTGTCGGGGCTGCGTCCGGTGGCGAATGCGTTGGGGATGTCGGCGTCGGCGACCGCCACCCGCGGCTTGGGCATGTCGGCCAGCGCGCACAACCGGTCGACGACGCCATGCAGCGTCGGCTCCTGTTGCGGGCTGACCTCTTTGCCGCCCATCACGGCCAGGGCGATGCGGTCCGAGGCGAAGTACTGGACGGCGAGAAACCCGCCTGCGACGAGCAGGGCGACGATTGCAGAGGAGCTGACTGCGATGAGGATCGCGACGAAGACGACGTAGAGCAATCCGAGCAGGAACATCGTGATCACCATCCGCGACGCCAGGCCGCGGTCGGCCGGAAAGCGCGTGCGTGCCATCACGTCACCCCGGGATCAGACCTTCGTCACCCAGCAGGGCCTGGACCTCGGCCAGCGAGGAATCGGGGCTCGGCAGGATGAGGTCCGAATTGTCGAGCGCGTCGGCGGCATGCGGCGTCGCGGCGGCGCGGACCGCCACGAGTAGCTCACCCAGTGCACGGGTGAACGCGTCGGTGTCACCCGACTCGACGGCGCGGACAAGCCCCTCGTCGAGCTCGTTGAGCTCGTCCAGCACCGTGTCGGGCACATCGAACTGGCCCTCGCCGAGAATGCGTACGATCACCGGTCCTCCTCTTGCCGGGGGGCCTCCAGTGACGCAGGTTGCGCACCCGAACCGAGCTCTGCCTTGAGCCGCGACAGCTCGGCGTCGACCGTGGAGCCTTGCGTGACACGGTCGAGCTCGGCCTGGATCGGGTCACTCGACGCCGAGGCGTCATCCAGGGCACCGGAGGCCAGCAGCTCGTCGATCGCGCCGGCGCGCGACTGCATCTGGAGGGTCTTGTCCTCCGCGCGCTGCATCGCCAGCCCGACGTCGCCCATCTCCTCCGAGATGCCGGACACCGCCTCGCCGATCTTCGTCTGCGCCTCCGCGGCCGTGTAGGTCGCCTTGATCGTCTCCTTGCGGGTGCGGAAGGCCTCCACCTTGGCTTGCAGCCGCTGGGCCGCCTGGGTGAGCTTGGTCTCCTCCGCCTGCAATTGTTCGTGCTGGGTGCGCAGGCCGTCGAGTTGCGGACCGATCGCGGCCCGTCGGGACAGCGCTTCCCGGGCGAGGTCCTCGCGTTGAGCCTCGACCGCCTGACGGGCCTGGTCCTGCAGCTTGCCCGCCTTCTGCTGAAGCTGCTGGGCCTGCAGCTCAACCCGTTTCCGGGAGGTCGCCACGTCCGCCACCCCGCGCTGCACATCACGGAGCATCTTGAGCTGGCGCTCATAGGAGTAGTCCAGCGTCTCCCGCGGGTCCTCGGCCCGGTCGAGCGCCTTGCTGGCCTTGGCCTGAAAGAGTGTGGACAGCCGTTTCATCAAACCCATCGCACTAGGGCTCCTCTGTCGTAGACGCTGCGTCGGCTGGTGCGCCCTCCGGGCTTGGGGCCGGGCGGCCTTGAGTCGACTTCATGTACTTGAGGCTACTGTTCGACATTCGACTCCAGGTTCGGTGGCGGCCATGCCGGAGCACCTGTTCGGTCGCGAGGTCGACCTCGCGGACCTGCAGCGGGTAGTCGCGCCAGTCGAGCTGACCGTCCGGCGCGACCAGGTGTTGGTGGGTGAGGCATGCCTCACCCTACCCCCGCTGGGGTAGGGTGAGGCATGGATGTGCATCAGCGATCGGTCGTCAATCGTCTGAAGACGGCGCGGGGGCAGCTCAACGGCGTTCTGGGCATGGTCGAGAACGATGCCTACTGCCCGGACGTGATGAAGCAGCTCGCGGCGGTGCAGGGCCTGGTGGACGGAGCGAGCCGGATCATGCTGCGCCGGCACCTGGAGACGTGCGTTGCCAAGGCGATGCAGCAAGGGCGCACCGCGGAGATCGTCGACGAGCTGATGGAAACGCTCAAGTTCGACCGTCACGTCTTTCGACCAGCGACCGTCGCCGACTGCGCCGCTCCAGGCTTGGACGTCTCTGCCGAGGAGTGACAGGACGATGTCGCAAGATACCGCCGAGCAACCGAGCATCGACTTCAGTGTCGGGGGGATGACCTGCGGTTCGTGCGCGGCACGCGTGCAGCGGGTGCTGAGCAGGCAGCCGGACGTCGAGCAGGCTGAGGTCAACTTCGCGACCGGTCGGGCACACGTGGTGCTGGGCGAGCCGGATGCGGACATCGAGGGGCTGCGCACCGCGGTGGCGAAGATCGGCTATGAGCTCCGCGACGTGGCGCAGCAGCAGGTGCCCGAGGACGACGGCGCCGACGCGGAGGCGGCTGCGGAGCGGTCCTGGTTGCGCCGGGTGCTGGTCGCGTGGCCGCTGGCGCTGGCGACGATGTACCTGGCGTTCTGGCCGCCCCCGTTCCTGGAGCAGGAGTGGGCGCGGTGGGCGCAGCTGGTGCTGGCCACACCGGTGCAGTTCTACGTCGGCTGGCCGTTCCTCCGCGGCGCCGCACAGCGGGCGCGCCGGCTCTCCGCGAACATGGACACGCTGATCGCGATGGGCACGCTTGCGGCGTACTCCTTCTCGGTGGTCGAGCTGCTCCTGGGTGGCGAGCTGTACTTCGAGACCGCGGCGCTGCTGGTGGCGTTTTTGGTGCTGGGCCGCTACTTCGAGACCCGCGCGAAGCGCCGGGCGGGCCACGCGATCCGGGCCCTGCTGGAGCTGGGTGCCAAGGAGGCCCGGGTCATCCGGGACGGGGCCGAGGTGATGGTCCCGGTCGACCAGCTGCGCCCGGGTGACCTGATGCGGATCCGCCCGGGTGAGAAGGTGCCCACCGATGGTGAGGTCGTCGACGGGGCCAGCGCGGTGGACGAGTCGATGCTCACCGGCGAGTCGGTGCCGGTGGACAAGGCGGTCGGGTCCACGGTGGCCGGTGCGACGGTGAACACCAGCGGGGTGCTCACCGTGCGGGCCACCAGGGTGGGTTCGGAGACCGCGCTGTCCCAGATCGTGTCGCTGGTGTCGGCGGCGCAGTCCGGCAAGGGTAAGGCGCAGCGGCTGGCCGACCGGATCTCGGCCGTCTTCGTGCCGACCGTGATGGTCCTCGCGCTGGGCACGTTCGTCGGCTGGTGGCTGCTGGCCGGTGACCCGGTCGGTGGACTGGTGGCCGCGGTGGCGGTGCTGATCATCGCCTGCCCGTGTGCGCTGGGGCTGGCCACCCCGGTCGCCATCATGGTCGGCACCGGGCGCGGTGCCCGGCTCGGCATCTTGATCAAGGGCGTCGAGGTGCTGGAACGCACCCGCACGATCACCACGGTGGTGTTCGACAAGACAGGCACCCTGACCCGCGGCGAGATGTCGTTGACCGACGTCGTGACCGGTGCGGGTACCGACGAGGGTGAGCTGCTGCGCCGCGCCGGCGCGGTGGAGGCCGACAGCGAGCACCCGATCGGCCACGCTATCGCCGCCGCATCCCGGGACCGGACGGGCGAGCTGCCCGCAGCGCGCGAGTTCGACTCGGTCGCCGGTCACGGCGTGCGCGCCGACGTCGAGGGCACCACCGTCTGGGTGGGCCGGCGCAAGCTGGTCGCGAAGGCGGGGCTGGTGCTGCCCGGGGCGCTCGATGACGCCGCCGGGCGGCTGGAGGGCGCGGGCCGCACCGCCGTGTTCGCCGGCTGGGACGGCGAGGTCCGCGGCGTGCTCGCCGTCGCCGACACGGTCAAGGACGGCGCCGCCGACGTCGTGGCGCAGCTGCACCGGATGGGCCTGCAGGTCGCGATGATCACCGGTGACAACGCTCGCACCGCCACGGCGATCGCCACCCAGCTGGGCATCGACCGGGTGCTCGCCGAGGTGCTGCCCGCGGACAAGCAGTCCGAGGTGGCCCGCCTGCAGGCCGCCGGCGAGGTCGTTGCCATGGTCGGCGATGGGGTGAACGACGCCCCGGCGCTGGTGCAGGCCGATCTGGGCATCGCGATCGGGACCGGCACCGATGTCGCCATCGAGTCCAGCGACCTGACCCTGATGCGCGGTGACCTGTCCGGCGTGCCGACCGCGATCCGGCTCTCCAGGCGGACCTACCGCACCATCCTGCAGAACCTCGCCTGGGCGTTCGGCTACAACACCGCGGCGATCCCGCTGGCCGCGGTGGGGCTGCTCAACCCGATCATCGCCGCGGCCGCGATGGGTTTCTCCTCGGTCAGCGTGGTGGCCAACTCGCTGCGACTGTTGCGGTTCCGGGAGCAGGCGCCCCGCGGCGGCGCGCCGCAGCCCGCCCCCGCGGCTGGGGCCGAGCCGGACTACGTGCGGGTCTACCTGCCCGGGGGGAAGTGGGTCGAGGGGTACCGCAAGACCTCCCGGACCGAGGGCGGCGACGTGCTGCTGATCGACGCCATCACCGTGCGCGGCGCCGACGGCGCGACCCGCCCCGGGACCCCGCTGGACTCGTTCATCCCCGCCTGCGATGCCGAGCGCGTCGAGGCGCTCGCCCCGCCAAGCCCGACCGGAGCCTGACCGATGCCGCTACTGCCCGACGAGGTGTCCGCCAAGACCTTCCGCCGCCGCTGGGCGCGCGGCTATGACCGCCACCAGGTCGAGGCCTTCCTCCGCGAGGTCGCGACCGACTACGGGGCGGCGATCAGCCGCGTCGCGGTGCTCGCCGAGGAGCGCACCCGGGCGCTGGCCGACAACGGCAGCCTGCACAACGACATCGACGCACTCGCGCGGTCGGTGCGCGACGTGGTCGAGAGCGGGCGCGCCGAGACCGAGCAGGACGCCAAGATCATCCACGAGCGGGCAGAGCGGGCTGCAGCCGCGATCACCCGCCAGGCGCAAGAGAGCGCTGCCGCGCTCACCCGGCACGCCGAGTCCCTGCGGTCGGCGGCGCAGAGCGATGCCGACGCCGCCCGGTGCCGGGTCGAGGATGCCGAACGCCGGGCCCAGCAGACCGAGGACGCCCTGCGGCAGCGGTGGGACGCGCTGCGCGTCGAGACCGAGCAGCGTTGGGAACGGCTGCGCGCTGCCGAGCGCCGGATGGACCGGTGCATCCAGCAGGCCGACCGCGCGTTGGGCGCGTTGCGTGCCCGGGCCGTGCTGCTCGACCAGGTCGATGAGGTGGAGCAGCTGATCGCCACGATCCGGGCCGACGTGCAGGGTGTCTGCACCGAACCGCAGACCCCCCACCAACGGCGCCGGGGAAACCGCGTCATGAGTGTCAGTGAGGACGTGATGCAGCCGTGATGTGCGGATGGGCGATGGGCTGGATCTGGATCTGGCCCGTTCTGATTCTGGCTGGTCTGCTGACTTTGGGTTATGTGGGGGTACGGCTGGCGCAGGGTCGTGGACTCTCGTCACTACCAGGCTCGTCCACTGCCCAGCAGATCCTCGATGAGCGGTACGCCCGCGGTGAGATCGACGACCAGGAATACCGTCAGCGTCGCGCCGAGCTGCAATGAAGCCGGCGCCGATCAGTCGGCGCCGCGCGATCGTCCTGGGCGGGCTGGGCGCGGCCAGCCTCCGGCGCGCACGGTGGCGCGTCCGGCGCTGAGGGCACCGGGCACGGGGACGGACACCGCCCGAGCACTCAGGCCAGCGCCCCCGCGCTGCCGTGAGGTCCACCGAGGTCATGCGGAAGTGACGGCGGCAGCAGGGCGCTGCAGCCGGTCTGCCCGGTCGAGCCCGCGGATTCCTGCGGCGCAGAGCAGACCGATCGCGGTCAGGGCGAGCCACGGCAGCGCCGGCAGGCCAGCGGCCCTGCCCAGGTCCAGTGCGGTGCCGGTGAGCAGGTTCCCCAGCATGATCCCGATCCCGCACACGGTGTTGTACAGGCCGTAGTGCGTGGCCACCAACCGGTTGTCGGCGAGTCTGACGATGGTGTCCATCTCGAAGGGGAACACGATGATAGTGCCCAGGGCGAGCAGTGCTGCGGAGCACACCAGCGGCGCCAGCAGCACCGCGGTGGACACTGGTGTAGCGCCGGCCGTTGCGGTCGCGGTGGCCAGCGGCGGCAGGAACGCCGCGGCCATCAGGCCCAGGCCCACCACCAGGCAGCGGCCCGGGCCCCAGCGGTTGCGGCACCATGCCGTGATCCGGGTCTGCCCGGCGATGGTAAGCAGCCCCGAGACCGCGAACAGGGCGGCCACTCCGACCGTCCCCGCCACGCCGCTGCCGGCGAGGCGACGTACCTCCAGCGGTAGCGCGAGGTAGACCTGGAAGGCCAGCACGTAGCTGCCGATCATGGCGATCGAGAAGAGCACGAACGAGCGGTTCCCCAGCACTGAACGCCACTGCGTCAATACCGAGCTTGCCCCGCCGTCCGTGGTGTCGCAGCCCCGGCGCTGCGGCAGCGCGCGCAGCTGCGCAACGCTGAGCACCGCGAACACGCCCGCCGCGACGGCACACGTGAGGCGGAAGTCGATTCCGGTCAGCGCCAGCCCGAGCAGCGGGCCGAGCAGGATCCCGGTCTGGTAGAAGATGTTGAACAGCGCGAAGGCCTCCACCCGCCGCTCGCCGGCGTCGTGGGCGAGGTAGGCACGGACCGCGGGGTTGAACAGCGCCCCGGCGAAACCGATGGCAGCCGTGGCTGCAATGAGCGCGGGCACCGAGTCCACCAGGGCCAACAGCCCGAAGCCGGCGGTACGCAGCACGAAACCCGCCACGATCAGCGGTTTGTAGCCCAGCCGGTCGGCCAGCGTGCCGCCGATGAGGAACATGCCCTGCTGGGCGAAGTTCCGCACACCCAGCACCAGGCCGACGACCCAGACGGCAAGCCCGAGATCACCCGCCAAGTACCCGGCGAGGTACGGGATGAGCATGTAAAAGCCAATGTTGATGCTGAACTGGTTGAGCAGCAGCAGCTGCACCGGCCGGTCAAACGAGCGGAACTGCGCGATCGTGCGCATCAGCAGCCCTCCTGCCCGGCTGTCGGCTCCAGCACGCGGCGGCACCGAGTCCAGCGCACCACCTCGCGCTCGGTGGGGTGGCCGATCTCATCGGGTTCAGTCGGCAGGTGGGCAGTCAGCAACCCGTGCCGGTGGCAGTAGTCGTCGTTGAACACGGTGTCGAAGTAGCGTTGTGGACCGTCAGGGAACACCGCGGCGATCCGCGTGTCCGGTTCCTCGGTGCGGGCCAGCCAGCTCGCGACCAGAGCCACGGCGCCCACACTCCAGCCGCCGCTGGCGTACTGCGCGCCGGCGAGCAGTCGCGCGGCACGTACCGCCTCGCCGGGCGCGACCCAGTGCACCTCATCGAAGGCGGGATAGTCGACGTTGCGCGGGTAGATGCTCGACCCCAGGCCGCGCATCAACCGAGTCCGGGCGGGCTGCCCGAAGATCGTGGAGCCCACGGTGTCGACGCCGACCAGACGCAGGTGTGGGAAGAACTCACGCAATGCCCGGCTTACACCAGCCGAATGGCCACCGGTGCCCACCGAGCACACCAGCACATCGACCCGCCCCAGCTGAGCGACGAGTTCCAACGCCAGCGGCGCGTACCCGGCCACGTTATCTGGGTTGTTGTATTGGTCTGGGCCAAACGAGCCCGGATGCTCGGCCAGCAGCTCGCCGACCCGCTGACGCCGAGCCTCCTGCCAACCCCCAGCGGGGTGTGGGCTATCGACGACATGGACCCGTGCCCCGTAGGCGGTCAGCAGCCGGTGCATGATCGGCTCCAGGCCCGGGTCGGTGACCAGCGTCACGGGGTGTCCGTAGGTGATGCCGGCCAGCGCCAGCCCCAGCCCCAGCGTCCCGCTCGTCGACTCGACGATCATCCCGCCTGGTAGCAGGTCACTGCGCTCGCGGGCGCGCTGGACCATGTGTAGCGCCGCGCGGTCCTTCATCCCACCCGGGTTGTACCCTTCGAGCTTCGCCCAGAATCCGCGTCCCTCAAGGTTCAGCGGCCGGTCGATCCACAGCACCGGAGTGCTGCCGACAGCACCGGCGACCGTGTCGCAGCGGGGCGCGTATCCGTGGGTCAGTAGGCGGGCGGGGGACGGTCTGGTGTGCCGCGCGTCGAGCGCGCGCTGAAGCAATATCTCCATGAACCTGATCTCTCCTGGAAGGTGGCGAGGGCGGCGGCGCGCAGCGGCGACCCGCATCTGCCCTGCCGGCAGGCGAGATCAGGTCGTCGCGGGGGCGTACCTCACGTCCGCGCGACGCACCTGGAGATCAGGATCTGACGTCCCGATGGAAATGATTGAGAAACCGAGGATGGCGGGCCTCGCCACCGGAGCCCGAGCAGGACCAGCGCGCTAGCCGCCGACAAGTCAGTTGCGTCGGGGCCCACCGGGGCAGGCCCGAGATCGATCACCCGGCGCGGCGAGGCGTATGCCTTGTCGGCGGCATCCTGGTGCTGGTGACCGGCGTTGTGGTGGCACTGGTGGCCTGCCGGCCCAATCCCCTCAGACTCGCTGTGAGCAGACTCGCTGCGTGCATGCTCCCCCGTAGCGTGAGCCGCGCCGTGCGATCCAGCACTGACAGCAACCACGCACTCGGCAACCTGCAGGATCGAGAATGCGAACAGGGATAGGAGGGCGAGGCCAAGCATGGGCGCCCGCCAGCGGAAGATCCTCCCCTTACCCCGCACGCCAGCACCCTATGGCGGCGACAGGAGCGCCGAGCACGCGCAAGCCCATTGAGGACAACCCTCACTCGATCGTGTCCACTGTGGATGAACTGTGGACAAAGCTTCCGTAGCGTCCTGCCGACCCGGAACCCAAGCACAGCCGCCGCAAGCGCCGACAGGGGGCAGGTCGGCCGCCAGGACCCACGCGATCCAGCCCAAATACTATCTCGCTACGGAGAACATAGATACCACACGAAACCAGGTGCTCGCACAACGTGACCCCGCCCTCCCGCTCCCCGTCGCGCCCCCGCCCGACTTTCGGCATCCGCCAGCCCTGGACGCCCCGCGGGCGGTCGCCGTGGACCCGTTCGGCTTGGGTGGGTCGGAGACATCATCGGGATCACCCCCGAGGGCACCGTGCACGTGAGCGGCGACGGCGGCCGCACCTTCCGAACCCGGTACCGGGGGAGCTGATCAGCCGCATATCTCCGATGCGGCCCCGAGAGGGATCGCCTGGACGTGCCGGTCAGCCAGCGGGCTTGCGCGCGGCAAGTCGTTCGACAATCCCTGCCGCGAACCGGTCATGGCGTTCGATCCGGAACCCTGCGGCGCGGACGTGCTCTATGGGGCGGCGCAGGAAGTGCTCGCCGCCCACCGGGATCGTCACCAGCTCGAGGAGGCGCTGACTGGCCCGCAACACCCGACCCGAACTGGCCACGTGGTCAGCAAGCAGCAGCACTCCGCCGGGTCGCAGCACCCGTGCCATCTCGGCGAGCGCCTTGCGGTGGTCGGGGATGGCGCACAGCGAGAAGGTGCACACCACCGTGTCGAAGGTGGCACTGCACATCTCGAGTGATTCGGCATCGCCCACCTGGAGTGCAACATCACGGTCGAGCTCAACTGCGCGTCGCCGCGCGATCGCGAGCATGTCCTGGCTGAGCTCGATACCGGTCAACCGGACGTCGGGCGGGTAGTGCTCCAGGTTCAGGCCGGTACCGATGGCGACCTCGAGCACCTCACCGCTCACCTGCTGGCAGATCCAGCTCCTGGTGTCGCGGAACAGCACACGGTCGAAGAAGCGCATCTCGCGGTCGTAGGTCCTGGAATGCCGGTCCCAGTACCGCCGCCATCGGGCACGCCGTGCGCTCCCGGCCACCATGTCACCACCTCCGCATCGCTCCACCGTACTATCCGGCGTAGTAGAGCAGTCGACAGGACTCAGCGATGAATGTGACCGATCTGGCCATCTCGGGGCCGCTGCTACTGGCCGCCCTGGTGGCACTGGCGGCCGGAGCGATCTCCTTCGCCTCCCCGTGCTGCATCCCACTGGTCCCTGGCTACCTGGCCTACCTTGCCGGACTGGTCGGCGCGGACGCCGCACCCACCGACACCAACGGCGTCACCACACGGCACGGTAGCCGGTTGCGCGTCAGCTACTATCTTTCATAGTACAACTATCGGTCGTAGTAGAGGTGCCGTTACCGGTGAGCATCGCGGGCTGCCCGTCGCGCACGGTGACGTGACGGACCCGGCGGGCGGCAGATCACCACTACCTCATCCACGCTGCGTGGCCGTACCCTTGGCTTCGGAGGCGGTGCCATGCAGGGATTGGGAGAGCTGGAAGAGGCGGTGATGGGCGTGCTGTGGCAGGCCCAGAGTCCGCTCACGGTCCGCGACGTCCTGTCGGAGATCAACCGCTCGCGGGCGCTGGCCTACACCACCGTCATGACGGTGCTGGACAACCTGCACCGCAAGGGCTGGGTACAGCGGGAGCGATCCGGTCGCGCCTACCGGTACCGGCCGACCGAGGCACGGCAGGAGGCCGCCGCGCGCGTCCTGCGCGACCTGCTCGCCTCGACGGGTGATCCCGACGGGGTGCTGCTGCACTTCGCGAGGTCGGCGTCGGACCGCGAGTCGACCATCCTGCGCCGCGCTCTGGGGGAGCGGAATAGCCAATGACGATCGCCCTGGTCCTGATACTCGGCGCGCTGCTCGTCGCCTGGATCGCTCCCCGGCTGCTCGACTACCGACTTCATGGGGGTGCCGACCCGCAGACCCTGCTGGTTACCTGGATCGCCCTCGTGGGCGGCACGCTGGTCAGCCTCGCGACCGCCGCCAGTCTGATACTGCTTCCCGGTCATGGGCCTGCGCGGCAAGTCGTGGCCCTGGTGCACCATTGCTGGTCTGCGGTGTCACACGGATCTGTGCCACGGTTCGACGAGGTTGCGGGCCTGCTGTCAGTGATGGTCGCGGCCCTCGCCGCTGTGCGGTGCGGCACCGGGCTGCTCCGTCACGCGCGGCAGCGGCGGACGCTGCACCGCAAGCACCTCGACCTGCTCCGCATCCTCACCGGCGGGGCAACTCCGGGCTCCATGCTGTGGTTGGACGTGCCGGATCCGATGGCCTACAGCGTCGCGGGGCGGCCCTCGCTCATCGTCGCCAGCGAATGGCTACGCCGTCGGCTCCCCGGGGACGCCGTCGCGGCCGTCCTCGAGCACGAGCGGGCCCATCTGCGCGGTCGTCACCACCTGATGGTCGCGATCGCCGAGGCTCTCGCCGTCGCGTTGCCGTGGCTGCCGTTGATGCGGCGCTCTCCTTACCTGGTGCGGGCGCTCGTCGAGGTGTCCGCTGACGCGGTCGCCGCGCGTTCACACGGTGCCGGGGTGGTCCGCTCGGCGTTGCTGAGTATGTCGGCGCACCGCACTCCTGCTCATGGCCTGGGGATGGCACGCGACTGCATCGCGCTCAGGCTGAATCTGCTGTCCTCACATCGACCGGAGCACAGTCGCCTCAGACGCGCATTGCGCTCCGGGCTGGCCGGCACGATCGCAGCATTCATGCCCGCCCTGGCAAGTACCGCGTTGCTCGCGGCGGGAATCCTGACGTCCTGCCCCCTCCTGGGCTGACCGGAGTCGACACCGGCCGAACACCGTCGGATGGCGGCCATGATCAACCTCCGGGCCCGTCATGTCGGTGGTGATCGCCGCGCTCACCGGGACGCGCGCCCTGTCCATCTCGTCCGCCGACCTGAGGTTCGGTCGGAAAGCCCTCACGGAAGCGTGACGTGTTGCCGGATTCCCGGAACCCCGGCTCGGACTGCCGGTCGATCTCGAACGGGCGCATGCGGCCCGTCATGGTGTTGCCGATCACGGCGACGTCCGTCGATTCCCCGGTGAGCTGCACCGCGCGGTCGCCAGGACCGGAGAAGTTGTTGCCACGCACGACGACCTGGGGAAAGTTCCGCAACAAGACCGCCTGCGCGCCATTGACCGCGCAGGTGTTGCCCTCGAAGGTGATCGCGGTCTGCCCCATCGGGGCGCTAGCGGCGCGGCGGTCGTCGATGGTGGCGATCAGGCACTGAACGTCGACGTTCTCGCAGATATTGTTGGCGATGACGACGTCGTAGGTGGGGGGAGTGTCGGCGCTGTCGTAGGTCTGGAAGCAATCGGTGTGCGGGCCCTCGTCGCCGTAGCCGGACGCTTTGATGTCCTTGATCGTGTTGCCGGTCAGCCGGTGACCGTTTCCGAAGAACCGGATGCCGTCGGCGTCGTTCTGAGTGCGCAGCACCGACTCGCTCACCGTGTTGTTCCGGACCGTGACCCGCTCGCCGCTGAACCAGATCCCGGTGCCGTCGGCACGCTGCACGGTGTTCGACTCGATGAGCGTGTCAGCGCAGCGCATGCAGGCCAGGCCGTCCTTGGCGGCGTTGTAGATCACATTGTTGCGAGCGACGAGCCCGCGACCCGTCATGGTCAGGCCACCCCCGTCTCGCAGCGTCACGCCCTCGATGACGACGTAGTCGGCCTTGACATTCACGCTTCGCATGGTCGCGCCATCAGAGACGAGCGTGATCGGCTGCTGGCGCGTTCCCGAGGTCGTCACCTCCAGCTCAGCATCTCGGAGACCATCGCCGCTCAAGCACACAATGCTTCCAGGCTGTACTCGCGCTAGGGCCGCGCTGGCCTGCTCGGGCTCGGTGATCCGATCGGCGCAGTCCGCCGGGAGCGGACCGGCCTGGTTAGAGGGAGGCGGCGCGCCGGCTGGCGGATCGCCGGGGGACTGGGCAGCCGTACAACCGCTGACGATCAGCACCAGCCCGATCACCGTGGCAAACAGCCCGCGAACTACGCCGTTCAACTGCTTTCCCTCCCCTGCATCAAGCACTTCGCCATCGCGACAACCTGGGCGCCGGCCTCTGAGCGGCGGCTTGTGTCGTGCCCGGCATGACCGCGCCCTCCCCATGCCCAGCCACGCCCTCAGCTGCTATCTCTCATAGTATAACTACCGATCGTGAGCTGGCTGACCGTTGGCGATGACGCAGTGCTTGTTCGACCAGGTGGCTCAGTCCGGCGACAGGTGTCAGGGCAGCAGCGGGCCGGTTCCGAGCGGGAGGGCCATGCCGCCAGCGATACCGAGCGCGAGAGAGGCGATACCGGCGGTGTAGGCGCCGAGAGCCGCCCAGCGACCGGCCGGGGCGAGGGCCGGTAGCGACGGCCGTCCCAGAAAGGCCGGCGCGATCCAGCGCAGGTAGTAGAAGAGGCTGGCCACCGTGTTGATGACGGCGACCGCGGCCAGCCAGGTGAAGCCGCCGTCGATCGTGGCGGCGAAGACCTCGAGCTTGCCGAGGAACACCGCGGTGGGTGGGGTGCCGACCAGGCCGAGCAGGCACACGACGAGCACCGCGGCCAGGCCGGGGTGGCGCTTGGCGAGACCCCGGTAGTCCTCGATCCGGCTTGCGTGGGGGAACTCTGCGACGATCGCGAAGACGCCGAGGTTGGTCACGGCGTAGGCGGCCAGGTAGAACAGCAGGGCTGGCAACGCGAGGTCAGTGCGGGTGGCGACCGCGACTGCCATCAGGATGTAGCCGACCTGGGAGATCGTCGAATAAGCAAGCAGTCGGCGGACGCTGTCCTGGAAGAACGCGGCCAGATTGCCCAAAGTCATCGATGCGGCGGCGAGGATCGCCAGCAGCAGCGGCCAGTTGACTCTGACGGCCGGTAGCGCCTCGGCCACCAGCCGGTACGCGGCGGCCAGCCCACCGATCTTGGGAATCGTGGTGACGAACGCCGCCACCGGCGCGCTGGCACCCTCGGTGACATCGGGCACCCAGAAGTGCGCGGGCACCGCGCCGATCTTGAACAGCAGCCCGGCCAGCACCGCGACGACCCCGACCGCGACGGCCGGCTGCGGTGCGCCGGGCAGGCTCGACGCGAGTGCCTGGTATCCGGTGGCCCCACCGGCCCCGTAGAGGACGGTCACACCGGTGATCATCACCACCCCGAGCAGGGCGCCCATCAGGTAGTACTTCATCGCCGCTTCGGTGCCAGGGGCGTCCTTGGCGAACCCGGTCAGCGCGTAGAGCGGGATGGAGGCGAGCAGGTATCCGGCGACGAGCAGCAGCAGGTCGGACGCGCCGACCAGCATGATCGTGCCGAGCGCGCCGAGCAGCAGGAGCACATAGAACTCGGTCTCCCGGCGGTGCCCGCCGACCGTCTCGATCGACAGGCAGATCACCAGCAGGGTGGCCGCCAGCACGATGATCCGGACCGCGTTCGTGGCGGTGTCCACGGCGTAGCTGTCACCGAACACCAGCTCCGGGTCGGCGCCCATCGCCACGGCGGCGGCTACGAGGCCCACCAGGCAGCACACCGCGGCGAGCAGGCGCACCACCCACTGCCGGCGCCGCGGCAGCCAGCAGCCCAGCAGCAGGCCGAGCACCGCACCGGTGAGCAGCGCCAGCTCGGGGATCAGGGCCAGCGGGTTGTCGTTCATGTCCATGTTCATCGGCTGACCAGCTCGATGAGGGTTACCGACGCGGGCTCGATGACGTCGAGCAGGAACCGGGGCAGCACGCCGATGACCACGACGAGGGCGAGTAGCAGAAGAATCGAGGCGGCTTCACTGCGGCGCAGGTCGGCGAAGCGGTGGTCGGATTGCCGGCTCAGCCGGCCACGGGCCGCACCCGGTGCGTCCGGGACCCGCAGCGGCCCGAGGAGCATCCGCTGCAATGCGCGCAGGAACAGCCCGGCGGTGAGCAGGATGCCGAGCACCGCCAGTGCCGTCGCCACCGTCGCTGAGGCCAGGCTGCCGGTGAAGATCTGGAACTCGGCGATGAACCCGGAGAAGCCCGGTAGCCCGAGCGAGGCGAACGCGGCCAGCCCGGTCGCGCCCGCGAACACCGGCGCGGGGCCGGCCAGGCCCGAGTAGGAGCCCATGTCGTAGCTGGCGCTGCGGTCCCACAGCACCCCGGCGAGCAGGAACAGCGCCGCGGTGATCAGGCCGTGGCTGACCATCTGGGTCACCGCGCCGGTGATGGCGAGTGAGCGGGCCTGCTCGTCGCTGCCGGCGAGCATCCCGGCGGCGCCGACCGCCAGGATGACGTAGCCCATGTGGTTGACCGAGGTGTAGGCGACCATCCGTTTGAAGTCCTCCTGGGCCAGCGCGACCAGCGCGCCGTAGAGGACCGAGACCACCCCGACGACGACTATCACCGGGGCGTAGGCGCGCCAGGTGTCGGGCAGCAGCGGCATCGCGATCCGGACGAAACCGTAGGTGCCCATCTTCAGCAGGACCCCGGCCAGGATCGCCGACCCCGCGGCGGGCGCATCGGTGTGTGCAGGCGGTAGCCAGGTGTGGAACGGCACGGTCGGGGTCTTGACCGCCAGCCCGATCCCCACCGCGAGCAGCACCAGCGCGCCGTAGGCACCGCTGCCGGCCAGCGGGTTGGACCGAGCCAGCTCGACGATGTCGAAGGTGTGCGGGTCGGCGGCCAGGTACAGGCCGATGAAACCCAGCAGCAGCGCCAGGGATCCGATGAAGGTGTAGAGGAAGAACATCAGCGCCGCCCGCCGGGCCTGCCCGTGGCCCCACCCGGCGATCACGAAGTACATGCCGACGATGGACAGGTCGAAATAGACGAAGAACAGGATCAGATCCAGCGCGACGAACAGGCGAAGGCTCACTGTCTGCAGGAACAGGAACAGCAACACGAAGCTCTTGACCCGGTGCGTCTGGCGCAGCGAGTAGATCGCGCAGGCGAGGAATAGCACCGCGGTCATCGCCACCAGCGGCAGCGACAGGCCATCGACGCCCACGTGGTATCCGACCCCCGCGCTGGGGATCCACCGCAGGTTCTCCTCGTACCCGAGCCCGCCGGCGGCGTCGTAGCCGATCCAGGCCACGACGACCAGGGCGACGTCGACCGCCGCGACCGCGATCCAGCTCCAGACGAACACCCGGGGCCGCGCCGAGCCCGGTACCGCGGCCAACGCCACGGCGGCGGCCAGCGGCAGGAAGACGATCAGCGAGAGCACGGCTACCTCACGAAGACGGTGAGCAGGGCCAGCACCAGGAGCGCGACCGCGGTCTGGGCGTAGTACTGGTGCAGCTGGCCGGTTTGCGGGCGGCGTGCGAGCACACCCAGCCGGCGGGCACCCGCCACGACGGCCCGGACCGCCCCGTCGACGCGCACCTCGGCGCGGCGCTCGGTCAGCCGGGCCAGCCACAGCACCACGACCGGCAGGGCCATCACCGCCCGATGCAGTACCCGATCGTCGAACGCGGCCAGCCCGCGGGCCAGCGCCATCGTCGGTCGGACGGCGAGCAGGTGCACCCCCTGCTCAAGATGCAGCCAGTTACCCAGTGCTCGGCGCACGGCAGTCGGGACCGGCGCCGGACGGCCGCCCCACCACCACACGGCAGCCGCGGCGGCGAGGGCGAGAAGCGCGGATGTCACGAGTTCCCACGCCACCGGTGACGTCGTAGCCGGTGCGCCGACGAGTTCCTCGATCGTCCGCGCCACCGGCGGCAGGCCTAGGACGCCAGCGCGGCGGCGCAGCCGGCCAGTGCCACCAGCGCCACGCGGGCCGGCGCGGCCACCTCCCGGGTGCCGGGTTGCTCGGTGTCCCACCCGGTCTGGGCGCCGGCCGGCTCCGGCTGCCAGACGAACCACGCCGCCTTGGCACTGTAGACCGCGGAGATCACCGCAGCCGCCAGGCCGGTGACATACAGCGCGGGGCTGCGAGCCAGCGCGGCGGCGAGCACCCCGTCCTTGGTGACCCACAGCGACAGCGGCGCCAGGCCGGCCAGCGATGCCGCGGCGATTGTGAACGTCACGCCCACCAGCGGGTAGCGCCGGGCGGCACCGCGCAACGCGGGCAGTGCCTTGGTGCCCAGCGCGGTCAGCCAGGCCCCGGCCGCCAGGAACAGCGCCGACTTGGTGGCCGCGTGCGCGACCAGCTGTGAGGTGCCCGCTGCCACCCCACCCACGCCCGCGGCCAGGACCATGAACCCGACCTGGGCGGAGGTGGACGCGGCGAGCAGCTGCTTGAGGTCGGTCTGGGCGACGGCGACGAGGCCGAGCACCACCGCGGTGGCCGTGCCCACCCAGGCGACCAGCGGCTGCGCCCAGCCGGATACGGCAAGCAGTGGCTGCAGGCGCAGCAGCAGGTAGGCGCCCGCGGCGACCATCGTCGCGGAGTGCAGCAGCGCCGAGACCGGGCTGGGGCCCTCCATGGCGCGGGAAAGCCAGAACGACAACGGCAGCTGCGCGGACTTCCCGATCGCGGCGAGCACGATCCCCGCGGTGAGCAGATCTAGCCAGGGCTGCGTGGCGGCAGGCAGCTCGGCCAGCGCCAGCGAGCCGGCACCGCCGGCGAGCGCCGCCCCTGCGGCAAGGTACAAGTCGAGGTCGGCCCCGCGGGTGGTGAGGAATGCAACGTTGGCCGCAGCCACCCGCCTCGGTTCGCGCCACCAGAACGCGATGAGCGCCCAGCTCGTCGCGCCCATCACCTCCCATCCCATCAGCAGCAGCACCAACCCGGTGGCGGTGACCGTGACGAGCATGGCCCCGGCGAACAGCAGCATCAGCCCGGTGAACCTGGCGCGCGCCTCGTTTCGACCGAACTCTCCGGACGAGAAGAGCAGCACGGCCAGGGTGACCGCAGCGACGGTGACGACCAGGATCGCCGAGAGCCCGTCGACGGCCAGCCCGGCGTCGATCCCGGCCAGGAACGGCGCCGTCGCTTCCGGCCGCTGCACGCCAGCAGCGCCCCGGCGCCCAGCGGCACCGCGACCAGCAGCCAGGCGAGCATCGCTACTCCTTGAGGTCCGCGGCCATGTCGGTCATGTCGACATCGCGGGCCCGGAAGATCGCGGTGACGACCGCGAAGCCGACCGCCATCTCCAAGGCCATCACGGTGATCAGCACGATGATGAGCACCTGCCCGTCCGCGGTGGCCGGGGCGACGTAGTACCAGAAGGCGGCGGCCGCGACGATGACCCCGTTGAGCATGAGCTCCAGGCCCATCATCAGCATCACGATTGACTGCTGCGACAGCGCGCCGTACAGGCCGATGGCGAACAGCGCGGCACCCAGTAGGAGAAAAAGCTCGAGGCTCATCGCCCGATCCCTCCCGGCACCGGGTCGTCGGCGCGCAGGGCGTCCAGGTCGTCACCGAACCGGTCGTAGCGGCCGCGGGAGGTGGACAGCACCACGGTCGTCACGATCGTCGCGAAGATCGCGAGCCCGAGGGTCATCATCGTGAGCATCTGCGTACCCATCAGCGCCGCACCGAGCGCGAAGGTGGGATCGGCAGGGGGCTGCCCGGCCCGCCCAGGCCAGTCGACGAGGAAGATCCCGGCGGCGAGCACCGCGAACGTCGCGACGGCGATCGCCATCGAACCGGTCTTGTTGTGCTCCATGGACATCGGCATCAGCCCGGCCGGGTTCATCATGTACATGACCATGAAGACAGCCATGATCACCATTTCCATGACCATCATGAGGATGATCACGACGCCGAGGTAGCCCAGGCCCAGCAGCACCACCTCGGCGGCCACGAACAGGAATGAGGCGAGCAGAGCGAACGTCACCCGGGCCATCGAGTCCAGCCGGAACACCAGCAAACCGGTGACCACAGCCCCCACCGCGAAGATCCAGAACAGCACCGCGGTCACGGTCCCCACCTCCTTATCAGACCAGCACCACGAGCGCGACGACCAGCGTCTGCAGGATGGTCAGCGGGATGAGCACCATCCAGGCGACCTCGACGAACCGATCCATCCGCACCGTCGGGAACCGCCGTCCCACCCACACGATCGCCGCCAGCACCGCAGCGGTCTTGACGATCGTCCACAGCCACGGCGGCAACAGCGGACCGTTGCCCCCACCGAGGAACAGCGGTACCGCCATGGCGCCGGCAACGACGAGGAGCAGCCATCGCCCCCCGAGGAACAGCAGCCGGTCCACACCGGACAGCTCTCCCGCCGCTCCGCCGGCGATGTCGCGGCCGACGGGGGCGTCGAACGGGCCCCAGAACGCCATCGCCATCGCGCTGAGCAGGTACACGACGAACGCAACGGGCATCCACACCACGAACCACAGCCCGGCCTGCGCCTCGACGATGCCGCCCACCCGCAGCGTTCCCGCCGCGGTGGCAGCGGTGATCAACGCGAACATGTGCGGCAGCTCATAAGACAGCCCTTGGGCGATGAAGCGGTAGCCGCCGATCAGGGAGAACGCCGAGTTCGGCCCCCAGCCGGCCATCCACACCGCGGCCCACGCGAGGATCTCCATCGCGTTGAACCACACGATCCCGACCGCGAGGTCAGCCACGCTGGTGAAGCCCAGCGGCAGCACCAGCGCGGCGAGCAACCCGGCGACCGGCAGGGTGATCACACCGGCTAGCCACAGCACACTGTCGGCAGCGGTGGTGTCACGACGCTGGCCCAACAGCAGCCGCGCCACCTCGCGCAGCGGCGCGCCAGCCGCTCCCGTCAGCGATTCTGCTCTGCCCGCGGCCCGGCTCGACAGCGCGGCATCCACAGCCACCGTGGCAACCACCACCACCGCGAGCACCGCGGGCAGCACCAGCACCGTCCATAGCGCGGGGTCAGCCACCCGTCACCTCCGCAGCTGTCCCCAGCCCCGCGACGTCGGGGTCCAAGCTGGCGACGATCAACCGCGCGGTGGCGAGCTCCGTACCCTCCAGCAGCCCAGGCAGCACGGTGAGCAGCGCAGCGGGGCTCCGGCCGGGCTCGCGCACACCCGGGATCGGGCCCGTACCCGCAACGTCGGGCAGTGCCCGTTCGATGTCGGCGAGCCAGGCCAGCCAGCGGGCACTGACATCCCCGCCGGAGTGGATACCGACGCCGTCGGTGAGCCAGCGCAACGTGCGCGAACCACGCAGCCGCCGCGCCAGCCGCTGCGCCCGCGGCACCAGCTGCTCGGCGTGGGCGCCGCCGAGGACATCATCACGCAGCCACCGCGTCCGCACCGCGGCGTCCGACCAGCCAGCCACGGTGAGCAGTCGGGCGAGGCTGTCCAGATGCGCGGCCACCTGTCTGCGGGCCGCATCGCCGACGGTTACCGGCTCGCCAGCCGCCGCGCGGCGCCAAGGCTCGCCCCAGAAGTCCTCCCGGGGACCGTCCGCCCGCAGTACCTCCACCCGCGCAGCCTGGACGACGTCACCCTGCAGGGTCGTATGTACCACCAGGCCCGCTGGCCAATCCGGAAGCAGCGGGCCGAGCGGAACGTGCAGCTGGTCGAGCATCAGCCCGTCGCGGTCCTCCCCCCGATCCGCCATGGGCAGGCCACCAGGCATCTCCATATCGTGATGGCCGTGCGCATGGCCCTCGTTCATATGGCTCCCGGCTGTCGCCCATGGCTCACCGCCGCCGGCCAACGTGCTGCGAGCATTGTCGAGCTCGGCGGGCACGGTGTCCGGATCAAGCAGGTGCAGGTATACCCGGGGGCCAGGGATCTGCTGCCAGACCCGGTCGGCGAGGGGCTGCAACCGCGGACCGAGTGGTCCGGCGACGACGAGGACATCGGAATCTGCCGGGCCGGCTGCGGCCAGCCACCCCCGCTGCCGCAACTCCCCTTCGGCAGCGAGCCGGACGCGAGTGCCGCCGGGCACTTCGACCAGCAGTACGTGCGGCCGGTCCGCGGCGAGGCGCAACAGGAAACCGGTCAGACCCACCGCAACGCCCCTTCCCGCCACGCGTAGGCCACCCCGGTGAGCAGGATGCCGAGAAACACGAACATCTCGATCACCGCTACGGCACCGATCTCCGCGACGACGAGCGTCCACGGATACATGAACAGCATCTCCATCTCGAACGCCAGGTAAACCATCGACAACGGATACCAGCGGACGTGGAACCGGGAGAACGCGTGCTCACTCGGCCCGTTCCCCGAAAGGAACGGTTCGGCCACAGGGACTGTGGGTGCCACCCGGACCAGCCGGGCGATCCCGTACCCGGCGCCGACCAGCGTGACGGCGACCACGAGAAGCAACAAAGCTGCCACGAACGCGGTCACCGCACTCACTACCTACTACCCCCAATAGGCCGCATACAGTCAGGCTCTCAGTCCACGCCAATGTTGTGCTCGCCCAACCGTAGGGCGTTGCCCTACGGTTGGGCAGCCAGCGGATCACTACCCGCCGAGGAGACTCTGCATTTCGGTGATCTCGCGCTGTTGGGCGTCGATAATGCGCTGCGCGAGTTGGCGTGCGTCAGGGTTCTGTCCGTCTTTGAGCTCAGTTCCGGCCATCGTGACAGCCCCTTGGTGATGGGCGATCATCATCTGCAGGAACATCCGGTCAAACGTGTTGCCGCTAGCCTGCCCTAAACCTTGCATCTGGTCGCCGGACATCATGCCGGGCATTGGGCCGCTGGCTCCGTGCTCCATCTGCCCCATACCGGCCATCGGGCTGTTGGCGTCAGGCACCGGGGCGTTCCACGCGCGCAGGAATCCGGTCAGCTGATCGATCTCCGGTTGCTGAGCAGCCTGAATGCGGGCAGCGAGATCCTTCACCTGGGGTGATTCCGCTCGTTGAGCCGCCATCTCGGACATGGCGACGGCCTGGGCGTGGTGCGGGATCATGCCCTGGGCGAAGGTGATATCGGCCTGGTTGTGGGCCTGGGCGACCTGCGGTGAGCTTGCCGAGCTGCTGGGAGGTGCCGTGGCGGTGGTACCGCAGCCGCCGAGCGCGGCACCGGCAGTGAGGGCGGCGGCCGCAGCCGCGACCAAGGTCATGATTGTGCGCGTGGGCATGAGCATGTTCCTCTGCGTATAGAGTTTGGCTGAATCAGTCGCTGGAGAGATCGGGGACTGATTCAGCACCTCAGTACGCAGAGCTGGGTGAGCCGAGCGCGACCGATGGGCGGTGCCCGCGCTGCACCGGCACTGGCAGTTGCCCGCAGATGCCCCGGCTCCAGTGGCCGGCGGCGCGTTGCGGCGAAGATTATCGCGGCAAGAAGGGCGGTGATGGCGGTCAACACCGCCAAACACAAATGCCCCACCATGTTCATCGGATCGCAATAGCCGGCATGTGACACCAAGGGTGACGTGATCGCAACAGGTGTAATCCCGATCGGGGTGGAGTGGACGTGCTCGGTGGGCGTCGCGCTCGTCATGGTCATCGGCATCGTGTGCGCGGTGTGCGCGGCGACCAGGTGGTGCATGCCAACCAGGCCGGCCGCGATGGCGACGATCAGCAACCACTGATATCGAGCCCAGCCGACGCCTCCCCACACACCGGCGACTATAGTCACCTCGCGGTGTTAGCGGCGGCTGTTGCGGCGCCAGGTCAGGACCGCCTTGGCGGCGGCGCGCCCGGGGGCACCGGCCACGCCACCGACTGGCGCGGTGCCGGCACCAGTGATGAACAAGCCCGGTACTGGCGTGTCGTGCCGGGACAGCACTCGGGTGGGACGCATCCAACCTAGTTGGTCAAGGCTGATGTCCAGGGACATCGGGTGTGCCCCCGGCCAGCGGAGCTGGTCAGCCATATCCTGGGGCGTTCGGACAGCTCGCCCCACAATGGTGGAGCGAAAGCCGGGCGCCCGTGCCTCCACCGTGTCGATCATCCGCTCGGTGAACTCCTCCTGGACTGCGTCCCAACCGCCACGCACCCGGAACGGCGCCGTCGGGCACGCAAGGTAAACGGTGTGGTGGTGGGGTGGCGCAAGTGAGTCGTCGAGGGCGCTGGGGGTGAAGGCGTAGGTCGGTACCGGGTCATCGGGCAGTCGCCGGGCCTCGGCTTGCGCGAAACCGTCCGCCAGGGAGTCAAGAGTGTCCACGTAGGACTGCAACCCGTTCCAGCTCCCCGGCCTACCATGGGCATACCCGGGCAGGGCGGTCGTCGCCAGCAGCACCAGCATCTGCACGGCGTTGCTGCGGTGGGTGGCCCGCAGCTCCGCCCCGCGGACACCGGCCAGTGGCGGGTCGAGCAGTTCGAGCAGCGCGGTCTGCGGATCGATCGCGGTGATGACGCAGGAGGTGGGAATGTATTCACCGGATTCCAACCCGACTCCGGTGATCCCCTGCCGGTCGCGGGTCACCCGGGCCACCGCGGCATCGGTGCGCCAATGGCCGCCATAGGACTCCAGCCGGCGGGCGAGCGCGTCGATGAGTCCCTGTGCCCCACCCACTGCATGCCACTGCCCCACCTGGTGGTAAAAGGCCTGCCACAACCCGTAGATCGCGCTGCCCGGTGCGGTGGGAGACGCTGAGGCGTGCGCGGCGAATGCCGAGATGGGAGCGCGGACCCGGTCGCTGGTCAGGCGCTGGGTCAGCACCCGCCCGTAGGGCGACAGCAGCAGCTGCGCCAGCCCCCACGGGCCGCCGTTGCGGGCCAGTGCCTGACCTGCTGCCCAACCCTTGGCGGGCAGCTGGCGCACGTGATGGGCGCGGTCGGCGCCCACCTCGAGCGCGGCGCGCATCGCGGTGATGATCGGCATGGTGTCCGCCATCCACGCCCGGTACCTGCCTGCGTCGGCCGGGGCGACCTCACGGATCGACTCGACGGTCTGTTCCACACTGCGGTGGAAACGCACGATCGCACCATCACGGTGCACGGCGACGGAGAACGGGTCCATCTCCCGGTACTCCAACCCGACCGCACGCAGCTCAAGCTCCTCGACGATGCCGGTCGCATTGATGATGTTGTGCGCTGCCGAGTGCGTGTTGAACCGGTAACCGGGCACCAGCTCGTCGGTGCGGGAGCCGCCACCCAGCTTGGCCGACTGCTCCAAGACCAGCACGTCCAGGCCTGCCCGGGCAAGGTAACAGGCGGTGACCAAACCGTTGTGCCCGCCACCAACCACGACATGATCGACCATCCGCTCCCCGCAGCCACGTCGTAAGTTGATCAGTGTCACCAGCTAGTCGCGGCGTAGTCAAGCTACGTCCACGAGCCAATCGCCTGAGGCCCGGCGGAGGCCCGCGTCATGGCGTGGGTCTCCCGGTCTCGGTGTTCCGGTACAACCGGTCGAGGCCGACGAGCACGACCTCATCGTCCCGTTCGACCAGCCGGCGGAGGTCGTCGGTGAAGCCGGCTCCGCTGTAACAGGTCAGTCGCGCCTGCGCTGCACCAGGCCGTTGCTGGTTGGTGAGCAGTCGCCGGATTCGACGGAGCCGCTCGAGCTGGTCGATTCCGACGACCGTGCCCCACTTCGCCTCGCCGATCGCAATGAGCATGCCGTCCGAGGAGTAGGCCGCGACATCGATCTCGTAGCTGCGTCGGCGTTCGGAGTCGTTCACCACGCCCCGGCCCACCATGGAGGGGACGGCGCCGAACTCCTCGTGCCCCGTTTCGGTCGTCCACGCCCGGCACAGGACTTCGAAGTGCGATCCGAGCACGGCGGAGGCGAACCGCGGCTGCACGTCGCGCCACACCGCAGCGGCGTTGCCCGGCCGCTCCAGCCGCGCCCACTGGGGGCGCATGACGGCGTGGTAGAAGGTCACCAGCGGTTCGGTGATCCGGAAGCTGCTCCGGGCGGGGCGGAACGCGTCCGGCTCCCGGCGCAGGAAGCCGGCGTCCTCGAGCACGGTCAGCGGGTGGTGAAGTGCGTCGTCGCGACGGCCTACATAGCGGGCGATGCCTCCGCGGGTGCTGTTGCCATCGGCGACGGCGGCGAGGACCGAGTGGTACAGGGCCTTGTCGCGCAGGTCGGGTTCCTCCGCCAGGAGGTAGCGCGCCTCCTTGAACAGCGGGCTTGCCGGGTTGAGGACGGTCCTGGTCACCCAGTCGTCGAAGTCGTCGAGCCCGTTCGGTGTGTCGTTGCGCGAGTACTCGCGACGGTAGGCCGGGGTGCCACCGACGATCGCGTGCAGCCGCACCGCGAGTCGTGGGTCGGTCACGTCCCAGAACTGAGCGGCCAGCCGGTAGTCGAGGGTGGCGATGGACAGGTCCAGCCCGGCCCGCCCGCGCAATGGTGCCGAGCCGGCGAGTAGCCGCCCCATGAACGTGAGCGCGGAGCCGCACAGGATGAGCCGGGTTCGGGATCCGGTGCGTTCCGTGCGGCGCGGGCCGAATGCCCGCTGCACGATCGACGGCAGGGCCGGGCTCGCGGCACAGAGGTAGGGGAACTCGTCGAGCACAACGGTCAGGGGACGCTCACGGCCGAGGGCGAGCAACAGGTCGAGCGCCTGCTCCCAGCTGGCGAGCGCCGGGGAGGCGGGCATGTCGAGCTGCGCGGCGAGTGAGTCTGCGAGCAGGCGCAGCGAATCGGCCTCGGTGGCCTCGGTCGCGGCGACGTAGCACCCGTTCGTCGCCTCGCACAGCGCTTCCAACAGGTAAGACTTGCCCTGCCGGCGACGACCCGAGACCACGCCGAGCGTTGCGCCAGGCGACGTATCGGTGGAGAAGTCGACCAGCGCTCGCCACTCCCACTCGCGGTCGAACATGTCGGCCGGTCGTGAGACGGCATCGCTCATGCGAGCTAGTGTAACCACAGATACCGTAACCTTGGTTACACCAGCCGACATCAGCCAGCGCCCGCCGAGCTTGCGATAGCGCATGGCGCTTCCGGGATCCGGCGCTGGCGGGAGTGCCAGCCCGCAGGGTGAGTTTCCCGCTGGCACGAGGCGTGCGACTACAGTTCCCGGATCCTGTCCCCGATCCAGCGTGCACCCGACTGAACACTTGCGCCGGCATACGCCCCACCGAAACGTCCGACCGTGAACGCTGCGACCGCGGCGTTCTTCACCGCCATCTTCGCTGCCGTCTTCCCGGCGAAGTGCCCGGTCCGGTAGGCAATCGCGGGGGCCCCGCCTGCTGCCAGCGTTGCAGCACCCGCGGTTTGGGCGGCGGCCGCCGATGGGGCGATCACTGCCCCAGCGTAGAGGACCCCAGCGGCGACAACCCCGACCCCCGCAGCACCTCCCACACCTCGGCCCGCCATAGCGCCGGCTCGGTTCTCCTGCAGGAACTCGTCCTTTTCCATCTTCTCGTCAAGCCGCTGCACCCACTGCCACTCAGACATGACTTTCCCATCCTCTCGTTCAGAGATTTCTCATCCAAATTCCGGTGACGAAATTCACCGTTGTTCTTGTTCTGGCGCGATCAGCTTCGTAGATACTTCGAGACCGAGCCGTCGGCTCGGGTCAGCGTCAGGAAGCCGCCCGAGACCGACCACTCGTACGTCGTCGCGGACCGGCCGGGTGCCTGCAGAGTGAGCTGGGACCCGTTGACGCTGAAGGCTCCTGACAGGTTGCCATTGACCTGGTCCTGAAGCTGGAATGTGCCGTCGGAGGCGAATACCAGCGTCTTGTAGAGCTCGTCGTAGCTCAGCCACGACCCAATCAGGTCGTCGGCTCGGTTGCCGTCGGTCCGGATGTAGACACTCCCGTCGAGGCTGAGCCTGCCGTTGCCTATTGACCAGCTCACCGTGTACGGCTGCAGCCCGTCGGGCTGCAGGAGCATCCGCGGCCCGTTGATGGCGGCGTTGCCAGAGATCGCCACGCCTCGTCGCTGGTTCTGCATGCTGTATCGCCCGTCCGGGGCGAACTGGATGTACCAGCTTCCTTGCCCACCCGCGTCGTCGCCGCTCCAGGTCCCGACCAGCTCCGTCGGGAACGGGACCGACGCGAGCGCGGGCGACGATGGCGTGTCCCCGCCCGGTGTTGCCGTCCCCGGCACATACACCGGCGGGACCCCACCACCACCGTCGGGCGAGAAGGTGTCACCCCCGCAGCCACCGAGCAGCGCCAGTCCCAGCGTGATGACGCCGAGGCGAAGCAGGATCGCGGGCACGCGGTATACGACGTCAGTCCGCTTGGTTGTGGCGCCCTGCTCCGCTGCGGCCATCGCGCTTCCTCGCCTTTCTGAGGGGGCGGTCGCGGAGGGGGTCCGCGACCGTCACGGATCCAGGGGACCAGGTCGCCGGGGCTATCGACAGGGATAAAGTTCTGGCTATCTCGGATGCCCGAGACAGCCGGTGATCGAGCAGCCGCCCAGAGTTTTCTCTCTGGTGCCGGCCGGTACCGGGTGTCAGGGTGTCGGGGTGATCGGCACCTCCGCACCATTTCCGACGTACATCACCTATGTCGGAGACCGGATGGTCGACTCCGTGCCGTCTGCGCGCCGCGGCCTGCTGCGCTCGCTTGCCCGCCTCACCCCGATCGCGGTCGCAGCCGCACTGCTCACGCTCATCGCCCTGGTGGTCGTCCGGGCGTGGGGTTCCTACGATCAGCCGCTCTGGGTGGCAATTCCCATCCAGCTCGTGGGGTTGCCTTTCGTGCTGGGCGGAACCATCCTCTGGGTCCAGCGCGCCGGTAGCTTCCTCGGTCCGTTCTGCGTGTTCCTCGGCGGCGTGTGGTACCTCGGCGATCTGCAGGCCTTCGACCAGGAGTTGCTGTTCGTCGTCGGCTTCACGTTCTACCACCTCAACGTGGTCGTCTTCGCGCATCTGGCGCTCATGGTGCCCAACGGGCGATTGGTCGGTCGCCTGGACCGTCTCGTCGTCATCGCGCTGTACGTGGTCGTCCCGGTGACCCAGTTCCTGCGTTATCTCGAAATTCGCCCCTACCTCGACCGGTCGACGTTCGGCAATGTGACGGACGATTACTCGACGTGGGCCCGGGTCGCCACCTACGTCGGGGCTCCACTCGCCGCGGCGGCCGCCGCACTCGTGGTCGTCCACTACCGCCGGGCTATCCGCGCGCAGCGGCGGTCGTTCGGCGTGTTCTGGATTGCGGCAGCGGCTGCCGGTGGTGCGGCGGTCGCCGCGGCAGGACTCGAGTCGTGGCGTGCCGAGCTGCCCCAGCAGATCGCGCTGCTGGGTTACGCGCTGGCCCTGATGGCTGCCGCGGTCGGTCTCGTACTGGGGGCGGTGAACATCACTGCACCCGCACGCGACGCGTGGCGCAACCTCGCCGGTGACGTCGACGACCTGGAACAGGCTATTGCGACCGCACTGGGCGATCCGGGGCTGCGGCTTTACGCCTGGGCTGACGGTGCCTGGGCCCGGGACGGGCAGGGACCGGAGCGCGACCCGTTGACCGATCGGGAGCATGCCTGGACGATCCTGTTCCTCGCCGGAGAGCCGGCGGCCTTGCTGGTCCACGACCGGGAACTCGCCTACCAGCGCCTGCTGATGCAGGCTGTCACGGCCATGACAGTCGCTGCGATAGCCCGCCGGCGACTGGACGAGAGCAGCAAGTGGGCCGTGCTCGACGGACAACACGCCGAACGGGCCCGGATCAGCCGGGATCTGCACGACGACACTCAGACCCCGCTGGCGATCGTGATCCGCGGCATCACCGGCATCGCGGGTCAACTGCCCGGCAACCGGCCGGTGGAGAACAGCCTGCGCACTCTGGCCCAGGAAGCTGTCGATCTGCAGTCGAGGCTCCGGCAGATCGTGAACGATGTATTCCCGGCGGGGCTGCGACACGACGGCCTCGCGGGGGCCATTGCCACCCGGGTCCGCAGCCTCGGGCTCAACGACGACGACATCGAAGTCGTCATCGACATCCCGTTCCACAGCTCGGATCAGCGGTGGCCCGAACGCATCGAGCTGGCCGCCTACTTTCTCATCAGCGAGGCACTGCAGAACGCCATCAAGCACAGTGGAGGGTCGACGGTATGGATCTCGGTCGAGGAGACCGCGGGTGATCTCCGCATTCGGATCGACGATGACGGTCAGGGGTTACCCCCGGCCGGTCATGGGGCTCGCGGCAAGGGTCTGGCCAACATGAGCGCCCGGGTCGAGCCTTTCAACGGCTCGGTCGAGATCAGCAGATCACCACGAGGTGGGGTACGGGTAGCAGCCCTGTTGCCGCTGCCTCGCGGCGGCGAACGGTCCGGTGGCGCATGACCGGCGAGAAGGGCCGCGACCGGGTTGTCCTGTTCGACGATTCCCCCAACCACAACAGGTGGTTGTCCGGGGACCTGGTGCAAGCCGGGATCGCGGTGGTCGGTATCGCCGAGACGGCCGCCGAGATGCGGGAGCTGGTCACCACGGTGCGGTTCGACGTCGCGATACTTGATGTGCATGTCGGCTCGGGCGAGGACTTGACCGGATTGCGTATGGGGCTCTGGCTGAAGGCCCAGCTTCCGGACATCGGTGTTCTCATGTTGACCAATTTCGATTCCGAGCTGTGCGCGCTCAGGTTGCTCGACGGTAACACGACCGGTGTCGGCTATCTCATCAAGGACCGGGTACCCCACACCCGTGAGATCGTTCGCGCAATCGCACTCATCAAGGAGGGACGCAATGTGCTCGATGCAAAGATCAAAGCGGCCCTGCTGCCACTGCGCGGCCGGAACCGCCTTGGTGAGGACCTCACGGCCATCGAGACCGAGACGCTGCGACTGGTGGTCGAGGGGCACACCAACAAAGCGATCGCGGACATCTTCGACCTGAGTGACAAGACCATCGCAATGCGTTGCACCACGATCTTCGACAAGCTCGGTTTCGCGGACCGGAAGGGCCTGGCAAGCGCAACCGGCGCGTCGCCGCGGTTGTTCATTACATCAAGAATCTCGAGAAGTACCGACGCATCTGGGAGACCCCGCCCATTGACTGGCCGCCGCCGTGAGCGAGCGAATTTCGGAAAGCGGCTCGTCGTCCACGACGACCCAGTCGAGCAGGCACTCCTGGTCACCGGGCGGGGGCGTTGTCCCTCGACAGGATCCGCAGCAGTTCGACCAGCGTGCGCACGCCGAACCCGGTCCCGCCGTGCGGGACCTCGTCGTAGGGGCCCTCGTCGTTGAAGGCGGCTGCGCCGATATCCAAGTGTGCCCAGCGCGTCCCGGCCGCGACGAAGTCGCGCAGGAACAGCGCCGCCTGGATCGAATCGCCGGGACGGTGGGAGCAGTTCACCCGGTCTGCGACGGTCGAGCGCAGGTGCCTGCGCTCGCTGTCGAGAAGGGGCAGGCGCCATACCGTCTCGCCCGCTTGGGCCGCGGCCGCGAGCACGGCGGCGGCGAGCCGATCGTCGGTGGCGAACAGGGCGCCCGCCCGGGTGCCGAGGCTGTGGGCGGCAGCGGAGGTGAGGGTGGCGATGTCAACCACGAAGTCGGCGCGGCCCGGCTGGGACGCCCGGACCAGAACGTCAGCCAGGACCACGCGGCCCTCGTTGTCGGTGTTGAGGATCTCGGTGGACGTGCCGTCCAGGTGCCGCACCACGTCCCCGATGCGCAGCGCATCGCCACCCGGCATGTTCTCGGCCAGCGGCAGGTAGGCCCGCACCCGCCCGGGAAGCCCCAGCCGCGCCACGGCGGCCATCGCGCCGACGACCGCGGCCGCGCCGCCCATGTCGGCCTTCATCGAGCGCATCCCCTCCGACGGTTTGAGCGACAGCCCCCCGGAGTCGAACGTGATGCCCTTCCCGACGAGCCCGACCGTGGGCGCCGACGGCGCGTCCGGGGGCGGGGTGTACTCGACTTCCACGAACCGCGGCGGCTGCCGGGACCCCCGGCTGACGGCGGCCAGACCCGCTAGGCCCAGCTCATCGAGATGGTCTCCGGCATAGACCGTGCAGGCGAGCCCGTCCTGCTCGGCGAGGAGCTGGACGCGGCGGGCGAACTCTGCGGGCGTGAGCTCCCCGCCGGGGCAGTTGACGAGGTCGCGGGCCAGGCACGTGCCCGCACTGGCGGCGAGGGCATCGGCGACGGCCGTGTGCTCCGCGGTGACGACGGTGATGTCGGCTAGCGTCACCGCCGTGCCCCCCGATCGGTACCCCTCGTAGCGGTAGGCGGCCAGCGCGGCGCCCTCCGCCAGGGCCCGGGCCCGGTCGTAGGCGGTCACGACGCTGTCGTCAAGCGCGGCGAGATCGAGGCGCAGCGTGCGGGCCGGGCCCGCGGCTCGGACGGCCGCGGCTGCGGCCCGGCGGAACGTCGCCGGGGTGGCCAACAGGGCCGGGCCGAGGCCGACGTTGAGGATCACCGAGCGGCCGTCCGGCGCGGGCTCGGCGACGACCTGCCCCGCCCTGGCCACAAAGCCGCGCTGCAGGCAAAAGTTACTCGGCCGGGTGCCCCCGTGCGACATGTCCCCGTGCGACATGGCGGAGTGCCATGGCCGCGCGACGACATCCGCGGGCGCCGGATCAGCGGTGGCCGAGACGCGGATCATCCTCAGGCGCGCTCGTAGGCCGTACCAGTGTGGTCGCGACGCAGCAGCCCCTCATCCACGAGGGCCCGGCGCAGCGTCGCCCAGTCGTCGAGCCACTCGCCACACAGCGCGTTGACCTTGGCCTCGGAATAGATCTCACCGGGCGTGAACGAGTCCGCCACGACCGGCAGCACCCGGGCGCGCACCTCCGGATTGCCGGGAATGGCGGTCAGCCTGCCGCGCCGGAAGTAAGCGCCCGCGCCGTCACCGCCGCCGCGGCCGGACACCCGCGCTTCCGCCCGGATCGCCCGGCGGAATGCATCCTCGACGAGCTCGTAGGTATTCGTCTCCCGGTCGACCACAGCGAGCTTGCCGTCGACCAGCTTCTGGAGTGCCGCGGCGGCTGCGGCGGGCTTCAGGTGCGCCATCTCCGCGACCTTGCCGAGCGAAGTTGCGCCGAGGGTAAGAGCGGCGAAAGCGGCGCGCCGGGCAGGCTCGGCGAGAATGCCGACGAGGTCACCACAGGAGGGAGGACGCTCGTCGGGGTCTGCCGTCTGCACCTTATCCACCTTCTGGTCGCTATTCGAGGGGAGCGCGGTCGTTACGAACTAAAATAGCAGGCACCGCGCAGGCCCCACGCCCTATCCGTGCCGCTGTCTCAAATTCCGACCTTCTTCGGTTCCAGGGTGAGCGGGATGAGAGCCCTGGCGCGTTTGGGTGTCCCCTTTGCGGGTGGGCAACGGTAGGCCGAGGGCTGGTGGCGGACCGCGAGCGCGATCACCTTCGTCCCCTCGAGCATCACCCACCGACGCCGCTGCCAGGCCTGCAGGAGCTCGAGGGTCGGCTCCCAGCCGGCGCCGTCCCACCCCTGAGCCTGCAGGTCGCGCAAGCGGGTGCCGCCGATGATGGCCCGGAATAGCCGCGCCTCGTCACCGCTCAGTGTGGTCTGCTCTCGGGGCAATCCCGGCCGCTGGTCGGTGAGGACCACGCAGGAGAAACCCAGCCGGTAGGTGAACCGGGCGGTCCGGTGGTGGGCCTTCCAGAGCCGCACCCGGGTCGCCAGCCGCGTCCGCAGGTCGGCGTTGCGGGCGTCGTCGTCGAAATCGCCCTCGAAATGGTAGGCGATGTCCCACAGATCCTGCCCGGACAGCTCTGGATAGGCGAAACGGTAACCAGGGAACGGCTGCGACAGCGCAAGTCCGTAGGACTCCGGATTATCCACGTACGGGCTGAACCGATCGAAGTGTACGGCCAGGATGTCGGCGTCCGGCGGTTCCAGGTGGCTCAGGGAGGGGACCAGGTTGATCTGCGTGAGCAGGGACGCGGGCGTCTCCCCCGGATATCCGGTGAGGATGTTCCACACCGGCAGGACGCCGAACTCGGCGCATCCGAGCAGGAAACGCACGTTCTGAAATGCGGTGGCGCCCTTCTTCAGGGCGCGCAATCCCTCAGTGCTCAGGCTTTCGATTCCCGGTTGGACCGAACGGACACCCGCCCGGCGGATACTGCGAATATCGGCCCATTCCATGTTCGCCTTCACCTCGAAGAACAGGGAGTGGTCGGTTTCCAGCCGCTCCACCAGCGGGAACGCGGTCTCCAGGTATCCCAGGTCGAGGATGTTGTCGACGGCGAAGAAGTCCAGCACGCCGTAGCGATCCATCAGGTACCGCAGCTCGTCGGCGAGCGAGTCGGGGTGCTTGCTGCGGTACCGCATGGTTGCCCCGTTGAGGCCGCAGAACGTGCAGTGCGTCTTGGCGCCCCACCAGCAGCCGCGGGAGAACTCCACCGGCAGCGTGATGTCCGACTCCAGCTGGTGCAGTCCAACTGAGTTCAGCTGCTCGAAGAAGCCGTCGTAGTTCGGCGTCGGGACGCACAACTGCTCGGCTGAAACCTCCTCGTCGGGTTCGGCCCGCTGCGCCGGGACCTCCTGCTGCCGCACGACGAGCCTGCCAACCGAGCGCAGCGGCCGCCTGGCCGCGACCTGCCGCAGCAACGCGACGAACGCCTCCTCACCGGGCCCGTCCACGACCGCGTCGATGGCGGAGAACTTGGCCAGTAGCGTGCGGCCCATGGGGCCCTCGCAGTTGCTGCCGCCCAGCACAATCGTCCCGGTGTACCCCCCGGCCCGGAGCTGCTCGGCTACCGCGAGGGTCGGGCCGTTCTGGCTGAAGGTGGTGGTGAAACCGATGACGTCCGGCGCTGAGCCGAGCATGGCCGCCGTGGTCTCCTCCACGTGCCGCTCCGCCACCGGCCGCAGCGCGTCGACCAGCGCGATCGTTGGTTCGTCGATGCCCTTGGACCGCAGCAGCTCGAAGTACTCCGCGCACGCCGCGGTCTCGCTGCGGCACTGGGTGTAGATCCAGTCGCCGACCGACAGGTGGTACAGCCCCTCGGAGACCAGCTCGTAGGCCTTCGCCCAGTCGGCCAGCTCGAGCCCGAGCATCCGCGGCGCAAGCGCGTAGAAGTCCAGGTAGGCGTAGTTCGAGTCGACGTGCCAGCCCTCGTACTCCGCGACCGAGCGCAGGATTCCGACTTGGATCGACGGCCGGAACACGTTGTTCCACGGCATCGACACGAGTGTCACTCGCCTGGCATCGCTCATGGGGTTCTCACCAGATCAGCCGCAGGTCATAGACATTGCGCAGGAACGGCGGCTCCGAGCCGTTGGCCGGCGACGGCAGGCGGTAGTCGGGGATCTGCGCGTGCCACTGCTCCCACGCCGTGAGAATCTGCGCCCTGGCGTAGGCGGCGCCGAGGCACTGGTGGTGACCGGTGCCGAAGGCGATGTGTGGGTTCTGTTCCCGGTCGAAGTCGATCCGCTCGGGCTGGGGGAACACCTCGGGGTCGGAGTTGGCCAGGGCGAGCGGCAGGAGCACGGTGTCACGGCGGCGCGCGACGCTGCCCGCGCCGTCCCGGGTCGCCATCCGCCCGGGGTACATGCACGAGTTGGCCCGCAGGAACTCCTCCACCGCCGCCGGGCGAACGTCGGGGTCGGCGCGGAACCGCCGCCGGGCGTCCTGGTGGCACGCGAGGTGCTGGATGCCGTTGGCCATGTGGTTCACCGTTGAGTCGACCCCGGCGAGGAACAGCACGCTCAGCAGCGAGGTCCGGTCGGCGTCGGTCACCGCGGCGCCGTCGATCTCCCAGCCGAACGTCGCGGTGGTCAGGTCGCCCTCGACCGGCTCGGCGCGGCGGTGCTCGATGTGCTCGCGGACGTATTTCTCCAGCGCGGGCAGGGCGGACTCGGCGTGGAACGCCGCACGCGGGTCGGGTTCCTCCCGCGACTTGAGCATGGCGACGTTGATCGCCAGCAGATGTTCGAGGTCCTCGCCCGGCCAGCCGACGGCCAGCATCAGGTTCTCCACCACGTACGGCCGAGCGAACTCGTCGGAGAAGGACACCTCACCGCGCCCGGTCAACGCCGCGATCCGGCGCCGGGCGTTGTCCCGGATCGCGGGAGTCAGCTCACGGGCCCGCTGGGGCGTGAACCACGGGGCCAGCCTGCGGCGCCACTCGGTGTGCTGGCTGCCCTGGATGGTCAGCGGGATCCAGCGCTCCTCTCCGGCGCCCTCGGCGGCGCTGACCCGCGAGACGCTGAAGTCGTCCTCGTTGCGGAAGGCGTCGCAGATGCCGTCGTAGGTGGTGAGCACCCAGAACCCGGCGCCGTGCCCGCTGTGGAAGGCACCGTCGCGGGCATGCTCCGCCGCCGCCCTGCGGTACTCCGCCGGCGCGGCGAAATAGTCGAAGTCCACGGACGCCGTCTTGGTCGACCCGGCCGCGACGGGACACTCGTCAGCCTGCACCAGCTCTCTCCCTCTCCCGTTGAACCCCGGGCACCGAAGGGTCCAGCTCGCCCCGGGGCCACACGTCGGCGTCGAGCCCCGCCGTCGCGAGCCGCATCCCCCACAGGTGGTCCAGGTCGTCCCCGTCGAGCAGGACGCCGTCGACCAGGACGCTGTCCGGCCGGGCGAGCACGCCGACGTCGGCGGGAGGCCGCCGGTAGAGGACCAAGTTCGCCTCGTCGGTGTCGGACTCCGACCATCGCATGACCTCGTGCGCCTCGGTGGTGGCCGCCCGCAGCAGCGCGGCGAGGTCCAGACCCGCCCGGGCCAGCTCGGCCAGCTCCTTGTGGTACGAGGGCCCGGCCAAGACGAACGGGTTGCCGCAGTCGGTCCCGACGAGCAGCCGCGCCCCGTCCTCGGCGAGCACGCGGGCAATGCGGCCCAGCCGGTCGACCATCGCGCCGCGCTCCTGCGCGGCAGCGCGGTCGGTGCCCAGGGCCTCCCTGGCCGCGATGCTCCAGCCCCGGCGGCGACCCGCGTCGACCAGCTGGATGGCCGCGCTCGACGGCCGGGTGTAGCGCCGCTCCCCGGTCAGTGCCCGCCATGCGGTGAGCGTCGGGCACACGAAGTGGCCCGCGAAGCTCGCCGCGAGGGCGTGGATACCGTCCTCGGCGCGGTCGAGCGCCTCGGCGAGAGCGGGCCAGCGCCGCGCCGGGGGCAGGCGGAACACGTTGGGCACGACGCCGTATAGATGCTCGGTCGACCACATGCTCCGGCGCGCAATGTCCAGCGGGACCCGCTCGGGTACATGCCCCACGACGGGGAGCCCGACCTGCTCCGCTGCGCGGACGATCTCGGTGAACAGCGGCAGCTCCAGGTCGTCGTAGACCTTGATGCCGTCGAACCCGAACCCGACCGCCTCGTTCATGACGTGCCGGACGGCCCGGGAGTCCACCACGATCATGGCGCCGGTGGGCACGCGGGAGCCCGGACCGTCGACGACCCCGGTGGCGACCCAAGGCCGCGGGAGGACGGCGGTACGGGCCCGGTGCCCGCCCGCCGTGTAACGGTGGGCGGGCTCGCCCCACATCTGGCGGAACGCGGTCACGCCGTAGACGAGCAGGCCGACGAGATCACCCACCGACGACACGTGCGCGTGCGCGTCCACGAACCCGGGCGCGGCGAACCACTGGCACGGCGCGGCCCGGCCATTGGCGGGCACCGTCGGGGCCCGTCCGACGATCCGGCCGTCCACGACCTCGAGGTCACACGGCGGTCCCACCTCGCCGGTCGCCCCGTCGATCAGCCCTACGGCGCGCAGGCTGTGCGTCCGGGGGCGGCCTGCCAGCTCCTCCAGCGCGGAGACGAGCGGGTCGCCCGCGGGCAGCAGACCCGTCCGGAGACGCCACGGGGCGTCCTCCGTCGGCTTCATCCGACCCCCGTTCCGGTCGCGCGCACGGCGCCGCGCGGGGTGTCCAGCACCTCCGCGATGCGCAGGCCCACCTCGGGGAGGTGGGCGGCGGCCTTCACCCGGGTCGGGCTGTCGACCAGCCACAGCCGCGCGCCGAGCCGCTGCTGGCCTGCGAGGAACGTGACCATCTCGGCGTCGCCGTCCGCGGTGACCAGCACGAGGTCCTGGTCGGCGGTGCGGCGCTGGACGCCGCGGCCCGCGCCGTACCGCAGGCCGCGGGTCGCCGCCGCCAACTCACCGAGGTCGACCCGGTCACAGGCGTCGATCAGCCACGCCGGGGCGCCGGCCTCGCGGAAGTGGTCGGTCAAGTACGCGTTGCCGTTCGGGGCCTCGATGGCCGCGGCCTCCTGCTCGACGGCCTCGTCGGGGATAGTGACAGCCTCGGCATGCGCGCAGAACGAGAACGCCCTCGCCACCCGGTCGTCCGCCGCGGCGACCTGCAGCGCGGTGCGTCCGCCGAAGTAGACCCCGAACACGCTGTAGCGCTCGCGCGGGAACAGGTCGAGCACGGCCTGCACGTCCTCGACGTAGCGGTCGATGCAGTGGCGCTCGGCGCAGCCGACGTGCTCGCTGTCCCCGCGCCCGCGCAGGTCGAGGGCGAGGATGTCGGCGTCGGGCAGCGCGTCGAGGAACCCTGACTCGTCCCAGATCCGGGTGTCCATCGCGACGCCGTGGACGAGGACGACCGTCTCACCCGGCCCCGGTCTTCGCACGCCGCGGATGAGCGTGCCGTCGCGCGAGGACGTGTAGAAGGGCTCCAGTCCGTCACGGCGTCGCACTTCTGCCTCCCAGCGTGACCGCACGGCCCAGCTCGTCGCGGCTGCTGTCGTGCACGGCAAGCACCAGGCCGTGCACGGCCTCGACGTAGATCCAGCCGCATTCCGTCCACTCGCGCAGCCGTTCCCGCGTCTGCGTCGTCGCGCCGACACTCTCGACGGCCTGGCTGACGCGGCCACCGTGGACGAATGCGCGGAACAAGCCGTTCTCCCACCCGCGCAGGACGTGCCTGCCCTTGCCCACGTGCGGGCGGTGGTCGTAGACGATCGTCAGGTCCGGGCCGAACCGGTAGCTGAAGCGGGACTGGCCGTGCAGCTTCTTCCAGAGGCCCACGCGCGCGCCGAGCCGGCGGCGCAGGGTCAGCATCGTCTCGTGGTCGGTCTCCCGGCTCGTTTCCTCGTGGTCGAAGGAGTAGGCCAGCGCCTCCCGGTCGACGTCGCCTCCGGGGTGGACGAACCGGTACTTCGGCTCGGGGCCGCGCAGCTCGATGCCGAACTCGTCGGGCTTCTCGAAGTACGGGCTGTAGCGGTCGACGCGAACCTTGCACACCGTTGACGGCGGCGCCAGATGCGAGATGAACGGGATCAGTCGCAGCTGCTCCGCCAGCATCTCCGGGGTCTCCCCCGGCATTGCCGACAGCAGGTTCCACTGCGCGTTGATGCCGAGTTCCTGGCACAGCACCAGGAACCGCAGGTTGTGGAAGCCGGTGGCACCCTTGCGCAGCAGCTTCAGCGAGCCGGTGCTGAGGCTTTCGATGCCCGGCTGCACCATCGTCACGCCCGCGGCCCGCAGCTCCCCGAGCGCCTTGGGGCTGAGGTTGGCCTTCACCTCGAAGAACGTGGTGACATCTACCTCGGCCTCGGCCAGCTCCGCCAGGCCGTTGTCGCCCTTGGCCAGGATCGTGTCGACGGCGTAGGTGTCCAGCACACCCTGCCGCTCGGTTAGCTCCCGCAGCGTGTGGACGAGCTGCTTGCCCGGCTTGCTGCGGTAGGGCATGCCGCTGCCATTCTCGCCGCAGAACGTGCAGTGCATCTTCTCGCCCCACCAGCAACCGCGGGACATCTGGAACGGCAGCGCCACGTTCGGCATGATCAGGTCGCTCCACGGCAGCGTGCGCAGCCGGTGGAAGTACTCGTCGTACCGCGGCACCGGGGTGGCGTCGACCGGCTGCACCACCGGCGGCGACACGACCAGACCCGTCTCGCCCCGAACCACGATGCCCGGCGCCGACGCCAGCTCACTCGAATCAGTAGCGGCGCACATCGCCGCCACCGCCGCCTCGCCTTCGCCCTGCACGACCAGGTCGACGAACGGATAGGTGTTCATGACGGCCTCGCCCATCGGCCGGTCGCAGTTCGCGCCGCCGAGGAACACGAGCCGGTCGCCATCCCGGTCCTTGATGGCCTTGCCGATGGCCAGGGCGGGCACCAGCTGGCTGAATGACGTGGTGAAGCCAAAGCCGTCGGCGCCGGTCGCGACGAGCCGGTCGGCAATCGCCGCGACGAAGCGGGGGGCCGCCTCGCGCATCGACAGGATGCAGGTCACCAGGTCGGGGGCGACTCCGTGCTCCTGGAGGAACGCCGCGTACTCCGCGCGCGTGGCGTCCTCGTCCTCGCTGGCCGGGAGCTCGCGTCCGAAGATCCAGTCGCCGACGCCGAGACCGTAGAGTTCCTCGCCGATCGTGTCGTAGATCGTGACGTACCGCTGGGGATCGCAGTCCAGCGACGTGATCGCGAACTCGAACCAGTCCAGATAGGCGTATTCGCACGTGATGGGGCCGCCGGGCCCCTTCGCACCCAGCGCCATCAGCGAGGCGATCTGGATCGACGGGCGGTACAGACTGTTCCACGGCGGCGCTACGAGAACGAGCTTCATCTCCGCGCACTCCTCTGTTGCGCAAGGGCAGCCCCGAGCCGTCCGGTGGGCAGGACCGGGTAGCCCGCGCGTGCCTTGTCCAGTAGCTCCAGCCCGGGGGCGACCACGTCGACGACGGTGATGGCGCCCGGCCTGGTCAGGACCCGGTAGTAGATGTCGACGTCCACGCCCCGCAGCAGGCCGACGAGGTGGCGCAGCAGCTCCTCGGGCGACGCGGTGGTCTGCAGACCGTCGTCGGCCTGGAACGCATGTCGCTCGTGCGGCAGGCTGCGCACGTCGAAGCGTGCTGCGGCGAGGTGGCGGGGGTAGCGGGCCAGCGCCGTTATGATCTGGCCGGCCTCGGTGTCGGCGTCGACCGGTCCGTGCTTGAACATGGTCCTCACCTGCAGGTACTCCAGCAGTGCGCGCTGCAACGCGTAAGTCTGCACCGGGGAGGCGCCGCTGCCGATGAGCCGGATCTCCTCGTGGTTCACCGCGTTGCACACCACATAGGCGGGCACGGCGGTGTCGCAGGCGATCGAGATGACCAGCGCCGGTGCGCCGGCCAGCTCCTCGACGTAGACCGCCAGCTCCTGCAGGTCGGCGGGCAGGCTGTCCTGGTCGACGACGTGCAGGCCCGGCTTGCCCATGCCGAAGTAGGACCGGGCGAGTTGGCACGACCAGGCGTCGCGCTCGATCAGCTCGTTGACCGCGTGGACGAGCGCCTCGAACAGGGTGGTCCCGGCCGCGTACCCGGCGCTGGAGGTGTAGTGCCACAGCGGCTTGAACGACCCGTCGTCATCCGGGTGTGGCCAGTTCCGGTAGCCGCCGTCGCGGAGGAACAGAGGCTGGTGGTGCGAGGTCGCCTCGGCGCTGTTCGCACCGAACGCGGTGGCGATCGGGACGTACTCGCGGGCGAGCACCGGCGCGTCCGGGATGATGTCGCCGAGGCGCTGCAGCAGGGCCGAACGCTGCGCCGTCGGCTGGTCCGCGATCTCCCGGCCAGGAAAGAACGCCACGTCGTCGGCCCCGGCGTCGCGTCGCCAGTCCAGGTGGTAGTGCTCGGCGCTCTCGAACAGCGCGCTCGCCATGCTGCGGTGCCCCAGGCCCTTGCCGGAGCTGCGCGAGCACAGGTTGCCGCCGGCGTCGGTGAGTTGCACCTCGTAGGTGGGCGCGTCGTCGGGACCGTACTTCCAGATGCCGGGGGTCAGCCGTTCGGCGGCCAGCCAGTTCCCCACAGCGGCGAGTGCCGTCCCGATCGCCGTCTCACGTTCGGGCGGTACATCGTCCCGTTGCGCACCGCCCCGCAGGGCGGCGGCCAGCAGGTCGTGGTCAACACGCTCGGTCAAGGACCTTCCTCACTTCCCCCGTGTCGAAGACGGGTATGCCTGCCCGGACGAGGCCCAGGAGCGGCTGCGGTTGCGACACGACGTGCGCGAAGTGCAGGCGCGTCTCCCCGGTGCCGGGACCGGAGATGTCCACCGCCCCGGTGTCGGCCCAGGTCGCGATCCCGCAGGCGGCCAGCTCCTCTAGTGGGGACAGGCACGGCACGGCGTCGGTCGCGTCGCTGGTGATCAGGTCGAAGTCGAGGGTGGCGCAGCACCGGAGCAGCGGCCACCGCTCGAACCGGCGCAGGAAGAAGCGCTCGGCGGTGACCGCGGTCGTGTTCGATCGCCACATCCTCTCGGCCTGGGCGAGCTCCAGCAGGGCGCGGTCGGTCGCTTCGGCCGTCGTGGCCGCGGCGCCGAGGCCGGTGGCGGGCATCAGCCGCCCGTGGCCCCGCGACACGGCGAGGACCGTCGGCGTCCGGCCGACGAATCCGATAGGGACGGTCCGGACGACGGTGTCCCCGGGGTCATCCGGCCCGGCGGCCGGCCGGCGCCCCGGCGAGCCCGCCAGGGACCGGTAGAGGAACGCGCCGTAGTTCAGCAGCTCGGTCAGTTCGAGGAGGGCGCCGCGCAGCGCGTCGGCGGGGGACGGCGAGACCGCCCATCCGATCGTGCTGGACAGGCGCGCCACCGGCGGCGGCAGTATCGCCGAGCGCAGTTCCTCGCTCGCTACCCAGGGCGACGACCAGAACAGCGGTACCTGCCGCGGGCTGCCGCCCGTCAGCGGGCGGTACCGCCGCACGAGGCAGCCGTCCGGCGCCGCGCGCATCCCGTCGGTAAGCAGGTCCACCGCGCTGCCTCGCCCAGCCCGGGTGGTCGGCGGGCGGGCGACCAGCGCGAAGGGGGCGCACGCCACCAGTCGTTCCACGGCTTCGGACAGCGCCTTCTTCCGCGCAACCGCCTCAGTCGCGGCGGTTCCGTAACCATCGGCTGACGTGGTGCCCGAGTCCGGGATGACGGTGCACTGGACGGTAACCGTCCGGTCCGACGGAAACGGTCGGTAGACGACCTCCCGCAGCGTGCACCTCGCCACCGATGTCTCGGCCATTGCCCCCTTCTCCATTGTGCGCCCGACCCGCCGACATCTCGTCCGAGTCCTAGCAGGAATCGGACCTCGACTTCCTCAAGGCGGTCGTGTCAGTCTCATCCGACCAGGTGCCCCACGACTCCAGCTCGCGCAGTTCCAGTGCGCTCAGCTCGGCGTTGTTGGGGTCGTCATTGAGGAAGTCCGCGGTCATGCAGTCGAAGACGACAAGCGGTCCCAAGACTCTCTCCTTTCGGGTAATGGTGCACTTCCTGTTCCGAATTTCCGGTGTGATCAACCTCCTTTGCTGGGGCTGCTGAGGCTGAGGGGGATGAGGGTTCTGGCTCGCTTGGGGACGCCCTTAGCAGGCGGCGTGCGGTAGGCCGAGGGCTGGCGGCGGATCGCGAGCGCGATCACCTTCGTCCCGTCGATCATCACCCACCGCCGCCGATGCCAGGACTGCAGCAGCTCGAGCGTGGACTCCCACCGTGGCCCGTCCCACCCTTGGGCTTGAAGGTCTCTGAACCGTGTTCCACCGATGACGGCCCGGAACAGCCGGGCCTCGTCACCGTTGAGGATGATCTGCTGCTTCGGCAGGCCAGGGCGCTGGTCGTCGAGGACCACGCACGCGAAGCCCAGCCGGTAGGTGAAGGAGGCGGTCTCGTGGTGGTTGCGCCACAGCCGGATGCGCGCCGCCAGGCGCCGCCGCAGGTCAGCGTTGCGGTCGTCGTCGGTGAAATCGGCCTCGAAGTGATACGCGATGTTCCACAGGTCGTCGCCGGACAGCTCGGGGTAGGCGAACCGGTATCCGGGGAACGGCCGGGACAGCGTGAGCCCGTAGGACTCGGGCTTCTCCACGTACGGACTGAACCGATCGAAGCGGATCAGCGTCACGTGCGGCGGCACGAGGTGCGACATCGAGGCGACGAGGTCGATCTGCGCGAGGATGGAGGCCGGCGTCTCACCCGGATATCCTGTGAGGATATTCCAGTCGGCCCGGATGCCGAATTCAGCGCAGCCGAGTAGGAAACGCACGTTCTGGAACACGGTCGAGCCTTTTCTCAGCGCACGCAGCCCCTCCGTGCTCAAGCTCTCGATTCCAGGCTGCACCCACCGGACGCCAGCCCGACGCATCCGCCGGATGTCAGCCCATTCCATGTTTGCTTTCACCTCGAAGAACAGGGAATGGTCGGCGTTGAGTCTTTCTACCTCCGGCAGTGCGGTTTCCAGGTACCCCAGGTCTAGGATGTTATCGACGGCGAAGAAATCGAGGACGCCGTAGCGGTCCATCAGGTGCTTGAGTTCGCTCGCCACCGAATCGGGGCGTTTGCTGCGATAGCGCATTGTCGCGCCGTTGAGGCCACAGAAAGTGCAGTGGGTCTTGGCGCCCCACCAGCAACCGCGAGAAAACTCCACCGGCAGGGCGACGTCTGCCTCCAACTCCTGCAGCCCTGCCTCGTGCAACTGCTCGAAGAACCCGTCGTAGTTCGGCATCGGCACGCTCAGCAGCTCGGCGGGTACCAGCGCGGCGGGTGGCCTGGCGGCCTGGTCGCGCCGGGCGACCAGCCGGCCGACCGACTGGACCGGCTGATCAGCCGCGACCTGGCGCAACAGCGCGACAAGCGCCTCCTCGCCCGGCCCGTCGACCACTGCGTCGATGGCGGGGAAGTTGGCCAGTAGCGTGCGGCCCATCGGGCCCTCGCAGTTGCTGCCGCCCAGCACGATCGTCCCGGTGAAGCCCTCCTCGCGCAATCGCCGGGCGACCGCGAGGGTGGCACCGTTCTGGCTGAACATCGTGGTGAACCCGATGACGTTCGGCTCGGCCCGCAGCAGCCGCGCGGTGGTCGACTCCACGTGCCGGTCGGCGACCTCTCGCAGCGCGTCGATCATCGAAATGGTGGCCTCGTCGATCCGCTTGCAGCGCAGCAGGTCGAAGTACTCCTCGCAGGCCGCGGAATCGCTCAGCCGCTGGGTGAAAATCCAATCGCCAACCGATAAATGATACAGACGCTCAGAGACCAGCTCGTAGGCTTCCGCCCAATCCGCGCACTCGAATCCGAGCATCTCCTGCGCCAGTGCGAAAAACTCAAGATAGGCATAATGAGACTTGACATGCCAGCCCTCGGCCTCCGCCACGGAGCGTAGGATGCCCACCTGGATCGACGGCCGCGTGGTGCTATTCCACGGCATAGACACGAGAGAAACTTCGCGACCCTTGACCACGAATCACCCACCCAGATGCGGCAGTCTAGACTTCATGTTGGACGGGCGGGATGCGGTACGTCAAGCCCCAACTACATACCGTGAACGGTCCTTGTGATTCGCTTCCCACTGCTCGTGCGATGAGTTATAAGACCATTCGTGGTTTATGCGCGGTTTATGTGCTGACGGGTCCGATGTTCGTGCCGCTAGAGTTGTCCGATGAGCAACGGAATATACTGCGTATATTGCGCAAATCGGCATGTAGTGGTTTCGGCAGCGTGCGTCGGCGCTGCGCCCTCGCATCGTGCTGGCCTGGGCCGAGGAGGACACCAACGCGCCCGCGTCGCCGAGCGGCTGGACGTCTCCCTGGATACAGTGCGTAAGTGGCGCGCATGGTATGTGCCGTGCGGCGCTTCGCCGTATCCCCGACGCAGTCGGGATAAACTCGGAGGGAGGTTATTGGGAAGGCGAAAGCCGTGGGATCACTGCTCGTCGGAAGCCGTTGTCGCGGCCGCCTTGTCCAACTGCCGCAGCGCTGGAGCGAGCAGCGCCACCGACGCCACCACACCCCACGCGACGGCCAGCAGCACACCCGTCTCCCGCAAGCCCATCGACTCGATCAGGAGGCCCGCCACCAGGGTGCCCAGCGGCACGGCCGTCATGAATGCTGCGTTCTGCAGACCCAGCACCCGGCCGCGGAACTCGTCCGGGATCCGCGCGGTGACCAGGACGAGGAGCAATGCCTGCAAGGGGCCCGCGCCAAGGCCTGCCAACGCGGCCGCGCCCAGTAGTAGGGGAGTGGGCGGAAGCAGGGCGAGGCCGACGGTGCCCAGGGCGGTGGTGACCTGGGCCGCCACGAAGACCGTGCGGCGCGACCAGCGGGCACCGACGGTGGCGTACGCCCCGGAGCCCACGATCCCACCCAGCGCGAGGAAAGCGATCACCAGGCCGAACCCGCCGGGCGAGTCCTGAACCACGAAGTGCACCGGCAGAACGATGTTCTGCAGCGGCCCCAGGACGAGCAGGCTTCCGGTCGAGATCAGGGTCATCGTGCCGAGCTGCCGGTCCCGTCGCAGCACGTTGAAGCCCTGCCCGAGATCGGCGCGCACGCCCTGTCCGCCGGAGGAAACCGCAGAGCGGGCGCCGACGCTCGCGGGCAGCGTGGCCGTGACGATCGCAGCGGCGGCCGAGCACGCGGCGGTGAACCACAGCACTGTCGTCGGGTCGAGGAGAACGAGCAAGCCGCCCGCGGCGGCCGGACCCGCGACCACCACGACGCCGCTGATCCCCTGGCGCAGCCCGGCCAGTCGCTCCAGGCTGACCCTGGCGCCGGATGCAACGTCGGGCACCAGTGCCTCCCGCGCGGTCATGCCCGGCACGTCGAAGAGCGCGCCCGCCACGCCGAGCACTATGAACCAGGCGACGGTGAGCCCTGAGACCTGATCGACTATAGGCAGCGCGGCCACGCACGCGGCGGACGCAATATCGGCTCCTATCGACGTCCTGCGCCTACCGACGCGATCGATGACGAGACCCCCGGCCACGGCGGCCACCAGCATCGGCAGGGCGCTCACGGCGGCGATCAGGCCTGCCACCGCGGCGTCGCCGGTGCGGACCAGCACCAGCCAGGGCAGGGCGACCGCGGCGACAGTGTTCCCCAGTAGGGACAACGCGTGGGAGAGGAGATATCGCGCCAACACGGCGAACACTGTCTCACGATCCACCGCCGAGTAGGGCGTCAGCCCGCACAATGAACCGTTCCGGTATGAGCTAATCCCGTGACCGACATTGTGACAACGACAGAACAAACCGCCCGCAATCGGACGCCGATACCTACGCCAACCGAAACATCAGGACGATCGGAGTCGAGTCAGCAATAGCCTACTTCTCGGTAAATTCTAGCCGAGCTTGCAGTTCACCAGGTCGCATTCCGGCCCGAGGCGGATGTCGAACCGCTGCTCAACGCCTTCCCGGATGTGGGTGGCGAATTCCATAACCTCGGCGGTTGTTGCGTTACCACGGTTCGTCACAGCCAGGGCGTGCTTCGAAGACAGCGCGACGGTGCCGGAACCCCAGCCGCGACCGTACCCCCGGGGAAATCCGGCATGATCGATGAGCCACGCGGCGGACAGCTTGGTCCCCGCTGGATCGGGATAGCGCGGGCAGTCTCGTGCCTTGTCCGGCACTGAGGTGAGCACAGGATTGATGAAGAAGGACCCGACACTCCACGTGTCGTGGTCGTCGGCATCAAGAATCATGCCCCGTTCATGGCGCAGAGCGAGGACGGCGTCTCGTACCTCTCTGGTCGGTGCGGTTGCGCCGGGCGCGACACCGAGCCGTTCGGCGAGACCCGCATAGTGGATGGGGCGTGAACGGGTGGAGCGGGTCAGCTGGAAGGTCACGTCGAGGACCACGTAGCGGTCGGTGTGTTTGAAGACCGACTGCCGGTGACTACCGAAGCCGCACTGGTCCGGCGCCCACTGGTCGGTCGTGCCGGTAGCCCGGTCGTACACGGTCAGGTGGCGGAGCAGTTCTGAGGTCAGGCCGCCGTAGGCACCCACGTTCTGCACTGGGGTTCCCCCGGTCGACCCGGGGATGCCCGACAGTGGCTCCAGTCCGGCGAGTCCCGCGTCGAGCGAGGTCTCGACCACGGTGTCCCAGTCAACGCCAGCATCGACGGTGATCTCTTCCCCGCGGACTGTCAGCCCGGACGTGGCGACCCGCACGACCAGCCCTTCGAAGCCTTGGTCTCCGACGACGAGGTTGGAGCCGCCCCCCATCACGAGCACCGGCTTGCCCGTCGCGTCGGCTTCCCGGATCAGCGCAACAAGGTGCTCCGGCGTGCGCGCGACCTCGTACTCCCCAGCCGGCCCGCCCAGCCGCATCGTCGTGAGCTCGGCGAGCAGCGTGGGCACGGCGTCGCACACTACCGTCACGGCCGGCCTTCACCGCGTTCTGGATGCAGAACGCGGCAAAATGTGCTCGATATACCGCGGTCTGCATCCAGAACGCGGTGGACGAACCGGGTCAGGTGGGGGTGGCGCGGATCTCGTGACCCGCGGAGGTTAGGCAGCGTCCGGTGGTGAGGTCGAAGCGCCAGCCGTGCAGGGCGCAGGTCAGCACGCCGTTCTCGACGCTGCCGAACTTGCTGAGGTCGGCGCGCAGGTGAGGGCACCGTCGCTGCATGCGCCAGCCGTCGAGCTCGATGTCCTGGCCATCGTCATTCTGCTCGTCGTACCAGTTCTCGACGTAGTCGATGCGCTCCTCGGACAGGCACTTGAAGAAGATGTAGACGTACTCGTTGTACTGCCCGACGCGGCGCGCGGTGAACCGGCACGACAGGAACAGGCTGTTGGACCAGTCGACCTCGCGGCGCGCGACGTTCGTCGCGATGAGGTCCGCGGCGGTGGACAAGCGGTAGCGGCAGCTCTCCCCGGCGTAACCGCGGACCTCGCGGGCCGGGAAGTCGACGACCACCGACAGCTCCCCGGCGTCGAGGCGCACCGGGCCGCCCACCCCCTCGCAGATGTTGTCGGCCCGCTTGAGCAGCGGCTCCCACCAGGCCCTGAGCTGATCGAGAAGGTCGGCGGGCACCGGGGCGCGCCCGGCCCGCTCCCGGGCCAGCTCGGGCTGCTTGCGTGCCTGCAACTCCCGCAGATAGGCCGTCTTCTCGTCGAAGATGTGCCGAATCTCGGCGTCGGTGTGCCGCTGGTGGGTCAGCGTGCAGTGCGGGCCGTCGAGCTCCGCGACGGTGCCCGGCAGCAGCAGGTGCGCCGACACCGCGGGTCGCACGGCACGCAACTCGGCAAGGAACTCGACCTGGTCGGTGAAGATGCTCTCCCCGTCGACGCCCAGCCCGTTGAGGTCGAACAGCTCCTCGTCCAGAAAGCACGGCGGTCCGGCGTTGGGGAACAGGTGCGCGGCGCCGACGGCGTCGATGTAGCGCAGCGCCCGGTCGGACTGCCCGGCGCGCTTGCGCCGCGCGAACTCCCGCTTCGCACCCTCGGGTAGGTCATAGACCATCGGCCACCAGATCGCACCGGAGAACTGGGTGAAGTAGGCGTGCACGTCCCCGAACTCGCGCAGTGCCTCGACGTCGAGCGGGTGCGCGTCGTTCTGGTTCAGCAGCACGGTGCGCCCGTCGTCCAGCGACAGTGCCGAGTCTCCGATCGGGCCGTCACTCGGCCCGGTCAGCGACGTGATCATGATGCGCAGCCCGTCGCGCTCGACGGGGACCCCGCTGTCGGTGCGCAGGAACTTCGTGAAGCCCAGCGCCGCGAGCTCGCGCTCCAACTCGTCTGTCGGGTACTCCGGCAACAGCACCGTGGCGTCTTTGCCGACGTGGCGGCGCAGCAGTTCGGCGTCGAAGTGGTCGCGGTGCAGGTGCGAGACGTAGAGGTAGTCGGCGTGGCCGAGGCTGTCCCAGTCGAGCCCGCTGTTGTCCGGGAACGGGAACCACGACCCGAAGAACGCCGGGTTCACCCACGGGTCGCACAGCACGCTGCCCGCGTGCGTCTCGATGAACAGCCCAGCGTGCCCGACCCCGGTGACGCGCATCCCATCTCCTCCACGTGTCGTGGCCGGCCGTGGAGCATGGACAGTCAGCTTGGGCTCATGGCCGGCAGGACAAGGCGATGGCAGCTTATCCGGCGTGCCGACACGCTGAGCGCAGCGTGAAACGAGGGGGAGCCGCGGTTCGTCGCCAGCAGTGGCAGGCTCAGCCAGAGCTGCTGCTGCCGGCGCCGCCGGTGTCACCGACGCCGGTTGGCAAGCCGATCGGGAGCACGTCAGGGCCGGGAGTACCCGAGCCGGGTGTGCCGGGAATACCCGGCGCGCCGTCGGTGCCGAGATCGATCATGCTGAGCAGCGACAGGAGGTTTCGGGCCGGCAGCAGCTCCACACGCTGCCCGTCGAGCTCCGCAAAGTTCGTTGCGTCAGGCATCCAATCCTCCCCAGCAAGGCGGGTCCCCGGTGACCAGGGCAACACATACCGTGCCCGGGAGTAGCCCCAGTGGCAATCGGTAGTCGCACCTAACTATTCCAGTGACCTACCTAGGGCACGTCCCGCGGATCTTCCGGTTTCTGATCAACCCTCCTGCTCCCGAGCTCAACAGCAGTGCTGCCCGAGGTCGACCGAACAGCACTGCTGTTGAGCTCGGGAAGCTGAGAGCACCCGAGATCCGATCACCTGACCCGGTCCATGATCTCTGGGGCGTGGTCTGGAGTTGGCCGGTGCAGATGGAGCTGCGCTTCCACGAAGCGGGCATACTTGACGTGAGGTCAGCGCGCGACCGACCATGGCGCCCACAGTGCCGCGCGCATCACCGATGAGGAAAGGCGCGGCGTTCATGTCGACATCTCACCGGAGCGCGACTACTGGCTTTCCCGGAGTCCGGCAGCAGGGCCGTGACCGGGGAGTGCAACGTCGTGGCGGATCGCACCGCAGGGCACCGTGACCTTCCAGGTGCTAGGCGGTGTACTGCTCGTATGCCTGGGGCTGCTACTCGGAGCGGCCTGGTCGATCCACGCATTACAGCCTAAGCTGCGCCAGCAGGCCGAGGAGCGTCGCAGGCTGAATGAGGAGTGGTCGGCGGTTCGCACCGCCCGCCGCCAGCGCGCAACGTGCCCGCACTGCGGAGATCCACTGTCCGAACAGGACGGGTACCACGCATCGGAACGACCCCACAGCTAGTGTTTGCTGCTACATGGATGCTTGTCGCTGCTGGCAGGCCTTCCGCACGACTACAAGCATCCATATGGCGGTGTACTACTCGACGGGTTCAGCGCAGGGCGAGGACGTCCGCGACGTCGACGAAGGCCCGCCGGTGGTTGAACGAGATCTCCACCAGGCGCCGGTCGCCCACGACCAGGGTGTGGTTGTCCGGCAGATCGGCGCCGTCGAACCGCGCGTAGTAGTAGGTCCCGGAGCTTCGCCCCACGCCGAGGTAGATCGCAACGAGAGCCATCACGCATCGTTATGAACCCGCGGAGGCGCCGCGCTCAGCGGATCACTTTTCGGGCAGCGCCTCGCGCACCCGCCGGATCGCCTCCGCATTGGCTACCGGGTCCCGGCTCAATGCCTGCACCTCGACGACGATGCGGTCGACCTGATCGACCGCGGCCTGCTCCTTGACCTCCGCGAGCTGCTCGGCGAGGTCCTGGAGCTGGTCCAACGCGCGGATGTCCGCCGCACCGAGGCCGCGCCGAGACTGCCGCCGGGCTAACACGTCGACGGCTTCGACGAGCCGGCCGAGCTGGCGGCCGTAGCTGGCCACCTGGGTGATGATGCGCTGCTCCAACGCGGGGTCGCCGGAGCGCGTGGCGTTGATGTTGAGCAGGCCGAGTTGGCCGCCGACAGAGGCCGCGATGTCCTGGGTCACGTCACCGGACAGCGGTGCCCGGATGCCGAACATCGACAGCCACGCCTGCCACGGAGTCATCGGCTGCGAGCTGCGGCGATCGTCGGGCATGGTTCTGCGCTCCCCTCGCGTGGTCGGCCGAGCCGCCGGTCAGTGTCTCACGGAACGATGAGGCGGAGATGCGCTTCGGCCGCGCTTTAATTGCATGATGGTTGTGTACCGAGCTTGCCGAGATCGATCGGATCGTCATCACGAGTGCCTGTGTGCCGGTGACGTTCGGCTACGTTCCGGTTGAGGATCGACCCGTGCGGGCTCGTTCGCGCTGATGTCGCTGCCGGCTCGCCGATGATCACCACCCGTATCTGGTCCCTGGCCGCCAAATTCGCAGGTCAAGACCGCCTTGCGGGGTAGAGCTTGGCCGCAACCTCCGCGCCGATCGCCGACCAGCACCGCTGGAAGCGGTTACTGCGATTCTTCACGTACCCGCTCATATTTAACGAAACCACCCATACCCGACTGACCAGGTCGCCCAGGTAGGAACATCAACAGTGACAACTCTGCGTATAGCGTCGCCGGTCTGAGGCCAGGCCGGTGTGCAGATACGAGTGAACTCGCTCAATCAGCGCGCGGCGCTGACAGTTCATGCCTATAGTCGGCTTCGCTTAACCGCCAAGCAGAATACGGTCTCTTACCCTTAGGTGAGAGCTGAGAGGAAGGAAGTGGTATGCACCTTAAGGAAGATACGCAGACGATTGCCAGGGAACTGGTGGCCTTGCCGGCGGAGCAGGCTGCGGTGGCGGCGCTGATGCAGCCGTCGGAGCATCTGGTAGGCAACCCGCCGCTGTATGAGCCGCCAGCAGCCCAGCTCATCATTATCGATCTCGACCCCAATGTGAACTCCTGATCGGGACGGGACAGGTAGCGATACTTCTGTGGTCCTCACGCCACCGCAGGCGGCGTATGCGGCGGCCGTAGAGACGCTGGCCGGTAGCGTCGTCAGCGCCTTGACCGGCAGGGACGGCGCCTTCCGGCTGGCCGACCAGCTTTCGACCGGCGACGGTGGCACGGCGGGGCTGGCTGCGGTGCGGATTCTGGGGCCTGATGCGCTGGCCCCGTTCGTGCTGGGCGGGCACCGGTTCAGCAACGACGACGCCGAGGTGGTTGCGGTCAGCATTCGTACGTTCCCGCTGCCTGAGCCGGCTCAGGCAGCGATACCCGTGCGGTCGCTGCGGGATTGGGCTACCGGTCAGGTGCTGACCCGGCTGGGTGCGGCCGGGTTTGCCCAGCCCTATCCCGCGGGCGCCGGTCCTGCGGGCGCCGGTCCTGCGGGCGGGAGCCTCGGCCGTGACCAGGGCTGGGTGACGTGGGCGGGAACGCTGGCGCAACTGGCGCCGCTGACTCTTCCCGGTCTGGACTCGCCCGTGCACCTTGACGCGCGACAGTATCGGCTGGACCTCGCTCGGGGGGTGACCCGAGCGGTGTTGCGACGTGACCATCTCACCGCCGCCCGGCTGGCCCGCTGGCTGGCTGTCAGCGGTGACGCACCGATGGATCCGCCGTTTCCGCTGGCCCCGGTGCTGCGGCAGCTGGAGCTGGTGGCCCACCCAGATGCCCGCCTACAGCTGGAGATCATCTTGGCGCGCCATCGCAGCGGGATGCCGTGGCAGTGACCGGCTCTACTCCTGATTGGGGTGCCGCAGCGCATCAGATAGCGGCGCGCGCGTTTGGTTGGTTGGACGCCGCCATCGAGTACTTTGCGCTGCCGACCGACGCCCCCCTCGACTGTCTTGATCTTGATGTCAACAAACACCTGAAACCGCTGGCCGAGCTGGCGTTGGCCGGGTCGATCGCGGTACGCGAAGGGGTAGCCGGCAGCCGCGAGGCGCGGCTCGCGCCTGCGGTGGTCGGCTGCGCCTGGCAGCAGCTGCGCGGTGGTGACGTCCTCTACGAGCTGCAACGCGCGAACCCGGTCGTGACCCACCCGATGGAGGTCTATGCACCGTTCGTCCGGGCTGGCTACCACCACCGGGGGCTGGAGGAGCTGCTGGCGCACCTGACCAGTCTGCGCGCGGCTCCGGCGATCGAGCTCCTGCCCAACCGGGCGCTGGCGGTGTTCAACGCGGCTCGCGTCCTGGGACTTCCGGTTCGCGCCGACCCCGCGGAGCTCACCGCCCGTACCTGGCTGGGTGGCACCCCTGAGCCGTGGGCGACCGATTTCTCCACCTTGTACGCGATGACTCACACGGTCTTTCACCTCACCGACTATGGCGGCTGCCCAGACGGGCTGGCGGACGATCTGCAGGCATACCTGCACGCGTGGCTGCCGGCCTGGCTGGAGGTGTACCTCGAAGCCGGCCAATGGGACCTGGTCGGCGAGCTGCTGATCGTGGACCTGTGCCTGACCGAGCCCGAGTACCATCCCAATGCCTGGGACCGCCTCGCCCGAGCCCAGCAGCCGGACGGCTTGCTTCCCGCCGGCCCCGAACGGGTACCGCAGGACACCGCCAAGGCGTTTCGCAACCACTACCACCCCACAGTCGTCGCCGCGATTGCCGGCACTCTGGCCGTCTCTCGCCGGATCTCGTGATGCACAACAGTTGAGATTGAGCTGCCCGGCCGTCCCCCGATTGGACGTACTTCACCAGTGTTTGGGTCAGTCGTCTAACGGGTACTCGGGCTAATTCGAGTAGTGAGGGACTGATCATGACGCTCCTTCCGAGCGGTATGACTACGAGGCCGGTCGATAGGCACGCCTGGCCGTCCGCCACTCATCCCTGGTGGACACCGAATTGGCTGCGACGCCGGCGAGAGAATCGCGAGCTGGGGCGGTGGGCCACCGAATTGGGCTGGCAATGGTCCGACACGGTGGACGGCGCCGGCCTGGCGAACCACACCCGTACAGCTGGCGGCATACCTCACGTCGTGGCGCCGCCTATGCGCTCGGTAAAGCCGGGCCCACCGGTGACCCTGCTGGTACAAATGCTGCCTGGCCAGCTCGTGGATGACTTCCAAGCCCAGGCGCACCGCATCGCCGAGGGCATGGGGGTGCCCATGGTCCACATCGCGCCCTACGGCCCCGGCTGCATCAAGGTAGTTTTGCTGGCCCATTGACCCGCTGGCCGACACCGCCACGGAGCGGCTACACGCCACAGCCGAGGAATGCTGGTGGTGAACCTGCTCGGCTTGGTGCACGGGATCCGGGCGTTCGTGCCCGCATCTGGGACGGCCGGTGCTGGACACGTGGTGAACATCGCCTCGTTGGCCGGGCTGGCGGCGATGCCGTTTGGGGGTGCCTATTGCGCCAGCAAGCACGCAGTGGTCGCGACCTCCGAGATGTTGCGCGGCGAGCTGAAGGTGATGGGGTTGCCGATTGGGGTGACCGTGGCCTGCCCCGGGCTTCGTGCGCACGCCTATGGCCGAGGGCCTGGTCACCTTGGCTCAGGCGGATGGCGATGTGTTGACCGAAGACCTGCCGGCGGACCTGTCGATGGAACAGATGCAGCAGATGGAACAGCTGTGGGCGGGGCTCGAGCGTGGTCTCGCCATCACGATGGAGCCGGAGGTCGCGGCCGAGCGCATCCTCGCGGCACTGGGTGACCGGGGCTGGTCCGACAACAATGTCCGGACTGCAGGCGATGAGTGAGAGGAAACACCACAGCGTTTACGCTGGCAACATCCCTTCCCGCCACCGGCCGGTCTGTCAGGCTTGCCCCCGGGGCACCGATAATTCGCGAGCCGTTCATGATAGGTCAGTTGTTACGAGGGCGGCATTCGTATCCGGCATCAGCGAGGTTGTCGCATAGGTGTCTGGCGTCCTCATCGATTTTTCGACGCATGTCGGCGCGTTCGCTATCGGACGGAATGTGTACCGCGTGCGGCGGCTTGCCATTAGTGACTATTTCGCATCTTCCACCTCGCGCGCGATCCTTAGCACACTCCTCCTCAGCTATCTGCCGGTACTGATCCCAGGTGCATTTGGCCGAGTGGTCGAATTCGCAAGGGTAAGGCTTCCGTGGCGCAGTTACACTGTTAGTTCCGGTAGCGTGCGGCGCGGCCTTCTCGGAACGGGGCGCTAGCATCACTGCAATCCCAATGATAACTACCGCGATCAGAATCTCCTTTATCTTCACCAGCACTCCTTAGCTATGCCAATGCGAATGTTAGGGAGCGCCGTGCGTGGAGAAAGCGTCCCTGTCAAGGTTTTCGGTGAATTCGTCGTGCACCACGGTGCAGGTCGTCGAGAGTTCAAGCACCCTAGTGTCGCTGGTGCGCGAGGGCCGCAAAGCCCCACCAGCGCCGTTCACACCATCTCCACCACCTCAGCGCGATGCCGTTCACACATGAGCACGGCGTACTCCGGGTAGGCCAAGATAGGGGATGCCCTGCTCGGTCTTTCTCGGACCCGGCTCATCTCCTCAGCCGTCCGCGCTCGCCTTGGCACTCGGTGCCGGCTGGTGTGTGGTGGGTGTCGCATCCCCATATAACGACCCGACGGTGCTGCTGGCGTGCCCGGTTCCATTCCTGGTTGGTCACGCAGCTGCCCGGCCTGGGCGGGTCAGCGGCGTGCCGGCCGGTAGGTGCAGATGAGGACGCCGGTGCTGGCTGTCGTGGTCGAGACCAGCTCGAGCGGGCGGGCCTGACCGTCGTCGGGGAACATTCGCTTGCCGCCGCCGAAGGCGGCATGGACCGCGAGCGACCCGACGTGCGGGCCACCGCGTCCCTGGAGATCACCGTGAACCTCCCCGTGCTGCTGTGCTCGATGACGAGCACCGCCCTCCCATCCGTGGTGAAGTGCGTCGTCTCGGGAGAGGTCGGAGAACACGTCTGATGTTGTCTAGACACGCCGATCTGCGTCACGAAGTCAGGCGCAAAACAAAGGTCCTCGCCTGCACTTAGTGGTTGCGCCAAGCTGTCGAGCATGGAGGGTTACGTTGCCAAGACTTACGGGGAGCGCATCGCTGCCATCTATGACCAGCGTTATCCCAGCGCCGTCCCTGGGCAGGTGGATCTGCTAGCCGAACTGGCGGGCACCGGCCCAGTGCTTGAGCTGGGCATCGGGACTGGCAGGTTGGCCCTGCCCCTGGCTGCCCGGGGCGTCGAGGTCCACGGGATCGACGCCTCCCCTGCCATGGTGGAACGCTTAAGGATCAAGCCAGGTGGGGACGAGGTGCCAGTGGCCATCGGGGACTTCACCGACTTCGACTTGGGTGAGCGCTTCTCCTTGGTTTTCGTGGCGTTCAATACGTTGTTCGCCATTGCCAGCCAGCAGGGACAGGTCGCCTGCTTCCGGGCTGTGGCCCGGCACCTGACGCTTGGTGGGCGGTTCTTGGTTGAGGCTTTCGTGCCCGATCTCGGTCGCTTTGACCGGGGCCAACGGGTCTGCGCCACCACCGTCGACCTCGACGGGGTGGAGTTGGACTGCTCGGTGCACGACCCTGTAGCCCAGCGGGTGACAACGCAGCACGTTACGGTGAGCCCCAGCGGTATCCATTGCTATCCGGTCGAGATCCGTTACGCCTGGCCCGCTGAGCTTGACCTCATGGCCTCTCTGGCCGGGCTCGAGCCCGAGGCTCGCTGGGGTGGCTGGGACCGCCGGCGCTTCGGCTCCGATTGCGGGACGCACCTATCCCTCTGGCGATTACCGGCAGGCCATCAGGCCCATTGCCCTCCGAGTTCGGGTACCGGTTCGCCGTGATTCTGGTTGAGGCTGGTGTGCAGGACTTCGAGCACGGGCACACCGTGGGGTAGGTCGAGGTCTGCGCTTTTCGTCATGCCTGGCCATCCGGACGATGATCTCGCCTTGGTCACCGGTCATGGTGTGGCTGTGTTCTTCCAGCCGGCCGTAGATGCCGCCCGGTCCGGTCACCCGGTGAACACTGCGCCGAACACGGGACGCCGGTGGGCGTTGTCCCCGGTTGACTCGTGCCGCCATCTGCTCGCCGAGGGCGGCCAGCGCTCCGACCGGGATGCTGTTGACGGACTGCGGGCAGCTCTGCCGTGTGCGGTGGACACCAGCCCGCACCCACCTCCAGCCCGCACCCCCCTACCGGTCTCTGGTGCCCGACCTGCGCCCAGGGTGCCAGGCAGGCTTGCGTCCAGTTCCCGGTGAGTGACACGTAATCGAGCGAGCTAGCAGCGTTGTACGGCCACAACGATTGGGTTCAGGCAGTTGTATGGTCACCGCACGATGGGCGTCTAGCCACCGCGTCGCGCGACGAGACGGCCCGGATCTGGGACGCCCAGCGCAGGCGCCCACCGTGCAGATTGCTGGACACCGTCATCCGTCGTCTGATCGCTCTGGATGCGCCGAGTTCGACGTCAGAGCTGTGCACCAAGCCCGGGACAGCTCTCCTGTCGAACTCGGCGCACCATGCGGCCCCTCGGGGAGGTTGACGGGATGCCTGTCGCCTAAGACCCCGGTCCCTTCTCGCTGGCAAGTGACATGAGTCCGGCGCCGGCGTGATGGGTGCCCCGCCCTGGTGACTCGCCGCTCTCGCGCCCGGCCTTGGGTCCATCCCGGAACCGAGGCCCGCCGGACGCATCTGATTTGGTTGGGAGCTTGCGACCAGCAGTCCCTCCCGCATCTCGCCAGCCGACTTGGTCGGCGCCAGACCCTCATTTGCGGGAGGTCGTCACGAAATTCGACTGGCATCGTCACCGAAAGTTTTCATTGATATGAGCGACCCGCTATTCCGGAGATCGTCTGTGACGGTTAGCAGCGTCCGACGAGAGAGTCTCGCAAGAGCGATACCGTCGCGAGTGAAGCGCATCACCTTCGCACTCAGCACGGCTTCCATGTCTCGCCCCCGGGCGCGTAGCAGCGCGGGCCGGTGTAGCCCGGGTAGGAATTCGCACTCGATCCGGGGCCAGGTGCCGGGTCCGACTTTGGGACTGGCAGGGGGCAGGCTGGCGGGCCGGCGGCTTCGGGGCTTCCCGTCGGCGGCCCTCGGCCTCGCGTGCTTGCCACTCGTCCTCGACGGCGCGCTCTGCGGCGACCTCCGCCGCCTCTGCGGTAAGGGCGGCATTCCGCAGGACGGTAACCTCCCGCTGAGCCTTTTCACGCAAAGCCGTGACCTGCTGCGCCAACCGGTCCTGCTCATCCTGGGTGAACACAGCCCAGACGTGTCCGCTCCGATCCTCGGCGAACGCGCCTTCGAGCGCCCTCGCGGCAGCGACCACCGTAGCGGCGGCTGCCGCGGCCGTATCCAGCTCTGCGGATGAGGCGTTGGCCGGTTGTGCCGCTGCGGTCGGGGCCTGAGTCACCGCAGTCGAGACCGCTTGCAGCCGTCCCGGAACAGTGCACGCCACGTCGGGTGAGAAGAGACCCCGGCGCTGGGCAACCGCCTCGTCGCGTGCTGCCAGCGCGCCGACGGAATCGTCGCGACGCACGACAACGCCGCCCTCCTCGCGGCAAAGCAGGCGACCTCAGCAACCTGGGCGTCGTTGAGCTCGCGACCGGGGATCTATCCGACCGGATCCACCAGCCTGGAGCAGGCCCTGGCGCAGGGTCACTGGGGTTGTTGACACCCGACCCGACGGCGCGGACCTCCGCGGAAGGCGCCGGACGGGCCGGGTACTCCTCGATCAGTCGGGAAGGTGATCGACGAGCACGGATGATATGCCTCCCTACCGGTAGGAGAGCCAAAGGGCACATGCACCATCGCAGCGTCATCACCGTCAACGATGGCCGTGCCTTGGCCCCGCCGGGCCCGGGGGTCTACACCATCTGCGGTACCGCGACATCGTCGCCTACCGCAGGCGCAGCGCAGCTATCCAAGGCCCGAGTGGCCCGTCGATCAGGATTGGTGGCTCGGTATCTAACTCGGCCAACGTGGAGAGCTGATCTGGTGAGGCCAGCACCAGCCGGGCACCGGCCGGCTCGGCGGTTGCGGCGAGGTCGAACGCTGACAGCAGCGGGCTTACCGGCAGCAGCACGGCGTCGTGGTTTAGCGCACCGGCGAAAGATTCGGTGAAGCCGGGACCGTCGGGGAGCATCATCAGCACTGGGTCGTTACGGTGCACGTCTAGCTCAGCCAGCACGGCGGCGACTGCGGCCGCCCGGTCGAGCAGGTAGGGCAAACTCATCAAAGCCACCCTGGCGGCGGATCCAGTGACTGATTGGCATGATCAGGCTTTGCGGGTTGTGAAGCGGCCAGGGGTTCGCCCGGGACGGCTCTCGCGTCGCGGCCAGCGCCGAGCGCCCTAGGCTGCTGGTTGTCACGCGCGTGGGCTGGAGGCGGAACAAGCGCCTGCGGTGTCGGCTCCCCTCCTGCCCGGTGATCAGATCCTGGCCGCTGGTCCACCGCCGACGTGTGGCACCGGCAGTGTGTCCCCGTTACGCAGGGAACCGCTGGCCTGGCCTTCGCCAACTCTGCACTGCCCGGCTCTTTCGTGCCGAACCACGACCAGCCTTCGACGCGATCAGTTGCTGGTCCTCGCGTGGGACCGCGCACCGTCGTCGCCGCGGGCGCGTGATCGCGCAGACGATGTTTGCCAGGGTGATCGATACCAGTCCCGACCCCGCACCACTCCTCAGCCCCCTCACCTCGGGATCTAGGCGGTGGGCCGCACACCGCCGCCGCAGCGAGCGCATCCTCTGGCAGGCGGTGTCTGCCGGGGCGATCAAGCCAGTCCGGGTCCACCTCGCTAGGCGGAACATCGGCGTTGATCCGCTCGCCCCGCAACTGGTCATACGTCGGTGTCTGCCTCACGACGCGCACCGTAAGGGCCGCCCCCGCAGCAGGTCCTCCACATCATGGGGACAACTGTCGAGACTGTGCACCCGCGGTGGACAGACTGTGCGGAACCTGTGGGCAAGGGGGTTCAGCAGCGCGCAATCTCTCAAACCGACCGCGCGCGCTCAGTACCAGTGCCCCCACAGGTGAACATCATCACCCGACTCGGTTTCGCCTTGCCACCAAGCCCACCAACAGGCCCACTCCAGCGAGGCAACATCACCCACCAACGGCTTGTTATGACCGCCGTCAGTGACACTGCCGAATTCACCGCATGTCTACGTCGTGACCACGGCTACGTCTGGCGATATCAACCCGTGCCTCAACGCCTCAATTCAAGGAAGTACGGGTGTGCCGGCCCGCCTGCCCGCAGGACATGAGTGCGCGACAGCAGGTATCCCGCCGCGTCGGCGAGCTTGCCTCGGAGTGGGCTAGGGGTCCATGTGGAGCACCCGGTGGCTTGTGGGCGTTGTCCCCGGTCGACTCGCGCAGCCATCTGCTCGCCGAGGGCACGCAGTGCCCCGACCGGGATGCTGGTGACGGACTGCTGGCAGCTTTTGCCGTGTGCGGTGGACACCAGCCCGCACCCCCACCGGTCTCCGGTGCTCGACCTGCGCCTGGGGTGCCAGCCAGGCGTGTGTCCAGTTCCCGGTGGGTCACACGGATTCGGCCACGGGTCTCAGCCCGGAGTTGGTGGCGTCGCCGGCGCTGCGACGAGCCCATGACGGCGGTGTGGCCAAGGCGGGGGGATCGCTACCTCGATCGCGGTCATCCGGCCTCGGGGTACCTGACCGGGCCTTCGATGAGCTGATCAACGCCGGGTTGCTGGCGCTGGCCAATGAGGACCCGTACGGATTGCGGCGAGTCAGCGTCACCGAAGTTGGGCGAACCCGGTATGCGCACCTGCGGGGCACGCGCCAGCGGACGGGCCTGTGGGTGCCCGAACCCCGCTTCCCCATCACCGGACCGACTGCGGCTTGCTGCCAGCTTGAGCACTCCGGCACCGGCTGCTGGTGGAGCGCCTGACCCCATCCGGGGCAGCGGTCGGCGATGCACTGGGCGCGGTGCCCGCGGATGGGCGCCTCCACGCCATCGAGCACACCCGACACCGAGCGGGCGGGCACCCGCGGCTACGCCGAAGCTCTATGCGCGCACCGTTTGCCCGCCGAGGACCTGGCCGTACAGGACGTCCCCTCGGGCGCGTTGTGCCTGCCCTGCGTTATCGGTGTCACTGCCGACATGCCAGACCCCGGCCGGATGGGCACCGCGCAATGAATCGTGCATGTCCGCTGTACACACCGTGCACGCCAGCCGGACACGCCGGGGAACTGGGAAGCTGAGGTATGCCCCGCGGGCCTTCGCTGTTGCCGGTTCAGGTTCTGTCTTTCTTGTTGGTGACCTTGCTGGCTTTTGCGGCCGGCAATCTGACCAACAGCACGGGTCCGCTCCCGTGGGGCTTGGAGTTCCTTCGGCGGCAGTCGTTGCCGTTGGCTGGCATCACCGTGCTGTTGATCATCGGGGTGATGGTCTGGCAGCACCGTGCAGAGCAGCGTCTGGCGTTGCCGGCTCGTCCGGAGTGGGACTCGGATCGGTCACCGTTCCCTGGGCTGGAGGCGTTCACCGAGCAGGACGCGGCGGTGTTCTTCGGCCGGGACGCCGAGATCACCGAGCTGCTGGACCGTCTTCATCCGGTGGTCGCGACGCAGGCCAACCGGCTGGTCGCGGTGGTCGGCCCCTCGGGTGCCGGAAAGTCATCGCTGGTCCAAGCCGGTGTGGTGCCTCGGCTTCGGCGGCGCCGCGGCGGCTGGATCGTCGTATCACCGGTCGTGCCCGGGGATCATCCACTGCGCAGCCTCGCCCGAAGCCTCGCGGCGGCAGGATCAGAAGGCCCGACCGACGAGGTGCAGGTCCCCCGCTTCGCGGACGAGCTTCGCACCGCTCACGGCCGTCCGAACGCCCCGGTGTTGGTAATCGTCGACCAGGCCGAGGAGCTGATCACGCTATCCGGGGAAGCTGAGCGCGATGCCTTCCTCGGCCTGCTCGCGAGCGCCCTGGATGCCGACCCGCGGCTGTGGATCATCATGATCATGCGCACCGAGTTTCTGAACGGGTTCCTGGGGACCGAGCAGGCTCGGCTGTTCCGTGACCCGGTCGCGGTAGGGACAGTAGATCGCGCGGCGCTGGTCGAGGTGATCGAGCAGCCCGCCCGACGGGCGGGTCTGACCTTCGATCCGCCGAGTCTGCCGCAGCGGATGGCTGCCGATGCCGGCGGCGGTGATGCGCTGCCCCTGCTGGCATACGCGTTGCAGGAGCTGTGCCTCGCCGCGGGACCCGGAGGGGTGTTGACCGCCGATGCCTACCAGCGCATCGGCGGAGTCACCGGAGTGCTGACCCGCCAAGCCGACAAGGTCGCCGCCGAACTCGGGGGCGCTGACGGGCTGGTGCTGTCGACCCTGCTGAAGTTCGTCACGATCGGCGAGAACGAGCCGACCCGCCGCCGAGTGCGACGCAGCATGTTGACCGATGCCCAGTGGCGAGTCGCCGAGGCGTTTATCGCTGCCCGGCTGCTGACCAGCGACGGAGATGGAGACGACGCCATCCTCGAAGTGGCCCACGAGGCGCTGTTCCGCCACTGGGCTCCCCTGCAACAAGCCATCGAGGCGTCCGCCGACCAACTTCGCTGGCGCGCCGACCTGGAACGTTGGGCCAAGGATTGGGAGAGCTCCGGCCGCCAGGACGCCTACCTGCTCCGCGACGAACGCCTCAAGGCCGCTCAACGTTGGGCCGCCTCAGACGGCGAGATGGTAGACGGTCTCGCCCTCGTGACGGAGTTTCTCGCCAGCTCCAACCGGGCCGACGAGGCCACCATGCACACGTCTCTCCGAAACCATCGCCCGGCAGGCGCTCGGCGCTGTCGACCGTGATCCTGACTACAGCCTGCTGCTTGCACTCGCGGCCTTCGAGGAATGCGCCCCCACCACGCTCGCTCTCCGGGCATTGACCACCGCGCTGGTCGCCTCTCAGTTACGTGCTGTCCTCTGTGGCCACGCCGATTGGGTTGTCCAGGTGGCGTGGTCGCCGGACGGGCGGCGGCCGGCCACCGCGTCAAGCGATCGGACCGCGCGGATCTGGGATGCCGACAACGGCAGTGAGCTCACCGTGCTGCGCGGCCACGACGATCTGGTTCAGGGGGTGGCGTGGTCGCTGGACGGGCGGCGGCTGGCCACCGCGTCACGCGACCGAACAGTTCGGATCTGGGATGGCGAATCCGGCGCCGAGATCATCATCGTTGGCGCCCACACGGAGGGAGTCGAAGGCGTGTCGTGGTCCCCAGACGGCGGGCGAGTCGCCTCTGCTTCGCGGGACGGGACCGCCCGGGTATGGGACGCGACGATCAGCGTCAAGGATCTCCTGGCCAACGCCCACCACCGCGTCTCCCGAGAACTGACTGCCGATGAACGGCGCAACCTCATGCTTCCCCCGACCGGTTACCTACCCGCTGGCTAACAGCACGCAGACAGTACGCCGGGAATGGTTAACCATTAACGATAAAGGCCCAGTCTACGGAGTACTAATTCCGACCTGGGTTTTTGTATTGGAGCGGGTGACGGGAATCGAACCCACGTCTAGAGCTTGGGAACCTATAGTGCTGCCCTGGCCCAAGCCTTGACCTGCGGTCGGCCGTGGTCGCGGGTGACCCCAGTTGACCGTTGCTGACCCCGTCTTGTGGCACACGAGTGGCACGGCACACTTGCCTGGCCCTGCCGTGCAAAGGTGCGGACCGTCACGCGCCACGTCGTTTCGCTGGCGGCTCGCTGACGATCATCACACGTGAGCCCCAGCTTGGAAGATCTGGCGACGACCAAAGGGGCTGACTGCACTAATGCGGACCTGTTGATACTCAGCGGAGAGGTGATGTGAGTGACCGCTATTGACCCCTCGCGACCCTGACAGGGGGCACGGGGGCATGCGCTCGGCTAGGCATGGAGGCCGCGTCCTTAGCGGGGAGCCGACCGGACCTGCTGGGCCGTGCACTGGCGGCGCTGCCGGCGGCGGCGCGGGCCGGACGGGTCCTGCTGCGCGCCGACGCCGGCTACTTCGCCGGGCAGCTGGCCCGCGCCGCCTTGATGGCCGGTGTGGAGTTCGCGATCGGCGCCAAGCGCATCGCCCCGCTGTGGCCGATCCTGGCCGGTGTCGCCGAGGGCGACTGGACTGATGCGATCGACATGGACGGCGCGCAGGTCGCGGTGGGTGACTACGGCCCGGACTGGTGGCCTTCGGCCACCCGGTTGCTGATCCGCCGGGTCCGCCTGGCCCCCGAGCAGGTCAGCGCCGACCCACGGTCTCGGCGGCGCCGCACCCTGCACCCCGACCAGCGCGCCCTGCCGATCACCGAGCTCGCCGAGGCCGACGCCGTGTACGGCTACTCGTTCATCGTGACCAACCTGGATGTGTCCACCCCGGAGCACGCCGCCGCGGTGGAGCACTGGTACCGCCACCGCACCGCGATCGAAAACATCTTCCGCGACGCCAAGATCGGTGCCGCTTTGCGGCATCTCGCGTCGGGATACCCGCAGGTCAACAAGGCGTGGATGTGGGGTGCGCTACTCGCGGTCAGCATCGCAGGCTGGCTGCACCAGCTCACCGCCACCCCCGGACCCGACGGCACGCTAGCCGGTCACGGCGTCCGCGACGGCCAAGCCATGATCGCCACACGGCCCGGGTCTGGGACACCGATAGCGGTAGTGAGCTCGTGGTGCTGCGCGGCCACGACCATGGGGTTCGGGGGGTGGCGTGGGCGTCGGACAGTCGACGTCTGGTTACCGGGTCGGGCGACCAGACAGTCCGGATCTGGGACGCGACGATCAGCATCGAGGATCTTGTGGCTAACGCCCATCGCCGCGTCTCCCGGAAGCTGAGTGCCGAGTAACGGCGCAGTCTCATGCTTCCCCCGATCGCTTAAGTTCCGTTGGCTGACAGCACGCCGGAAATGGTCTGCCATGAATGAAAGGTCTAGGGCTACAGAGGACTATCATTGGGCCCGGACCTTTCATATGGAGCAGATGACCGGAATCGAACCCGCGTCTGGAGCTTGGGAACCCTACCGTGCTGGCCCTGACCCTGAGCTGCGGCCGGTGGTGGTCACAGCAGACCCAAGGTGCCCTCTGTTGACTCCTCGCTGTGGCGCGCGCATGGCAGGACTTGGAGTGTTGGGGCTCGACGAGCCGTAGATCATGCTCGACGCCCGTGCACAGATCAGAGATGATGGAGAGGTGGATCTGCCGTTGGCTGACGATGAGATGTTTCGCCGGGCTGCTGGGCTGGTCGAGGCGCTCGCGGCACACCACGGTCTCAGCGAGGTACGGCTCGGCCAGCACGGCGGGGAACTCGTGGTGACCGCGGGCGCCGATCGCGACTACTTCGATCTTGTGCGGTTCGAGATGGAACTCGAGAACCTGCTTCGTGCGAGGGTGCGCGTGGTGTCGAGCGGAGCACCCGGAGCGCGGGTACGCGGGCCGCTGCGGCAGGGCAACGCCGCAGCGTGAGTGAGTCTGACGAGCTACTCGGATTCGCTTTGGAGGCGCTGGACGAGATCGACGCGCTCGTTGACTCCGGCCGCCATGAGTTTGCGGCTAGTCTGGACCGGCAGCGGGCGCTGGCGTTCTGCTGGATAGCGGTCGGAAGCGCACTGAAAGACTACATCCGTATTGCGCAGCTGCCGGCCCGGCAGGAGCCCTTGTCGTCCCCGATCAGATTTCGTGATCGGCTCGCTCATCAAGCTCAGCCAGCTTGACGCCGGCCTTCTCTGGCGTGTCAGTACTGAGCGCGTGGCTGAACTGCGGGTCATCCTCATCGGCCTGCGGGCTTCGAGTCAGTAGCCAAAACGATCCGCGTTCTGCCTCCATCTTGAAGCGCGGCCTTCGTGTCATCGAACGGACGACGCGGACGATGATGATGATGATGATGACGGCGACGACGGAATGGCCGGTGTGTCAGCCTCAGTGAGCTAATGGCGCAGTAATGGCACGAAAGGCGATGACCGCGCCCGCGAAAAAGGCCAGATCTACAAGAGGATAGCTCTGGTCTGAACTTTTGTGGTGGAGCGGGTGACGGGAATCGAACCCGCGTCTAGAGCTTGGGAAGCTCTCATTCTACCATTGAACTACACCCGCAGCACGGCAGAGCCTAACACGGGTTGGTCCACCGCGGGTCTGGCGAGGGTGGC
>JBQTHE010000031.1:0-146047 GCA_052390115.1 Pseudonocardiales bacterium | reverse complement strand
GGGGGTGCGGCCGGGGGGGGCGCGCCCCCCCCCCCGCCCCCCCCGCGGGCCCCCCGTCCCCCCCCCCGGGCCCGCCCCCCCCCCCCCCCCCCCCCTGGGCCCCCCCCCCGGCGACAGCCGAGCGGGTCGTGACCAGCCGTATTTCGAAGCAAGTAAGAGGTGATCTGGTCAGGCCACAGTCAGGCAGCTGCCGGATCGAGAATGGTGACGTCCGCGGCGTCGGCCGGTTCGGGTACCGGTTGTCCGGTCTCGCGAAGCAGAACGAGGTGCTCCGCCATTGCTTCCCGCATAAGTTGCTCGGTCTCGGCGCGCGTATCAGCTGCCGCCACGACACCCGGCAAATCTGGTGAGTACGCCGAGTAACCGTACTCGTCGTCTCCCTCGAACACGACCACGTAACCTCTCAAGACCGCTCCCTTCGCAGACCTGCTTGCCTCAGGATGCTCGCTTCGGTCTTCGGCTTCAATGTAGCGCTCGGCTTGCCGGCGACAGTCACGAGACCAGGCTTGAAAGGATGAGCGAAGTGGCGGTGCGAGCCGGTGACCCGCTTGAGGGTCCAGCCGTCCTGTTCCAGAAGATGGACGACCTCGATGACCTTCATTGGCACAGCGGGACGGTAGCTCGCCGGGCCGACAGTTCCGCGGTGCCAAGCTGCCGACGGTGCTGTGCCGCTGGCCAACCGCCGCTGGCCGACGAAGCGTCGTGGGCTCAGCACGACTCATGCCGTGAGTCGGACGGTGCCGGTGGAGTCCGAGTGGATTACAGATCGCGGCCTGGCGTGCCGCGGGGTGCGGTGTGCTCGGCGTGCACTGCGCGGAGGGCGCGGATGGCCTGCACGGCATGTCGGCCGTCGGCGGCCTGGATCGCCATCACCGCGATGTACTCGTCGTCGGGCAGCTCGAGGCGAGCCCACGGAGCACCGTCGGGGAAAGACACCCGGAGCACCAGCTCCCAGGGCAACGTCCGGGGCCCGGCCAGATTGCGCACCTCGACACCGTCGGCTCCGGCGCGCACCCGTGGCCGGGCGAACAGCAGAGCTGCTCCGGCGAGCAACAGCCCTATCAGCACCATGGCGATCTGGTCGGAGAGCTGGAAGTAGACGCCGGTGGGGGTTTCCCGCAGCAGCGCCGCGACCACCGCGAACACCACGACCAGCACCACGGCTGCGGCCACCGCGACCCGGCGGGCCTTGCGCGGCCGGGCCTCGAAGAGCACATCGGCGGGCATCACGCCGCCTTCGCCGGGCACACAAGCCCGACACACCGGGCACAGGGGACGGACATGCCGGGGAGAGGGGACGACACGCCGGGGAGGGGGGTCATGTCGTGCCCTGGGAGACCTGGCGCAGGGTGCGTAGGACTAGGGCGGTCTGTAGGGCGGCGATGCAGGACTGGAAGCCCTTGTCCTCTGACGAGGAGGGCAGCCCGCAGCGGTCCAGGGCCTGTTCCTCGGTGTCGCAGGTGAGCACTCCGTTGCCAACCGCGGTCCCCTCGTCCAGCGCGACCCTGGTGAGCCCGGCGGTGACCGCGTCGCAGACGTACTCGAAATGCGGAGTGCCACCGCGGATCACCACCCCCAGCGCGACGACGGCGTCATGGTGGCGGGCCAGTTCCTGGCACACCACAGGCAGCTCGACGGCGCCGGGCACCCGCACCACCGTCGGTTCGGCGATCCCGGCCTCGGCAGCAGCGGCACAGGCGCGGTTCAGCAGCGCAGCGGTGATGCGCTCATGCCAGCGAGTCACAGCGATGCCCAGCCGTAGCTCCGCGCAGCGCGGTACCTCCAGCGTGGGCTGGCCGGTCCCGCTCATGGCCGCAAGCTACCGGTGGGGTCCAAGCCATCGAGATCGTGGCCCAGCCGGTCACGTTTGGTACGCAGGTAGTGCAGGTTTTCCGGGTTGGGCCGGATGGGCAACGGCACCCTGCCGGTGATGGTCAGGCCGTAACCCTCCAGGCCGGCCCGCTTGGCCGGGTTGTTGGTGAGCAGCCGCATCGAGCGCACTCCGAGATCCACCAGGATCTGCGCCCCGGTGCCGTAGTCACGGGCGTCGGCGGGCATGCCCAAGGCGAGGTTGGCGTCGACGGTGTCGGCGCCGGCGTCCTGCAGTTGGTAGGCCTGCAGCTTGTGCATCAGCCCGATACCGCGGCCCTCGTGACCACGCACGTAGAGCACCACCCCGCGGCCCTCGGCGGCCACGGCGGCCAGTGCGGCGTCCAGCTGTGGCCCGCAGTCGCAGCGCAGCGAGCCCAGCACGTCGCCGGTGAGGCATTCCGAGTGCACCCGCACCAGCACGTCGGCTCCATCCCCGATATCCCCGGTGACCAGAGCGATGTGCTCCACCCCGTCTAGCAGGGAGTCGAAGCCGATCGCCCTGAACTCGCCGTGCACGGTCGGGATCCGGGCCTCCGCGACCCGCTCCACCTGCTTTTCGAACCGCCGCCGGTAGGCGATCAGATCCGCGATGGTGATCAGCGCCAGGTGATGCTCGGCGGCGAAGACCTCCAGCTCGTCGCGACGGGCCATCTCGCCGTCGTCCTTGGCCGAGACGATCTCGCACAACACCCCGGCCGGGGGTAACCCCGCCATCCGGGCCAGGTCCACCGAGGCCTCGGTGTGCCCGGGGCGGCGCAGCACCCCGCCATCCTTGGCCCGCAGCGGTACCACGTGCCCGGGGCGGACGAAGTCGACCGACTTGGCGTCCGGGTCGGCCAGCAGCCGGATGGTGCGGGCCCGGTCCGCCGCCGAGATCCCGGAAGTGACGCCCTCCCGGGCATCCACCGTGACCGTGTAGGCGGTGCCCCGCTTGTCCTGGTTGGTGTGGAACATCGGCGGCAGGTCCAACCGGTCGCAGTCATCCCCGGTCAGCCCCACGCAGATGTACCCCGAGGTGTACCGGACCATGAACGCCAGCAGCTCGGGAGTGGCACGGGCCGCGGCGAAGATCAGGTCGCCCTCGTTCTCCCGCTCCTCGTCGTCCACCACGATCACCGGGCGCCCGGCCGCCACGTCGACGATCGCCCGATCGATGCCGGCAAAGGCGCTCTCGGTCATCGTGTCCTCCTCCCCCGCATCATCCCCCAGCTCCCTCGATACCGGAGCGAATATGTGGGCAGGCCAACCTCTCGACATACTTCCCGATCACGTCGACCTCGATATTCACCAGCTCACCGGGCAGTCGAGTGCCCAGGGTGGTCAGCTCTCGTGTGGTAGGGATGAGTCCCACGGAGAAGTCGTTGATACCCGCCTCGACCACGGTGAGGGACACCCCGTCCACGGTGATGGACCCTTTCTCGACCACATAGCGGGCCAGCGCAGTGGGTATCCCGATCCGGACCAGCTCCCACGGGGCTGCTTGCTGCGGCGCGGTGCGGGACAGCACGGTCCCGGTGCCGTCGACGTGCCCCTGCACCAGGTGCCCGCCGAGCCGGTCACCCAGCTTCGCGGCCCGCTCCAGGTTCAGCCGGTCGGAGATCCGGGCCGAACCCAGGCTGGAGCGACGCAGCGTCTCGCCGATCACGTCGGCGGTGAATACCTCGCCGTCGACGTCGACCACGGTCAGGCACACCCCGTTGACCGCGATCGAGTCACCTGGCCGCGCATCGGAGCTGACCAGCGGCCCGTGGATGGCGAACCGTGCCGCGTCGGGCCGCTCGTCCCGGCCGACGAGCTCCCCGAGTTCTTCAACAATGCCAGTGAACACAGCTGCACCCTCCCGGGCGGGTGCGCCTCACCGGCCCCCGCTCGCCCGGGCCTGGGCCCGCAGGGACTCGACGGCCCGCTGCGGGTCATCAGCCCCGTACACCGACGAGCCGGCCACGAAGCAGTCCACCCCGGCCTCCGCGGCCGCCTCGATGGTGTCGGCGTTGATCCCCCCGTCGATCTCGACCAGGACGGTCAGGTGCCCGGTGTCCACCAACCGCCGGGCGGTGCGCACCTTGGCCAACACGTCGTGGATGAACGACTGCCCACCGAAGCCAGGCTCCACGCTCATCACCAGCAGCGTGTCGTAGTGCTTCAGCACCTCCACCCAGGGCTCCAGGGGAGTCTTGGGTTTGATCGACAGGCCGGCCTTGGCGCCGGCCGCGCGCAGGTCCTTCGCCAGCTTCACCGGGTCGTGGGCGGCCTCGGCGTGCACGGTGACGTTGTAGGAGCCGGCCTCGGCGTACCCGATCGCCCACCGATCCGGGTTTTCGATCATGAGGTGGCAGTCAATCGGGATGTCGGTGTACTTCATCACGCTCTGCACCACGGGAAGGCCCAACGTGAGATTGGGCACGAAGTGCCCGTCCATTACGTCGACGTGCAGCCAGTCAGCACCCGGAACGGCGTTGGCCTCGTCGGCCAGCCGGGCGAAGTCGGCAGCGAGCAGGGACGGAGCGATCATCGGCTGGTGTGCCACAGGGTGCACGGTAGCGTGCCCGACCTGCTGGTGTGGTAGGCCGGTTCAACTCGCGGGGTAGCGTCTCCGGTCGCCCAGCCCCTGGACGTAACCTGCCCCGACAGCTGCGACCTGTGTCCCGGGCAGGCCCACCACAACGAGGCTCGTCACCCGGTGAGCCCGGGCGGCTTCGAGTCCTTCGAGGGTGCCTTCGTTGATGAGGTCTACCAGCATCTCGTCGTCCATTGCGCCGATGATGTGGAACAGGAACCGGGCGGCTGGGGTGGAACGACGGCCATGGCAGCGGTGAGTGTGCGCCTGCGCCTGCGCCTGCGCCTGCCCGCCAGCGTGTCCATGGGCACGGCGGACCGCCGGCTGCGGTTGAACCTGGACGATCCCCTGGACCTCGCGCTACCGCGCGCTCAACTGCGACGAGCTCGCGCTGTTCTACGCCGTATGCGGGAAGGCGTGATGGTCAGTCCGTACCTACGTCGGCAGCGGTTAGCGGTGGAGCTGCGGGTGCTGCGGGAGGCCGCTGAGTTGACCCCACGCCGATCTCGCTAAGCGAATCGGCACCAGGTGCCTTCCACGGCGGCCAGCGGCGCCGCGTCAGTCAGGGCAGCTTCTCGTCGATGGGTTGATCGCGCCGAAGGACGAGATCGCGGTACGGCATGGTCACGACCGGGTGCGCAGTGAGGCCGAGTTGGTGCTCGACCTGTTCCAGCAGTGCGGTCGCTCCGTCCGCATTCACGGCAGTGACCTCGGTCTCGATGAACGTGCCCACCCCGGAGACGGTGTCGAGGCTGACGGTGATGTCATCGCGGTCAGGGTGGTGGTACAGGGCTCGTGACTTCTCGACCAGCACTAGGCGGGTCATGCCGATGGCCGTCAGCAGGTGGTTGGCGGCCTCGGCCTGATCGGCGCCGCTCAGGGCGACGTTGGTCTCGCGTTTGGAGATGACGTCGTCGGGGCTGTGCGTGCTCGGTTCGGAAGCCGGCTTGTAGGTGATCTCGGCGAAGCCGTCGCGCTGCCGTACCCGCAGGCACTCCACGGTGTCCAAATAGTCGACCTCTGGCCTGCTGTAGTAGGTGTCGACTTCCACGAAGCAGCCGTGCTCGCGGTAGCCCAACTCGGCTAGCCGGGCTTCCACAGCCGTGCAGGTGTCGATCAGCTCGCGTTTCCGCTCGACCTCAATGACACTCATGGCCGGGATTGTCCCGTGGAGTTGATCGCCGCGTACACGCGGGCGAGGCTCGGCTTGCCACAGAACTCCTGGACCGCCTCCAGTGCCTGTCTGAGCGAGCCCGCGTCGGACAGGGGGATGTTCTGGAACAGCACCAGCTGCTTGGCGTCGTTCACGGGGTTCGCGAGTCTTTTTGCGAGGAACCTGTTGTAGTAGTTCCTGTCCTTCCGGAGGATGTCACCGCCCTGGACCGGCATCAGGACGGTCCGGTTGCGGCAGTCGGCTTCGACCGAGTTGATGGCGAACGCGGTGAGCAGCTCGTCGACCGTCAGGTAGGCGTAGGTCTCGTGGCCCTCCCGGACCAACCAGGACGTCCAGACCTGCGCGCTGTCTGCGTCCCCTCGCTCCGAGGCGGCCAGGAACGCGGCCAGCGTGACATCAGTGACCTCGTCGAAGATGTCGCCGTCGATGGTGTGGTGGTCCGCGTAGGGCTCGCTCATTGCCCGCAACGTCGCTTTCTGCGACCGTGACAGCCGGTCAACCTCGGTCAGTGTGTAGTGCACTCGCTTGTGGCCGGTCCGAAAGTCGATCCAGTCGTCGGCGAGCTGCCCCTCCAGGACGTCGGCTTGCAAATGTGGTCACCCCCTCCAAGTGGTGTTAGTGGCGGTCGGCGGTATCCCGGCACGGCACCAGCCACTCCGGGCGGGAGATCATCGGGGCCGCCACAACGGCAACGCGCCGCGGGTGCGCTCAATGACCCGGCCTGCGCGCATGAACGCCACGGTAGAAACACGACAACAGTTAGCCCAGCCACCGGCAGTGGCAGTTGGTGCGTCGGTGTGATCGGAACTACCACGCGGTGGGGTAGTTCAGGAGCTGATCTGAAGGAAGTCGGCGAGATCTCGCAGCTCTTGTGGAGCGGCGCGTGGCGTGGCCCGCAGCAATCTGCGGGTGATCGACTTGGCGTATCGCTGGTGCCGCAGCCAGTTCGGCGCGGCGGCCCGTAGTTCCAGCAAGACCGTTGTCGCTTCCTGTCGGTTGCGCTGCTCCAGTAACGCCGCCGCGACATCGAGCCGGAACCGATGATGGGTGTTGGTTGGCCGCCGAGGCGCGGGCACCCGCGCTGCGATACGCAGTGCCTTGTCGGGCGAGCCGGTGACCACCGCCATTTCCGTGTCCCTCATGGTGACCACGGTCGGTCCGAACGAGCTCCAATCGCGGCTTCCGGGGCCGTCGCCGTCGATACGGACCGCTGCTGCCCACGCGCGGCGCATGGCGTCGGTCATCACGTCCTGCTGGCTGTTGCGTGCGGCTGCCGCCGCGACGCCGAGGTTCAGCCAACCCCACGACGAGAGGTGCCGCCGATCCGAGTGACCGAAGCTCGGCTCCAATCTTTCGGCGGCCGCGAGCGCTACTCTTGTGGCGTCATCCAATCTGCCTTGGCGGATCAACAACCACGTCTCGCCACCTATGGCCGAGCCCACCAGGCCGTTGTCCTGCGCGCGGGCTCCAGCGTCCAGGGCGAGGCCAAGGGTGTGGTACGCGAGATCATCCTTACGGAGCTGGGTGAGTAGCGCGGCAGCGAGTAGGTACGCCTGCGCGAGCGGCGCCCATGCTGACCGTCGCTGGTCCTCAGTGGATTCGGTGAGGATCCATCGTGCGTGGGTGATCAGTGGCGGGAGCACGGCGGTAGCGGAGGCGAAGTCGTCATCCCGGAAAAGGCGGTCTGCGATCCTCATCGATTCGGTGAGGTCGTCACCGTTGGGGCCGGATTCGTCCTCTGCCAGCGACAGCAAGGCAGCACCGTCGACTCCTCGGGGTGGCTGGAGCACGCGGCGCAGTTCATAGAGATCGTTGCGTTCCTCCTCGTCGACCGGACCAGCGAAGGTTGGCGACGGCGCGAACAGCTGCATGGTCGTCACGCCCAACGCCCCGGCGAACTTCCGAAGGGTCGACAAACAGGCCGAGTCTCGTTCACCCCGCTCCAGCTTGCGAATGACCGACACGCTGACGGTGGACTGCTCCGCGAGCTCTTCTTGGGTCAACCCCTGTCGGCGTCGTAACTCTGCCAACCGTTCACCCAGTCGTCGCGTATCACGCTGATCAACCACAGGTGATCACCTTCTTCGCCGGAGGAGCCTCCCCGCCGCCCCCGGCCCGTCGGCCAGGGACTCACCCCGGCGAGGGAGCTGCACCGCCAGGGTAACGCCCGCCCCACAAGTCGCCCTCGTAATCGATGCGGTGATGGGCTACCTGGCGGAGACTAGGTGGGCAGCCCTTTCGATTGGCCGCTGGGGGAAGGGCACCAGTTGGTGGGGCGGGCTGGCAGCCAGTTCCCACCCCGCCGCTCACCGTGCCGGCCGGGGTCGCTGGCCTCGGCGTCGTCACGGGCCGAGTCCACCACCGGCTCGGCCAGCAGCTTGCCCGCCCTGGCGCGACTACCGTGCGCGCGGTGACCACCGACACCATCGACCCGACGAACCCCGATCCCAGCAGGTCGTGACCAAACGCGCCGCCGACGGCACTGCCCTCTCCTCGGCCTCCAGCCCCAACCTCGTGGCCGAGATGCTCGAAGCGCTCGACGTCGCACCCGGCCACCGCGTCCTGGAAATCGGCGCGGCCACCGGCATCAACGCCGCCCTGCTCGCCGAACTCGTCGGCCCCACCGGTGAGGTCGTGACCATCGAACTCGACGATGACCTCGCCGCCGCCGCCCACGCCGGGCTGGTCGCGAGCGGATACCCCCAGGTCAAGGTGATCTGCGGCGACGGTGCGCTCGGTCACCCCGCCCGCGCACCCTACGACAGGATCATCGTCACCGCCGGAGCGTGGGACATCGTCTCCGCCTGGTGGCAGCAACTCGCGGTTGGGGGCCGCCTGGTCGTGCTGCTGCGCCTGCACGGCAGCGGCCTGACCCGAGCGATCGCACTCGACCTCCAAGCGCCCGGCCGGATGACCAGCACCTCGGCAATGGTGTGTGGCTTTGTGCCCCTGCGCGGCACCGCCGAGCAGGCCGAAGGCGTCGTACCATTGGCCGACGACGTTGTCCTGCACCTCGACGCCGTAGACCTGCCCGACGAAGCCGCGCTCGGCCACGCGCTCACCTACCCCGCGCACCCGCACTGGACAGGCGTGCAGATCCGCGACGACGAGCCCGTCGCCCACCTTGACCTGTGGCTGGCCACCACCGGCAGCGGCAACTTCGGCCGGCTCTCCGTAGCGTCCGCAGCCCGCGCCAGCGGCCTGGTCGACCCGGCACTACGGTGGGCCGGGGCAACCCTGTACGACGGCGCAACCCTCGCCTACCTCACCGTGCGCGAGCACAGCGACGACGTGAGCGAGCTGGGCGTCATCGCACACGGACCCGACAGCACAAAGCTCGCAGCCCAGGTTAGCGACCTGCTGCACCGCTGGAACCAGAAACGGCCCACCCAGCCCATCATCACCGCCGCGTCAACGGCGGTTGCGGATCGGTGACGGTGAGTTCCAGCCGGTCCTCGACGACCCTGGCGTCGACGTCCTGGCCGCTTCTCAGATCACCGGCCAGCAGCATGCGGGACAGTTTGCGGTCCAGCTCACGTCCGATGGCTCGGCGCAGCGGCCGGGCCCCGAACTCGGGCTGGTAGCCACGGTCGGCGATCCAGTCGATGGCGTGGTCGTCGAGGCGCAACGTGATGTCTTGGGCGCGCAGCCGCTGCCGGGTCTGCTCCAGCAGCAACTCGGTGATGGTGCGCAGCCGTGGCCGGTCGAGGCCGCGGAACAGGACGATCTCGTCGATCCGGTTGAGGAACTCCGGCCGGAAGTGCCGCCGCACGGTGGCCATCAGTGATTCCCGCACCTCCTCGACCGGCCGCCCAGCGCTGGTCGCGGCCAGCAGCGCCTCGGCACCGAGGTTGCTGGTCATGATGATCACAGTGTTGGCGAAGTTCACCGTCCGGCCCCGGGCGTCGGTGAGCCGGCCGGCGTCGAAGACCTGCAGCAGGATGTTCGAGACGTCGGCATGCGCCTTCTCGATCTCGTCGAGCAGCAGCACCGTGTACGGGGTGCGGCGGACGGCCTCGGTGAGCTGGCCGGCATCCTCGTGGCCGACGTAGCCGGGTGGGGCACCGATCAGCCGCGACACCGTGTGCTTGTCCTGGAATTCGCTCATGTCGATGCGGACGAGCCGCTCCTGCGCCCCGTACAGGGCCTGCGCCAGCGCCCTGGCCAGCTCGGTCTTGCCGACACCGGTGGGGCCGAGGAATAGGAACGACCCGACCGGCCGGTCCGGGTGGTTGAGACCAGCACGGCTGGCCCGGACCGCGTCCGCGACGGCCTCGATCGCCTCGTCCTGCCCGACGACCCGCTGCCGCAGCTGCTCTTCGAGATGCAACAGCCGGTGCCGCTCCACCTCGGTGAGCTGCGCGACCGGGATACCGGTGCCGCGTGCGACGATCTCCGCGACGTCGGCGGCGCCGACCTCCGGCAGGCGCTCCGGGCGGGGTTGGGCGGTATCCAGTTCCACGATCGCCAGGTCGAGCTCCCGGGTCAGCGCGTCGGCCCGCTCGTAGTCTTCGGCGTCGATCGCGATGTCCTTGGCCCGGGTGAGCTGCTCGACGCGCTGCTCGAGCGCCCGGGTGTCCTCGCTGGGGACCTCGGCTCGCAGCCGGACCCGTGCGCTGGCCCGGTCGATCAGGTCGATCGCCTTGTCCGGGAGGAACCGGTCGGTCAGGTAGCGGTCGGACAGCCGGGCGGCGGCATCGGTGGCCTCGTCGGTGATGCGCACCCGGTGGTGCACCTCATAGCGCTTGCGCAGGCCCCGCAGGATGGCGACGGTGTCGTCGATACTCGGCTCGGCGACCAGGATGGGCGCGAACCGCCGTTCCAGCGCCGGATCCCGCTCGATGTGCCTGCGGTACTCGTCGACCGTGGTAGCCCCGACGACCTGCAAGTCACCACGGGCCAGCGCTGGCTTGAGCAAGCTGGCAGCGTCCATCGCACCGCCCTCGGCCGCGCCGGCGCCGATCACCGTGTGCAGCTCGTCGAGGAACAGCACCACGGTCCGGGCCGCGGCCGTCACCTCGTCGATCACCGCTTTGAGCCGTTCCTCGAACTCGCCCCGGTACTTGCTGCCGGCCACCATCCCGGCCAGGTCCAGCGCGATCACCCGCTGGTTGCGCAGCTGTTCCGGGACCGCGCCCTCGGCTATCCGCGCAGCGATGCCCTCGACGATCGCTGTCTTGCCGACACCGGGGTCCCCGATCAGCACCGGATTGTTCTTGGTCCGCCGAGACAGCACCTCAAGGACCTGCTCGATCTCATCGTCGCGCCCGATGACCGGGTCGAGGCGGCCGGCCCGGGCGGCGGCGGTGAGGTCGCGGCCGTAGCGGTCAACCCGCTGCGTCGACGTTCCCGGCCTGGCCACCCCGCCAAAGGACTGCTCAAGTCCACCGACCAGCCGGCTGACGAGATCCTCAAGCGGGTTGAACCCGGAGTCGAAAGGCCCATCGGGCATACCGAGCCTCCCCGCGTCACACTCACACCAACGTCAACCGTACCCCCCGTTCGGGGTGACCCGCGGCGCGTCAGCGCCCCGACGTGCAGAGCTCGTCCAGGAACCCAAGTATGGCGCCGTGGGCGGCCTCGGGCTGGTCGGTGAACAGGATGTGGCTCGCCTGGGGAAGGATCGCCAGACGGGCGCCGGGGATGCGGTCGGCAATGACGCGGCCGTTCTCGGGCGGGACCAAGCGGTCGGTCTCGCCGTGGATCACCAGGGTCGGCGCGGTGATCTCGGGCAGCCGATCGTACGACGACCACGACAGCACCGCCTGCAGTTGGCCCAGGTACCCCTGCTCGCTCGGGTAGGTCCGGAGCCGGATCGCGAGGTCCTCGTCGATGCGCTCGTCGGAGGTGCCAGGATCGTAGACATACGGGTTCATCACCCGGATCCCCTGCTCCGCGGGCATCTTCCCCCGGGCGAGCAGCTTGGCACCGACTTCGGGCTCGGCCTGAACCATCCGCGGCCCGCCGCACAGGGTGGCGACGAGCACGAGCCCACGCACCCGCGAGAGGTACCGCAGCGTGAGCTCCTGGGCGATGGCGCCGCCGAGCGAGATGCCGACGACGTGGGCGGCATCCACTCCAGCGGCGTCGAGGACGGCCGCGGCGTCGGCGGCCATGTCGCTGACGCGGTAGGGCCCCGGGGGCACGTCGCTGCGCCCCACCCCCCGGTTGTCGAACCGGATGACCCGGTAGCGACGGGACAGCACCGGCACGGTGCGGTACCACATGTCGTGGGTGTAGCCGAGGCCGTGGATGAGCAGCACCGCCGGGCCGGCGCCGCTCTCCTCCCAGAACAATCGCGTCCCGCCGTTGTCTGTGTGGGGCACGAGGCCGATTGTGCCTGGGCGATATCCTGGCGCCGGTGGGACCGGTGCGGTGGGGGGCGGTCGAGGCAGGCGGGACGAAGGTGCTCTGCCTGGTCGGGTCGGATCCCGACCACATCGTGGCCCAGACCCAGATCCCGACCGGGAAACCAGCCGAGACGCTGGCTCAGGTGCTTGCTTTCTTCCAGCAGGAGGTGGCGTCCGGCTGGCCGCTGGCCGCGATCGGCATCGCCTCATTCGGCCCACTGGAACTGCGCCGATCACATCCACGGTATGGGTTCATCACGTCCAGCCCGAAGCCGGGCTGGACGTGGGTCGACATGGTCGGGCCAGTCCAGCGCGCACTAGGCGTGCCGGTGGGGTTCGACACCGATGTCAACGCCGCCGCGCTAGGGGAAGGCCGCTGGGGGGCCGCCCGTGGCCTGGACACATTCGTGTACCTGACCGTCGGCACCGGCATCGGCGCTGGGGCCGTGGTCGAGGGCCGGATCGTCCACGGGCTGGGTCACCCCGAGATGGGTCACCTCAGCGTGCCGCGCCAGCCCGGCCCTGGTCCTCGCCGACCATGCCAGCCAGCGGCATCGGGGGTGAACCACCTCCACGCGGCACAGCCAAGCGATTCGCGGACCTGCTCACATCGCACGCCGTGTCGCGCTCCGGCCGCGGACCGCCCGCACGATCTGCTCCAGGACGAGCAACAGCACGAACGCCACCCCGAGCGTCGGGAGGAAGATCAGCAGCAGCCCGAACCCGATCAGCACGGTGATCGGCGCGCGGCGCAGCAGCGGTCCCAGCGGTGGCGGGGCACCGAGCCCGCCGGCGGGCCGGCGCAGCCACCACATCCGGTAGCCCGCCAGCACGAGGACGATCAGCCCGGTAGCCAGTGCGGTCAGCCCGATCTGATTGGCGAACCCGAACAGTTCCGCTTCGTGGAACGCGATTCCCAGGGTGGTGGCCTTGGCGAGCAGTGGGTAGTCCGCCCAGCTCACGCGGTCGGCGACCGCACCGCTGGCCGGATCAACGGCGACGGTGTTGAGCTCCACCGGCCAGCGGCTGTCCTGGCGGGCCACGGTCCAGGCCTGCCCGTCCGCCGTGGCCGGCGTGATGGCGACGGGTCCGCCCAGCCCTGCTCGGGTGGCCGCGGCGGCGACCTGGTCGATGCCTGCGGCGACATCGACCACGGGCCCACCGGCAGCGTCGGGCCCGGCGTGGTGCTCGTGGGACGGGGCGGAACCGGAGGCGCCCAGGCTGGTGGAGACGGCAGGCGTGGCAGAGTCGAGCTGCGCGCGGGCGACGTCGATCCACGCACCCGCGTAGGTGGTCCAGCTCAGTCCCGATCCGACCAGCGCCAGCATCGGGACGAGCAGCACCACCCCGATGCTGGAGTGCACCCAGCGCCATCGACCCCGCCCGGGGCGGTTCAGGCGCGGCCGCAGGGCCCGTTGCAGGCCGCGGCGGGTACGGGGCCACCACAGGTAGGCCCCGGTCAGCAACGAGACGAGCACCCAGCTCGCGGCGAGTTCGGTGACTGGCTCCGCGAACGGGCCAAGCCGCCAGCTGGAGTGCAACGACCGCAGCCACTCGCCCGGTCGCTGCTCCTCTGCGATCTCCCCGGTCACCCGGGCGGAGGCGGGATCGACATAGGCGGTGACCGCGCCCGGCGCGGGGCCGAACTCCGCGCCGGCCGCGCCCGGCGGGCTCAGGGTGACCGCGGTGGTCTGCTCGCCGCCCTCGGTGGCCGGCACGACGGTGGTGACGGTCCACTCGGGATGGGTCTCGCGGGCTGCGGCGACCTGCTCGCGGAGCGGGCGGTCGGGCCCTGGGGCCGTCGCGGTGAGCGCGTCGCGGTGCAGGGCAGTCTCGATCTGCGGGTTCCAGGCGAACAGGATCCCGGTGAGCGCCAGGGAGAGGACGACCGGGGCGGCGAGGAACCCGCCGAGGAAGTGCAGCCGCCACAGCAACGGCCGTAGCCCGCCGCGGTGTGCTGCCGGCACAGCCGCCTGGGGTTCGGCGGGCGGGTCGTTCTCGAGCTGAAGGGGCACGCCCTGCTAGTCGGCCCCAGGACCCGGCTGGTTCCCGCCGGTCGCTCGCGCTTCGCGCAGGAAAGATCAGCTGACAGCGAGCCGGGGCCGACCTAGGCTGCGAATCATGCCAAGTGACAGCGGTTCGTCGCGGCGCGCTGCGATGTACGGTGCGGGCGATCTCAGCTCGTTTTCAATCTTCTCGGGCAACTACATCAACTTCGGGTATTGGCAGGACTTCACGCCCGGGCTCATCAGCGTTGACGAGCGCACCCAGAGCCAGGCCGACCTCTACCGCACCGTTCTCCGCCACTTGACGATCGATCCGGGCGATGCGGCACTGGAAGTCGGCTGCGGCATCGCGGTAGGGACGGCGCTCGCACTTCGAGAATTCGAGCCAAGCGCCGTTTACGGACTCGATCTCTCGCCGGACCAGATCGACCGTGCCGCCAGGGCCAACGCCGAGTTGATCACACAACATCCCGACCGACTTGTCCTCCAGCAGGGTTCCGCGCTGGAACTTCCTTTTGCAGACGAGATGTTCGACAAGATTTATTCGGTCGAAGCGGCGCAGCACTTTGAGGACCTGGCTACCTTCGCGTCCGAAGCCTATCGGGTACTCAGGCCCGGGGGCCGGCTTGCCGTCACAACCTTCTTCACGCCACACACAACCGCCCTCGACGGGCTACGACGGTTGATCGAAACCATCGAAAGTGGTATCGACGTTGTCCTGACGATCGACTCCTTTAGGCACGATCTACTCAAGGCAGGATTTGTCGACGTGGGTGTTGAAAGTATCGGCGAGCATGTCTGGCATGGCTTCGACGCCTGGATGGACCAGACCGAGTTCAGAGACAGCTGGGGCCGTAACTGGCTGACGGCATACAACCAGGGGCTCATCGACTACTACCTCGTGACGGCAGGCAAGAAGTGATTCAACGGCGCAGCAAGGCACAGAACATCGCGTCGGTGCCGTGCCGGTGCGGCCACAACTGCACCTGTGGCCCTGCACCGAGCTGGGGCACACCGGGGAACTGCGACCTGGCGTCGAGGTGCTCGGCACCGGTACGCCGCACCACGTCAACGACCACCCGCTCTGTCTCGTCCAGGTGCGGTGAACAGGTGGCGTAGGCCACCACACCGCCGGGGCGGACCAGCCGCAGTGCCGCCACCAGCAGTTCCCGCTGCAGCCGGACCAGCCCGGCGACATCGTCGGCCCGCCGTCGCCAGCGCGCCTCGGGGCGGCGACGCAGCGCCCCGAGCCCGGTGCATGGCGCATCCACCAGCACCCGGTCATAGGACCGCTCCGGCAATCCACTGTCCCGGCCGTCGGCGACGTGCACCGTCACCGGCAGGCCCGCGCAGGCCTGACCGACCAGCCGGGCCCGGTGCTCGGCCTTGTCCACGGCGTCCAGGCGGGCCCCCCGAGCGGCAGCCAGGGCACCCAGCAGCGCTGCCTTGCCTCCCGGACCGGCGCACAGGTCCAGCCAGCGGGCGTCGGCGCCCTCCAGCGGTACCCCGGCCAGCGCCAGAGCGACGAGCTGGCTGCCCTCGTCCTGCACCTGGGCCAGGTGATCCCGCACCGCAGTCAGCTCACCCGGGTCGCCGCCGTCGGCCAGGTAAACTCCGTAGGGCGAGTACGGCGCGACATCGCCGCCGGTCATCGCTGCGAGGTCGGCGGCGGTGATCTCACCTGGGCGCGCCGCGAGGTGCACCAGCGGGCGCACGTCGTCAGCGGCCAGCGCCGCGGCCAGCTCGTCGCGGTCACCGCCCAGCGCGTCGGCGAAGGCCTGGGCGATCCACCGCGGGTGCGGGTGCGCCATCGCAAGGTGGCCTACCGGGTCATCGTCGACCGCCGGGGCTACCGCCTGCACCCAGCCTTCCTCGTCCTGCTGGCCGACCCGGCGCAACACGGCGTTGACGAAGCCCGCGCTTGCACTGCCGCGATCCGCGCGCACCAGATCAACGGTGGTGCCGACCGCCGCGTGCGGCGGCACCCGGGTCCGCAGCAGTTGATAGCTGCCCAGCCGCAGGGCGTCCAGCAGCTCGCCGTCCACCTCCGACAACGGGCGGTCCGAGCAGGACTGCAGCACCGCATCCAGCAGGCCTTGTGCGCGGCACGTGCCGTAGCACAGCTCGGTGGCCAGCGCCGCGTCCCGGCCGTGGATTCCGCGCTGCCGCAGCAGGCCAGGAAGTACCAGGTTGGCGTACGCGTCGCGCTCGCGCACCGCCGCCAGGGCATCCAACGCGGCTCGCCGGGGGGGATCCTCCACCGGCGGCCGGCGCGGCCCGGAGCGCCGCCGGGGCGGCCCGGGCCTGCGCGGTCGGGAGGGTCTGCGGGGGACCGTCACCGCGTGCCCCCGACGACCCGGGCGGTGCCCGCGCCGGCTGTCACTCGAACCGCTCCCCCGGCTCCGGCCGGGCACCGCGAGCCCAGTCCGGTGCGGGCATCGCCCGCTTACCGGGCGCAGTGACCTCGCCCAGCCGCACCGCGCTGGTCGCCGTGCCGACGAGCACCTCCCGCTTGCCAGCCAGCAGTTCGCCGGGACCGAGCCCGTTGAGGTCGGCGAGTTGCACCGGCCCGAGGCCCACGCGTTGGTCCCGGAAGCTGATCCAGGCACCGGGAGCGGGCGTCACCGCACGCACCTGGCGATGCACCGCGAAGGCCGGGGCGCTGAAGTCCACATGGGCGTCCTCAGCGGTGAGCTTCGGGGCATGCGACACACCATCGGACGGCTGGGGCGCCGGGCGAAGAGTCCCGTCGGCGATCCCGTCCAGTGTGGCGACCAGCAGCTCCGCTCCGGCGTCGGCCAGCCGGGACAGCAACTCACCCGCGGTGTCCTCGGGGCGGATCACCTCGGTGACCGTGCCGTATACCGGGCCGGTGTCCAGCCCCTCTTCCAAGGCGAAGGTGGATGCGCCGGTGATCTCGTCCCCATGCCGGATCGCGGCCTGCACCGGAGCGGCGCCACGCCAGGCGGGCAGCAGCGAGAAATGCAGGTTCACCCAGCCACGCCGGGGGATGTCCAGCGCCACTCGTGGAACCAGCGCGCCGTAGCCGACCACCGGGCAGCAATCCGGGGCCAGCTCGCGCAGCCGCGCCGAGAACTCCGGGTCAGTCAGGCGGCGTGGGGTGAGCACCAGCAGCCCCGCCTTGTCGGCCAGCGCACCCACCGGTGAGCGGGTCGGCCGCCGCCCCCGCCCGGCCGGCGCGTCCGGCCGGGTCAGCACCGCGGCGACCTCGTGCCGGTCGGAGTCCAGCAGCGCCTGTAGTGCGGGCACGGCCGCCTCGGGCGTGCCGGCGAAGACCAGTCGCACCGTTCAGCGCACCTTGCCGAGCATCGGGTGTGGGCTGAGCTTGACCACCGGCTCGGGGGTGCCGAACCAGCGTGCCTGCCGGATTTCCCGCATCGCCTGTTTGCGTGTCTCGGGGTCGAGCCGGTCGATGAACAGCACGCCGTCGAGGTGGTCGGTCTCGTGCTGGATCGCCCGCGCCAGCCGCTCGGTGCCGTGCACCTCGATCGGCTCGCCGTGCTGGTTGTGCCCACGGGCGACGACGTGCAGGTGGCGCCGGCAGTCCCAGGACAGGCCCGGGATCGACAGGCAGCCCTCCGGTCCGTCCTGCATCTCGTCACCCACTACGTCGAAGGTGGGATTGACCAGGTGCCCGGTCACGTCGTCACCGGTGAGGTCAGCCCCCGCAACGTCGTCACGGCGGTAGGTGAACACCCGCAGCAAGACACCCAGCTGGGGGGCCGCGAGCCCGGCTCCGCCCTCGGCAATCATCGTGTCCAGCAGGTCGCGGACCAGGTTGCGCAGCTCCTTGTCGAAGTCGACGACCTCGGCTGCGCGGGTATACAGCACCGGATCGCCGAAGAGCCGGACGGGTTGCACAGGCACCAGGGCAGTATGCCCCGTGAGTGGCATTGGGTGTTCTGGCACCCAGCGTCACTCACGAGGCCGTCAGGCCAATTGTTGCGGGTCGAGCTCGACCCGCAGGAAGTCAGGTAGCTTGCGAGCGCTGCGCCCGGCCTGCAGCGCGGCCAGCGCGGTGGCCAGGGCCGGTCCCTGGGAACGCGGAACCCGGACCAGCAGCCGCTCCCCCCCCTCAGGTTCCCCCGGAACCGGCACCGGACCCAGCACCTCGGCCCCAGCCGGCAGCTCGAGACCCGCCAGGGTGTCAGGTGTGCCGTCCAGCGCGGCCATCCGCACCGCGGGTGGGAAGCCGAGCTCGGTGCGAGCGCTCAGCTCGGCACGCGCGTGGCCGACCGGATCCCATCGGATCAGCGCCTGCACCGTGTCCAGCGACGCCTCGGCGACCACGACCACCCGGCCGCCGTCGGCCGCGGGCTCGACCATCGCGGCCGCGGTCATCCATCGGCGCAGCGCCTCCTCCGCCGCACGCAGGTCGGGGCGGGCCAGCAGCGCGGCGGCGTCCAGCAACAGCGCCGCCCCGTATCGGGCCAACGGCTCCGCGCCAGGAGTGGACACCACCAGCGCCGGCCCGGGCGGTACGTCCGCCAGCACCTCCCCCCCGCCGGAACCACCCCCGCCGGAGGTAAGCAGTGCCACCCCGGGGAAGGCGCGGCCAAGCTCCTCTGCGGTGCGGCCAGCGCCGATCACCATCGCGCGAAACCGGCCTGAGCCACAGGCTGGACACCGGTAGCCGGCCTCGGTGGCGCCGCACCACCGGCAGCCGGGCTGACCGGCGGCGGGCAACGCCAGCGGGCCGGCGCAACGCCGGCAGCGGGCCGCCGTGCGGCACTGCTGGCAGGCCAGTGCGGGAACGTAGCCGCGGCGGGGCACCTGCACCAGGACCGGCCGGTCGCGGCCCAGCGCCGCGCGCGCCGCTTCGAACGCCACCACGGGCAGCCGCGCCGCCCGGGCGGCAGGATCCCGGGCCAGTTGGGTGTCGTCCTCCCCGATCGCGGTGACCCGCGGCGTCGCGGACCGCACCACGTCCCGGGCGGCGACGATCTCGTGCGCCCATCCGGTGTCGACCGACAGCTGCGTCTCGGCGGTGCGGGCATGGCCGGCCACCAGCAGCGCCCCGCCCTCGAGCACGGCGCGCTGGCCGAGCACCAGCCGGGTGTGCGGGTAGGGGGCCCGCGGCTCGGCGTGCAGGTCGTCACCGTCGTCCCACAACACCATCAGTCCCAGATCCGCGACCGGGGCAAAGGCCGCGGCCCGGGTGCCGACCACGATGCGCACCATGCCCCGCCGCACCGCCAACCACCGGCGGTAGCGCTGGGCGGGCCCGGACTCAGCAGCCAGGGTGACCACCGCGTCAGGCCCGGCGAGCGCGGCCACCGCGGCGTGCACTCGTGCGGTGTCCCGATGGTCCGGAAGTACCAGCAGCGCGCCCCGGCCGGCGGCGGCGACGGTGACCGCGGCCTCGGCGAGCCGGGCGGGCCAGCCCTCCCCCGGCAGCGCCTGCCAGCAGGCGTGCGCCGCCCGACCGTGGTGCAGAGCGTCCAGGAAGGCAGGTCCGCGAGGGTAGCGCCCCCATCCGGGCGCCGCGGGTCGCGGCGGACGGGCCACCGGCGGTCCGACCGGCTCGGCCTCGACACGGGCATGCCGCGGTGGCACGGCCAGCCGCAGCACATCGCTCATGGTGCCCGCGCACCGGTCGGCCACCGCCCGGGCCAAGGCGGCGATCTGCGGGCTGAGCGCGGGCTCCGCGGAGACCACCCGGTGCAGCCAGCCGAGCCGGCCCGGATGGTCGGATCGCTCGGTTCGCTCCAGCAGCCACCCGTCCACCAGCCGTCCGGCGAAACGGACCCGAAGGCGCACGCCGGGCACCGCGGTCGCATCGAGCTCGGCGGGTACCTGGTAGTCGAAGGGGCGGTCCAGATGCGCCAGCGGCGTGTCCACGCACACCCGCGCGACGGGCAGCACAGCAGCCGGGCTCTGCTGCCCACGACGGGGCTGCCCGCGACGGGGCTGCCCCCGGCGCGGCTGGCTGGCGCTGCTCACCGGGCGGGTCTACCAGAGCGCCCCGTCAGCTCCACACGCCCAGGGCTCCCGCAGCTCGCCCCAGACACAGACTGAGGCTTTCGCCACAGGTCCAGTCCATCGCGCCCTCGATCTGTTCCGGTGGGGCTGCCTACGGGTCACTCGGCATGGCCTGCGCGGCACCCACGTACGGACAGCGGCATGAGAGTGCGTTCGGGCATGGGGCGATAAACCGATGGACAGTGCAAGCGCGACGCGCTTAGCCTCGCCGGGTCACACGTCGGCACGTCCACGGAGGTGCACTTGATGAGGGTGCAGGCAGCCCCGGCCGACCACGGCCGCCCGCCTTCCCTAGCCATCCCGCACCCCTTGGACGTCAAGGAATCCTAGAGTGGATCTTCCGCGTAGCTTCACCATCCGCGAGAGCAGCCATCGCATCCACAACCCGTTCACCAGCGACAAACTGGCTATCTTGGGCCACGCGCTGAACCCGCCGCCGGGGGCGCGAATGCTCGACCTCGCCTGCGGCACCGGCGAGATGCTGTGCATCTGGGCACGCGACCACCACCTGACCGGCATCGGGGTCGACATCAGCACCGTGTTCATCGCCACCGCCCGCGCACGAGCCATCGAGCTGGATGTCGCCGACCTGGTCAGCTTCGTGCACGGCGACGCGTCGGACCACGTCGCCGACCGGCCGGTCGACATCGCTTCGTGCATCGGCGCCACCTGGATCGGTGATGGTGTAGCCGGCACCGTTGAACTCCTCCGCCGCAGCCTTCGCCTCCGCGGCACGATGCTGATCGGCGAACCGTACTGGCGCCGTGATCCCCCCGACCAGGCCACCATCGAGGGCTGCTACGCCACCAGCAAGGACGATTTCCTCCCGCTCCCGGAGCTGATCGAACACTTCGGCGAACTTGGCTGTGACGTCGTGGAGATGGTTCTGGCCAACCAGGACAGCTGGGACCGATACGTCGCGGCCCAATGGCTCAACATCCGCCGCTGGCTCGATGACAATCCCGACGATGAACTGGCGGACGAGATGCGCACAGAACTCAGCACTGCCCCCGCACACCACACCAGATACCAGCGCGAATACCTCGGGTGGGGCGTCTTCTTCGCACTGATGAACCGCTGACCCAACCGTCCAACCGGGACTCATTCACATCGGCAGATGAGTACGTCCAGACGATCTCGCGCGGTCTCGCACTGCTCGGGCCGGACCGCCAAGTGGAACCTTTTGCAGGTCACGCGGCGCCCGCTGACCGTTTAATGGAACCTTGTGCGCATCCATCACCCGCACCGCACGTCTCACGAGCCGCTGCGATCTTGAAACGACCCGTGCCCGCGACGCAGACTGCTCCTGAGTTCCCGAACTCAACAACAGAGTCGTGCGGGCCGTCCAGAACTGTTGGCCACTCACAAAGTGGCCCAGGTTCACCGGGTCAGTCGGGCCGTGACGGCGTCCCAGACGTAGGAGGCGAGCAGCGTCTTAGGGCCCTCGGGCAGTTCGATCTCGACGCCGTCGTCGCCGAGCAGCCAGCCTGCATTGTGTTCGACCTCGAACGCGCGACCCTCCCCGACAGCGTTGACCACCAGCAGGTCGCAGCGCTTCCTGACGAGTTTGGCCCGACCGTGCGCGAGCACTCCACGGTCGGAGTCACCGGTCTCGGCTGCGAAGCCGACCACCACCTGACCCTGCGGGCGGCCTCGCACCAGCTCGGCCAGAATGTCCGGGTTGAGGGTCAGCGGCAGCGGATCCGGGTCCGAATCGGACTTTTTGATCTTGCTTGGATGGGCGTTGGCCGGGCGGAAGTCCGCGACAGCGGCCGCCATCACCACCGCGTCGGCGTCGGGTGCCGCCTTGAGCATGGCCTCCTGCAGCTCGCGCGCGGTGCCCACGACGACCACCTCCACGCCGGCCGGATCGGTGAGATCGGCGGTGTGCGCCGTGACCAGCGTCACCCGCGCACCGCGCTGGGCCGCGACTCGGGCCAGCGCATAGCCCTGCCGCCCAGAGGATCGGTTGCCCAGGTAACGCACTGGGTCCAGCGGTTCGCGAGTGCCACCGGCGGAGATCACCACCCGCCGGCCGGTGAGATTTCGCCGCAGGGCATCCGGGCGGTGCAGCAGCAAGGTGGCGAGATCGACGATCTCAGAGGGCTCCGGCAGCCGACCGGCACCGGAGTCGGCGCCGGTGAGTCGCCCGGTCGCGGGCTGCGCGACGACGGTTCCGCGCGAGCGCAGCACCGCGACGTTGTGCACCGTTGCCGGGTGCTCCCACATCTCGGTGTGCATCGCGGGGATCAGCAGCACCGGGCAACGGGCGGTGAGCAGCGTGGCGGCCAGCAGGTCGTCAGCCCGGCCGTGGGCGGCGCGAGCCAGCAGGTCCGCCGTAGCCGGGGCAACCAGGACCAGATCGGCGGTCTGCCCCAGCCGCACGTGCGGCACCTCAGGGACGTCGGCGAACAGACCGAGCTGCACCGGTAGTCCGGACAGCGCTTCCCAGGTCGGGGCACCGACGAACCGCAGGGCAGAGTCGGTGGGAACCACCTGTACCTGGTGCCCCGCTTCGGTGAGACGGCGGAGCACCTCACACACCTTGTATGCGGCGATACCGCCCGAAACGCCGAGCACGATCCGCCGGGGTAGGTCCGGCCGGACAGGCCCGGCGTCGGTCACTCGCCCTCGGTGTGCTCGAGTAGGCCGCTGTGGATCTCCCGCAACGCAATCGACAGCGGCTTCTCCCGGGCCCCTGGCTCGACCAGCGGGCCGACGTACTCCAGCAGGCCCTCCCCGAGCTGCGCGTAGTAGTCGTTGATCTGACGCGCCCGCTTGGCCCCGAAGATGACCAGGGCGTACTTCGAGCTGACCTTGCCCAGCAGGTCGTCGATCGGGGGGTTGGTGATGCCCTCAGGGGCAGTGACCGAGGGCGCGCTCAGCGCGCCCAATTCGGTAGGGATGCTCACTCACTGTCTCCAGATGCCTTCAGATGTCACCGGGGTTCAGATGTCACGGGCCGGTCCGGCGGTGTCCGGAACCCGTGCCGAGCATCAAGGTTATCAATTCCTGCGCGGCGCGTTGCACGTCGTCGTTGACAATCGTCGCATCGAACTCCCCGACGGCCTCCAGCTCCTCGCGTGCCACCCGCAACCGGCGCTCCCGCTCGGCGGGATCCTCCGTGCCACGGTCGGACAGCCGCGCATACAGCGCCTCCCAGGACGGCGGCACCAGCATCACCAGCAGTGCACCGGTCATCGCGGCCCGAACCTGCCGCGCACCCTGCACTTCGATCTCCAGCAACATCGACCGGCCAGCAGCCAGAGCCTCGCGTACTGGCGCGGCGGGAGTGCCATACAAGTTACCGGCGTACTCGGCGTGCTCCAGAAACTCACCACGTTGGACCATGCGGGTGAAGGTGGCTTGGTCCACGTAGCGGTAATGCTCGTCGGGCCGTTGGCCGACCCGAGGTGATCGGGTGGTCACCGAGACGCTGACAAGAAGTTGCGGCCAGCGTCGCGCCACCTCGGCGACCACGCTGGATTTGCCGACCCCGGAGGGGCCTGACACAACGGTGAGTCGGGGTCCGGCGGCCTCGCTGGACCCCGACTCACACGCCATCACTCTGTGTCGCTCTACGTCATTCTGGGCCGAACTCGCTGAGCAGCGCCTTGCGCTGGCGGTCACCAAGACCGCGCAACCGCCGGCTGGCAGCGATCTCCAGCCGCTCCATGATCTGCTGGGCGCGGACCTTGCCCACGCCGGGCAAGGCCTCAAGCAAAGCCGAAACCTTCATCTTGCCCAGGATGTCGTCGCTGTCGGATTGAGCGAGAACCTCTGTGAGGTTGGTCCCACCGCGCTTGAGGCGTTCTTTGAGCTCGGCCCTGGCGCGTCGGGCAGCGGCCGCCTTCTCCAGCGCAGCGGCCCGCTGCTCCTCGGTCAGCTCGGGAAGGGCCACGGTCTCCTCCGTCGATTGCTAGTGCTTAGGAATGGTCTGGATTGGTGCGGCGACCGTATCCCCAGGGCAGTCCCCCGTTCAACGCGGGGTGCCACCTCCGACCTGCCGCGACGGGAATTGAAGCAGGTCTGTCGCCTCGTCGGCGATCCGCCGTGCGGCGTGTCGCAGGGACTCCGGCCCGGGTCCATGCCGCAGCACGTCACGTGACGTGGTCGGAAGGACGTTGCGGGCCGCCGCACCGAAGACCTTGGGCAGGTCGGCCAGGCAAGCGCCCTGTGCGCCAATCCCGGGGACCAGGATCGGGCCGTTGAGTGCCTCGAACCGCAATGCCCCGGCCGTTGGCGTGGCCCCCACCACCACGCCGAAATCGCAGCCGTGACCGGCATTGCGCGAGGCAACGGCGTCGATCACCGATTGCGCGACCGTGCTTCCGGTACCGGTGACCGCAGCCTGCACGTCGGCGCCCTCCGGGTTGGAGCTCAGCGCCAGCACGAACACCCCCCGCCCGGTCCGGCCGGCCAGCTCGAAGGCCGGATCCAGCGCACCGACCCCGAGGTAGGGCGAGACGGTGATCGCGTCAGCGGCCAGCGGCGCCCCCTCGCTCAGGTAGGCGGCGGCGTACCCGGCCATGGTGGAACCGATGTCTCCCCGCTTGACGTCGAGCAGCACCAGCGCGCCGGCCTCCCGGACCGCGGCCAGCACCCGCTCCAGCACGGCGATGCCGCGCGCCCCATGCCGCTCGAAGAACGCCGACTGCGGCTTGACCACCGCCACCACCGGCGCCAACGCGTCGACGGCACCCAGCGCAAACCTCTCCAGCCCCTTGACGTCATCCTCCACCCCCCACCCCCGCAGCAGCTCAGGATGCGGATCAATCCCCACACACAGCGCCCCCCTAACCCCCACAACAGCGCCCAACCGCGCCCCAAACCCGCATTCAGCGGGCTGAGCGGGGTTACTGGGCATTGGATAGCCCCGCTGAGCCTGCTGAATGCGGTGTCGTGGGGGAGGCGCGGAGGGCGGCGTGGAGGGCTTGGAGGGGGCGCACGGTGATGTCGTTGCGGATGAGGGCTTCGATTCCCTGCACGGCGGCGGCGGCGCCCTGGACGGTGGTGATGCACGGGATGTCCCGGGACACCGCGGCGGTGCGGATCTCGTAGCCGTCCACCCGGGGACCCCGGTTGCCGTACGGCGTGTTGATGATCATATCGACTTCCCCGGCGTTGATCAGGTCGACGATGTTGTCCGGGCCCTCGAAGTGCTTGCGCACCACGGTGCAGGGGATGCCGTTACGGCGCAGCGTGTTCGCGGTTCCCCGGGTGGCGAGGACCTCGAAGCCCAGATCAGCCAGCCGTTTGGCCGGGAACACCATGGCCCGCTTGTCCCGGTTGGCCACCGACACGAACACCCGCCCCGACGTCGGCAGCGAGCCGTAGGCCGCGGCCTGGGACTTCGCGAAGGCCTGCCCGAACGCCGCGTCGATGCCCATCACCTCGCCGGTGGACTTCATCTCCGGGCCCAGCAGCGAGTCCACCCCCTGGCCCTCCGGGGTGCGGAACCGGTGGAAGGGCAGCACGGCCTCCTTGACCGCCACCGGCGCGTCGGCCGGCAGGTCGCCACCGTCGGAGTGCCCGAGCAGCAGTCCCTCGGCCCGCAACTCAGCGATACTGGCGCCGAGCATGATCCGGGCGGCGGCCTTGGCCAGCGGCACTGCGGTGGCCTTGGAGACGAACGGCGCCGTGCGGCTGGCCCGCGGGTTGGCCTCCAGCACGTAGAGCACGTCGCCCTTGAGCGCGTACTGCACGTTGAGCAGGCCGCGAACGCCGATCCCCCGAGCGATCGCCTCGGTCGAAGCACGCACCGTGGCCAGGTCGGACTCGCCCAGCGTGATCGGCGGCAACACGCAGGAGGAGTCGCCGGAATGGATTCCGGCCTCCTCGATGTGCTCCATGATCCCGCCGAGGTAGACCTCATTGCCGTCGCACAGCGCGTCGACGTCGATCTCGATGGCGTCGTCGAGGAAGCGGTCCACCAGCACCGGGTGCTCGGGGGTGATCTCGGTGGCGCGGGTGATGTAGCCGGCCAGGGTCTCCTCGTCGTAGACGATCTCCATGCCGCGCCCGCCGAGCACGTAGGAGGGCCGAACCAGCACCGGGTAGCCGATCTCCTCGGCGATCTTGCGGGCCTCCGCGAACGACGTGGCGGTGCCGTAGGCCGGTGCGGGCAACCCGGCCCGCTCCAGCACCGCGCCGAAGGAACCGCGGTCCTCGGCGAGGTGAATCGCTTCTGGGGTCGTGCCGACCACCGGGACACCCGCATCGGCCAGCCGCTGCGCCAGCCCCAGCGGAGTCTGACCGCCCAGCTGCACGATCACCCCCGCCACGGTGCCCGAGGCCCGCTCGGCATCCACCACCTCCATGACGTCCTCGAAGGTCAACGGCTCGAAATAGAGGCGGTCGGCGGTGTCATAGTCGGTGGACACGGTCTCCGGGTTGCAGTTGACCATCACGGTCTCGTACCCGCCGGGTGGGCTGGGCGACGAACGCAGCGCGATCGCAGCGTGCACGCAGGAGTAGTCGAACTCGATGCCCTGACCGATCCGGTTCGGTCCGGAGCCCAGGATGATCACCTTGGGCCGTTCCCGTTGCTCAGTGACCTCGGTCTCGGCGTCGGGGTCACTCTCGTAGGCGGAGTAGTGGTACGGGGTGCGGGCGGCGAACTCGGCAGCGCAGGTGTCCACGGTTTTGTAGACCGGCCGCACACCCAGGCGGTGGCGCAGTGCCCTGATCTCAGCCTCAGTGCGGTCCCCACGGACCGCGGCGAGCTGCCGGTCCGAGATACCGGCCCGTTTGGCCCGGCGCAGCAGCGCCTCGTCCAGCTCCGGCGCGGCGACGAGTTCGCTGCGCAGCTCGACCAGGCCGGCGATCTGGTCGATGAACCACGGGTCGATTCCGGACGCTTCGGACACCTGTGCCATGGTGGCACCCAGGCGCAGGGCCCGCTCTGCGGTGTAGAGCCGGCCGTCATGCGGGACCCGCAGCGCCTCCAGTTCCGAGCCTACCGACGCTGACGGTGAATCAGGCCGGGTCCAGAAGCCAGCCTCCGGGGTCTCCATTGAGCGCAGCGCCTTGCCCAACGCTTCGGGGAACGAGCGACCCAGCGCCATCGCCTCGCCCACCGATTTCATGGTGGTGGTGAGCGTGGGGTCCGCGCCGGGGAACTTCTCGAAGGCGAACCGGGGCACCTTCACGACCACGTAGTCCAGGGTGGGCTCGAAGCTGGCCGGGGTCTCGCCGGTGATGTCGTTGGTGATCTCGTCGAGGGTGTAGCCGATCGCGAGCTTCGCAGCGATCTTGGCGATGGGGAAACCGGTGGCCTTGGACGCCAGCGCTGACGAGCGGGACACCCGCGGGTTCATCTCGATCACGACCAACCGGCCGTCCTCGGGATGCACGGCGAACTGGATGTTGCAGCCCCCGGTGTCCACCCCGACCTCGCGCAACACCGCAATGCCGACGTCGCGCATGTGCTGGTATTCGCGATCGGTCAGGGTCAGCGCCGGGGCGACGGTCACCGAGTCCCCGGTGTGCACGCCCATCGGATCGATGTTCTCGATCGAGCACACCACCACCACGTTGTCCCGGTGGTCGCGCATCAGTTCCAGCTCGTATTCCTTCCAGCCCAGCACGCTCTCCTCGATGAGCACCTGGTGCACCGGGCTCTCGGCCAGGCCCGCCGTGGCCAGCCGCTCGAGATCGGCGGGCGTGTGCGCCATCCCCGAGCCGAGCCCGCCCATGGTGTACGACGGCCGGATCACCACCGGCAGGCCGAGCTCGCCGGCGGCCTCGCGCACCTGGTCCAAGGACTGGCAGACGGCGCTGCGCGGCACCTCGGCACCAACGGCACGGACGACCTCCTTGAACTTCAGCCGGTCCTCGCCACGCTGGATGGCGTCAATGTCGGCGCCGATCAGTTCGACGCCGTAGCGCGCCAGCACCCCGCTCTCGTGCAACGCGACCGCGGTGTTCAGCGCAGTCTGCCCACCGAGGGTGGCCAGCAACGCTGTCACCGGAAACCCGGCAGCACGCTCGGCAGCGATCACCTTCTCGACGAACTGCGGGGTGATGGGCTCGATGTAGGTGGCATCGGCGAACTCCGGATCGGTCATGATCGTCGCCGGGTTGGAGTTCACCAGGCTGACCCGCAGCCCCTCCTCGCGCAACACCCGGCAGGCCTGCGTCCCCGAGTAATCGAACTCGCAAGCCTGCCCGATCACAATCGGCCCCGACCCGATGACCAAGACATGCGTAATATCAGCCCTTTTCACGGCCCCTCCGATGCGCCATTCGGAGCCGAATTGCGGTCTCGCGAGGATCGAAAACCGCGATTCGGCTCCGAATGGCGGTCTGGGTGAGCCATGAGCTCGCAGAACTGATCGAAGAGGGTGGCGGCGTCGTGCGGGCCAGCGGCGGCTTCGGGGTGGTATTGGACGCTGAATGCTGGGACGTCTAGGGCGGTCAGGCCCTCGACGGTGCCGTCGTTGGGGCAGGAGTGGCTCACCACCGCGGCGCCGAAGTCGGAATCGAACCGTTCCCCGGGCTCGCCCTGGACGGCGAAACCGTGGTTCTGCGAGGTGATCGACACCCGCCCGGTGGCGTGCTCGACGACCGGAACGTTGAGCCCGCGATGCCCGTAGCGCATCTTGTAGGTGCCCCGCCCCAGAGCCCGGCCGAGGATCTGGTTGCCGAAGCAGATCCCGAACAGCGGTATCCGCCGGGCCAGCATTGCGCGGGTCAACGAGACCGCGTGGTCCGCGGTGGCCGGATCGCCCGGGCCGTTGGACAGGAAAACCCCGTCGGGTTCCCGCTCCAGCACCTGTTCCACCGTGGCGCCACCCGGCAACACATGCGTCTCAATCCCCCGCGCCGCCAACATCCGCGGCGTATTGAACTTGATCCCCAAATCCACCGCCACCACCCGGAACCGGGCCTCACCGACCCCCCATTCAGCGGGCTCAGCGGGGTTAACGCCACCCCGATAACCCCGCTGAGCCCGCTGAATGCGGGTGGGCGGGATGATGTAGGGGTGGGGGGTGGTGACGTCGCCGATCAGGTTGGCGCCGGTCATGGGGAGGCTGGCCAGCACCTGTGCTGCCAGCTGTGCTGGGGCGGCCAGGGCGGCGCCGGAGAAGATTCCGGCCCGCATCGAGCCATGCTCGCGAAGGCGGCGGGTCAGCGCACGGGTGTCCACGCCCGATATGCCCACGACACCTTGACGGGCCAGTTCCTCCTCGAGCGGCCGGCGAGACCGCCAGTTGGAGGGGATCCGGGCCGGGTCGCGCACGACGTAACCGGCGACCCAAATCCGGTGCGACTCGTCATCCTCGTCGTTCCAGCCGGTGTTGCCGATATGCGGAGCGGTCTGCACCACGATCTGGCGCCGGTAGGACGGGTCGGTGAGGGTCTCCTGGTAGCCGGTCATCCCGGTGGCGAACACGGCCTCACCGAGCGTCTGGCCCACCGCGCCGTAGCTCTCGCCGCGCACCGTGGTGCCGTCCTCCAGCACCAGCACGGCCGGCCCGACCTTCATGCCTGCAGCGCTGATCATCGCTGCACCTTCCCGTCCTCGGTTGTGACCTCGCCGCGCAACAGGGTGGCCACCACCCGGCCGGGCAGCTCCATCCCCTCGTAGGGGGTGTTGCCGGCCAGGCTGGCCAGCTGCGCCCCGCGCACCGTCCAGGTGGCGTCCGGGTCCACCAGGACCAGCGTCGCCGGCTGTCCCACTGCGATCGTCCGGCCCTGATCGGTCGCCCCACCGATCCGGGCCGGGCGCTCGCTCATCACCCGAGCCACCCCCCGCCAGTCCAGCAGGCCGGGGCGCACCATCGTGGCCACCACCACCGACAGCGCGGTCTGCAGCCCCAGCATGCCCGGCCGGGCCGCGGACCATTCGCAGTCCTTGTCCTGTGCGGCATGCGGAGCATGGTCGGTGGCCACGCAGTCCACGATCCCCTCGGCCAGCGCGGCGCGCAGCGCCTGGGTGTCGGCGGCGGTGCGCAGCGGCGGGTTGACCTTGTTGACCGGGTCGTAACCGGCCAGGCGCTCATCGGTGAGCAGCAGGTGGTGCGGGGTGACCTCAGCGGACACCCGGATCCCGCGCTCCTTGGCCCAGCGCAGCACTGCCACCGTGCCCGCGGTGGACACGTGGCAGACGTGCAGCGCCGCTTCGGCGTCGCGGGCGAGCAGGCAGTCCCGCGCCACGATCGACTCCTCCGCGGCAGCGGGCCAACCGGCCAGCCCCAGCTTGGCAGCGATCTGGCCCTCATGGGCCTGGGCGCCTGCGGTAAGCCGAGGGTCCTCGGCGTGCTGAGCCACCACGCCGCCCAGCCCGCGGGTGTACTCCAGAGCACGCCGCATCAGCAGCGAGTCGTGCACGCACAGCCCGTCGTCGGAGAACATCCGCACCGCGGCGGCCGACGCGGCCATGGACCCCAGCTCGGCGAGCCGCTCGCCGCGCAGCCCCACGGTGACCGCGCCGACCGGGTGCACGTCGACCAGCCCGACTTCGCGGCCGCGCCGGTACACGTACTCGACGACCACGGCGGTGTCGGCGACCGGGTCGGTGTTGGCCATCGCAAACACCGCCGTGTAACCACCCAGCGCCGCAGCCGCCGAACCGGTGGCGATCGTCTCGGCGTCCTCCCGGCCGGGCTCGCGCAGGTGCGCGTGCAGGTCGACCAGGCCGGGCAAAGCGATCAGCCCGCCACCGTCGAGCGCCTCGGCGCCGGTGCCGTCCAGACCGGCGCCCAACTCGGCGATCACCCCGTCCCGGATCAGCAGGTCCACCGGTTCGCCGACGCCGTATGGCCGGATCCCGCGAAGAAGCAGCGGCCTGGTGCTCTGCCCGATGGTTCGCTCGCTCACGGTTCATCGTCCTGGGCCGCGAGCAGGTGGTAGAGCACGGCCATCCGCACGTGTACCCCGTTGCGGACCTGGTCGGTGATCGCAGCTCGGGGTGAGTCGGCGACCGAGGGGGCGATCTCCATGCCGCGCAGCATCGGCCCCGGGTGCAGCACGACGGCGTGCTCCGGCAACAGTCCCAGCCGGGCCTCGGAGAGTCCGTAGCTGACCGAGTACTCCCGGGCGGACGGGAAGAACCTGCCATGCATCCGCTCAGCCTGCACCCGCAGCACCATCAGCGCGTCGGTGCCGGGCAGCGCGGCGTCGAGGTCATGCCCCACCGTCACGGGCCGTATCTGCGGTTCGGACTTCTGGACGCCCCAGTTCTCGAATTCCCAGTTCTCGACCCCACAGGGCAGCAGGGTGGGCGGGGCTACGAGGTGGATCCGAGCACCCAGCGTAATCAATAGCTGGATGTTCGACCGAGCGACCCGGCTATGCAGCACATCGCCTACGATGGTGACGGTCCGCCCATTCAGGGTGCCCAAACGGTCACGCAGCGTAGCAGCGTCCAGCAACGCTTGAGTCGGGTGCTGGTGGGTGCCGTCACCGGCGTTGATCACGTGCGCGGGTACCCAGCCGGCGAGTCGATGCGCCGCACCCGAGGCAGGGTGGCGGATCACGACGCAGTCCGCGCCCATCGCGTCCAGGGTGAGCGCAGTGTCGCGCAGCGACTCCCCCTTGGCGACCGAGGACGCCGCCGCCGAGACGTTGACCACGTCAGCGCTCATCCACTTGCCTGCGATCTCGAAGGAGGCCCGGGTGCGGGTAGAGCTCTCGTAGAACAAGGTGACCACGGTGCGCCCACGTAGCGTCGGCAGCTTGTGCACCTCGCGCCCCAGCAGCGCCTGCTTGAGCGCCTCGGCGGTGTCCAGCAGCGCGGTAGCGGTCTCGCGCTGCAGGTCAGCGGTCGTCAACAGGTGCTTCACCGCGGCCCCCGGCGGATCACGACGGCATCGGCGCCGTCGGTGTCGACGAGCAGCACGCCGACCTCCTCGTCCAGGGCAGTAGGCATGTTCTTGCCCACGTAGTCGGCCCGGATCGGCAGCTGCCGGTGACCGCGATCGACCAGCACGGCAAGTTGTATCGCCCGCGGGCGGCCGTACTCACGTACCGCGTCCAGCGCCGCCGCTACGGTGCGCCCGGAGTACAACACGTCGTCGACCAGCACGACCAGCGCATCGTCGAGCCCACCGGCGGGCAACTCGGTGGGCTGTAGCGCTCGGGTGGGCCTACGCCGCAGGTCATCCCGGTAGAGAGTGACATCCAGGGTGCCCACACCTGCAAGCGTCCCGCCGAACTCGCGGATCCGGTCTGCCAGCCGGTGCGCCAGCGGGACGCCGCGAGTGGGGATACCGAGCAGCACCACCGGCTGGGGCGCGGTGCGCTCGATGATCTGGTGCGCCATTCGAGCGAGGATGCGCGCGACATCGGCCGCCGAGAGCAGCTCATGCTGCCGCGGTGATCCTGCCGCGCCCGTCCCGGACGGGGACGACACGGTGGACCTCCTTCCCCGCCTCACCGGACGGGTCTTAAAGGACGTCAGGTGCCGGGCAGGCGCCCGGACCGCTGGCCGACGGTATCAGGAGGTCCTATCAGGGTTACCGGCGCTCAATCACTGCCCCGTCCGGGTGGTGTGCGTGACTCTCCTCAGTGTTGGGCCCCCAATGGCTTGACCTGGAAGGTTACTCAGCGCAGCATTACTCTCCGTACATCCCGATGTGTGCGCGGCGTCCCAAGGCGTTGACTGGTCGGGGTTGAAGGAGAAGGAGAAGCGCTAGATGGGCGACTATGCCAAGGCACTGGGGTCCAAATTGCGCGGCATCCGTCAGCAGCAGGGGCTCTCGCTGCACGGTGTCGAGCAGAAGTCGGCGGGCCGCTGGAAGGCCGTCGTGGTCGGCTCCTACGAGCGGGGTGACCGCGCGGTCACCGTGCAGAAGCTCGCCGAGCTTGCCGACTTCTACGGGGTCCCGGTGCCCGAACTGCTACCAGAAGGCCGGATTCCCTCGGGGGGAGAACCAGCCACCAAGATCGTCATCAACCTGGAGCGTCTGCAGCAGCTGCCGGTGGACAAGGTAGGCCCGCTGGCACGGTACGCCGCGACGATCCAGAGCCAGCGTGGCGATTACAACGGCAAGGTGCTGTCCATCCGCACGGAGGACTTGCGCTCGCTGGCGATCATCTACGACATGTCGCCGGGGGATCTCACCGAACAGCTGATCGGCTGGGGGGTACTGCCCCCGGAGGCTCGTCCGGCCAAAGAAGAGCCGTGAGTGGGGATCAGTGTTAGAGCACTGATCCCCACTCACAGGCCGCGGGGCAACGCGGCCAGCGCACCGAGCACGCCGTTGACGAACCGCGGCGAGTCGTCGGTGGACAGCGACCTGGCCAGTTCAATGGCCTCGTCGATGGCTACCGCATCGTCCACCTCGTCGGAGAACAGCAGTTCGAACACACCCAGCCGGAGCACCGCCCGGTCCACCGCAGGCATCCGCGCCACGGTCCACCCCCGGGCGTGCTCGGCGAGCATCCGGTCGATGTCCTCTTGGTGCGCGACCACGCCGTGCACCAACGAGACGGTGTAGTCGCTGACCGGGGGCAGCCCTGGCGCCCCGACCCGCTCGGCGAGCAGAGCCAGCGGATCCAACCCGCGCAGGTCAGATTCGAAGAGAATGTCGACGGCGCGTTTGCGGGCCTTGCTGCGGGCGCCCACGTCAGGTACTGACGCGGCCGAGGTAGCGCCCGTCCCGGGTGTCGACCTTGACCCGCTCGCCGATGCTGAGGAACAGCGGCACCTGAATCTCTGCGCCGGTCTCCAGCGTGGCGGGCTTGGTGCCACCAGTCGACCGGTCCCCCTGCAGGCCCGGGTCGGTGTGCGAGATCACCAACTCCACCGAGGTGGGCAGCTCGAGATACAGCGGGGTGCCCTCGTGCACGGCGACCAGCGCGGTCTGGTTGTCCAGCAGGTACTTCGCCGCATCTCCGACGGTCTCGCCGGGAATGGTCATCTGCTCGAAGGTGTCGGCGTCCATGAAGACGAAGTCGGCACCGTCGGGATAGAGGTAGGTCATCTCGCGCCGGTCGACGGTGGCGGTGTCGACCGAGGTACCCGCGTTGAAGGTCTTGTCCACGACCTTGCCAGACAGCACGTTCTTCAGGGTGGTCCGCACGAAGGCGCCGCCCTTGCCTGGTTTGACATGCTGGAACTTCACGACCGCCCACAGCTGGCCGTCGAGGTTGAGCACGAGTCCGTTCTTCAGGTCGTTGGTGGTGGCCACGTCAGCCCTTCGATTCTGTCAATCAGGTCGTCGAGGAGTCACTGTCAGCAGGGCACGACCACGAGGTCCTTCGTGGTCCGGGTGAGGAGCTCGGGTTCGCCGTCGGAGACGACGAGGGTGTCCTCGATACGCACGCCGCCCCGGTCCGCCAGGTAGACACCCGGCTCGACGGTGACCGTCATGCCTACCGCCAGTGTACCGACCCCGAACTGCGACAATGCCGGAGCCTCGTGGATCTGCAGGCCAACGCCGTGCCCGAGACCATGCACGTAGTCCGCACCATGCCCGGCGTGCACGATCACGTCCCGGGCGGCCGCGTCGACCTCGCGGACGTCGGCCCCGGCCCGCAGCGCGGCGCGTCCGGCCGCCTGTGCCGCGGCGACCAGGTCGTAGATTTCCCGCTGCCACTCAGCAGGCTCCCCGAGCACCATGGTGCGGGTCATGTCGGAGTGATAGCCGTCGACCAGGGCACCGAAGTCCAGCTTCACCAGGTCTCCGCGGCGCAGTTGCGCGCCGGTCGGACGGTGGTGGGGCACCGCGGAGTTCGGGCCGGTCGCCACAATGGTCTCGAAGGAGGGGCCGGCAGCGCCCGCCGTCACCATCCGGCCCTCCAGGTCGCGGGCCACCTCAAGCTCGGTGCGCCCCGGACGCAGTCCGCCGTCGGCCAGCAGGGCGGCCAGGGCGGTGTCAGCAGCTGCGCAAGCGGCTCGCAACGCAGCGATCTCGACATCGTCCTTGATCAACCGCAGCGCCTCCACCGACCGAGAGGCGGCGACCAATACGTCAGCGCCGGCCACCTTCGCGAGGGCGGCGTGACCGTCCACCGTCACTACGTGGCTCTCGAAACCCAGCCGGCCGATCCCCGCCTCGGTGGCTTCCTTGGCCAGCCGGAGGTGACTGGGCCTGTCGATCACCCGGCGCAGATCGGGCACCTGGCGCTGGGACTGCGTGCGGTAACGGCCGTCGGTGGCGAACGCACTGGCCTCGTCGCCCTCGACGTGCACCAGCAAGGCGCCATTGGATCCGGTGAACCCGGTGAGGTAGCGGATGTTGAGCAGATCCGTGACCAGCAGCGCGTCGAGTTCCAGCTCACGCAGCCGCTCCCGGAGCGCCGCGCGGCGCCGAGAATGGGACATGTACCCGACGGTAGCGGGTGCCCATAATTGTCGAGCGCCCTCAGGCGCTGGCGCGACCGGCGATCCAGCGCAGCGCGAGTGGGTAACCGTCGACGCCCAAACCGACGATGACTCCGGAGGCGATGGCCGAAATGTGGCTGTGGTGTCGGAACGGCTCGCGCGCATGCACGTGAGAGATGTGCACCTCCACCAGCGGCGCCGACAGCTCTGCGGCGGCGTCCCGGACCGCGATCGAGTAATGCGTCCACGCCCCGGCGTTGAGCACCACCGGGGTCGCGGTGTCGGCGGCCTCGTGCAGCCAGCTCATCATGACGCCCTCGTGGTCGGTCTGCCGCACGTCCACCTCGAGCCCCAGCTCGGTTCCGGCCCGCTGGCACAGCGCCACCAAGTCGCTGTAACTGGTCGCGCCGTAGACGTCGGGCTCGCGGGTCCCGAGCCGGCCCAGGTTCGGCCCGTTAAGCACCAGCACCTTCATTGCGAGCCCTCCGTCAGTGCGAAACCCACCGTCCCGCCGGCCACCGCTGCATAGGCCGCGGCAAGCAACTCCGGGTCCGGATCCTCCAGCCGCCCAGGTTTGGCCAGGTCGTCGAGCACCACGAAACGCAACACCCCGGACCGGGTTTTCTTGTCGTTGCGCATGCCCTCGAGCAGTTCAGGCAGCGCGTCGGCGTCGTAGCTGGTGGGCAGGCCGATGGAACTGAGCACCCGGCGGTGCCGCTGCGCGGTGGCATCGTCCAGCCGCCCGGCGAGCCGGGCCAGCTCTGCCGCGAAGACCATACCGACGCTCACCGCATCGCCGTGCCGCCACCGGTAGCCCTCCCGACGTTCCAGGGCGTGACCCAGGGTGTGCCCGTAGTTGAGCACCTCGCGCAGGTGGGATTCTCGCAGGTCGGCAGCCACCACATCGGCCTTCACCCGGATCGCACGGCCGACCAGCTCCTCCAGCACCGGGCCCGACGGGTCCAGCGCGGCGGCCGGGTCGGCTTCGATCCGCTCCAGGATCACCGGATCGGCGATGAACCCCGCCTTGACCACCTCGGCCATCCCGGCGACGAGCTCAGCGTTGGGCAGGAACTGCAGGTACGAGAGGTCCACCAGCACAGCAGCGGGTTCGTGGAACGCACCGACCAGGTTCTTGCCTGCGTCGGTGTTGATCCCGGTCTTACCACCCACCGCGGCATCCACCATCGCCAGCAGCGTCGTGGGCACCTGCACCACCCGAACCCCACGCAGCCAGTTGGCGGCGACGAACCCGGCGAGGTCGGTGATCGCTCCACCGCCGACACCTACCACGGTGCCGGTGCGGTCCAGACCGACCTTTCCCAGCACATCCCAGCAGAATCCCGCCACCGACAGCGTCTTGCCGTCCTCGGCGTCAGGCACCTCGATGCGGTAAGCGCCAGCGCCGTTGAATTCCAGCACGGTGCGCAACGACTCTGCGGACTCGATCACGGTCGGCTGGTGCACGATCACCACCGCGCCACCACCAACCGCCTCCAGCAGCTGCCCCCGCAGGTACCGCCCGACGATGACGTCGTAGGGCTGCGCCGTCGCCACCCGGATCCGCAGTGGCTCGGTGTCACCGACCTGACCCGGTTCGGCGGTCTCGCTCATCCCATTCCTCCCGCATCCGCGGCCACCAGGGGAGCATCCCACGAGCCGGGCATCTCAGCCGCCGCGAATCACCGGTGCAGGGTCAGCATTACCTCCGCGGCCACGTCGTCAGCGCTACGACCAGTCGTCGACACCACGGCCTTCGACACCGCTGCATAGATCGGGCGTCGGTCTGACAGTAACTTCCGCAGGTGCGCCCGGGGGTGCGGGAGCAGCCACGGATGCAGCGCAACCAGTCCCTCCCGGCGAAGCAGCTCATCGAGTTCCACGTCGAGGAAGACGATGTGAAACGGCTTCAGCTGTTCTTGGATCTCTGGGTTCAGCGGCGTACCACCGCCAAGAGCCAGCACTCCCGCATGGTCGGCGAGGACGGCGCCGATAAGGCCGCACTCAGCCTCGCTGAACCCCTCCCTTCCCAGCTTGACCACCAACTCGCCCGCCGGAAGACCGAACTCATTCTGCACGTCGTCATCGAAGTCACGAAACGACACACCCAGCTGGTCGGCCACCAGCCGTCCCACGGTGCTCTTTCCAGAACCCGGCGGACCGATCAAGATCAGAATAGGCCCCTTCGTCATTGCTGGCTGATCTCCTCCGTTGCGGCACCGCACTGGATGCCCCGAACTCGACAGCAGTGCTGTCCAGGCGGACGCGAACAGCTCTGTTGTCGAGTTCGGGGGGCGCAGCGCTGTTGCGGGTCAGTGGTGGCGGGAGGTGGCGAGGTAGGCGTGGGCGTTGCGGATGGTTTCGGGTAGGGCGTCGCCGCCGAACTTCTCCAGGGCGGCGTCGGCGAGCACGAGCGCGACCATCGCCTCGGCGACCACGCCCGCCGCGGGCACCGCACACACGTCGGAGCGCTGGTTGATCGCCACAGCCGCCTCTCCGGTCGCGACGTCGACCGTAGCCAGCGCCTTGGGCACGGTCGAGATGGGCTTCATCGCCACCCGGACCCGCAGCACCTCGCCGTTGGTCATGCCACCTTCCAGACCGCCCGCCCGGTTGGTGGAGCGCACCACACCGTCGGGCCCGGGCGCCATCTCGTCGTGTGCCGCGCTGCCCCGGCGGCGCGCGGTGGCGAACCCGTCCCCCACCTCGACACCCTTCATGGCCTGAATACCCATCAGCGCACCGGCCAGCCGGGCATCCAGCCGCCGGTCGGCGTGCACGAAGGAACCCAGACCCACCGGCAGCCCGTGCACCACCACCTCGACCACGCCACCGAGGGTGTCACCGTCGCGCTTGGCGGCGTCCACTTCGGCGATCATCGCGGCGGAGGTGTCCTCCGCGTACGCCCGCACCGGGCTGGCGTCGATCCGTTCCACGTCACCGGGCGCCGGCAGTGACCCCGCTGGGGCGTCCACCTCCCCCAGCGACACGACATGGGAGAGCACCTCGACACCCAGCGCCTGGCGCAGGAACGCCTTGGCGACCGTACCTAGGGCGACCCGGGAGGCGGTCTCGCGAGCGCTGGCCCGCTCCAGCACCGGCCGGGCGTCATCGAAGCCGTACTTGGTCATCCCAGCCAGGTCGGCGTGGCCCGGCCGGGGCCGGGTGAGCGGCGCGTTGCGGGCCTGCGCGGCCAACAGATCCGGGTCCACCGGGTCGGCCGCCATCACGGTCTCCCACTTGGGCCACTCGGTGTTGCCGATCCGGATCGCCACCGGGCCACCCAGCGTCCGGCCGTGCCGGATGCCGCCCAGCAGGTCCACCTCGTCGGCCTCGAACTTCATCCGCGCCCCCCGCCCGTACCCGAGCCGCCGGCGAGCCAGCTCGGCTTGGACGTCCTTGGAGGTCACCTCGACCCCCGCGACCATGCCCTCCAGCACAGCGACCAAGGCCGGGCCATGAGATTCCCCTGCGGTGATCCAGCGCAGCACAGCATCATCGTCCCACGTCGCCCAGCGCTGTCCGGCACCGCGCTGCACGCTCGGCGAGCTGCGCCGGCGTCGACCACGGATGCCTGACTGCGCACTTGGCTCTCACCCACTGGTGTCGGGCCATGACCACATCACCCGGGTGACCAGAGTCGCAGAACGCAATCGATTAACCCACACGTGTCAATCGATAATGATTGCTGTTATCGTTCGGGTGACAACAGGGTCGGAGAGCGGGAGAGGTGGAGCTTGTGGGTGTCACCGCGCAGCGCCTGCCAGCCAGCTCCCCCGGCAACCCTCGGGCCGATCACCTCGCGCCATTCGCCGGGCCACGTCGTTTCGGTGTGCTGTTGGTTGCGCTGGTCGGGGCAGGGGTTGCCGTCGTCCTGGTCGCGGTGTCCGTCGGGGCGGTGAGCGTTCCGCTCGGGGTCGTGTGGCGATCAGTCGCCGGCAACGTGGGGGTTCCGGCCGGTGCGGTGGCGCCCGTGCAGGACCAGATCGTGTGGGACCTGCGCGTACCTCGGGTGCTGCTGGGCGCGATCGTCGGCGCGGGGCTGTCGATCGCCGGGACTGTGATCCAGGCGGTGGTGCGCAACCCGCTCGGTGACCCATACCTGCTCGGGATCGTCCCCGGAGCGTCGGTGGGGGCCGTCCTGGTGATCGTGGCCGGTCTGACGGCTGCGGTGGGGCTGTCGTTGAGCGCTGCCGCGTTTGTGGGCGCGATGGCGGCTTTCGTGATCACCTTTGCGCTGAGCCGGCAGGGCGGGCAGTGGCCGGCGACCAGGCTGGTGCTGTCCGGTGTCGCGGTCGGCTACCTGTTCACGTCGGTGACCTTCTTCTTGCAGGTCCTCGCCTCGCCGAACGAAGTGCAGCGAGTGTTGTTCTGGACGCTGGGCAGCGTCGCGGGGGCGCACTGGCCGGACCTGGCCATCCCTGGCGTGACGTTGGTAGTCACGGCCGGTTGGCTGCTGCTGCAAGGCAGTCGGCTCAACGCACTGTCGATGGGTACCGACGTCGCGGGATCGCTGGGTATTGATGTCGGGCGGTTCCAGGTGCAGCTGATGGTGGTCGTGGCAGTGCTGACCGGCACGGTGGTGGCGGTCGCGGGTGGGATCGGGTTCGTCGGGCTGGTGATCCCGCACATCGCGCGGCTGCTGGTCGGGGCGGATCACCGGCGGGTACTGGTGACGAGCACAGTGCTGGGCGCGGTGTTCCTGGTGGTTGTGGACGTGCTGGCGCGAGTTGTGGTGCGCCCGGCTGAGCTTCCGATCGGGGTGTTGACGGCCGCGGTGGGCGCGCCGTTCCTGTTGTGGTTGCTGCGCACCCAGGGCAGGACCCGTCGGAGCCGGTCGTGAGGGTTGCCGCCGAGGGTGTCAGCGTCGAGCTGGCAGGCGCCCTGGTCGTCGAGGACGCGGTGCTGCGCGCCGAGCCGGGTTCGGTGGTCGGCCTGCTGGGTCCGAACGGGTCGGGCAAGACGACGCTGCTGCGGACGATGTTCCGGGCGGTGCGACCGGTGGCCGGGGTGGTCCGCGTCGGTGGGGACGACGTGTGGTCGATGACCGCCCGGCAGGCCGCGCGTCGGACCGCCGTCGTCACCCAGGATCACGGCGCGGACTTCGAGTTCAGCGTCACCGAGGTGGTGGCGATGGGCCGCGTCCCGCACAAGGGCCTGTTCGAACGCGGCGGGCCGGCAGACGACGACATCGTCACTGCGGTGCTGCAGCGCGTGGGGGTGGCGCAGCTGGCCCACCGGTCGTTCAGCACGCTGTCCGGTGGCGAACGGCAGAAGGTGTTGGTGGCCCGCGCGCTGGCCCAGCAGCCCGCAGTGCTCGTGCTCGACGAGCCGACCAACCACCTCGACATCGCCGCGCAGCTGGAGTTGCTGGAGCTGGTCGGCGAGCTGGGGGTGACGGTGGTGACGGCGCTGCACGACCTGAATCTGGCCGCCGGAAACTGTGACCACGTCGTCGTCCTCGTGCAGGGCGTAGTGGTCGCCAGCGGCCCGCCCGCCGACGTCCTCACCGCCACGCTGATCGGTGACGTCTTCGGGGTGTCGGTGCACTGCGGGTCGCACCCCCTGACCGGCCGTCCCCTCCTGGCGTTCGCGTCAGCGGCTGCCACCTCCTCTCCTCTACTCAGAAAGGGATGCTGATGTCGCCCTTCCCCCTGCGGGCTACTGTGCCCGCAGCGGTTCTGCTCGCCTCGGTAGCATTCGTGGCGGGCTGTGGTCAGACCGGGACCGGCGCTGCGCCCGCGTCCCCGCCCGCGGCCGGCGCCGCGGACTTCCCGTTGACAGTGTCGAACTGCGGCCGCGACTTCACCTACGACTCGCCCCCGTCGCGGGTGGTAGTCGGCTACCCGACCACGCTGGAGACGTTGGTGGCGCTCGGGGTCACCGACCGGGTGAAGGGGTATCTGGCCGCCGACTTCGCGCCGCTGCCCGAGGGTGTGTCGGGCATCGAGGCGATCTCCCCGCAGTACAACGCCCCGCGCGAGTCGCTGCTGGCTGCCCAGCCCGACCTGGTCCTCTATGGCGCAGCGGACCAGGCCACCGGTGAGGAGGGCACGGCGAACATCGATGACCTGCAGGTCGCCGGCGCGAACGCCTACATCCTCCAGGGCAACTGCGCCGACGCCGGCAGCGAGCGTTCGATCGAAGAGGTCTACACCGACGTCGAGCAGCTCGGGAGCATCTTCGGGATCCCCGACCGCGGCACCGAGCTGGCCACCCAGCTGCGCAACCGGGTGCAGGCGATCGCCGGCCTGCGCGGCTCCCGGGAACCGGTGTCGGTGGCGTTCGTGCAGGTCTATGACGGTCAGCTTTACGCGCTCAGCGGAGGCACCTACGACGCCGTGCTCGGTGGTGCAGCGGCGACCAACGAGTTCGCGGGCGTAGCGGCGTCGTTCGCGCAGATCAGCCCGGAACAGGTGCTCACCCTCGACGCGGGGTACGTGGTGGTCGCCTACGCCAAGCCGGACTCCCCGGAGCAGGCGGTCGCCCGAGTGACCGAGCTGCTGGCCAACAACAGTGCCGTGGCGTCGGGGAAGGTGGTCGCGGTCAGCTCGGACCAGCTCGGCGCGGGCGGGGTGTCCCTGGTCGACGTCGTGGAGCAGATCGGGCAGGCGGTCTACGGCTGACCAGTGCGCCGCGGATGTCCGGGCCCGTCAGTGCGGGAAGGGGAACACTCGTGGCGCGGCTTCGCCTGCACGGTGCAGGGCCTCGGCGAGGCGCCGCCCGCCGAGGCAGGGGAACGCAGCGGCGGCGTAGGAGTACAGGCCCGGCGCGGTCACACGGGAAACCCGGATGCTGGTCGACCGGACGTCCGGAGTGGTCACATCCACCGCGTACACGGGGTGGCCGCGGCGCTCCAGCCGGTCGACCAGCTCGTCGCGGCGGCCCGCGGGGTCGGCCGCGGTGAGCGGGACGACACGCTCGTGCACCTCCTCGATGCTGATCGGGGGTAAGTCGCCGAGCTCCCGTTCGAAGTCGCGGATCAGCTCGGGGTCGAGGTGGACCTGCAGGTGGCAGGCGTGGTGGGTCAGGTCGCGCCAGTCCTGCCGGTAGGCCCGCCGGTAGTCGCGGGCCGGGCGCCAGCGTTTGAGTGGGCTTGTGCTGGAGGCGGCGACCCGCATGAAGACGCTGTCCGGGTCGTCGAGCTGGCGGACGATCAGCTGCATCTGCAGGGACTCGGCCAGCGCCTTCGTCAGGGCGTCCGCAACATCGGCACGGCACGCCGTGCCCAGACACCGGTAGCCACGGACGTGGTCCTCGAGCAGGGCACCGACCACCGGGATGCCGAAGTCGCTCGGGAACCAGAGAAACCGGATCCGGAAGTTCGCGCAGGAGCGCTCGACCAGAGGCCGCAGCGGCTCGGGCACCTCGATCCGGTGCAGCGGCACCCGGCCGGTCCAGGCCAGCGTCATCGCATCGCGTTCGACCAGTTCGCTGAGCCCGCGCCACTCGGCGTCGTCCTGGTCGGCTCCGGCGGCGATCCCGGCGTGCACGAGGGCGTTGGTCGGCGGTTCACCGGCGAACACCGTCCCCTCGAAGTAGGTGATCCAGACCAGCGACGCGGGAACCCAGGCCGGGCGCCCGGTGGCGATGCGCCGGGCCGGTGCCCAGCGCACGACGAGGTCGCGGTCGAACCGGACGAAGGGGAACCCGGGTGTGGCGTGCTGCCCGTCGGAGTACAGCGCGAGCTGCAGCGGGTCGACGGCCTCCGCACCGGCCGCGCGGAGTTGCGCGTAGCTGGCGGCGCGCAGATCGGCAGGAACGAGGTTGGAGCAGTAGCGCTCGATCGACTCACCCAGCGCCGCCGCCGCGGCACCTGACCAGTCACAGAACGCCGTGCCGGCACCCGCGGTGTCGGCCGCCCACCTGCTGAACCTGGTGGTGTCGGAAACCATGGTGGTGAACTGAACCAGGCTGGGCGGGAAGTCGTCAGGAAGCTCGGTCCGGTGCAAGCAGCGGACGATCCCGGTGCGCGGGTCGACGAGGGTCCGGGCTGCCGTCGGCAGGTCGAGCAGCGCGGAAGGGGCGGCAGCGGGCACGATGGTCACCACGTTTCTCAGGGCCGGGATGGGGAGGGGGGTGCTCAGCTGTAGGGCGGCGGAGGGTGGTGGGCCACCTCGTGCTCGTCGCGCGCGGCGCCGATCCAACTCCGCGCGACCGGCTCGTCCCACAACCTGCGCCCGCCGAGCAACGGGAACGCCGCCGGGGCGTTGCCCAGGTATCCCGGCACGAGAACCCGGGTCACGTGGAACCCGCCGGCCCGCACGTCCGAGGTCGTCAGGTCGGCGGCGTACACCTCGTGCCCCGACGCGGTGAGCGCGGCGATCAGTTGGCCGCGCGGGTCCGCGCCGAGCCGAGGCAGAGCGGACAGCGGCCGGGACCGCGTCGGGTGGCGCAGCGGTTCAAGCAGGCCGCCGTGCAGCCGCGGGTCGAGGTAGAGCTGGCTGTTGGCCGGTAGGTCGGTCATCGTCCGCCAGTCCGGCCCGAAGTGGTCGAGGTAGCTGCGGTCCGGCCGGAACGGGGCATAGACATGCCGGCCCAGTGGTCGCCATGCGAAGGACCGCCACAGCGTACTCGCCGGGTCGGCCAGCTCCGCGGACAGGGTCAGCAGGCCGATCGCCTCGGCGGCGGCCTTGGCCGCGGCGCGTGCGGGATCCGGACGGCAGGCGCTGCCGAAGGCGACCAGACCTCGATCGATGTCCTCGACGAGGCACCCCAGGACGGCGACCGGCACGGTTACGGGCAGCGCCAGGAACGCATAGCGCAGGTGGTGGGTGGTGGGATCGGAGACCAGCGTAGCGAGCAGCGGATCCGCAGAGACGTCGACGCCATCGGCGGGCGCCCGGCTGTACCACCACACCGTCATGGCGTCGCGTTCGATCACCTCCAGCAGCGCGGCGAGTTCCGCGGCGGCCGCGGTCGAACCTGCCGCGATACCGGCGTACATGGGCGACACGGTCGGCGTCTCGTGCGCGTGCGGACCACGGAAGAAGTTCACGTACGCCAACGCTGCCGGCACCCAGCAGCCGGTGCCGTCGGCCAGGCGCGTCGCCGGCACCCACGACAGGGGCAGATCCGGCTCCATGGGAGCGAACGGGAAGCCTGGCGCAGCGTACTGCCGCGGCGAGTACAGCGCGTACGAACGCGGGTCGGGTGCGTTCGCCCCGGTATCGACGAGCTCGCGCCAAGAGCAGTACCGCAGGCGCGCGGGCACCGCGTTGCCGGCGTAGCGCTCCATCGCCTCCCCGATGGCGGCGGCGCGGGAGGCGGCCGGGTCAGCAAGGCTCGATCCCTGGGTGAACGGATCGGCCCGCCACGACGCGAATGTCGTGGCCGCGACGTGGCACACGTGGCTGACGAAGCACCGGGGCAGCCAGTCCCGGGGCGGCTGGGCCACCACGCCTCGGACCAGACCGAACCGCTCGTCGACAACCTGCGGCAGCTGGTCTGTGATCATTCGTCGTGCCCTCCGGTCACGCCCCACCTGCCAGCTCGGGCAGTGCCAGCACCGGGTGCGCCCGTAGCTGCGCCGTGTCCGGGTGGAACGCCAGCTGTCGGCCCGCGCTGGGTGATGTGTTCCCGGCGAGGTGCGCGAGCACGTCGGTGACGATCAGCCCGGCCAGCACGCTGGCCGGGCCGGCGTCCGGGCCATCGTCGGGAGGCTTGGGCTGGTCGGATTCGAGGAACGACCAGTAGTCGAGGAGTTCGTCGGGGGCGGTGGAGGCCGCCAGCCGCCGCCCGCGAACGTCGGCGTAGGTCGCGGTCCGGCCCGGGATGACGCACGGGCCGACGTAGAACCGGTCACCCTCGGCATAGCACATGTGCCAGGGAGTCGCGTTCCGCGTGCACCACTCGTCGATCGTCTGCCACCGGGTGTCGGTCAGCCAGCCCGCGCAGCTCACCACGAACGCGGCGGCGGCCACCGCGTCCTCGGTGAGGTGCTGACGCACGACCGGCACTGTCCCGCGCAGCAGTCCGGCGACCTGATCGGCAACAGCACCAACACCGTCGACGCAGACGGCTCCGCGATCCGCGGGCGAGACGGCCGGCCCGGCGTTCTCGGCTCGGAGCAGCCCGTGCCGGTCAAAAGCATCGAGCAAGGTAGCCATCGGCGCCGGCAGGTCCTCGGCCACCGGCCCGTCGATGCCGTGCAGCACCGGCTGGGCCGCGGCGAGCAGGGCCGGATCGCCGCTCACCTTGGTGATCACGTCGTCCGGTCCGTAGAGACGCCAGGTCCGGTCCGCCGCGCGGTAGAAGTGGCGGCCCGCGGCCAGCCGCCGGTTTACTCCCACTGATCCTCCCGGGGTGACGATCGGGCTGTGCCGATGTGCCCGCTGAGGAGCACACCGGCACAGCCGTCAGGTACTACTGGGTGTCAGCCCACTCGAACGTGCCGTGCACCAGAACGTTGGTGCCCGGCTCCTTCAACGCCGGCAGCGCCTCGACCTCGCTGACCGGCTCGAAAATGATCTCGGTTTCCTGCATCGTGTTCTCCCTTCATCCGTTCCGGTCACCGCTTGACATGCAGTGACAACCTTGCGGGCGACGGTGCCCGCCTTCACTCACTCGGGGGCGACTTGCCACCCGAACGGGTACCCCTAGAAGAAGATAACGGTTATCGTTATTAAGTGCCACAGCTCTGGGAGCGGTTGTTCGGGCGACGTGCCCTCGGATCGGGATCCGGCGGTACGTCGCCGCTGCGGGGGAGCCGAGACGCCGAGTCCGAGCGCTCGACGGCGGCAGATCTGGTGCCGTTGTGGCGTGATCCGCCGTTCGTGCTGTTCTACGTCGGAAACCTGGTGTCGTTCGCCGGGATGCAGATCACGCGGATCGCACTGCCGATCCTGATCTACCAGCTGACCGGGTCGGCGTTGCAGACCGCACTGCTTGTCACTGTGCAGGCGGTCCCCAATTTCGCGTTCGGCCTGGTCGCGGGCGCGGTTGCCGACCGGGTTGACCGCCGCGTGCTGATGATCGGGTGCAACGCGGCCAACGGGGTGATCCTGGCGTCGATCCCGCTGCTGGACGCGCTCGATGCGCTGACGATCGAGCGGCTCTACCTGGCGGCGTTCCTGTCCGCATCGGCCTATGTGTTCTCCGAGGCGGCCGACTTCGGGGCGCTGCCGGCGATCGTGGGGCGCGCCCGGCTGGTGCCCGCCACCAGCCTGGTACACGCGACCTGGACCATCACCGGCATCGTCGCCCTGCCGGTCGGTGGGGTGCTGGCCGCCACGCTCGGGGCCGGACCGACGCTGTGGATCAACGCCGGGAGCTACCTGTTCATCGCGGGTGTGCTGCCGCTGGTCCGCCGACCCTTCAACCTCGGCGCCGCAGCGTCGGACGCGCGGGGCCGGATCCGGCGCACGATCTCCGACATCGCCGAGGGACTGCGATTTGTGCGCCGCCACGAGGTGCTCTGGCCGCTCACCGTCCTCGGTGTCGGTAGCAGCATGGCCACCGGGGCAGCGGTCGGGCTGCTTGTCGTGTACGGGGTGCGCCACCTCGGGCTGGCCGCAGACGACTCCCGGTTGGGCCTGCTCTACGCCGCGGGCGCGGTCGGCGCGTTGGGCGCCGCGATCGCCCTACCCCGGCTGGTCGATCGGATCTCCCGCAGCCGCATCCTGGTCGGCGGCCTGGTCGCCAACACCGCCCTGCTCGCCGCGCTGGCACTGGCGCCCACCCTGCCGGTCGGGATCGGGCTGCTCCTGCTGTGGGAAGGAGTGATCACCCTCACGGCGCTGAATGCGATCTCGCTGCGCCAGCAGGTGACCCCGGACGGGCTGCAGAGCCGGGTCAACACCACCGGGCGGCTGATCGCCGCAGCCGGACAGTCCAGCGGCGCCGCGCTCGGCGGGCTGCTGGCCGACGCCCTGTCGATCCAGACCACCTATCTGATCATGGCGGCGGCGGTCGGGTTGACCGCGGTCCTGGTCGCGGTGTCCCCGCTGCGCTACCTCGACGCCGCTGCCATGCAGCGATACATGACGCTGGCTGACACATCCTCCGGAAGGCGACGATGACCGCAGAAGCCCAGAGCCCGCGATCCGGTACCGATGTCCACCTGACGGCACACCTGTTGCGCCGTACCGGTTTCGGGGAGGATATCGCGACGATCACGCGCTGGTCTGCACTGAGCTACCAGGACGCGGTCGATGCCATCCTGGCAGCGGCGGATGCTCCGGCGCCGCGCCAGCAGCTCGATGAGGACCTGATCGCCCGCTACCTGCCGGCCGCCGCGGGGGCCGAACAACCCGCCCACGGAGCCCCGAGCTGGGTGTGGCGGATGCTCACCACGGGTGCGGCCCTGCGTGAACGGATCGCCCTGTTCTGGCACAGCCTGCTCGCGACCGGCAGCAAGTTCCCGATGCACACCCACGCGCAACTCGCTCAGATCGACCTGTTCCGGCGATTCGGGCTTGGCGGGTACGGCACCCTGCTGCGCGAGGTGTCCCGCGACCCCGCGATGATCGTCTGGCTGGACAACGGAGCCAACCACCGCGACGCGCCCAACGAGAACTACGGTCGTGAACTGCTCGAACTGTTCACCCTCGGCCGAGGCCACTACACCGAGTCCGACGTCAAGGCCGCCGCGCGCGCCTTCACCGGCTGGCAGCTCAAGCCGATGATCTCCTACTTTCCGTGGGGGCCCGTGCCGGCCCAGTTCCACTACGACCCGTGCGACCACGACGACACCGTCACGACATTTCTCGGACGCACCGGCCGTTTCGCCGGAGAAGACATCATCGATGCGCTGATCGAGCATCCCGCCACGGCCACGTTCGTCGCTCGCCGTCTCTATACCTACTTCGTGGCCGACACGATCAACCTGGATGGCGAGCGCCTCATCCGGGAACTCGCCGATGTCTTCGCCGCGACCGGTGGGCACATCGGCTCGATGTTGCGCACCCTCCTGCTGTCCGAGCACTTCCGATCCCTGCACGCCCGATACGCCCGGGTCAAGAACCCCGTCGAGTTCGTCATCGGGTTCGCTCGTGCCCTCCGAACCTGGAGTCAACCCGGGCCCGAGGTCACGGCGTTGACGATCGAGCTCGAGGCCATGGGTCAGTCGCTGCTGCACCCCCCCAGCGTTGCCGGCTGGCCTGAGGGCGAGAACTGGATCGACGGCGCCGGTCTGTTCGAGCGGATCAACCACGCCACCAGCCGGCTGTCCACGCCCACCGCACCCGCCGCACGCACGATCCTGTCCAGCGTCAGGTCGGCCGGGCCAGTCCTTGATGCCGCCGGTCTGGTGACTGCCTGCCTGCGCGCCTTCGGTGCCATCGAACTGAGCACCGCCACCTTCGGTGCCCTGGTGGACCACGTCCGCCGCGACGGCGAGATCGATTTCGTCACGGACACACCATCGGCGCACCGGCGCACGCTCGAACTCGCGCAGGCCATCGCCGCCGCCCCGGACTTCCAGTACTGCTGACCACCGCTACCTGCCGACACCAGGAGAGCTCTGTATGGCATCCGCGACCCACAACCTCGTCGTCATCGAGCTGACCGGGGGCAACGACTACCTCAATACCGTGGTCCCCTACCAAGATCCGCACTACTACCAGCACCGGCCGGTGATCGGCCTCGCCGCCGAGGACCTGCTGCCCATCGACGACCGAGTGGCGTTCCCTCGTAGCATGGAACCGATCAAGCGCATGTACGACGCCGGTAAGGTCGCGGTCGTCATGAGCGTCGGCTACCCCGACCACAGCCGCTCGCACTTCCGGTCCATGGACGTCTGGCACACCGCTGTCCCGACCTCGGCGGAGTCGCGCGGCTGGCTGGGACACGTCGTGCAGGACCTCGATCCCGCCGGTGAGAACCCGGTGATCGCGGTGAGCTTCGGCAAGGGGCTACCGCTGGCTCTGGCCTTTCCTGGCGGTGCCGTTTCCTCCGTGCACGACTTCGACACCTACCCGCTGTTCCGGGACGTCGCCGACGTCCAGCGGCGCCAGTCACTGCTCTCCCTGACCCGACGGCTCTACGACGACACGCTGGCACACCCGATTCCGTCGCCGCGGCTGCGCCGGACCGGAGCGGCCGCGCAGCAGGGCGCGGGTCTGCTACGCGAAGCCTGGTCGCAGTACGCGCCCCTGGCCCAGTACCCCCGCCACGACCGTTACCTCAACCCGGTCTGCGGGTATCTGCAGGGCATCGCTGCGGTGCTGCGTACCAGCCTCGGGACCCGCATCTGCTACACCCGCCACGGCAGCTTCGACACCCATGGCGACGAGCGGTCCCGCCACCAGATGCTCTGGGAGGTGCTCTCCCAAGCACTCGACGCCTTCTTCGCCGACCTGCAGCTCTACGGCTGCCGGGAGGACACCGTCGTGCTGCTGTTCTCCGAGTTCGGTCGGCGAATTGCCGACAACGCCGGCGGCACCGACCACGGTGCCGGTGGGGTGGCGTTCCTGATCGGCGACAGCGTGCGCGGTGGCCTCTACGGTGACTACCCCGCACTCGCCCCGGTCGACTGGGACGATGGCGACGTCCGCTCCAGCACCGACTTCCGTGCCCTCTACGCCTCGGTGCTCGACCAGTTCGTCGGGGTCGACCCGGCGGTCGCCGTCCCGCGCGCAGCGACGTTCGCCCAGATCCCCCTCCGCCGATGACGACGTCGACGAGCCCGCCGCCAGGGCGGTTTTCCCCGGTCCATGTCCAGAACCTCGGCGTCGGGCTTGCCACCGGCAAGGGGTTCGCCCATCCCGTGGACGTCGCGACCGACGGTGCCGCCACCGTCTACGTGCTCAACCGCTCGAACGCCTGGAAGGACCGCAATCCCCGGATCACCGTCACCACCTGGGACGAGACGAATTTCAGCGAGATCGGGCACTGGGGACCCGGGCCATCCGGCCTCACCACACCGTCCGGTCTGGCCGTCGACAACGACGGCAACCTGCTCGTCACCGACGAGGACACCCATACCGTGACGACCTTCGCCCCGGACGGCACCCCGCTGCGGCGCTGGGGAACCCGCGGCAACGGCCCTGGCGAACTCGACCGTCCTGCCGGGATCGCCTGCGACCGGGGCGGTCGCATCTGGGTCACCGATCACGGTAACCACCGCATTCAGTGCTACGACCCGACCGGACGGCATCTGGGTACCATCGGCACCACCGGCAACGGCCCCGAACAACTCCGCCTCCCGTGGGGTCTCACCGTCGACGACGACGGATGCGTCTGGGTCGCAGACTGGGGCAACAACCGCATCCAGGTCTACGCTCCCGACGGCTCCGTGGTCCGGCAGCTCGGCGCCGGATTACTGCGCCGACCCGCCGCCGTGCAGACGAGCCCGGACGGCCAGATCCATGTCAGCGACTGGGGCAACGACTGCGTCCGCGTCTTCGACAGCAGCGGGGCCCCGCTCGCCACCCTGGCCGGACAGGGCGCCCTGTCCCGCTGGGCGCAGGAGTACCTGCAAGTCTACCCGCTGGTCGCCGAGTCATACCACGCGGCCCTGGAGGCCGGAACCCTCACCGCGGTCCACCGCTTCCACCGACCCAGCGGGATGGCACTTCACCCTGATGGCCTGCTCCTCATCGCCGACACCGGCCGACACCGCGTCCAGACCTACCAGGTGGCACCACGGTGACGGCCGACCGCGGCGCCCGTTCTGACCGCGAGCTCGTCGCCGGGATCCACCACCTACTGTCCAACGACAGCAGCCACCTGGCCACCCCGACCGAAACACCCCCCGAACGGCTGCTCCCCTTTCCCCAGCACGCCTGGTCCCAGACACCCCGGATACCGCTGCCACTCCTACCGGACCCGCCGGCGACCTTGACCGACGCCCTCCGTCAGCGACGTTCACACCGCACGTTCGCGGCCTTCCCGTTGCGCCTCTCCCGGCTGGGCGCGCTGCTGCGACTGAGCTACGGCGGATCCGGACGATCGATCCACGCCTACGGGTACCGGAGGTATCCGCTCAACATCGCTCCGTCTTCCGGCGGGCTCCAAGCGGTCAACATCTACGTCGCCGCTCGCAATGTCACCGAGCTGCCCGCCGCCGTGTACTACTTCCACCCCCACTTCAACGACCTCCGTCGCGTCCACGATCGCGACCTCGAACCGTTGCTGGATCGGGCGGTGATCCAGCCCGAACTCCGAGCGGCGCCCGTGGTTCTCATCCTGACCTGCAGCCTGGATCGGACCCTGTGGAAGTACGGAGCACGCCACTACCGCACGATCCACATCGACACTGGAGTTGTCGCCCAGAACCTGCACCTCGTCGCCACCGCGCTCGGGCTTGCGACCTGCCTGGCCGTCGGCTTCTACGACCGCGAGACCGCTGACCTTGTCGATGTCTCAGTCACTGATGAAGTGGTCACGCTCGTCGTCGCCGTGGGTGAACCGTCACGTACCGCCACCTCCGTATCCGGTCAGACCGGATCTTGAGCGGAGGGTCACGGTCGAGCATGTTCTTGCGGGGTCAACGGCGACGAGATCAACGTCGATGACCAGATCGAGCTGTGCACCGACAAGATCGTCACCCGCGGCGGGCGGGTCGGGGAGGTGTTCAAGGACAACTCGCTCTCGGCGTGGAACCCGAAGGTCGTGCGCCCGGAGTGGAACCAGCTCATGGCCCGGCTGGAGACCGGTGCCAGCGACGGGGTGATGGTGTACGACCTGACCCGGTTCTCCCGCAAGATCGGCGAGGGCGAGCGGCTGGTCGAGCTGGACGCGCGAGGGTTGCGGGTGTGGGCGCTGGCCGGGGAGTACGACCTGACCACCGCGGACGGGCGCCGCCACTTCCGGGAGGCCATGGTCGCCGCCGCCGGGGAGTCGGACAAGATCAGCGAGCGGGTAAAGCGGGGCAAGGTCCGCCGCGCCCGCAAGGGCCGCCACCACGGCGGCGGCCGCCCCTATGCGATGCCGGGCAACGAACCCGCCCCGCCCGGCTGGGAGATCGGGGACCCACGCGAACGCACCCCCGACGACCGCGTCGCCGCCGAACGCGCCGTCGTCGTCGACTGCTACGAGCGGCTGTTCGGCGGGGAGTCGGTGTCATCGGTGATCCGCGACCTCAACACCCGCGTTGCGGCCGGGGAACGCGCGGCGTTGCCGGTGTCGGGTGTCGTGTGGCGGCGCGGGGTGTTCGTCCGCTCCCTGTGCCGCCCCGCCCTGGCCGGGCTCCTGATCCACAACCAGGAGATCGTCGGCGAGCGAGCCCGACACCCTCGGCGCCGCTACCGCCGACGCGGTCACCGCCTGGGAGGAGGCCCTGGCGCACAGCGACGTCTCCGCCCATCGCGCCCTGATCCGCCGCGCCTTCCCCCACCTGACCCTGGCCATGCCCGCCCGCTACGGCGACCACAGCTCCGAACGGTTCCTCTGGGACGGCACCGCCAGCACCGGGCCAGCAGACACCCCTCCGACCGACCCCACAGCGACCGGCACAGCGGCGACCAGTACCGCGGGGACAGGTACCGCGAGCTGATCGCACAGTCACCGCGGACGCACCGCACACGCACCCGGGCACGCACCGACGCAGCTCAGCGCCGGTGCGAGCACCGCGCTGTTTGCCCCCTCCCGGGACGCGCTGTAGCCGGCGCCCCCACGCCGCGCTCGCGGCGCTGATCGTGCGCCGCCGACGTCCGCGCCGACCGACTCGCCGAGATCATCCGCGGGCACTGGCACGTGGAGAACAGGTTGCACTGGGTCCGCGACGTGACCTTCGCCGAGGACCTGTCCCAGATCCGCACCGGTACCGGCCCGGCCGTGATGGCCGTGCTGCGCAACCTCGCGACCAGCCGTCACCGACTCGCCGGCGCACCCAACATCGCCGCCGCCTGTCGCGACACCGCCCGACACCCGCTGCGAGCCGCTGACCTGCTCACATACTGCAACATCAACAATGCCGGGGCCCTGGGGTCGGGGAGGACCCCGGCACCGCGGGCACGGCCCTGGGACGCAAGGACGATCACGGACAGCTGCGCAAGCCCGCCGACGGAACACTCACCACGCTGTTTGCCAAGCGAGTCTGGTACACCAGGTGATCCCGGGTCGGGCCCGGCCGCCAGCGGTAACGCCGCTGCCAGGAGGATCAACCCAAGCCGGATCCCTGGTTTGAACCCCGGTTTGATCCCTGAGTGGAACCCCCAACTGCAACTACTTTGAGTAGTAAGGATCATGGAGTCGCGCCTTCGTGGCCGCGCCGCTCGCCGCTGACCGGCTCGAGCCCGCGGCTGGTCGATCACCGATGCTCGGCGGCGTCGCTCGCGCGGACGCGCTACGGAGTGCCGCGCTCGGCATAGTCGAGGTGCCCGCCGGCCACCGCGTGGATCGCGGCGGTGAGTCGTCGCGTGATGTGGTCGCGCATCATGGCGCGGGCGGCGTCGACGTGGGCGAAGCGGAAGGTCGCGATCTCGGGATCGCTGATGTGGATCATCGCGATCTCGGCGTCGGTCATTATTCCGCCGTCGAAGAAGAATACGATCTTCTCGTCCCGCGGGCGCGACCGTGTCGAGTGCCGTGCAGGTACTGGTGATCAGCTCAACCTCCGACACCGGAACCTCGGTCGAGCACGTCTTCGCGGCCCAACTGGCCGAAATCGACGAGCAAGCCCGGACCGGCGACGAGTACACCGACCCCCCCAGTTCAGTTCCGCTGGCCGCCTGCGTGCCACAGCCGCTCGGCCGGTTCTCCACCGCCGACGGCAAGGGCGTAGTCGCGTAGCTGGGTCTGCCAGGTCGACGTGGCGCGCCACAGAACGGGATGCTGAGATGTGTAGCAGGCGATTCCGGCAATCTTTGCTTCCCACGACTCGTCCCCGATGTGGCGCACTTCCGGACGCAGCCGCCATTCATCACGGATGTCCCGACCACGCTTCTCCTCATACATCGCGTAGGGAACATCCTCGAACCAGCACACATGTCCAGGCTCGATGCCGCACCGCTCCAGCGCGCGGCGGGCGACCAGGTGGTCGAGGTGGTTGCCGATACCGAGCGGTCCGACAACGAGATCAGGACTCAGCTCGTCGAGCAGAGCGCTGATCCGTATCTGCACCTGGTCCACCACGTCGGGGTCCTCCGCCGGGTCGGCCTGGAAGATCGCCCTGCCGTCGAGGTGTCGGGGAGCGCCGTCGCCATCGACCCGATAGAGCGCTTCGAGAAGCCCGAGGTGCCGGTGCTGGGCGCCAATGGCAGTGCACGCAGCGACGTCCTCGATCTGGCGATCGAGCATGGCGTCGTCGTCGAGGCCACACTGGCGGTGAAACGCCTGGGCGCCAGCGGGAACGGGCTTGGGCGACGGCGCGGTGAACAACGTTGCCACCGTGACGTGCGCGCCTGCGGCGGCGAACTGGGCAAGAATGCCTCCGACGGACAGGACGGCGTCGTCGAGGTGCGGCGAGACGGCGAGGATCCGCTGCGCCTGTGCGTTCGGGATCAGCGAATGCCGTCCGTAGCGACGGCGGTCTTCACCGTGTGCGAGTCGGCCTGCGGCCGTGGACGGCAGCCGGTCAGGACGGTCGCGGGGTGGCCGTTGACGAGCACCTCGTGCTCGTCGTCCGGCGCCAACCCGGCTTCGGCGAGCCCCTTGCTCATGGTCGCGGCGTTGCGCCGGTTGATCAGCAGCACGTACCGCCCGCGGCCCGGGTGCAGCACGCGTGCGAAAGAGGCCCCGATGGCTGGGGCGAACTCGGGGAAGGGCTGGTCCAGCTCCTCGTGCTCGCCCCACGGCGGATCGGTGACGATCACGTCGATCGAGCCGTCGGCGATGCTGGGCAGCGTACGACCGTCCTCGTCGAGCAGCCGGACGCGCTTGCCGTCGGTGAGCTGGCGCGGTAGCTCGCGACGGAGCCGGATGAGGTCGAGGTCGGAGTAGAGAACCTGCCGGACCGGTAGTTCCAAACGCGCCAGGGGGAACGAACCCGTCCCGGCGAAGGGGTCGAGGAAGATGTCCTGCGGGGTCGGCCGGGATGCGGCGACAAGCATGGCCGAGAGCTCGTGGGAGATGGCGCCCTTGGCCTTGGCCGGCTTCTGCGGCTTCGGCAGCCTGGCGCCGAGGAGGTACTCCTTCATGCCCTGCCGCCCGACGACCCAGTACTCCTGGCACTGGCCGCGGGGCTCGACACGGCTACCTGTGCGCAGGCCGATGGTTCGCTCGATCGCGGACTTGGCCTTCGGGCCCACCGGGGCAAGAGAGCCGTCGACGTGCACCATGATGCGGAAGCGGCCACCGGGGCCGGGCAGCTTCGGGAAGGGTCGCTTCTCGGCGACCTTGGCGAGCTGCGTGACGCCTCGGTCCAGGTCGCCCCGTCCCGTCTCGGCGATGACGGCGAACGCGTTCTTGAGGAACGGCACTCCCGCGACCTTCGTCGGCGCGGCGCTGGTCTCCAGCACCATGGCGCTGTCGTCGGCGTAGCGGACGCGCAGTTCCGGCAGTTGGGTGTCGAGCGCGTCGAGCATCAACGTGCCGGTCCCGGCGGTGAACTGGACGTAGTAGCGCACCGGGCCACTGTACGCGGCGGCGATTTCCGCCCTGCTCATCGCCGTGATCGCTGGACCTCGTCCCGCCGCCGCGCGGTGTCCAACGCGGCCACGTCCTCCTCGGCCAGGAACAGGCCGGTCGCGTCGAGGCACTCGGAGAGTTCGGCGAGGGTCTGCGGACCGACGATCGGCCACGTCAGGGACTGCCGCAACAACCAGCTCAGGGCGACGACCGTCGGCCGGACGCCGTGCGCGCGGGCGATCTCGGCGGCAACACGGCGGATCTCGATGTTGTGGCCGTGTCGAACGGTGCGCCGTTGCTCGGGTCGTCGTGAAAGGCGAACCATCCGCGGGCCTGCGCGGCCCAGGCCAGCAGCGGGACTCCCTTCCGGTGCAGGGCGGCGGCCCACGGGTCGGGGATGGTGAGTGCGCCCGGCCAGATCTCGCGAGCCGGTACGGCGAGACTGCGCTGGTAGCTGGCGATGGGCACGTCGCCGGAGTCGTCGAGCACGTCGAGGAGGCGATGCAGGCGGTGGAAGGGCCAGTTCGACACGCCGATCCACCTCACACGGCCGCGCTCGACCTCCTCCACGAGTGCGGCGGCGATGTCGTCGACCGGTACGACAGGGTCGTCGCGGTGCAGCAGGACGACGTCGAGGTGCTCGGCGCGCAGCCTTCGCAGCGACTCGCTGATCTCGGCTTCGATGGTCGCCGGCCGCGCATCAGGGCGGCCGTCCCGCGGGTGGCAGACCTTGTCGACCAGGACGAGACGGTCCCGGCCTCGGGTGCGCAGCCACCGGCCCAGCACTCGCTCGGCCTCGCCCCCGGCGTAGCTGTGCGCCGTGTCGACAAGACGCCCGCCCGTCTCGACGAACACGTCCAGGCGCCGGTGGGTGTCGCGTTCCGGTTCCTCGCCGAACCGCCCTCCCAGCACGATGCGGTTGCCCTGCGGCTCGGACCACGGAGATCTCATCAACGGCCTTCCTTGCGACGGTGGGAACCGTACGATCGCGCGGCGTGACCACGCCCAGCTACGCCGTCGTGATCCCCACCACACTGACCCGTCCCACCTTGAACGGCGCCGTCGAGGCCTGCCTGCGGCAGACGGTCGCCGCGGACGAGGTGATCGTCGTGGCGCCGGACGAACTACTACCTGCACCGGCCCTGCCAGGCGGGGTGCGCCTGCTTCACGCACCCCGGTCGAGCAACGGGCAGCGCAACGCCGGAGCGCGGGCCGTGCGCAGCGATCTCGTGCTGTTCGTCGATGACGACAACGTCCTCGCCGACGACTTCGCCGAGCGGTTGTTGTCCGCGTGGCGGGCAGCCCCGCCACCGGTCGCGGGGATGGCTGGAGTGATCGACAACGATCCACGGCACACCGGCGCGCGCAATCTCGCCTACCTGTTGCTCGGGCTGGGCTGTACCGCCTACCGCGCCCGCTCGTCCCGACTGCGCGCGTCAGGGCACGTGCTGTCGGTCTACGACCCGGACCCACTGGTGCCGGCGCGCTTCCTGCACGGCTGTTGCGTCGCCTACGAACGCACCACGTTCCTCGGAGAGCTGTTCGACGAGACGTTCACCGGGCACGTGTCCGGCGGCGACCTGGACGCGGCCGCCCGCATGGGCAGGCACGGTCACCTGTTCCAGGTCCCGGACGCGCGGTCGCGGGCGATGGTGGTGCCCTCGACGATGCCGCCGGACGAGTACACCCAGGGCCTCCGGTTCGGCGAGACGCTGGCGTACTACCGCTGGCGGCACCGGGCGCGCGGCGCGGTGGGTGCCACGGCCTGGGCGTACGCCAACCTCGGCCAGCTCGTCCTGTTGGTCGCACGCTTCGTTCGCACCGGTCGAGGTCGGCCCCTGGTCGGCTACGCGCGCGGACTGGTCCGCGCTCACCGTCGGATCTGGAGCGAGCGGCGGAGCGCTGCGTTGGACACGGTCGATGTATCGCCGCCGAGTGCCAGCTTGTAGGGCTCGTCGCCCCGACCGGAGTCCAGCACCGCCACATCCTGCCGGTGCAGGAGGTGCAGGGTCTGTTCCAGCAGGACCCGGCCCGGGCTGAGCGCGGCCCAGGCCGGGTCGTAGGCGCGCATGTAGAGCAGGGGCGCCGCCGGCGGGCCGAGGTGCAGGTCCTGTGCCACGACGACCTCGCCGACGTGCAACTGCCACAACCTCGCGAACTCCGCGCGGGCGAGGCCTGTGACGGAGTCGCGGAGGAAGGCGCCGAAGCCGGGCAGCAGTTCGACCGTCGGGGACCCGCGACCGTGCGCGCGCCACACCTCACGGCGAGCATCGGCGAAGGCGCGTACGCCGTCCTCATCGAGACGCGGATACCCCTGGATCTCGACCCGGGTCGGGCCGAGCCGTTCGAGGCGCCGCATCCGTCGCCGTGCACCCGGCGACGGAGCCGCTGTGGTCGGGATCAGCGGCGAGGATTCGGGCTCGACGGCCCACCCGCCGTGCCCGCGCAGCGCGTCGGCAAGGGCGCCGGCCGATGCGAGCGCGTGCAGCTCGACCCCGCCCGTGCGCTCCGTGAGGGCGTGCAGCATGGCCGCCGCCGCGCCTGCCCGCCCCGGTCCACCCGGCCCGGCCAGGTCGTGGCGGTCGCCCAGAGGCGATCCGGCAAGGCGTAGTTCTCCTCGGCGCTCAGCCAGGGGGAGCCACCACATGTCCGGTCCGAGGTCGACGATGAGCAGGAGCGGACAACCGAGTTCGGCGAGGTTCCGCCACGCCGACCATACCCACGCTGCCGACACGAACACCCCGTCCGCCGTGCCGCCACGTGCGACCTGCCGCTCGGCGTCCTCCCCCGTCGCCCACCGAACGCGAGCATTGATCGACCCGTCGTGATGTGCTTGAGTCATGGGGCATCGCCCTCGTCACTCGATGGGGTGGCGGCGGAGAACCGGGGGGACAGGGGTTTGCGGTCGCACGGGTCGTTCACCGGGTCGATCATCCCGCCTTCTCGGCCCCGTCTTCTCTTCGTGGGCCATGACCTGGCATGGCCTGCCGTCACCGGCGGGCGCGTCCGGGATGCGCAGCTGCTCCGCGCTGCGGTGGCGGAGTGGGATGTCGACGCAGTCGTTGTCGCCGAGGCGGACGTGATCGCCCGCGATCTGACGTCGGCGCCGATGCTCGACGGGCTCATGATGCAGGTCTTCCCGCACGAGGGTGACACGTCCGGCGTCCCGCAGCGGGAGTCGGTGCCCGCCCGTGGAGCCATCGGGCAACTGGCGACCCGTGGTGTCGACGCCGTGCACGTCGAGGGCTCCTACCTGCTCGACCTGCTTCCCGACGCGCTGCTGGACCGCGCCGTGCTCGTCGAGCACAACGTGGAGTCCGATCTCCTCGCGCAGCGCCGGTCGGTGACGCCCGACGGGCCGACGGCCATGGACGTCCGCCGGGCGCGGCAGCGCGAGGAGCGGGCCTGGAGCGCGGCGGCGCGCCTGGTCACGCTGACCGCCGAGGACGCGGCCACAGTGCGCGAGCGTCGGCCCGACCTGCGGCCCGTCGTGGTACCCAACGGCTGGGACCACGTGCCCGCACGCCGCGTTGATCCCGATCGGAACCTGCGACGGTCGGACGCAACTCGGCTGCTGTTCTTCGCCAACCATCGCTACGAGCCGAATCGCGACGCGCTGCGGTGGCTGCTCGACGAGGTACTGCCCACGGTTCGACGCGCCGTGCCCGGCATCGAACTGGAGGTCGCGGGCGCCAACTTCGACGCCACGACCCACGCTCTCACCGACCGCCCCGGGGTCATCGCCACCGGGCCGTACGCAGACGTGGCACCGCTGCTCGACGCAGCCGACATCGTCCTGTGTCCCCTGCGGGTGGGCGGTGGCATCAAGGTCAAGATGATCGAGGCCATCCGCCGCGGATGCGCCATCGTCACCACCAGCATCGGCGCGCAGGGCGTCCCCGCCGCTCTGCGGCGATCCCTCGCGGTCGGTGACACCGCGCAGCGGTTTGTCGAACAGGTGGTGCGCCTGTCGGACCCGGGGACTCGCGCGGACCTCCGAGCCCAGCTCGCGGCCGCCCCCTGCCAGGTTCCGCAGTGGAGCGACAGCTACCGACGACTCTCCTCCCTGTGGCACCAGTTGTCCGCGAACGGCCGGAGCATGCGATGACCACCACCGCCCCCTACCGGGTGCCCTACCGACCCGTCGGCAGCCTGCTGGGCGAGGCGGAGGTCGACGCCGTCCGCGCGGTGCTGCTGTCGGGCGACACGCTGTCCTGCGGACCCGAGCGGGCCGCCTTCGAGCAGGAGTTCGCCGAGCACCTCGGCGTGCCGCACGCGGTGTCGCTGACCAACTGCACCGTGGGGCTGGAGCTGGCGACCTACCTCGCCCGGCTCCGGCCGGGCGACGAAGTGATCGCCGCGACGCAGACCTACCAGGCCACGCTCACCCCGCTGCTCGGCACCGACGTCCGGATCCGCTTCTGCGACGTCGACCCCGACACGCTGAACATCGCCCCGGCCGCCGTCGCCGACCTCGTCACGCCCCGCACGCGGGCAGTGTTCCTCGTGCACCACGGCGGGGTCAGCGCCGACATGTCCGCCATCACCACGCTCGCCCGGCAGTCCGGGGCGGTCGTTGTCGAGGACTGTGCGCACGCCCTGGGCGGCACGCACCGCGGGCGGCCCATCGGAGCCTTCGGAGACCTGGCCTGCTTCAGCTTCCAGTCCTACAAGAACATCTCGACGCTCGGCGAAGGCGGCATGATCACCACATCGCACGACGGGTTCGGGGCCACGCTGCGCCGGATCATCGCGATCGAACCGGACGCCGACTTCGAACCTCGCCCCGACTGTCGTCTGGGTGCGCACGACGATCCCGCCGACGGGCTCGACCGGCACGCCAAGAACGCCTTCACCCATGACTGCACCGCCCTGCGGCACCCCGGCACCAACTCCACCCTGGCCGAACCCGCCGCCGCTGTCGGGCGGGTGCAGATGCGCAGGCTCGACGCACTCGTGGCCCGGCGCCGCCACATCGCCCAGACTCTCGACGCCGCTCTCGGCGACCTCGGACCCCTGCGTATCCAGCGGCGCGACCCGCACGGCGAGTCGGCCTACCATCTGTACACCTGCTTCGTGCGACCCGACTCCGGCATCGACCGCGACGACCTCGCGCGCCGGATCGACGCGGCCGGGGTCCAGATCCAGCTGCGCTACTTCCCCGTCCACCTGTTGCCCGAATGGCGCGCACGCGGCCACCGACTCGGCGAGTGCCCGGTCGCCGAGCGGATCTGGTTCACCGAGCAGCTGAACCTGCCGATCTATCCGCAGCTCACCGACCAGCAGCTCGACTTCATGATCGACACAGTGCGACGCTGCGTGCGCGAGCTGGACCGGTGATCGGCGAGCACGGGCCGCTGCTCGACGGTGAACGCGACGCGGCGGCCGACCTGCTCGCCTACGCCTTCCCCGACCAACCCGGCTTCGCCGACCGCGTCCGGCAGACCCCGGCCGAGCGGTCCTTCGCCGTCCGCGACGGGGGGCGGCTCGCCTCGGTGGTGCTGTGGCAGGTCACCGCGATCACTCACCACGACACCGAATCGACCATGTGCCTGGCCGGGCCCGGCGCGACGCATCCAGCGGCACGCCGACGGGGCGCATTGGCCACCGCCCAGCAGAGCTTCCTGGCCGCGATGCGGGAAGCGGGATGCTCGCTGTCGGGCCTGGAGACACCGATCACCCGATGGCACAGGCGCAACGGCTGGGACGTCGCCTCTGCCGTCCGCCGCTACACCGCCTCACCGCGAGCTTTCCGGTTGCTCGCTACCAGCGCAGCAACAGGCCGCCTCTCGTTCGGCCCCAGCGAGCAGACCGCGGGCACCCTCCGCCAGGCGGCCGCCCGACGCCGGTTCGGCGCGCTACGGCCCCGGTCGGGTTGGACGGACAGCCCCACAGACCTCCGTACGGACGCTGCCGTCTGGCACCAGGACGACGAAGCCACCGGTCTGCTGCGCTACAGCCACCGACGCGAACTCGCCGGGGGCGGGACGACGATCGTCGTGCACGAACTGGTTGCCTTGACTGCCGACGCCTACACCGGTCTGCTCACCCTGCTCGGCGAGCACAACAACGTCTCGACGATCATCTGGAACGCCCCCGTCGACGACCCGCTCCAGCAGCTCGTCGCCGAGCCGCGCGACGTCGAGCCGGTGATCGTTCCCGACAAGATGGTCCGTGTGGTGGACCTCGCCAAGGTCACCGTCCCCCGCCTGAACGAAAGCAGCTGTGACGGGATCGGGGTCGACGTGCACGACCCCCAGGCGCCGTGGAACACCGGGACCTGGCGCATGGTCGCAGACGGCCCTGTTCACCGCTTCGTTCCTGACAGCGGCCCCGCCGATCTGCAGGTGGAGGTGGACATCCTCGGCCCTGTCCTCACCGGTCACCTCAGCGCGACCGCAGCCGCGATGACAGGCCGGCTCCGCGGCGCCAACTCCGCGCTGCGACGGCTCGACCAAGCACGATCCGGCTGGTCCCCTCCCTACTGTCCCGACACCTGGTAGCCGTCGTGACCGACTCATCCTTCGCCGTGGTGCACGTCATCCGCCCCGAACCGGACGGGTCCATCGGTGGCGCCGACCTGCACGTCCTCGAACTCGCTGCCGCTCAGGCCGCCCTTGCGCTCGTCCGGCCGCGCGTCTTCGCGCCGGGCCACGGCCAGGACTTCGCGCACCGCGCCGCCGATCAGGGCGTCAGCCTCACGTCACGACCGTGGCAACGATCGCGCGACACGCAGACGATCGTCCACGCCCATGGTTACGAGGCCGACCTCATCGCGCTCCTGCTCGTCCGAGCGCGCCGCCCCGGCAAGCGACGACTACCGCTCGTGATGACCTGCCACGGCATCATCGAGCCCGACTTCCGGCACCGCGTGCTGAACGCCGTCGACCGCGTCTGCTTACGGCGGGCCGACGTCCTGATCGGCGTGTCCGAGGGCGCGGTACGCCAGCTCCGCCGCATCGCCCCCGACCGATCGGTGCACCTCGTGCCCAACGGTGTCCGCGCGCCCCGACCGGTACCCGATCACGTCGTCCGCCAGGTGCGGACACAGCTCGGCGTCACGAACTGTGCGCCCCTCGTCGGCTTCGTCGGTCGGTTGTCGCGGGAGAAGCGGCCCGACCTGTTCCTCGCCGTCGCCGAGGAGGTGGGCGCTCGGCACGAGACCGCGCGATTTGCGCTGATCGGTGGAGGCGCACTCAGCGACGAGATCGAGGCGGCCAGTGCACGATCCGCAGCGGGACCGCGCACTCTCCTGGCTGGGCTCCGGCACGACATGGACGCCGTCTTCGCAGCGCTCGACGTCCTCGTGGTCCCGTCCGACGTGGAGAACACCCCGAGGGTGGTTCTGGAGGGCCTCGCCCGCGGTGTCCCGGTCGTCGTCACCGCGGTCGGCGACATGCCGCTCATGGTGCAGGACGCGCCCCACACCGCGGTGACACCCCGAGGCGACCATCACGCGCTGGCGAACTCCGTGCTCGGCCTCCTCGGAGCCCAGCCTGCGCTCGACCGCGCCGCGGTGACGAAGGACGCCTCGACCCGCACGATGGAGGACATGGCGCGGGCAGTGCAGCTCGTGTACGCCGCCACCACCCCGCCGAGCGGCACCAGCCCGGTCCGCACGTGAGAGTCAACCCAACGATCCTCCGCGCCCACCGGGTGCTGGTGACCGGCGGCTCCGGGTTCATCGGCACCCGGGTCGTGGAGGCCCTCGCCCGCACGGGCGCAACCGTGCTGTCGCTCGACCTCCACCCGCCGCGCCACCCGCTCGTTCCTCCACGACCAGCATTCTCTGCGACATCCTCGGCACGCGACTGGGTGAGATCGCGTCCGACTTCTCGCCGACCGTGGTGGTCCACCTAGCCGCTCAGGTCGACGTCACAACCGCCGAGAGCCTGCCGGCCGTCGACGCCGATATCAACGTGGTCGGCACGATCACTGTCGCCGAGGCGACGGCGAGGGTCGGTGCTCGCCTGGTCTTCGCCAGCAGCTGCGCCGTCTACGGCGAGCCACGACGACTGCCCGTCGGGGAGGGCGATCCGATCGCGCCGAGCACGCCCTACGGACTGAGCAAGGCCGCCGCGATGGAGTACGTCGAGTGGTTCGCGCGGCGTTACGGACTGGCCGCCACCAGCCTGATCCTCGGGAACGTGTACGGCCAGCACAACACCCGCGGCGTCCTCGCGACGTTCCTCGCCGACGCTCCTGCCGGGCGACCGTCCATCTTGCACGCGAACGGACTTCCTACTCGCGACTTCGTACACGTCGACGACGTCACCCGCGCCGTGGTGACCGCGTGCTCCACACCGGCAGCCGGTCGGGTCAACATCGGCACCGGAACGGAGACGAGCGTCCGCGAGCTGCACTCGCTTGTCGGAGCAGCTACGGGGCGCGTGATTGAGCCCGATCTCACGGCCGACGCCGACGGCGGCTGCGATCGCATGCGGCTGCGGATCGACCGCGCGGAGCAGTTGTTGGGATGGACGCCCCGTGTCCGTCTGGACGCCGGGGTTCGTACGGTCGCACAGGAGTATGCCGGCGAGGAGCCGATACGCCGATCATTCGCCGACCACTCGGCCTTCGCCGCTGTCGACCTGGACCGCATTCGTCGCTGACCACCGGTCGATCGTCATTGCGTCGATACGCCTCCTGGGGTGCTCAGGAGCGGCCAAGAGGCTCCGGTCGGTTCGTGCCACAGCCGGTAAACCGTCCCGGACGCGACGTGGCCCCAGTCTCGGACCGATGCGGCAACTGTTCACGGTTCTCAAAAACGGTCCATTCTGAGAACCGCACACGAGGCTGGCCGACGGAACGCCCGGCCGACCGGATTTCTTCTCAAAACCCTTTCTCACTGACTTCGGGTCACAAGGGTGTTCTGAGAAATGTTTGTGAGAGATTCTGGTGAGCAGCGGCCCCGAACCCGTCGTTCCGTCCGATGCCGACGACGTCGAACGGCATCCGTGCCCGCGGTGCCTGGTCGAGCCGGGTTCGCCGTGCCGGTCGCGTTCCGGCGCGGTCGCCACGACCTACCACACCGGCCGGTTCACCAAGGTCGCTCGGCTGGCGAAGCTGCTGCGCGTCCCCCTGCCCGCTGCTCGCACCTCACCCAGGAACTGCAGTACCAACTCGACGCCCTGGCCACGCACGGCATCCCGCGCGACAAGATCCCTCGTCCTGCGGGCCGTGCTGACCCATCACGTCCTATTCGCCTGGAACCGTCTGGGTATCTCAGCCCAGCAGCAGCACCTCCTGGCCGTTGCCGCCAGCAAGGCCGTCTTCCACCAAGAACTCGCCCCGCCCCCGGGCCTGGCCTGCGGCCCTGCGGTCCCCACCCGGCTAGGGTGCGCGTAGTGACGGTCAACACCACGGCGTCGGATCCCGGGCAGTTGCGGGCGGCCCTAGCCGACTACATCAGCTGCCGCGGCACATTCCGAACACCGCAGGTCGAGGCCGCCTTCCGGGCCGTGCCACGGCACCTGTTCCTGCCCGGCGTGGATCTGAACACGGCCTATGCGCCCCAGCAGGTCGTGACCAAACGCGCCGAGGACGGCACCGCCGTCTCCTCGGCCTCCAGCCCCAACCTCGTGGCCGAGATGCTCGAAGCGCTCGACGTCGCGCCCGGTCACCGCGTCCTGGAGATCGGCGCGGCCACCGGCATCAACGCCGCCCTGCTGGCCGAACTGGTCGGTCCTACCGGCACGGTCGTCACCATCGAGCTCGACGACGACCTCGCCGCCGGAGCCCGCGCCGGGCTGGCGGCGGCCGGATACCCCCAGGTCGAGGTGATCTGTGGCGACGGTGCGCTCGGTCACCCCGCCCGCGCACCCTACGACAGGATCATCGTCACCGCCGGCGCGTGGGACATCGTCTCCGCATGGTGGCAGCAACTCGCCCTCGGCGGCCGCCTGGTCGTGCCGCTGCTCCTGCATGGCAGCGGCCTCACCCGAGCGCTCGCGCTCAACCTCCACGCGCCCGGCCGGATGATCAGCACCTCAGCAGCAGTGTGTGGCTTCGTGCCCCTGCGCGGCTCCGCCGAGCAGGCCGAACGCGTCGTACAACTGGCCGACGACGTCCTCCTGCACCTCGACGCCGCGGACCTGCCCGATGAAGCCGCGCTCGGCCAGGCGCTCACCTACCCCGCGCACACCCACTGGATAGGCGTGCAGATCAGCGACAGTGAGCCCGTCGCGCACCTTGACCTGTGGCTGGCCACCACCGGCAGCGGCAACTTCGGGCGGCTGTCTGTCGGGGCCGCGGCACGCGCCAGCGGCCTGGTCGACCCGGCACTGCGGTGGGCCGGTGCAACCCTCTACGACGGCGCAACCCTGGCCTACCTCGCCGTGCGTGAGCTCAGCGACGACGTGAGCGAGCTGGGCGTCATCGTGCACGGACCCGACAGCCCAGAACTCGCTGCCCAGGTCAGCGACCTGCTACAGCGCTGGAACCAGAAACGACCCACCCAACCCACCATCACCGCACACCCCACCGACACACCCCATATCCCGCTGCCGTCCGCACACCACATCGTCCGGCTACACACCCGGCTGACCGTTACCTGGCGACCAGAACCCAGCGTTCGGTGAACACTGCGACGACCGCGACAACGACGTAGCGTCGCGTCCCGGCTGTCGCAGTGCGGTGCGTCAGCACAACACCAGCGGATCACGAGTCCGCCGATCCGAACAACCGGACGCAGGACGCGGCCGACCACAACGATCCCAACCTTCGGATAGTTTGTTGCTCGGCCACGCCCGGCGCGTTCATTCGCGGCCGTGCCGGATGCCGCCCAGCAGGTCCACCTCGTCGGCCTCGAACTTCATCCGCGCCCCCCGGCCCGTACCCGAGCCGCCGGCGAGCCAGCTCGGCTTGGACGTCCTCGGAGGTCACCTCGACCCCCGCGACCATGCCCTCCAGCACAGCGACCAAGGCTGGACCATGAGACTCCCCTGCGGTGATCCAGCGCAGCCGGCCATCCCGTGCCATGCTGAACATCACCCGCAACGCCGAGTTCTGGATCGCCGGTCGGGCTCGTGGTCAGGACTTGAGTACTCACTGCGCTGCCTTTCGTGGGAGGTGACCGGCGCGCACCAGGCAGCCGAGGGTGTCGCAGATGACCCGGGTCGCGATCAGCGCGGTGATCTCGGCGTTGTCGTAGGGCGGGGAGCACTCCACGACCTCGATGCCGGCCAGCGGGCGCGCGGCGACGAGCTGGATCAACTTGAGCACCTCGCGGGGCAGGAAACCGCCGGGTTCGGGCCATCCCGTGCCGGGCACGAACGCGGCGTCGAGGCAGTCGACGTCGAAGGACAGCCAGACCGCGTCAGTGCCATCCCAGGCAACGTCCAGGGCGCGCTGCGCGGCGGCCTCGATGCCCATCTCCACGCAGTCGGTGACGGTCATGATCGTCGTGCCGCGCTCCCGGCCGACCTGCACTCCGGGCCGCGGTGCCTGCCAGCCGCCGATGCCTATCTGCACCAGGTTTCGCGGCGGCACGTTGGGGATGTCCGTGGCGTGAAACCACGGGGTGGTGTGCATCCGCTCGTCGAGGTCGGTTTCCTGGGTGTCGACGTGGCGGTCGAAGTGGATGATGCCCAGCTTGCCGCCGCCCAGGTGTTCGGCGACGGCGCGAGTCGTCGGGTAGCCGATGGAGTGGTCGCCGCCCAGCACCACCGGAAAGGCACCGGAGGAGTAGACGTGCCCGACCGCTTTGGAGATCTGGTCGAAGGTCTTCTCGATGTTGCCGGGGATGGTGAACACGTCACCGAGGTCGGCGATGGTGATCGATTCCCGCAGATCGACACCGAGCTCGAAGCTGTAGGGCCCGTACAGCGCGGAGATCTTACGAATCCCTTGTGGACCGAAGCGGGTCCCGGACCGGTAAGTGGTGCCCCCGTCGAACGGGACGCCGAGCACTGCCACGTCGTACTCGCCGCAGCGACGGACGTCCTCGACGTAGGGCGCCTTGAGGAAGGTGTTGATGCCGGCGAAGTGCGGGAGCTCACCACGGGAGAAGGTGGGGATCCTCCGGTCGACGATCGAGTCGGCCCCCGGCAGTCCGAGTTCGAGGCCCCGGGCGATCTCCTGTTCCCACTTCGTCGTCGGTAGCGTCGCTTCCGCTTCGAGGGCGTAGCGCGCCTCCGGGCCGTAGTTGTCGTGCAAGTCGTCCACTGTGGGGCCTCCCGGTCCACGGCGCCCGGCCGCCAGGCAGCCGGACGTGGCTGGCCTCCCGGGCTTTTGTCCCGCCGTGGAACGGGCCGCAGCCGGCCCGCCTGCACCTCTTGGACCAGACCTCCCCGTGACGGGAAGCGGAACCCTAGATGCGCCTCACTCCTTCGAGTGAGTCAATACCATCTCACGGCGCTACTATAACCGTGCTGTAACCATTGCATTGCAGTCACCTCACCTATCCGATGCGGAGAAGCAGGGTGAGCCAGGTGGTCATCACACGACTGTTGCTGTACCCACCTCTGGCCTACGGCCGGTTGGGACCGTCTCCGAAGCCCTGCGACAACTACAGCTGGGGGCCCAACGATCTGAGCCCGCGCGGAACCGGCAAGACCACGATCCGCGCGGAGGACACGCTCGACGTCGCGGCCGACGGCACGGTCACCGTGCGGACACCGACAGAAGTGCAGTTCAAGGACGGGGACGGCTTCCGGCCGGTATGCCCCTTCTTCGAATTGCACGCCGAGTGGACCACCGAGGACGGAGCACAATCCGGCCCGCTCACTCCGGATGCGCTCGCCGCAGCCGGTTTCGACCTGGCCAGCCTGCGCTGGGAGGTGACGGTCGCCAACCTCAAGGCATTCCACTACACCCAGCACGACGGCGACCGCATCGTCGCCCACGCGGAGCTCTCCGGTGACGACACGGCCCGTCGCCACTTGGACGGCCGCTCCCCCGAAGATGCTGCCACTCCCCTGGTCCCCCCGGCGGCCGGCGTGCCGCTCGGCTCGATCCAGGTGACCCGCCCCAGCGCCGACCTGCCGGGCTTGCGGCTGCGGTTCACCCCCGCGGCCGGCGTCGTGTACGGCCCCACCGACCTTCCGGAGCACACCACCGTCTTCGTCCTGCCCGCGGAGCGGCTCGTGCTCAATCCCAGCGCCGCCTGGTGCGGCTTCGGATTGACGGGCGACGATCCCCGCACCAACCCCGGGGGGCTGTTCGCCGGAGCTGACGAGAACTCCAGCCTTGGGCTGGTCGATGACGTGTGCGACGGCGTGGTGCGGGCCAGCCTGCCCGGCGGGCTTTCGGCCGTGGCCCGCATCGTCGTCGGGCCACCCGACTTCGCCCCCGATCGGCGGCCGTTCAACTCCGCCGCCGACGGCCTCACCGACCGGGTCCGGCGCGCGGACGTGCACGATCCCGGTTACGTCGCAGACCAGGAGATGACCACGCTCGAGGTCCGGGACCTCTTCGAACGCATCCTGGAGACAGTGGACAACATCAACGTCGACGTGCAGAACGACCGGGCCCGGTTGGAGAACGCGGCGATCGCTCAGGCGTTGGGTTTGTCTGCCGAGCAAGCCCGCGATCGGGCCTTCGCCCCGGCCGAGCCGCTGGCCGGTCGCCCGCTGCCGCTCACCGAGCAGGGACGTCAACACCACCGCCGCTTCGTCGCGCTGGAGGTGATCGAGGACCTGCTACGGGAGCAGCCCGACCTGATCGGGCGAGTGGTCCGCGAGCCGATGACGGGCGAACGTTATTACGACCGGCGGATGCCGGCGCTGATGCGCGGCTCGGACCGCCATCCCCTGCACCTCACCCGGCGCCAGTACGACCTGCTCACTGCGTGGGCGGTTGCGCTACGCCGCGACACGGAGGCGGGCACATGACACCCGTGCCGCTGCAGATCGGCCTGCGCCCACCTGAGCCGGACCCGGGCCCGGACGCTGAGCTGAGGTTCTTTCGCAGCTCAGCTGGGATGCACGTGTTCGTCGCTGATGGCAGCCGGATCTACGACCTACCCGACCAGCTGGCGCCGGCCGACCTCGACCGAGCCTTGCTCGGGGACGACGGTACCCACCGGCGCATCGACGGGCGCCCGCTACCGCCTCCGCCGCTGTCGGCGTTGGCGCTGAATGTGTTTCAGGCCTGCAACATGTCCTGCGGGTATTGCTACGCCGACGAGGGGCGATTCGGCGGGAGCGCCCGGGCGATGGGGTCCGAGATCGCCCGCGCCGCCGTCGATCGGCTGCTCGCCGAGTCCCGGCCCGGTGCCGACGTTGTAGTCGGCTTCATGGGCGGCGAGCCGCTGCTTGCCGCCGATGTCGTGCACGAGGTCACCGATTACGCGACCAGGGCCGCCGCGGCTGCGGGCCGGCGGGTGCGATTCGCCATCACCACCAACCTGACGACTGTGACGCCGCAGGACGCCCGGCTGTTCGCCGAGCATCCCTTCGCCGTCTCGGTCAGCCTCGACGGGGACCGAGATCAACACGACGCGGTGCGGCGGATGCGTGGCGGCGCCAGCGCCTACGACCAGCTGGTCAGCGGGTTGGAGGTGCTGCGAAGGCATGGCCGCCCCCGACACCTGTCCGCACGGGTCACCGTCACTCCGCGCACCGGGCGGCTGCTGCCGGTCCTGGAGCATGCGATCGGGTTGGGTTTCGACGAGGTGGGGTTCGCGGCCGTGCTGGTCTCGCCCGACCCTGCGCTGGCCTTCCCGCCGAAGGATTTCCCGACCTTGCTGGCGCATGTCATCGAATGCGGGGAGAGGGCGCTGACGGAGCTGTCCGGGGGACGGCGTTTCCCGTTCGGCAACTTCGAGACCGCGATGCATCAGCTGCACCGAGGCAGCCACCGGCCCTACCCGTGCGGTGCGGGTGCGGGCTACCTCAGCGCCGGCGCTGACGGTGACCTGTTCGCATGCCACCGCCTGGTCGACGACCCCGGCTTCGCCATGGGGTCGGTCCAAGACGGCCCGGACAACGAGGCGCGGGCCCGGCACCTGGCTCGCAGCCACGTCGATCGGATGCAGCCGTGCCGCTCGTGCTGGGCCCGTTACCTGTGCGGCGGCGGCTGCTACCACGAGGTGAGCCGTCGCGGACGCCCTGGCTGCGACTACATCCGCGGCTGGCTGGACTTCTGCCTGCGTGCCTACGTCGAGCTCTCCGCCGCCAACCCCGACTACTTCGCGTCCCCGCTGCCGCCGGGCAATCCGAGCGGCAGCGACCCGACCACCGTCGCCCGGTGAGGAGACGCCCATGCCTGACACCCCGTGGAACAAGATCTTCCCCCGCAACCTCACCGCCCGAGCCGATCATGCCGTCCGCGGCAACCCGGCCGGGTCCCGACCGGAGAGCGGGGTGGACAACTGCTACCCGGGGCTGGAGTTCGACCAGCGCATCCTGGACATGGCGTTCTTCCCCGGCCTTTCCTTCGAGTTCCACCACTCCGACGGGGCGCGGCTGCACAGTGTCGGGCTCACCGGCCCGGCCGCGGAGCAAGGGCTGGGTGACCCCGATCTGCCGCTGTTCCTGTGGGCGCTGTGCGGTCGCACCACGGTCGATCAGGACGAGGCGGGGGCCCCCACCTTCACCTGTACCGGGTTCAACGGCCTCGACGTCTGGCGCCGGGTGCATGACCTGCTGCCGGGAACGGTCGCCGTGCTGCTCGGCCCGCAACCGGGATTCAGCTCCCCGGGCTCCGACGTGGTCGGCGGCTCACTCAACGGGTTCCGCCGGCTGGGGCGCAGCCTCGTGCAGCGGGACGCGGGCGGCGCCGTGCAGGCCGCGGTCCTGGTGGCTGCCAGGGCGCGATACCTCGATGACGGCGGGGTCATCGACCCTGAGGTCTACCTGCCGGGTGAGTTGACCCGCACGCTGTGCGCACCCTGGCAGTACGACTTCCGCGACTGCGGATGCTTCTACTGGGCAGCGTCCAAACCTGACATCGTCACCAGCTCCGATGGCCGGTTTCCCAACCTGAACTTCCAGCGCCGGGACCGCGCCAGCGTGCCGCCGCCGGTCGATAGCGCGACCCTGGCGGGTCGCCGCGCGCAGGAACTCGACTATGCCGAGCTGGTGTCGGATTGGAACGCCCTGCCGGTCGTCATCAACGACCGGGAAGACGATTCGCTAGGCGCACCACCAGCACCTGCGGTGGCGGAACTGAGTCGCGAGCAGGTCATCAACGAGCTGGACTACCTCGCCACCGTCGAGCACGCATTGTGCGTGGAGTACCTGTTCGCGCACTACTCCCTGGCCGCTCCGATGCAGCTGCCTTCGGGTGCAGGCACCGCCACCCGCCGGGTGTTTGCGGCGGCGTTCGAGGTGTTCTCGGTCGCAGTGGATGAGATGCGCCATCTCCGATGGGTCAACGAGGCGCTGAACCTGCTGGGACGACCGCCCAACGTCGGACGCGCCGACCGGATCCACCGGCAGCTGGACCGGCTCTTCTCGCTGGAGCCACTGACTCCGGAACAGCTCGACTGGTTCATCGAGGTCGAACGACCGAGCCAATCAACCGCGTCCGGCATCGACGGGATGTACGTGCAGCTGCTCGTCACGATCGACCGCCGCCCGGACCTGTTCCCCGAGCGCAACCGCCTGGTCCACCTGATCAAGCTGATCATCAATGAAGGCGCCGACCACTTCCAGCGGTTCACAGCGGTCAAGGAGCAACTGGCCGGCCTGCCCCCGGAGCAGTACCTGCGGCCACTGGACCGACCGGCCGACGACCTCACAAGGGGCCTGGCGGAGCTCAGCAACCAGAACTACGCGGTGCTGCTCGGTGCTCTCTCGGCGAGCTTCGCCCTCGGCGATCGTGCGGCCGGAGCCCTCCTCGAGCAGTCCCGTCGCGCGATGTTCAGCCTGCACGAGACCAACCATGTGCTCGCCTCCCGAGGAGTGGCTCCGCCGTTCACCCTCCCCGCCGTGGGGATGCCGCTGCCAGCCGCGGGAACGGCCTTTTGGTCAGCGCTCGACGAGCGGGCTGCCGCCGGCCGGCAGGCCCGGCAGGCCGTTGCCGACGCAGGTGGCGCGCCGGAACGCGAGCTGATGCTGAGACAGGGCGCTGCGCAGGAGGAGCTGTTCGCCAGCATGCGGTCGTTGGCTGCTGACCCTGCCGTGCCGCCCGGGCCGTGAGCGAGGTCGTCATCGCCGGGCGCGGGCTCGCGGCGCTGACCTGCGCGCTCCTGCTGGCTCGGCAAGGTCGGCGCGTCCGGATCACCGGAACCGAGGTGACCGGGACGCGCTGGCTGGTCCTGCCCGAGGCCGTCGCCGGGCTGCTCTGCGAGGTCTGGAGCGCCGGCGGCGGGGTGCTCGACACAGCGTGGACCGTGGATCGCCGGTGCGTCCGTTGGGGCGATACCGCCCGCGAGCAGGTAGCTGCCCGCAGTCGCGCACTCGACGGCACGACACTGAATCAGCGGCTTGCTGCGCACCTCTCCCTGCATTATGGGGACCAGATCCATTTCGACGATATCCCGGTTCCCTATGAAAGCGCGCCCGATGCACGCTGGCTCATCACCTCGGCACCCTCACCGCGTTTCGGCACTGTGGGCCGACGCCGCATCATTGCTGCCGAGGCGGCGCTCATTCCGTCATGTGATTCTTCCACCTGCCGGTTGGAGACAACCAGTCAAGGATGGGTCCACCTGGCTCCGGTTGGGAAGGAAACCGCGCTCGTGCAGGCCATGGTTCCCGGGCCGGTCCAGAATCCACTCAGGCACCTGCGCGGTCTGCTCGACGAAACCGGACTGGGGGCATGGTTGGCCGAACCACCAGTTCATGCCTCGGTCGTGCGAGCGGCACCAGGCCTGCTCACACCCCCCTGCGGGCCCGGCTGGCTCGCCGTTGGCGCCGCAGCCGTGCGATTCGATCCGCTCAGCGGCTCCGGCACCGCCCACGCAGTACGAACAGCGATCCTCGCCGCTGCGGCGATCGACGCTATCGACCGCGGACACCTCGCCCAAGACGTCCTCGAACACTACGCCACCCGCATCCACACAGCCTTCACCGACCATCTCCGGAGTTGCCTGCGGCTATACAGAGCAGCGTTCCCCAGCGCAGCCTGGCGAGACGAAATCGATATCACCAACGTCGCACTGAAAGGCTCAGCCTGCGAGTCGCCACGCATGAACTTCATGCTCTCCGGCTCCAGCCTTCAACGACAACGATAGAGAGCTCGGATCTGGCGCGGGCTGGTGTCGTGAACTCGACGTGACCGACGTTCCATGTCACTGCGAACGTCGGTACTGCCGAGTTCACGACGCACGCAATCGCTGCGCAGGTAGTGCCCTACGGTCGACCCATGCGTATCCGGATTATCGACGCGTTCACCGACCGGCCGTTCGCGGGCAACCCCGCAGCCGTCTGCCTGCTGGACGCCGATGCCTGGCCCGATGAGGGCTGGATGCAGCAGGTCGCCGCCGAACTGAACCTGTCCAACACTGCCTTCGCCCACCCGCTGCCCAAGCCTGCCGACGCAGATTGGGCGCTGCGGTGGTTCACCCCCACCGTCGAGGTCGATCTGTGCGGGCACGCCACCCTTGCCACCGCCCACGCGCTGCACAACGACCGAGGGCATCCCGGCACCGTCCGGTTCAGGAGCCGCAGCGGCGTACTGCTCGCCCACTCCCACGACGACGGCACCATCACCGTGAACTTTCCGGCCGCGACCGTCATCGAGGTACCCGTTCCAGACGACCTCGCCGACGCCCTCAACGCCAAGCCCCACGCCGTCTACGGCACCGGTGCCCTCGGCGACCTGCTCGCCGTGTTTCCCGACGAGGCCGCCGCCCGCGCCCTTGCCCCCGACGTCACCGCCCTGACCCGGGTGACCCGTGGGGGCGGCATCCGAGGAGTCATCGCCACCGCCCCGGCGTCGGATCCCGGTAGCGGCTACGACTTCGTCTCCCGTTTCTTCGCACCCGCCGTGGGCATCCCTGAGGACCCGGTCACCGGCAGCGCCCATACCGCCCTGGCTCCATACTGGTCGGAGCGTCTGGGCCGGGCCAGCCTCACCGGCTTGCAGGCCTCCGCCCGCACCGGCCTGGTTCGCACCGCCGTCCACGGCGACCGCGTACACCTCACCGGCCACGCCATCACCGTCCTCGACGGCACACTCCATCACACCGCCGGGTAAGAAGCGCCAGAACGGGCTCCGGAGTACCGAGACGAGTTCGACCGGAGTCTCGGTGCCGGACAGTTCCGACCACCACGGCGGTGGGCGCCACACCGTGCGCCCAGTGGAGGCCACCGCCCACCCGCTCGCAGGCTATCGAGCCGCTGTGGCCGTGCTATCAGTAGCGGTAGTAGCCGTGGTGACAGTCGTAGTAGCAGCCGTAGTAACAGCCGTGGTAGCCGTGGCCGTGGCGGCCGTGGTGGCCGTGGTGACCATCGTGGCCGTGGTGGCCGTGATGGCCATGGCCACCGTGGGCGTGACCACCGTGGCCTCCGTAGCCGTGGCCACCGTCGCTGCCGCTACGGACGCTCATTCCGAAGATTTCCGTGATCCTCACCCGGGTGCCCCTTCATCAATCTCCAGTGGCGGTCCAGTTCGACCATTGGCAAGGCCAATATCGCTGAGGAGAAACCCGGCGTTACACGTCGTTACCAAGACGTTACACTCCGTGGTAGCGGAGCTGAGCCGCAGCCTTGTCCAGCAGCGCGGCTACCGCTGCCGGGCGGTCGCCGAGGGCGAGCAGCAGGAGACCTGGGCCGTCGAGTGCCGAGCACGCCCAGCGCAGTCCGGGCTGCTCGCCAGCGCCCTGCGGTGGTCCGTAGATTCCCGACCCCACTACCGCCAGCATCCCAACAGCGCACGCGCCATCGGTGCCGGCTGGACCAGACAGCACCGGATCGGCGCCATCGAGCAGCAGGGTGTGCGCCAGCCGCGGGGCACCGTCGCACTCGACGGTGAGTTCGCCGTGGAAGCGCCCGCCACGCTGACCAGCACGGCCGAGCACTACCACCTCCCGCAGCACGGCCCGAGCCCCGCGCTGCAATACGACGGTCATGCTGCTGTGCAGCTCGGCGCCGTCACAGATGACGGTGGGCTCAGGGCGCCAGTCCATCGCTGCCCCTTCGGCGAGGTCGGCGATCACGGTCCATCGCGCCGGCGCTGCGGGGCGACCCGGTTGGACCACCGTGGCCGCGGCCGAGCGCAACTGCAGCGATGAGCCGGCGCTGACGCGGACGTCCAACGCCAGGTCGTCGCCTCCCAGCGGACCACCTGCAGCCTGCACCAAGTGCACCCGGTTCGGACCTGTCTGGCGCAACACCACCGGAGGGGCGCAGCGCCACCGCAGGCAGGCAGCATCAGGCCCGGGTTCGACCGTGAGCTCCGCGCACGCTCTCACCGGCGGGCCGCTGACCGGAGCAAGCTGCGCACCCAGTCCACGACCGGTCCGGCGTCGGGTTGGTCGCGCAGCGAGATCAGCACGGTGGGCCGATCTCCGCGGACGGCCGCCGCGTCGCGGCGCATCACGTCCAGGTCGGCTCCTACCAGCGGGGCGAGATCGATCTTGTTGATCACCAGCAGGTCGGAGCGGGTGACACCAGGCCCGCCCTTGCGGGGCACCTTGTCGCCACCGGCGACGTCGAGCACGAAGACCTGCGCGTCGATCAGGCCGTAGCTGAACGTGGCGGTCAGGTTGTCCCCGCCGCTCTCCACCAGCACCAGGTCTGGGTGGTAGCGCGCGGTGAGCTCCTCCACGGCGTCCAGGTTGGCGGTGATGTCGTCGCGGATCGCGGTGTGCGGGCAACAACCGGTGCGCACGGCCCGGATCCGCTCGTCGGGCAGCACCCCGTTGGTACGCAGGAAGTCGGCGTCCTCGGTGGTGTAGATGTCGTTGGTCACCACCACCACTGACAGCTCGTCGCGCAGCGTCCGGCACAGCGCCGCAACCAGCGCGGTCTTGCCGCCGCCGACCGGCCCTCCGATGCCGATCCGCAGTGCGCGGTCCTCACGATGCAAACAGAGTCACCTCCGTGCGGGCGTGCAGTTCGGCCAGCACCTCCGGCAGCGGGGTCCCGATACTGGGCAGGAGGCGGGTGTCCCGCTGGGCGACTGCCTCGTGCGCTACCCGGGTCGCCGCCAGCGCCACCTGCTCGGCGGACCCGGCCGCACGGGCCTGTACTGCGGCGACAGCGATCGGGTCCAATCCGAGAAGCCGCACCGCGGCGGAGCACACCCCGCCCAACAAGTGGTGCAGCACCAGCAACGCCGCCGCGTCAGGCCCGTCCCCGACGGCGGCAACCACAGTCCCGAGGACCAGCGGGTGATGCGGACGGTCTGTCTGAGCCAGGGCCTCCAGGGCGGTCGACGGCCAGACCCGGCGGGCCGTGCGCAGCAGCGCCGCGCCCTGCGCCCGGGACGCCTCCCGCATTGCGGCCGACGGAGTGCGCGCGCTGGCTGCTGCATCCCAACGAGCCCAATCCGGGTCGGTGTCGGCGGCCAGCAGGCAGCCGGCAGCGGCCACCGCGGCGATCACCGGACCGCTGCCGCGCAGCCGGCCCGCCAGGAAGAGCGCGAGGTCGGCCTCGTCACACACCAGACCGCGCTCGACAGCCGCCTCCACCCCACCGGAGTGCGCGTGCCCGCCGGTGGGCAACCGCGAATCAGCCAGCAGCAGCGATCCCAGCGTGACCATCAGAACAGGAAGTAGCGCTGGGCCATCGGCAGCTCCTCCACCGGGTGCGGTTCGACCACCTCGCCGTCGATCCGGACGGTGAACGTCTCAGGGTCCACCTCGATGCGGGGCAGCGCATCATTCAGCGGCATATCGGTCTTGCGCAACGCTCGGGTGTCCCGCACCTCCACCAGCCGCCGCCGGACCGCCAGCCGGTCAGCCAGGCCACCCTGCACCGCCGCCGGAGCCACGAAGTGCACCGAGGTAGCGGCGGCACTCAACGAGGCAGCCCCGAACATCGGCCGGGGCAGGACCGGCTGCGGGGTCGGGATAGAGGCGTTGGAATCACCCATCGCCGCCCAGGCGATCATGCCGCCCTTGAGCACGACGCTGGGCCGGACCCCGAAGAACGCGGGCTGCCACAGCACCAGGTCCGCGAGCTTGCCCACCTGCACCGAGCCGACCTCACCGTCCAGTCCGTGGGCGACGGCCGGGCAGATCGTGTACTTGGCCACATATCGCCGCGCCCGCAGGTTGTCCGACGTCGGTGGGTCCCCGGGAAGTGCCCCGACCCGGCGTTTCATGACGTGCGCGGTCTGCCAGGTCCGCAGGATCACCTCACCGACGCGGCCCATCGCCTGCGAGTCCGACCCGATCATGGAGATGGCCCCGAGATCATGCAGCAGGTCCTCCGCGGCGATGGTGGACGGCCGGATCCGGCTCTCCGCAAATGCGAGGTCTTCCGGCACGGCGGGATTGAGGTGATGGCAGACCATGAGCATGTCGAGGTGCTCATCGAGAGTGTTCACGGTGTGCGGGCGGGTCGGGTTGGTGGAGCTGGGCAGCACATGGGGGGCGCTCGCGACGGTGATGATGTCCGGCGCGTGGCCGCCGCCGGCTCCCTCGGTGTGGTAGGTGTGGATGGTTCGCCCAGCGATCGCCGCCAGCGTGTCAGCGACGTAGCCCGCCTCGTTGAGGGTGTCGGTGTGGATCGCCACCTGCACGCCGGTGTCATCGGCGACGCGCAGGCAGGCGTCGATCGCTGCCGGGGTGGATCCCCAGTCCTCGTGCAGCTTGAAACCGCTGGCCCCGGCCGCTATCTGTTCATACAGCGCCGGCTCGCCCACGGTGTTGCCCTTACCCAGCAGCGCCACGTTCACCGGCAGCTCGTCCAGGGACTCCAGCATCCTGGCCAGGTACCACGCGCCCGGGGTCACGGTGGTCGCCTTGGTGCCCTCCGCGGGGCCGGTGCCGCCGCCGATCAGGGTGGTGACGCCCGACCCCAGCGCCTCGGGCACCTGCTGCGGGCTGATCAGGTGCACGTGGCTGTCCACCGCGCCGGCCGTCAGGATCATCCCGTTGCCTGCGATCACCTCGGTGCCCGGGCCGATCACCAGCGCGGGGTGCACCCCGTCCATGATGTCCGGGTTCCCAGCCTTCCCAAGACCGACGATCCGGCCGTCCCGCACCCCGATGTCGGCCTTGACGACGCCCCAATGGTCCAGCACGACCGCGCCGATGATCACCAGGTCGGGTGCCCCGTCCGCCCGGGACGCCCGGGCCTGGCCCATCGACTCCCGGATCACCTTGCCCCCGCCGAAGACCACCTCGTCACCGCCGTGCGGGCCGCGGCAGCGGTCCTCGGTGACCTCCAGGACCAGATCGGTGTCGGCCAACCGCATCCGATCACCCTCGGTGGGACCGTAGAGCTTGGCGTAGCGGCTGCGCTCGATCGTCCAGCTGCCCCCGCTGGTCGCACTGTCGCGGGGGGCCGGGCCTGGGTCCGGCACGTCCAGACGCAGGCCGGGTACGGTGCGGGTGCCACCCAGCGGCACCACCCGCACTACCCGTTCGATGCCGGGCTCGAAGCGCACTGACGTGCCTGCCGGAACCGCCAGTCGCATCCCGGTAGCGGCGCCGCGGTCCATCTCCAGCGCCGGGTTCGCCGCGGCGAGGTGGTAGTGCGACCCCACCTGGATCGGACGGTCGCCGGTGTTGCGCACGATCAGCTCCTGGCCGGAGTGTGGACCCAGCACGACCGGTTCACCGGAGAGCAGCAGCTCACCGGGCACCATGCGCTCGGGGGTCACTGCACCGGCCGGTGCACGGTGACGAGCTTCGTGCCGTCCGGGAAGGTCGCCTCCACCTGCACCGAAGTGATCATCTCCGGCACCCCGTCCAGGACGTCCTGCCGGCCCAGCACCCGCTGTCCCCCCGCCATCAGCTCAGCGACACTGCGCCCGTCGCGGGCCGCTTCCAGCACCCAGGAGGTGATCAGCGCAACGGCCTCCGGGTAGTTGAGCCGTAATCCCCGCGCCCGGCGGTCCCTGGCCAGCTGGCCCGCCACATGCACGAGAAGCTTCTCCTGCTCATGCGGGGACAGCAGCATGTCTGTTCCTCCTCGCCACTCCTGGTGACACACTAACCGGGCTTCACCCCATCCCGACCGCGCATGTTCCCTGGCTGGCTTACCCCGCCCGTGAACTCGACGTCAGCGACATTTCAGTCCTGCCAGATGTCGCTGGTGTCGAGTTCACGGGGCCGCGGCACCGACAGACACCCGCCCGGATCGCCGCGGCTGAACGCGCCGGGGAGATCAGCGACGGGACGACCCCACACTGCGCTTCGCGCACGGCCGGAAATGATCGACTACCGCTACCCGCACACCAGGGGTTGGCGCCGGCCTGGGACCTGCGCTCACGATCACCTTCTACAACGGATTGCGCGTCGCGCTGACCGCTACCTGCCGCGGCTCACCGCGGACCGCTGACTGTCCCGCAGCCTCCCGTGGGCTGTCACACCTTCTGCTGTGCCACCAGCGGCGAACGGACCCCCGCGAGTATCCGTGCCGCGGCGGCGTCGGCGGAGAAGCCGGCCGCGATCCACCGCGCGGCCAGCACCACTGGGTGCACCCCGGTCTCGGCGGCATCGTCGCGCACCACGTGCGCCAATTTGATCAGCTCAGCGTCCCCGCACACGTAACCGATGCCGTGCCGGCTGCGAGTACCGGGGCCAGCAGACGGATCGCGGAAGAGCTGCAGCCCGCGTTCGGCGAGCAGCTCGCGGGCCAGCGCCTCCGGCTCGGGTTGCGAGATCGGCACACCTGAGCTGATCCAGTCCATGATCTTACCGGGCGCCATGCCTGGGCCGAGCTCGTGAAGCTCCAACGTCCACGACGTCCCGACCGAGCGGCACCACACGGCGGCCAGCACGGGCGCCGACGCAACGGTGTCGTCCGACGTTGGCCCCCCGACATACTTCCGACCGGTTACCGTCGAAAAAGTTTCCGTTGTTCTCATTCCACGCCACCTAAATCGACGCGCTGCACAATCGAAACCCATTCCCGCTGAGCAGCATTGCCATCTCTGCACGCTGGTTCACCGCGGGTGGTGTCCGTCAGTGATGCTTCAGTATGGATCTGAGCGAAATTGTCCGCGTTTGGAATTGTCAGCGTACCAGCCGCCTCAATCCGCAGCATCTGCTCAATTCGGTTGATGATTTCGCCTGTCTCGTACACAGCTTCGTGCGCCGCATAGGCACGATACGCCCGAAATGACATGTTCCCCGTGGCGGAATTCGCGCGCCACAATCTGAGATGGTACTCCGCAATCCTCAGTGCGGCTTGCGCCTCATACAGCTCAGTGAGGAGCCCGTCAGCCTCGTCCGCAGACGGTGGGAAGGTGGGTAGGCTGGGCGGGTCCGGGTAGTACATGCGACACCTCCGAACGTGCGACGGGCGTGGTGGCGTCCCAACTGGTGATGAGTCACCGACGGATAAGCGCGCCGGTGCCGAAAGGAAACCGGCACAGAAAAACGGCCCGGCCGCGTATCACTCCACATACGATAGCTGTGGGCTGGCCGCGCTTCCGGACCGTGACACAAACGTAGCAGGTCACGGGGAGTGGTGGCCACACCTCACCCGCACCCGAGGAGGTACAGTTGGTGATGTCGAAGGTACTCCGAGCCGTCAAGCCAGTGGCGACCCATCTGCGATGAGAGCCCAACCCGGGGTCACCGCTCCGAGATCGGTCCGGACCGATGCCCGACCATACCTTCGACCGCGCCACCGCCGCCACCGAGCTGCAGCAATTGCTCATCGACACCGACCACATCACCGAGTTCCTCAACGAGCTGGCCCGCTACGCCGCCACCACCGTCGCACCCGAACTGTCCTGCGGGATCACCATGGACCGCGCGGGCGGCCCGCTGACCGTGGCCAGCAGCGACGCCCACGCCCTCGGCCTCGATGAGGTGCAATACGGCCACCACAACGGTCCCTGCCTCACCTCCATGCGCACCGGCACCACCGTGACCATCAGCGATCTCGCCACCGACGACAGCTGGGGCGCTTACCGGCTCGACGCCCTCGCCCACGGGATCGCCTCCGCCCTGTCGATCCCGCTGACCGGCGGCCCGGGCGTGCGCGGGGCACTCAACTTCTACGCAGACCAGCCAGCAGTGTTTACCACCGAACGGCAACAACGTGCCGAAGGCCTCGGCGAGGAAGCATCTCGGGCACTTCGCCTGGCAGTGCGGCTGACCGACCAGGTCGAGCTCACCCAGCACCTCGAAGCCGCCCTCGCCTCACGTACCGTCATCGACCAGGCCATCGGCATCATCATGGGCCAGAACCGGTGCACCGCCACCGACGCCTTCGAGATCCTCCGGCGCGCCTCGCACCACCGCAACATCAAGCTCCGTGCCGTCGCTCATGAGATCGTCACCCGAGTCAGCGGCGAACCACCCGACCCCGGCGCGACCTTCGCGGCGAAACCAGCCGATCCGTCCTGACCCCGTCGTGAGGCGCATCGCACGCCTTCTCAGATCGCCATCGCTGCCCGGACACGCTGGTGGGCGTCCGCGCCACCATCACCCACGGAGGCGACCCGGCCGGCTTCCAACACGTAGTAGCGGCTGGCTGCAGCGAGCGCGAACCCGACGTGTTGTTCGACCAGCAAGATCGAAAGGCCACCCCGGGAGCTCAGCGACAGGATGGTCTCCTCGATCTCGGACACCACGGACGGCTGGATGCCTTCGGTCGGCTCGTCGAGGATCAGCATCCGCGGCTGGGTGATCAACGCCCGGGCGATCGCGAGTTGCTGGCGCTGACCGCCGGAGAGCAACCCAGCCCGGCGCGACATCAACGCACCCAGGGCCGGGAAGAGGTCGAGCGCTTCGGCGATCAGTTTCTTGCCGTCTCGCCGGGTGTCTGCGACCAGTTGCAGGTTCTCCTCGGTGGTCAGTTGGGGGAAGCATTGCTGCCCTTGCGGCACGTAGCCAAGGCCGCGCTTGACCCGCTCGTTCGGCCGCATCCGGGTGATGTCCTCGCCGTCCAGCAGGATCTGCCCGGAGCTGGGTGTCAGCAGCCCGACCGCGGCCCGTAGCAGGGTCGTCTTGCCCGCGCCGTTGTGCCCCATGACAGCGGTGACCCCACCCGGCGGTACCTCGACGGTCACGCCGTACACCACCGTCGTCCGCCCGTAGCCGACATGCAGATCCGACAGTTGGAGCATCAGACCTCCTCGGTCGCGACCCCAGTCGCGGCCCGGCCGAGGTAGACCTCCTGGACCTTCGGGTCAGCCTGCACCTGGGACACCGTGCCCTCGCTCAGCACCCTTCCGGCATGCAGCACGGTGACGGAGGTCGCGAAGGACCGCATGAAGTCCATGTCGTGCTCGACCACAACGACCGTCCGTTCCGCACCGACCCGGCGCAGCAGGGCACCTGTCTGGGCCCGCTCCTCGCCGCTCATCCCGGCCACCGGCTCGTCGAGCAGCAGTACCCGCGAGTTCTGCACCAGCAGCATGCCGATCTCCAGCCACTGCTTCTGGCCGTGGGCCAGCGTACCGGCCTGGCTATCCCGCACTCTGCTCAGGCCGACGGTCTCCAGGGTTTCCTCGACCTCCGAAGGCACCGACGAGCGGCGGCGTAGCAGCGACAGCCTGCGGCCGGCGCCGGCGGCGATGTCGAGGTTCTGCAGCACGGTCAGTTCCTCGAACACGCTGGCGGTCTGGAAGGTGCGACCGATGCCCAGCCGGGCGATCCGGTGCACCTTTTGGCCGATCAGCTCTGTCCTGCCGAACCGGACCGATCCGGTGGCCGGCGCCAGTCCGGTGATCGCGTCGACCAGGGTGGTCTTGCCTGCGCCATTGGGGCCGATCAGGAACCGCAGGTCGCCCTGCTGCACAGTCATCGACACCCCGTCGACCGCGACGAGTCCGTCGAAAACTACCCGCACGTCGGACAGCTCCAGGTAGTCGGTTGGCATCTCGTCAGCCTGCCTCTGATCCGGTGCGAACTCCGGAGGGTCCAGCTTCTGGATGCGCCGGGCTCACCGCATCGGACAGCGCCGTCGACGTGGGCGGCTCGGCTGGGTCCAATGGCCCGTGCGGGCCGGTCCGGGCACCAGTGCGCCGTCTGCGCAGCAACGAACCTCGCAACAAACTCACCGACGACAGCCCCCCTGGCAGGAAGGCCACCACCAGGACGAACAACGCACCCTGGAAGTAAGTCCAGAACGAAGGGAAACTCTCCGACAGCGAGGTCTGCGCCCAGGCCACCGCGATCGCCCCGAGCGCCGGTCCGAACAGCGTGGCCCGGCCGCCGATCGCGACCCCGATCAGAAACGTGATTGATGCCACGACCCCGACATTGGCTGGCGAGATGATCCCGACGATAGGAACGAACAACGCGCCCGCGATGCCGGCCATGGCCGCAGCCAGCACGTATGCCACGGTCTTGATGTTGGCTGGGTCGTAACCGAGAAACCGGACCCGCTCCTCCTGGTCCCGGACTGCGATGAGGAGCTCTCCGTACCGGGAGCGGTAGAGCTGCCAGACGATCAGCAACATCATCAGGAGAGTGACCGCGGCGATGTAGAACAGCATCCGCTTGTTCGCCGGGTCGAACAGGTTGAAACCGAAGAACGAGCGGAACCCGTTGAGCCCGTTGAACCCACCGATGGTGGCTACCTGGCCGATCAGCAGGATCGCGAAGGCCGCCGCCAGTGCCTGGGACAGGATGGCGAAATAGGCGCCGCGCACCCGCCTGCGGAAGATCGCGGTACCCAGTCCGAATGCCACCAGCGAGGGAATTCCGACCACTCCGAGCAGGGTGAGCACCGGGGAACGGAACGGTTCCCACCAGAAGGGCAGCTGGCCTGAACCGTAAAGCCGCATAAAGTCGGGCACTCCGGACGGTCCGGCATCGGACAGCTTGAGGTGCATAGCCATCACGTAACCGCCCAGGCCGAAGAACACACCTTGCCCCAGCGTCAGCATGCCGCCGCGCCCCCAGGCCAGGCCGATCCCGACCGCTACGATGCCGTAACAGACGAACCGGGCCAGCAGCGACAGCCGAAAGTCCGATAGCACTGCGGGCGCCACCACCAGCAGCGCGAGGGCGCCGACGGCGAAACCGAGCAAGACGCCGCGGTTGGCGGTGAGCCCTCCGGGCAGCTTGCCGGCCAGCTTTCCGGCGGACGCTGTCACGCCAGGCTCCTGGTCCGGACACTGAAGATGCCCTGCGGTCGGATCTGCAAGAAGACGACGATCACCACGAAAACCATGACCTTGGCAAGGCTGGCCGTGGTGGAGTACTCGAACGTGGCCTGCAACAGGCCGAGCCCGAACGCCGCGATCACGGCGCCCTTGAGCTGGCCGATGCCGCCTGCCACCACGACCAGGAAGGCGTCGACGATGTAGTTGGTGCCCAGGGTGGGGCCGGTGGAGCCGAGCAGGGTCACCGCCACACCGGCGATCCCGGCCAGGCCGGAGCCGATGAAGAAGGTGAGCCGGTCGGTGCTCCGGGTGGAGACGCCGACCGTCTCGGCCAGGTCGCGGTTCTGCACGACACCGCGGATCCGCCGTCCCAGCGGCGTCGTCTTCAGCAGTAGGGACAGTCCGACGACGGCGGCCACTGCCAGCGCCAGAATGAACAGCCGGGCCGCGGGCACCTGGGCGATACCGATGTTGACGCTGCCAGACAGCCAGCCAGGGGCGCGGACATCGACGTTCGGGGCGCCGAAGATGTCCCGGGCCGCCTGTTGCAAGATCAACGCGACCCCCCAGGTGACAAGCAGGGTGTCCAGCGGTCGGTGGTACATCCGGCGGATCAGGGTGGCTTCCAGGATCACCCCCATCACGCCACCCACGCCGAAGCCGAGCGGGATGGCCAGCAGCAGCGAGACCCCGGCGTCGGCGACCACACCCTGCACCATGAACGCGGTGTAGGCACCCGCCATCATGAACTCGCCGTGGGCCATGTTGATCACGCCCATCTGCCCGAACGTCAGGGACAGCCCGAGGGCGGCGAGGAGCAGAATCGAGCCCAGCGACAGGCCGGCGAACAGCAGACTCAACAGGGCTTCCATACCGGGTGTCCTTCCGGAAACTCCGAGAGGGCGCGGTTCGCACTCGTCAGCCGGTCAGCCCCTTAGCCCAGTCGTAACTGGTGAGGAATGGATCCGGCTCGATCGGGGAACCCGAAGTCCACTCAGTGTAGATCAGCCCATCCTGACCGACCTTGCCGATCAATGCCGTCTTGGCGATGTGATGGTTCTCGCCGTTGACCGTGACGGTGCCCTCCGGGGCGTCATAGCTCACCCCATCTGCAGCGTTCGTGACGTCGTCAGTCGTGAACGAGTTCGCTTTCTCCACCATCGCCTTCCACAGGAACAGTGAGGTGTACGCGGCCTCCATCGGGTCGGAGGTCACCCGGCCCTGGCCGTACTTGGCCTTGAATGCCTGCACGAAAGCGTTGTTCGTCGGAGAGTCGATGGTCTGGTAATAGTTCCATGCGGTCAGCTGACCGACCAGGTTGTCCACGCCGATACCGCCGACTTCCTCCTCAGCGATGGACACCGACATCACCGGCATTTCGGCGGGGGTCAGACCGGCGTTGCGGTACTCCTTGAAGAACGCCACATTCGAGTCACCGTTGAGGGTGTTGAACACCGCCCCGGCCCCGGCAGCCTTCACTTTGTTGACGATCGTCCCGAATTCAGTGTGCCCCAGCGGCGCGTACTCCTCGCCCTTCACCTCGATACCGTTGGCCTTGGCGTACGCGATGATCTCCTTGTTCGCGGTGCGCGGGAAGACATAGTCGGAGCCCACCAGGAACAACGATGTGACGCCCTGCTGTTTCAGGTAGTCCAGCCCGGGCACGATCTGCTGATTGGTGGTCGCGCCGGTGTAGAAGATGTTCGGCGACGCCTCGAGGCCCTCGTACTGCACCGGGTAAAACAGCAGCGAGTTGGCGCCCTCGAACACGGGGAGCATCGCCTTGCGGGAGGCCGACGTCCAGCCACCGAAAACCGCCACCACACAGTCGGAGCTGATCAGCTTGCTGGCCTTCTCGGCGAAGACCGTCGGCTCGGACGCGCCGTCCTCAGTCACGATCTCCAGCTTCTTGCCCAGCACGCCTCCGCTGGCATTGATCTGTTCGGCGCCAAGAATCAGCGAGTCGTTCACCGTCTTCTCACTGATCGCCATGGTTCCCGACAGCGAGTTCAGAAACCCGATCTTCACTGACTCGCCGGAGGTGTCGGCGCAGGAGGTAGCAGATGAACTACCTGAATCTCCGACCCGGCTACCGCAGCCGGCCAATACCAGCCCCGCAGCCGCCACGACGATGGCCACCCTGAACAGACGCCCTCTCGTTCGCCGGTGGAAAGTATCTTCGGCAGCGCGCGCGGAAATGGGATCCGCCGGGATGGTGTGACTCATGACGTCGACCTCCTGCATCGAGACCAGAGCAGCGAAGGTGCCTGCGGTGCACGGTAAGAACGAGCCGTTACGGGGGCGTTGCACTTCAGAGTCGACGCTGTTACATACCATCAGTTCGAGTGATCTGCTACCCCACTTAGAGTGAATGCAGTGCCACACTCGGCGATTATTTTTCGTTTCGATCACACTGGTGGGTGTAATGCCACCAGCCACGCCGCTGCGAGCATCGCCGGGCCGTGGGGGACGTCTCGGTAGCCGAACATCCGTGCGGGCACGGCGACGGCCACGGTCAGCGCGCTAGCCGCCAGGACCGCCAGCAGCAACCCCGGCCATGACGACGCTGCAGCGATCGCGCCCAGGCTGCCCGCGAGCTTCACGTCGCCACCGCCCAGGGCGCCGGGGGCGACCAGCCGCACGGCTGCGTACCCACCGGCCCACAGCAGCGCACCTCCGAGGGCCCGGACCAGCAGGCCAGCGTCCCCGACGCCGGCCGCCGCGACGACCAGCAGAACGGCGGCCACCGGGTAGGCAGTCAACGTCAGGGCATCAGGTAATCGCCGGACCACGACATCGGCGGCGCCCAGCAACACGCCCGTCCAGGCCAACATCAGCGGGATCGGCAACCACCACACCGGCAGCCCACTCGCCCGCTCGGCGACCACGACCCACAAGGCGGCCACCCCCACGCCGCATGCCAACACCGGTACCCGAACACCCCGCGGGACCCGGCGCAGCAGCACCGCTCCCCAAGCACCGGCAACGGCTCCGGCCACGACCGCCCACATACTGCCCACGCCTGCCGAGCCTGCCCGGTCACGTGGGACCCGAGGGATGGTCCGGACGCAGGCTGTGGACAACGAGAGCGTTGGGGACAACGTGAGGGTTAGGGACGGACTCCCCATCGACAGCTAGCTGGCAGCGTCAGAACACGCCCCGACCGGCGGCGTCACGGACCGCCGTTCCGTGCTCCTCGATCGTCACCGAGAAGCACGAGGTGCCGTCTCGCTGACATTTCACGAAGTACCGCCAGTCGCCGGGTTCCGGGTTCAGTGCTGCCGAGATAGCCGCCGCACTCGGCGACCCGATAGGCGACACCGGCAGCCCGCCGTTGAGGTAAGTGTTGTACGGGCCCGGCCGGGCCCGGTCGGCGTCTGAAGTACGTACCTGCTGCAGGTCTAGCGGGTAGTTGATGGTGGAGTCCATCTGCAATGGCATCCCGGCAGCAAGCCGGTTGTAAATGACCCGGGAAACCCGGCCGAAGTCCGGGGTGATGGCCTCCCGCTCAATCACCGAGGCGATCACTAGAATCTCATAAGCGCTGTTACCGGCCCCCGCGGCGGACGCGGGGAACCCAGCCGCCAGCAGCCGGGCCGCCGAGGCGCCGGTGACCTGCCGCAACAACTCCACTGCCGAACTGCCGGGACGCACGTCGTAGTTACCCGGGACCAGCAGCCCCTCCAGGCGCCGCTGCGGCTCAACGCGCGACATCGGATCGGCAGCCCAGGACGGCACCTCGAGCTGGGCGAGATCGGTCTGGCTCATCGCGGTGCGGAGTTCTTCGGCGCTCACGCACGTGCTCGTCCCGCCGTTGACCGCGCAGCTGGCTCGGGAGATCTCGGTGAGCAGTCCGGGGACCGTTTTCCCATCGGGGAGCCTGACATCGTCGAGCTGAGCACCACCGCGGATCTCCAGCTGCCCGACCCGAGCCGCCGGTTCCTGCAGCCTCGCCACCGCAGCGGAGCCGGACATCTGCTCGCGTAACTGGTAGTAGCCGGGCTGCACCCCCCGGGCTCGGGGGTCGGCCTCGGCGGCCAGGGTGAAGGCCCGGACGCTGGCGACCACATTGCGGCGGACCAGAGCCGCCCCGATCGCGCTGAGGCTCTGGCCGCCCTCGACCTGCACGACGGCCGCCGCACCGCCGGCGCCGGCGAAGTCGGGCGTCTTGCGCAACGCCTCCAGCTGGCGCATCCCGAAGAAGACCCCACCGACCGCCAGCGCCAGCACGGCGACTACGGTGCCGAGCACGATGCGGCGACGGCGGCGCTCCAGGGCTTGACGCCGCTCCCGCCGCCCAACGGTTCTCGCCGTCGAGCTGGGTTGCTCCATGTCGTCAGCAGTGTCCCTGAACAGCCCGAGGTCGTCGGTCATAATGCCGCCTCCGCGGGACCACGTGCGTCGTCGGTCATAATGCCGCCTCCCTGCAGGCACCAGAGGCGGACACGCTGGGCACCAGACGCGGACACGCTGGGCACCAGAGGCGGACACGCCGGGAGGTGGGGGTCATGGTGTGCCTTCCGCTCCACCGCCGGCGCGCTGTGCCTCCAGCCAGCCTTGCAGGATCTCCACTGCTGCGGCCTGGTCGACTACCGCCCGCTGTTTGCGGCCGCGAACGCCCCTGCCGGCGAGCACCCGGGTAGCCGAGACGGTGGTGAGACGCTCGTCGGTGAGCCGGACCGGCACACCGTCACCGATCCGCCCCGCCAGGGCGGTGGCGTAGTCCTGCGCCGCCCGCGCCGCTGGGCCGTGCCGCCCGGCCAGCGTGCGCGGGAGCCCGACCACCACCTCCACAACCTCGTGCTCGACGATCAGTGCGGCCAGCGCCTCGAGGTCGCCGCCCCTGGACCGGTCACGATTGAGGGTAACCAAGGGTGTGGCGAGTATCCCGGACGGATCAGACAGCGCCACCCCCACCCGCACCTCCCCAACATCCACTCCCAGCCGCCGCCCGATCACACCGACCCCCCGCAAGGAACCGCATTGAGCGGGCTGAGCGGGGTAAAAGCGAGCTCGATAACCCCGCTGAGCCCGCGCAATGCGCGTGGACCGGACAATGCGCGTGGACCGGACACGGTCATGCGCCGTTGCGGGTGGCGAGCTCGGCGCGGAGAGCGGCGAGCGCGGCGGGGATGCCGGCTGGGTCGGTGCCGCCGCCTTGGGCGAGGTCCGGCTTGCCGCCGCCGCGGCCGCCGACCGCTGGGCCGAATATCGGCACCAGTGCCCCGGCTGCCAGGCCCCGCTGCCGGGCGGCGGCGGTGGTGGCCACCACGAAGGAGACCTTGCTCGCCGCGGGGTCGACGCTGAACAGTGCCACCACCCCGGACCGTTCGCCGAGCCGGCCCCGGACGTCGGTGGCCAGCGCTCGCAGGTCTGGGCCGCTCACCCCCTCGGGGGTTTCGGCCACCACCAGCGCAGTCGAGCCGACCTGCTCCGCGCCCTCGGCAAGAGCGCCCGCCGAGGAGAGCACCGCGGTGGCGCGCAGCCGCTCCAGCTCGCGCTCGGCCGCGCGTAGCCGCTCGGTGATCGCACCGATGCGATCAGGCAGCTCCTCGGGCCGGGCCCTGAACTGTTCGGCGAGCTGCGCGACCAGCACGTGCTCGCGGGCCAGGAAGCGGAACGCGTCGAGGCCGACCAATGCCTCCACCCGGCGCACCCCGGCACCGATGGACGCCTCGGAAAGCAGCTTGATCAGGCCGATGTCAGCGGAGTTGGGAACATGGGTCCCGCCGCAGAGCTCCTTGGAGTAGTCCCCGATGGTGACGACCCGCACCTCGTCGCTGTACTTCTCGCCGAACATCGCGATGGCGCCGTCGCGGCGGGCGGCCTGCATCGACATCACGTCGGCGGTGACCGGAAGCGAACGCAGCAGCACCTCGTTGACTTCGTCCTCGACGTCGGCCAGCACGCTGGGCGGCACCGCGCCACCCGGTGAGGTGAAGTCGAACCGCAACCGGCCTGGGGCGTTGAGCGAGCCGGCCTGCGCGGCGCTGGTACCCAGCGCCCTTCGGACACCGGCATGCACCAGGTGCGTCGCGGAATGCGCCCGAGCTACCGCCTGCCGGCGGGTGACGTCCACCTCTGCTGAAACCGGGGCGTCAAGGCGGACCTCACCGGAGACGACCGTCCCGCGGTGCACCGACAGACCCTCGACCGGCGACTGCACGTCGGCCACCTCGACGGCGAACCCGTCGCCGACCAGGCGACCGGTGTCGGACTGCTGGCCACCACCCTCGGCGTAGAACGGCGTCCGGTCGAGCACCACCTCCACGGCGCTGCCCTGGCCTGCTGCCGGTACCCCGGTGCCGTCGACGAGCAGACCGATCACCCTGGCCTCGGCGCGGAGATCGGTATAGCCGAGGAAATCGGTGCCGCCGTGCGCGTCGCGCACGGTGCGGTAAGCGCTGAGGTCCCCGTGCCCGGAGCGGCGGGCCGCGGCGTCGGCCTTGGCGCGCTGCCGCTGCTGCGTCATCAGCGTGCGAAAACCCGCCTCGTCGACGGACAGGCCGGCCTCGGCAGCCATCTCCAAGGTGAGGTCGATGGGGAACCCGTAGGTGTCATGCAGCTGGAAGACCTGGTCTCCGGCGAGCTGCGAGCCACCGGCCTGGCGGGTCCGCGCCACCGCCAGGTCGAAGATTCGCGACCCGGCCGACAGGGTCGCCAGGAACGCATCCTCCTCGGCGCGGGCGACCGCTTCGATCCGCTCGTAGTCGGTGTCGATCTCCGGGTACGACGGGCCCATCGTGTCGCGCACCACCGCGGTGATGTCACCGAGCACCGGTTCGGTCACGCCGAGCAGGCGCACGGATCGCACGGTGCGGCGCAGCAGCCTGCGCAGCACGTAGCCGCGCGCTTCATTGCTCGGGGTCACCCCGTCGCCGATGAGCATGACGCTGGTGCGGGCGTGATCGGCGATCACCCGGAAGCGCACGTCGTCGGCTAGATCCTTGCCGTAGCTCCGGCCGGAGAGCTGCTCGGCGCGGGTGATCACCGGCCGCAGCAGGTCGGTCTCGAACACGTTGGCCGCGTCCTGCAGCAGCAACGCCACCCGTTCGATGCCCATCCCGGTATCGACGTTCTTGGCGGGCAGCGACCCGACGACCGGGTGGCCGTCCTTGGGGCTCAGCTCCCCACGTTCGTCCTGCATGAAGACGAGGTTCCAGATCTCCAGGAAGCGTTCCTCATCGACAACCGGACCCCCAGGCCGGCCGAATTCCGGCCCGCGGTCGTAGTAGATCTCCGAGCATGGCCCACCCGGACCGGGAACGCCCATGTCCCAGTAGTTGTCCTTACCGTCACGGCGCTGGATCCGCTCGGTGGGAATCCCGGCGACCTCGCGCCACAACCGCTCGGCTTCGTCGTCGTTCTCGTAGACAGTGACCCAGATCCGGTCCGGGTCGAAGCCGTAGCCGCCGGAGTCCTGCCCACCAGTCACCAGCTGCCAGGCGTATTCGATGGCCCCCTGCTTGAAGTAATCCCCGAAGGAGAAGTTGCCGGCCATCTGGAAGAAGGTCATGTGCCTGGCGGTCTTGCCGACCTCATCGATGTCCGGGGTGCGCACACACTTCTGGATAGAGGCTGCGCGGAGGTAGGGCGGCGTCGCCTGGCCGAGGAAGTACGGCTTGAAAGGAACCATGCCGGCGTTGACGAACAGCAGGTTGGGGTCGTCGAACAGCAGCGATGCGCTGGGCACCACGGTGTGCCCGGAGCGTTCGAAATGCTCGGTGAACCGGTGACGGATCTCGTGGGTCTGCACGGGCCTTCCTCGAGAAACGGTATGGGAGGCGGGGCCTAGACTCGCGCGGAGGCTCGCCCCGCTCGAGCACCGGCCTGCCGCGGTACGGTGTCGATGCCGGTGCGCTGGGCGACGGTGTCGTGCAGTTCGGCCTCCCGCTCGGCCATCCCCGCCCGCACCTCGGCACCGAAAGCTCCCACCGCTACGGCCAGCTCTCGCACCGCATCGCTGACGTTCTCGGCGACGCCCGCGGGGGTCATCCGGCGAGCGGCAGCACGTGCCTTGCGGCTCGCCGCAACCCCAGCGGCAACACCCAGGCCGAACCAGAGAATGCGCATCACCGCCGACTCCCCTTCCGCCGCCCGCGTGGACGACCGCCGCGTTCCTCGTCCTTGCGACTCTTGCGGCGGCGTCGCATTGCCTTGCTCACGCCGTAGGACAACGCCGCCACCCGCACCAGCGGCCCGCCCAGGGTCGCGGTGAACAAGGCGGTCAGCGCAGAGACGTTGCCGGTGACCGCCTGCGCGTTCGCGGTGATCCCGTCCAGCCTCTCGAGCTGGGAGTTCACGTGGGTGACGGTGGTGTTCGCACCGGCGAACAGCGGATCGGACTCATCGCTGGCCTTGCGGATCGCCAACGTCGCCTCATCCAGGGTGCGCCCCAGCTTGATCAAGGGCACCGCGAGCAGACCGACCAGCACGACGAACGCGCCAGCGGCAATCAGCGCGGCAATCTGGCCTGCCGACACGTGCCCTCCTCACCAATCCCTATAACAACGCCGATACCAATGCCGATCCACCGATCCCGGCGAGCTGGACGCCGCGACGGTGAATGGCGGCAGGCTACCGCGTGGTTGCTTGGAACACCTGGTCCGGGTAAGGGTGGCTGAGGAAGTCGTGATGCGAGATGTCCCAGCCGTATGCCCCGGCGTGCTGGAACACCAGTAGGTCCCCGGCGCGCACCTGCGGCACGACGACGTCGCGGGCCAGCACATCCTTCGGGGTACACAGCTCACCGACCACGGTCACGGGTTCGTCGTGGACCTCCGGGCGGGGACAGGGCAGCGACCACCGGCCGACCGCAACGACGGTGAAGGGGTGGCTGTGCTGCCAGGACGCGGGCAACCGGAAATGATGCGTGCCACCTCGTATCACCAGGTAGTTCTTGCCATGACTGCGCTTGATGTCCAGGACTTCGACCGCGTAATAACCGCACGCTGCGACGAGGAAGCGGCCGCACTCGAAATCGATCTCTCGCCAGTGCGCCGGGAAGGAATGCTCCACCAGCGGACCCAGCTCCCGGGTGAAGCGCTGCCAGTCGAATTGCTCGGTCAAGTCCGCGTAGTTCACGCCGATACCGCCGCCGAAGTTCACCGCCTCGCAGGCGAGCTCGAATTCACGTTCCCAGCCGATCACCTTGCGGCGGTACAGGTCGAGCAGGTCGAGGTGAGCGGCTGCCGAGAGGTTGTTGGACAGCGAGTGCAGGTGGAACCCGGCTAGCCGCAGGTGGGGTAGCCGCCGTGCGGTCTCGACCGCCTCGGACAGGGTGGCTTCGTCGATGCCGAACTGGGTCGGCTGACCGGCCATGAATAAAGTGGCGCCCGGAAACGGACCGGCAAGGTTGACCCGAAGCAGAATGTCGGCGACCCGGCCGGTCCGGCCCGCCACCGCGGAGATCCGGTGCAGTTCGAGCACGCTTTCTGCATGGAACCGGATTACCCGCTGCGCCAGTGCCGCAGCGATGTCCTCCTCCGTCTTGGCCGGCCCCCCGAAGATGACCGGAATACGCTGGTCCACCGCGCGTGCTTTGGCAAGTTCACCACCGGAGGCGACCTCGAAGCCGGTGACCAGGGGCGCTAGCGCGCGCAGCAGCGGCTCGGCGCTGTTGGCCTTCATGGCGTAGAACATCCGGCACCGGTCGGGCAGCGCCCCGATCACCCGGCGGACATGCTCGGTCAGCTGGTCCAGGTCATACCAGTACAGGCATACCGGTCGGCTCCCGTTGGCCCGGTCCAGGATCAGCGTCGCCAGCCGACCGTTCATGTTCGCCCCGCAGCTGGCCTGCACAGCGGGTTGGATATCGCGTGCAGTCGCAGCTCGGTGTCGGGCAGCAGCCGTCGGCTCGTCAACTGCTCCACCGCGATGGTCGGTTTGAACACGTCAAAGCGCGCGAACCGGTCGGTGAGCTCGGGGAACCGCCGGTGGTAGGCCTGGATCGCGCTGCGCACCACGGCCCAGAACTGCTGCTCGCCGAATCCGTAGCAGTCCGCCAGGAACACCGCGAGCTCACCGAGATTGATGAACAGCAGCGCGTCCAGCAGGAAGTCGGTGACCAGGTCCACGTCGTCGGTCTCGACGAAGGAGTTGCGGTTGGTGTGGTGCGCCGGTGTCCCGGCGAGCTGCGGGCAGCGCCCCGGGTCGGCCAGGTGGCGCCGGGAGAACCGCACCCCGTCGTGGAAGTCCTTCACCGCCAGCCGCCGCGGACGGCCCGCGGAGTGCACCAGCACCATGTTCTGCGCGTGCGCTTCCAGGGCGATCCCGTGGCACTGCAGCAGGTGCACGAGCGGCAGGACGCTCACGGCGACCAGCTCCTCGACCCAACGCCGAACACCGAGGGCGCGCACCCACGGGTCCACCAGGGGGGTACCGTCGAGTTCGCGCGCGGTGAGGCCGGTGAACGGCACCGCTTGCTCGTCGGGTTGCAGGTGGATGTGCAGGCTCTGCCGCCAGATGCAGGCCAGCACGCCGTAGGTGTTCGCGCGTACCAATTCCGAGACCGGCATGGGATCGACCGCGACGCCCATCACCTCGGCGAGCAGGATCAACCGCTGCTCGTCGCGCAGGTAGCCGTCACCGGCGACCACCCCGCGCAACCAGTCGGAGATCAGCGCCGCATTGCCGACGGTGTGCGGGGCGAGCACCCTGCTGGTCGAGGTGTTGACGATCGACAAGGCGAGTTTCACCGACGCCCTTTCGGGCACGTCCCGGCAGGCCAGGGTGCGCAGCGACTGCTGGGCCAGGTGGGCGTGCGGGTCCTCGCCGAGCACGATGAGGTCCCGGTTGCGCAGTTGCGCGGCGAAGGCACGGCTGACGTGTTCTCGCCACTGCCACGGGTGGACCGCCACGAACGTGTAGTCCGAGGGAACCGCTGCGGCCCGACGGATCCGATGCTGGAACCTCTCGAAGGACACCCGGCCGAGCTGTTCACGCAGGAACGTGCTCTCGCGCAGCTCACTGGACACCGACACGGTCGCGGTGCTCCGGTACGCGGCCAGCCACAACGGGTGGATGGCCGCAGCGAACTCCGGTCCCCAGGCAAGGTTGTCCGTCAGGTCGAAGCCGATCCGGGACTTGTAGGCGGGGTGATAGGGGTGTCCGTCGGTGATGGCCGACTCCAGGGTGTCGTAGTCCGAGCCGCACAGCACGTCACCGCGTTGCGCCCGCACGTACTGCGCGAGCGTGTCGTTGACCAGGGTCGCCTCCAGCTCACGAGCGAATGTCGCCACCCGCGTCGGGTCCGCACGCAGGCCGTCGCGCATCTCGCTGAGGAACCTCGTCGCCGAGTCGGCCTCGGCGGTGCCACCGGACGCGCAGCGCAGGACCGGCTGGAGTCCCAGCCGGACCCGGTCGAACCCGTAGCGCCGGGCCGCGGTGAACCGATAAGAGACCGGGTCGCCGTGCTCGTCGGCACCGTCGACAGCGCAGTACCCGTCCTCGACTGTATGCGCCGCCAGCATCCCCTCGTACAGCAGCGACTCCAGCAACTGCCGGAACAGCCGCCGGCGTACCTGCTCGAACTGCGGAGCGCGCAGCGCCCGCTCGATGAGCTCCGCCGTGCTCGACGCGGGAGTCATCGGCTCACGTCGTACATCGGGTTCGGGACGTTCACATACAGCGGCCGCTCCGCGCGGCCGGTCAAGCGGCTGATCAGGTTGGCCTTGGCTGGGAGCACCGGTGACTCCAGCAGGTCGCGGGTGTACGGATCCGCCCCGGCCATCCGCACCGCGTCCCGGACCACCCGCCACAGCAGCGACTCATCGACGCGGGTGTGCCTGGCGAGGACGTGCACCAGGTGACCGAGATGATTGGTGACGACGTAGTACTTCCAGCGTGACCACGCTTCGGCGTCGTCGTAGAGCACCGGGCTGTCGGCGCGGAGTCCTGCGCTGCCGGCGCAGCACGTGTGCGCAGCCCACCGCTGGCGGCTCACGCTCGTGCCCTCCATATCGCGGACAAAGAACCGGGCCGGCCAGCCGTCCTGGAGGTGCAGCAACGAGTTCTGCACATGGGCCTCGAAGCTGACGCCGTGCGCGACGAACACTGCAAGCAGCGGCAGCAGGGAGATCTCCAGGTAGCGGCGCAGCCACTCAGCAACGTGATCAGCCGATGGGCAGGCCTCGGGACGGCCGGCAGCCTGCCGCACGTAAGGGATAAGCGTGGGTAGCTCCCCATCGGCGCCCTCTTCCAGCAAGCCCGCCAGCACCTGGGGCGCCTGGCGGCGGGTGGCGAACGGGTTCTCGCGGTAGAGCACGGTGACATCGGCGGCCAGCGCTGCGTCGTCGATGGTGCGGTAGCCGGTCTCCAGCAGCACCTCGAAGCCGTCATATTCCCACCCGTTGCGCAGGGTCTGGACCAACCGCCCCGCGTCCAGCGCCCGCCGGGCATGCTCCAGGGGATTATTGCGGATGAAGTTGGTGATCCGGACGTGCAGCGGCAGCTTCCACGAGGTGGTGAAGGCGGGGTCGCACACTGTGCGCACCGACGAGGTCGGGTACACCGGGCGGCCCAGCGGGCCCAGGGACACCAGACCGCCGCCGGCCAGGAGGGCGGCGAAGGCGTCGCGCCGCAACAGATGGTCAGCCTGCCACGGGTGGGCTGGACACAGCGCCATGCTCCCCAGGTCCGGCCCGAGCAGCCGCTGCGCCTGCTGGTGAACCTCAGGGGGGACCCAGGGGGCGGCGCACAATCGGTCCTCGACGAGGAGCTCGGGAGCGACCGCGAAGTAGTGCAGCGCAAAGGAGGCGCCCAGCTCGGGCGCGTATGCCGCCAGGTCTCCCGCGCTGAAGCCCTCGGCACTCTTGGGAGTGGGGTGAAAGGGGTGACCGAATAACAACGACTGCTCGGCGTGCCGGGTCAGCGCCGGCGGATCCGGGGCTGCCGGTCGTGGTGAACGACCGCGTTCTAGGTAGCGGGTCGTGTAGAGCACGCTGTTGTCGATCTGGGCGGCCAGCTCCGCCTGGCGCTGCTGCCGCGCCTGCGGATCGTCGGCTACCGGTGCTCCGACCATCGCCAGTTCGGTGAGCAGCACCGCTACCAACTCGCTATGCCCCACGGGAACCGCCTGTGCCCCGTCGGGCTGGAGTCTGAACTCGCCGTACACGTGGTGGCCAAGTACCGACCAGTGTTCGAGCCCGGCCAGCAGAACAGCGCCTGAGTGGGGCAACGGCACCCGTAACAACACGCTGTCGACGGCGACCGGAACTCCGGTTTCCCGCAGGTAGGCGTTGAGCAGTCGTTGGCTGGCAGCCCGCTGCGCGATCACTCGTGACCGGGTATGCCGGGCTGCGGGGACCGGCGCCAGCGGGTTGGGTACCCGGCCGGCGGCCGCCGGCATGCTTACACCGGCGGACCGGCCCCGGCGCAGCAACGGCCCTAGTACGAGGCGGCTGGGCCACGTCGGTGCGTCCAGAAGTTCGCGTTCGACCACGTCTGCGACCCTGCTGGGCAGCGCGATACGGGCCAGCGTGTCGAGGACCGCGCCCCGTAGCTGCGCCCACAGCACGCACTCGTCGATGCCATAGTGCCGGCCCAACGCGTCCGCGATGCCGTACAGGTTGACCTGGAACCCCAGCGTCTGCAGGTAGCCGAGCAGGGCCTCGGCTGACGGCAGGCGCAGCGACTGCGGTGCGCCCGGCGCGATCCGGTACCCCGGGTCGGCCACACCCTCGGCGGTCATCCAATCCGGGTACAGCCGCAGCGTGTCGTGGTCGCGCAACACGAACCGGTCCACCTCGCTGTCCCGCAGCACCACCACCACGTTCTGACCGTGCAGCTCGGGCAGCACCCCGTAGCGCAGGAACCCCAATCCCAGCTCGCAGAAGGCCTCGGCCAACCGGCGGAAGAACCCGACCGCGTCCGCAGCGTCGAAGCTCCCTCGGCCGGATCCTGCGGTGCCTGATCCTGGGCCGATGGCCGAGCCCAGCACGTCCCACTCGTGCGCGGCAAGCGCGGCCATCGGCAGCACCAGCCGCGCGGGGTCGCCGAACAGGCCCGCGGGGTAGCGGCGCAGCTGTGCCGAGAGCTGCCCGGGACGGTCGTCGAACTCGTCGGCGCCCGACGGGTGGCACCAGCCACACCAGGTCCGCTCATCGCAGACCTGCACGCGCCGGCGAAGAACCGCGCACCGGTCGATCAGCTGTTGCATAGTGCGCTGCGCGCGTTGTCCGTTGTCCAGGTAGCGGGGCGGCAGCAGCCGGGCCGCGCCGAGGGTGGCCACCCCGAGCGGGAGCTTGACGTGCAACTCCGTCTCGGGTGCGGTGGTGAGGGTACGCAACGAGGCGGTGGGATGGAACGCGCCCAGCCCGCGGGCGAGCGGCACCACCTCGGTCTCGGCCAGCTCGGCGGCGTAGGTGGCCGGCAGCACGTGTTCGAACTGCCACGGGTGCACCGGCAGCGGCGCCACGTCGTCGAGGTGCAGGCCAGCGTGGCGGATCGCGTCGGCCAGGCGGTGCTGATCCGCCTCGTTCAGCAGTAGCTCGTGCAGCCGGTCCGAGCCGGTTCCGCAACCGTGCCGCAACCGGTCCCGGCGCACCGCCACCCAGTCCAGACCAAGGGTTTGCTGGCGCATCGGCCCGTACCGAGCCAGCTCCTGCGCCGTCCACCCGGTGGCGGCGCGGGCGGTCGGGTGGAAGGGACGGTTGCGGGTGAAGGCGAGCCTTTCTCCAGTGATCAGCCCACCGGGGCGGGGTCGCGGGCCGGCCAGCCGTAATCGCCCGGCGAGGGTTACTGCGGTGTGCTGCACCGCCGTGCGCAGGTCAGCGCCGACCTGGGGGGCATGGGGCAACTCGGAGCCAGCGCCTAGGCGACGAGCTGCCAGCAGCGCCAGCAGCTCGTCGGGCGCCAGCTGGCGTGGCTGAGCATGCCACGTCCTACCGTGCCAGACCGGCGGGCGGGACAGCCGGTAGACCTGCAGGGCCCCAGCCGGCCGGGCCCGAAAGCAGACCCATCCACCGGGCAGGTCGATACGGCACCACTGCTCCCCGGGCTGCACGGTCTCGCCGCTGAGCGCCGCCGGTGGGCGTAGCCGCACGCCCTGAATCAGGTTCTCCTGGATCAGCGTGTCGACCAGGTCCCGCATCACCAGGTCGGAGGGCTGTTCGTCTGGGCAGGCACGGTCATGACTGCTCCCGATCGCGATGGACGCCGGTTCTCCTCGCCGCCGGTCACCCGGTCGCATCGAGCTCGCGGCTTCGCAGCCCGGCCAGCCACTCATCGTCGTACATAAGGTCGAGATAGCGGTCCCCGCGATCCGGAAAGATCGTGACGATGCGGCAGGGCCGTGGCAGTTCGGGCAGGGTCCTGGAGATCGCGGCCACGGCGAAGCCGGTCGAGCCGCCCGCGAAGATGCCCTCGGTTTCCAGGAGAGCGCGGCAGGCGTGTGCTGCCTCGAGGTCGTCAACCACAACGACCTCGTCGATCTCCTCCGGCTGGAGCAGTTCCGGGACGCGACTGGCACCGATACCAGGGATCTCGCGGCGTCCTGGAGGGCCGCCGAAGATAACCGATCCGGCGGCGTCGACCGCAACGACACACAACTCCGGGAAGCGCTCACGCAGGCGTCGGGCGCAGCCGAGAATGCTGCCTGTGGTGCTGGCCGCGGCGAACAAGTAGTCCGGCGGGCGCACAAGCTGCTCGGATATCTCCGCTCCGGTCCCGTGGTAGTAGGACTGCCAGTTGCGATTGTTGGCGTACTGGTTGATCCATAAGGCGGCGGGCATTTCCTGCAGCAGTTCCTGCACGCGACGGATCCGGCTCTGCAGGTACCCGCCCCCGTCGTCCGGTTCATCGACGATGTCGACGTCGACACCGAGTTGCTGCAGGATCGCGATGTTCGCGCGGGTTGTCTTGGGATCGACCACACAGGTGAACGTCAGCCCGTGTACCCGGGCGGCGATGGCGAGCGCGATCCCGAAGTTCCCGGAGCTGCTCTCCACGAGGTGGATTCCCCGGTGAATCGAACCGTCCGCAAGGCCTTCTTCGATAATGTATCGAGCGGGACGGTCCTTCATGCTGCCGCCCGGATTCATGAACTCAAGCTTGGCGAGCACCTCGACGTCGGGCTGCGGGAATAACCGATTCAACTTCACCAGCGGCGTGTTGCCTATACATTCAAGCACGGAGTCCGGCAGGCACTCAATGGCAGTATCGGTGTCGGTCATGCAGTGGCCCCTTGCTGTTGCAGCCTGCGTGACTAGCTATAGGTTAAGATATATAGTGAGCCTAACTTAATCTCGGTCCAAGATCAATACCTCCTGGTTCGCGCTCAAGTTGACCGGCGCCGGTGTGAGCGCGCCATCACTGGTGTGGACCCAGAGCCCATCCGCGAACACTATGTGGTGATCGGCTGGCGCCGGTATCCGCCGAAGCAGGGGCTTGCGGCGGTGACCGGGCTCGACCGCGGTGATTTCACCACCCAACAGGCCAGGTCGACCCGAGACGGTGACATGGCACGTGGCGAGGCCGGCTCGATGCTGTCGACCCCCGTGTCCGCGATCAGTCACCGCGGATGATGCGGCGGAGTTTGGGTACCCGATCGACCAGCGCACGTTCCGCGCCGTGGGCGCGGGGCTCGTAGTAGTCGCGGCCGACCAGCCCGTCGGGGGGGTACTGCTGGGACAGCACGCCGTCGGGCACGTCGTGCGGGTATCGGTAACCCTGCGCGTGACCCAGCAGGGCCGAGCCCACGTAGTGCCCGTCGCGCAGGTGGGCCGGCACCGGTCCGGTGGCCCCGGCCCGGACGTCGGCCAGTGCCGCGTCGATCGCGGTGATCACCGCATTGGACTTCGGTGCGGTGGCCAGGTGCACGGTGGCCTGGGCCAGCGCGAGCCTGCCCTCGGGCATCCCGATGAACTGCACTGCGTGGGCGGCGGCCACCGCGGTCTGCAGCGCCGTCGGGTCGGCCATCCCGATGTCCTCGCTGGCGAGCACCACCAGCCGCCGGGCGATGAACCGGGGGTCCTCACCGGCCTCCACCATCCGCGCCAGGTAGTGCAGCGCCGCATCCACGTCGGACCCGCGGATCGCCTTGATGAACGCACTGATCACGTCGTAGTGCTGATCCCCGGCCCGGTCGTAGCGCACCGCGGCCCGATCCACGACAGACTCGACAGAGGCAAGATCAACGGTGGTGGCGCGCTGCGTTTTCTCACCGCATGACTCCGCGCCCCTGGACGTCACCGCCTCGGCGGCGGTCTCCAGTGCGGTCAGCGCCCGTCGAGCATCCCCGGCGGCCAGGCGCACCAGATGATCCTCGGCTGCGGGTTCCAGCGTGATCGACTCGCCCAGCCCGCGCGGGTCGGTCAGGGCCCGCCGGATCAACGCCCGCACATCGTCATCGGACAGCGGGTGCAGCTGCAGCACCAGCGAGCGGGACAGCAGCGGCGACACCACGGAGAAGAATGGGTTCTCCGTGGTCGCGGCGACCAGCAGGACGATCCGGTCTTCGACGGCACCGAGCAGCGCATCCTGCTGGGTGCGGGAGAAGCGGTGCACCTCGTCGATGAACAACACGGTGACGTCCCCGCCCTCGCGGCCCAGCCGGCGACGCGCGGCATCGATCACCGCGCGGACTTCCTTGACCCCCGCTGACAACGCCGACATCGCTTCGAAGCGCCGTCCGGTGGCCTGCGAGACCAGCCGGGCCAGCGTGGTCTTCCCGGTCCCTGGTGGGCCGTACAGGATCACCGAGGCCGCGGCGCCCCCCTCGATCAGCCTGCGAAGCGGGCTGCCGGGCGCCAGCAGGTGATCCTGCCCGACGACCTCCTCCAACGTGGCCGGCCGCATCCGTACCGCCAGCGGCGCCGAGGCCGACAGCCGGTGTTCGGCGCGGTCCTGCGCCTGCGCAGCGAACAGCCCCTCATCAAACAGCTGCTCATCGAACGGGACGTCGTTACCTGGCACAACGTGACGGTACCGCCGCGGGCCGACCCAGTAGGTCCCGCAACACCAGTCCGGCGGCGTGCGGCACCAGGTCCCGGCCACGCCGGACCAACCACGGCACGCCGTGGCAGACCAGCCAGGCGACGTGGTGAGCGGCCGTCAGCTGCCGGCCTCCCGAGCAGGTCAGCTCGACTGGATGGGGTACCGCGATGCCGGCACCGGCGAGCAGGTCGGCAAAACCGCAAGCAAGCATCCGGTGCCCGCGTTCGGAGGGGTGCAGCCGGTCCACACTCCACGTGGCGGGGTCGTAGGCGCCGGGCATCAGGTGCAGATTCAGGCACAGCGCACCACGCCTGGTCACCACCTGCTCGATGGCGTCGTTGAGCTGTCCCACCCGGATGTGCAGGGCGCGACGTAGCGGCCCGGGCAGCCGGAACACCTGTCCGTGCTCGTGGAAGCGGATGGTCAGCACCACGGCGCCGTTGGCCTGCAGCGCGGTGACCGTGCCGTCGAGGTCGTCACGCAACGCGACGGGATCGAAATCCGAGCGCAGCGTGTCGTTCATGCCGGCCAGGATCACCGCGACGTCGGGTCGCGCGGCCAGCGCGCCGGGCAGCTGCCGATGCCGCAGGCCGCCCATCCGCGCCCCGGTGCAGGACAGGTTCGTGTAGCGGACCTCGCCTGCGGCGCCGAGTGCCGCCGCGAGCAGTGGACCGAAACCGCGCCAGCCACCAGCGGGCAGCGGGTCCCCCACGCCGACCGCGGTGGAGTCGCCGAGAACCGCCAGGCTCGTGGCGCGACGGACAATCGGAACGTCGGGGACGGCGGGGAGCGTTTCCACGGTCACCTGGCGATGATCACGCGGTTGTGCTCACCCGCGGTGAGGAACGGGTGACGTGTCGAGGACGGCTTCGCGAACGATCCGTGCCGGTCAGGAGAGGTCAGCCCGAGGACAACGGACGGCCGAGGTTGCGGCTATCACGGCGCGTACGCAGCATCAGCACGAGCATCCCCGCGGACACGATGCCGACCAGGTTCACCAGTAACTGCAGCGAGGACAGCCCAGCCGTCCCCCACTGCCCAGTAGTGGCCGCCACCACCGCGAACCCCGCGGCAGGCACCGTGGTGACCGAGATGAACACTCCGACTAGCGCGGCCGACCTCGAGGAGGTCAGGGAGAGCATCCCAGCGGCCCCGGCGAGCAGGGCGACGATAAAGGAGAATGCGCCCACGTTGTAGATGAAATCGACCTGATCGGTTTCCCGAAGAACCCCGGGGATCAGCCCGGTCCATTCGCCGACCAGCGCGCCCACTGCGGCGATGAGCATGGCCACCGGGAAGCCCACTCCTAACGCCAGTGCTGCCCTGCGGACCAGATCACCACGGCGCAGGACCAGCCCGACCGCGACCGCCGCCAGCGGCGCGAACTCCGGGCCGACGACCATGGCGCCCACCACCGTGACCGGGGAGTTGGTCACCACTCCAATCACCGCGATGAGGCACGCCAAGGTGAGGAAGGCCAGGAAGGTGAAGGTCAGCCGGGAGTCTCCCCCGGTCCGCTCGATGAGCTCGTCCCACACCACCGCGTCGGCGGGATCCCCCGGTGCGGCCCGCTCAGCGGCGTCGGCCGCATCGGAGAGCACGGTGTCCAGCGGTTCGAGAGTGATCCCGCCGGTGTGGTCGATACCGAGATCACACAGGGCGGCCAGCACCTCGTCGGCGATCTCGCGGGCCACGTCAGCCTGCACCAGGTCACCGGGCGGATCGACCCCCACACCCCGCATGACCGAGACGTGGACCACGCCGGGGTCGTGGCGCAGGCGGTCGAGCACCGCGTCCGTCGCCTCCGCCGGGCACGTGACGCGCAGGTGCAGCATCCGCTACTCCGTCGCGGGAGGCTTTGCGTCCACCCCGGCCTCGGTACGCTGCTCGCGGGTGATCGGGGCGGGAGCGCCGGTGAGCGGGTCGAGCCCGCCACCGGATTTCGGGAAGGCGATGACCTCGCGCAGCGAGTCGGCACGGGCGAGCAGCATGCAGGTCCGGTCCCAGCCGATGGCGATCCCGCCGTGAGGTGGGGGGCCGTAGCGGAAGGCTTCCAGCAGGAATCCGAACTTCTCGGCCGCCTCCTCACCGGAGATCCCGAGCACCCGGAACACCCGTTGCTGCACGTCGGGCTGGTGGATACGGATCGAGCCGCCGCCGATCTCGTTGCCGTTGCAGACGATGTCGTAGGCGTAGGCTAGCGCGGCGCCCGGCTCCTCCTCGAAGCGGTCGTGCCACTCTGACGTTGGTGCGGTGAACGGGTGGTGTACTGCGGTCCAGCCACTGTGCCCTGCAGCGATGTCCCCGGAGCGGTCGGTGGGTTCAAACATCGGCGCGTCAACCACCCAGACGAACGACCAGGCCAACTCGTTGATCAGCCCGCATCGCCGGCCGATCTCCACCCGGGCGGCACCTAGCAGCGCGCGGGCGTCGGCCGGGTCGCCGGCGGCGAAGAAGACGCAGTCGCCGGGGCCGGCGCCGGCTGCTTTGGCCAGACCCTCCCGCTCGTGCTCGGCGAGGTTGCGGGCCACCGGGCCGGAGAGCTCACCGTCGGTGCCGACCAGCACGTAGGCCAAGCCCTTGGCGCCGCGCTGCTTGGCCCACTCCTGCCAGGCGTCCAGCTGCCGGCGCGCCTGGTCCGCCCCGCCGGGCATCACGACCGCGCCCACGTAGGGCGCCTGGAACACCCGGAACGGGGTGTCGATGAAGTAGCCGGTGAGCTCGGTGAGCTCCAGCTCGAAGCGCAGGTCCGGCTTGTCGGTCCCGTAGCGGGCCATCGCGTCGGCGTAGCTCAGCCGCGGGATCGGCAGCTCAATCTCATACCCGGCAAGCTCCGACCACAGCGCGGCGATCACCTTCTCGCCGAGCGCGATCACGTCGTCCTGTTCGACGAAGCTCATCTCGATGTCGAGCTGGGTGAACTCGGGCTGCCGGTCGGCGCGGAAGTCCTCGTCCCGGTAGCAGCGGGCGATCTGGTAGTACCGTTCCAGGCCGGCGATCATGAGCAGTTGCTTGAACAGCTGCGGCGACTGCGGCAGTGCATACCAGCTGCCGGGCTGCAGCCGTGCCGGAACCAGGAAGTCCCGGGCTCCCTCCGGGGTCGATCGGGTCAGCGTCGGGGTCTCCACCTCGACGAAGTCCTGCTCGTGCAGCACCATGCGGGCGATCCGGTTGGCCTCGCTGCGCAGTCGCATCGCGGCGGCCGGGCTGGGACGGCGCAGATCGAGGTAGCGGTGCCGGAGCCGAACCTCCTCGCCGACTTCGAGGTGCTCGTCGAGTTGGAACGGCAACGGCGCCGACTCGCTGAGCACCGTCAACTCGTCGGCGGTGACCTCGATGCCGCCGGTGGGAAGGTCTGGGTTCTCGTTGCCCTCGGGGCGGGTGGCCACCATGCCGATGACCTGCAGGCAGAACTCGGCACGCAACCGGTGCGCCCGGTCGGCCATCTCGCCCTCGCGGAAGACCACCTGCGCCACGCCGGAGGCGTCCCGCAGGTCGATGAAGATCACGCCGCCGTGATCACGCCGGCGGGCGACCCACCCGGTGAGGGTGACGGTGTGCCCGGCGTGCTCGGCACGCAGGGTGCCGGCGGGGTGGGTGCGCATCACGGAAGCTGGCTCCTCGATCTCCGGCGAAGGACTGGCGACCCTGCAAAGGCTAACCGCGCACCCAGTCGACTTCCCCGCCCGTCCCCCAGCACATCGCAGCGGAGCAGCCCTTGACCTCAACTTTGGTTGGGATTGCAGGCTTGCTACTGACCGCAACTCGCGGGACCCGAGCTCAGGAGGCACTGCGAATGTCCAACACCGAGATATTCAGTACTGACCGCACCACGGCTGACCACAGCGGTGGCGTCGAATCCGGTAACCGCTTCCGAACCAGGCAAGGGTGGAACTGGTGGCAGGCGATCGCCGCAGGTGCCGTGGCCGCAGCGGTCGTCAACCTCGTGATCTTCTTCATCGGTGGTGCGGCGGGCGCCTCATTCGCATTTCTGGACCGCGGCACCCTGCATGAGATCACTGCCTGGGGAGTGATCACCGCCACGGTGCCTCCGCTGGTGATCGGAACCGGCCTGGCCACGCTGCTGGCCCGTTGGTGGTTCGGGGTGATCCGGTTGGCTCAGGTCATCGGCGGCGGGCTCGCGCTGCTCACGGTGGCGGGGCCGCTCATGACCGACGCCGACGGCGCCACCCGTCTCACCCTCGCACTGATGCACGTCGTCTTGGCCGTGGCGGTCGTCGTCACCCTGGAGGCGATCCGGCGCCGCACCAAGGCCGGCCGCCAGGTGTGACGCCGATGGCCTGCGGGTCAGATGTGGTCGAACTCGCCGCGCTGCAGGTCCCCCAGGAACGCCCGCCACGCGGACGGGGGGATCTGCAGTGCGGGACCGGACCGATCCTTCGAGTCCCGCACTCCCACGCGGTCCGGCACGACCGCCACCTCGACGCACTGCGCGGCACCGTTGCTGCGGATGCTCGTCCGCCAGGCGGCGGAGAACTCGGGGGTGCCCATCTCTCTTGCTCCTCGTTCACCCGGCCTCCGCGAGCTCGCGGATCAACTCCGCGGACTGCCCGCACGCGCCGTTTTCTACGCGCCAGTACCAAGGGGACGCTGCGCCAGCTCGACGGCGGGTTGACTACCCTGACGACCAGTCGATGCGTGCATCTACCAGTGCGCGCCCGCTGACCGGCCGGGGCCGCGATACGGCCATCCCGCAGTACGTGGAACTACTCGTCGTCGACGAGGCGGAGCGGCTCGCGCCCGCGGCACTGGAGCACCTGCGCGACCGCTTCGACCGCAACACCGCGGGCAACTGCTAGCCGGGCTTCGCCCTATCCCGACCAGGCGTGTTCCCTCGCTGGCTTACCCGGGGGTGCTGTCCGTGACCTCGACGCGGCCGACATTCCCCGTCCTTCCACATGTCGGTCTCGTCGAGTTCACGGGGCGCGGCACCGAGGCCGTAGCGCCGGGCCAGCGCGGCGACCCGGGCGGAGACGCTGCGCTGGTAGGCCTTGGGGGCATACGCGCCGGCGCCGTAGAGATCCTGGTAGCGGGGCATGAGTTCGGGGTGCTCGCGTTCCAGCCACGCGAGGTACCACTCCCGTGCGCCGGGACGCAGGTGGAGCACGAGCGGAGTGATGCTGCGGGCACCGGCCGCCGCGATCGCCCACACCGTCGCTTCGAGCTGGCTGGGCGAGTCGGTGAGGTACGGCAGGATCGGCGCCATCAGCACCCCGCACCCGATACCGGCGTCGGTGAGCGTGCGGCACGCGCTGAGCCGGGCGCGGGGCGCGGGTGTGCCGGGTTCCACCTGCCGCCACAGCGTCTCGTCGACGAATCCGACGGAGACGTTGACCGAGACGTCGGTGACCTCCGCAGCCTCGCGGAGCAGATCGAGGTCGCGCAGCACCAGGGTGCCCTTGGTAAGGATCGAGAACGGGTTCCGTGCGTCGCGCAAAGCCTCAAGAATGCCGGGCATCAGGCGGTAGCGCCCCTCGACCCGCTGGTAGGGGTCCACATTGGTGCCCATAGCGATATGGTTTCCCGCCCAACGCGACGAGGTGAGTTCCTTGCGCAGCAGCTCCGGCGCGTTGATCTTCACCACGATCTTCGAGTCGAAGTCGATCCCGGCGTCGAGATCGAGATACTCGTGCGTCCGCCGGGCAAAGCAGTTGTGGGAAACCACTCCGTTCGCGATGAAATCCCCGGTCCCGGTCGTGATGTCGTACATGGGCAGCTCAATGCCGAGGTCCTCAACCGAGTGCACCTTCAGATGAGCCTTGTTTTCGATCGCCATCCCGGCGATCGACCGCTTCCGGCTGATCGCCGGGTCGACGGTGTGAAAGAAACGGAGCCGCTCACAGACTCCGCCGAGTAGCCGCACACAGCGGACACCGTTGGGCCGTTCAGGGTCTTCGACGGTGTACGTGAAGCCGAAGCGCGCCAAACACGATGTCACCGACTCGATAATCTCCGAATCGGTGTTGGAGATCCGGAGAATACCGCCGGAACAGCTTCCCTCGGCGTCGAAGATCCCGGCCAAAAATCCCTTGCTCCAGGCATCAGTAGGGTAGTCGGGCCTGTGGATCAGGCTACTGATGGCCTCGAATCCGGCGTGCATCTGGTGATGTATCGTCGACAACGGCTGCCGCCCGCCGCTGGCGGCGGCGAACTCGAACTCGCGGGAACGCACATCGGCGTCCACGAGGTAGCGCCGGACCCTCGCCAACGCCTCGAGATCGACCAGCGCGAAGTGGAAGCGATGATGTCTGGCCGCCTGGTGAAGATCCGCATCGCCGCGAACGATGCCGCACAAGTAGCCCCGCCGGTAGCCGGTCGAGTCCTCGGGCGGCGCGGCGAACTGCCCGGTTCCCATGAGCTCGTTACCCGTGGTCAAGTACGGGCGGCGGTCGGCGCCGTTGCTCCGGCCGGTCACATGCTTCCAGCCCCGGTTGGTGAGGAAGCGATGATCGCCGCTGGCAACGAGCTCCGTCCCGTCCTCAAGCGTGACGCGGTAAGCCCGCTTGACGGTCCGCCAGTGGGCCAGTACCTCGGTGACGGCGTAACGCCGGTAGCAACCGTCCTGGATGGTGCCGTAGATCGCGTCACCGACGCGCGCCTCCGCCAAAGACTTGGTCCGCCCATCGGCCATCAGGATCGGTGTGTCCCCCGGTTGGCAGTACCTGCACGCATGGCTGCAGCCCCGGTAGGGGTTGAGTGTCCAACTGAAGGGCATCCGGGAGGCGGCCGGTACCTTGTTGAGGATCGAGCGGGCCCGCACCTCGTAGAAGGTCATCCCGCGGAACTCCGGGGTGTCGAAGGTGCGCGTCATGACGTCGCCCATCCCGAACAGCGCGTCTTGGGCGGACTCGTCGGACAGCCTCAGGTTGTCCCATCGCATCGGCCCACTCTATCGAACTGATGTTCGATCCGCTAGGAACGGCGGCAGCACCGAGCAGAGAGGGACACCCAGTCGATGAGTGCGACTCCCCCGACGAGTGCAACTGGCCGCGGGAGCGGCAGGCACCATTTCCGGAGCGATGCTGAATCGGCCGGGCCGAGACACGGACATGGACACGGACACGGGCCGGCGCCACCGGCCTCTCGCCGGGTACGGATGCTGCTGGTCGCGGTACTGGTGCCGGTCGCGCTGGCCACCCTGGTCGGGCTGTGGCTGACCTGGCCGGGTGACACGCCCCGCAGTGGTGTCGACATCGGGTTCGGGCAGCGGCCGGTGCACGGCGAGGTGCTTGCGGCGACCGGCGCCCCGTGCAGCAGCGGCAGTGCTGAAGTCGGCGGGGCCGGTGAGGTCAACAAGTGCATCTCGCTCGACGTGCAGCTCACCGACGGCGACTCACCGGGTGTGACCATCCAGCAGGTACTACCCGACGAGCCGAGCACGCCGCGGTTCACCGTCGGCGACCGGGTGGTGCTCGCCTACACCGGCGGAGATCCCTCCGACTCAGGGTCGTACCAGGTCCAGGACTTCCAGCGCGGCACCTCGATGCTGTGGCTGGCCGCATTGTTCGCCGCCGCGGTGCTGCTGCTGGGCCGGTGGAGGGGTCTCGCGTCACTGACCGCGCTCGGCTTCAGCTTCCTGGTGCTGGTGGTCTACCTGTTCCCAGCGATCCTGGCTGGTGCGGATCCGGTGATCGTCGGCGTGCTGGCCGCGAGCATGATCATGTTTGGGGTGCTGTATCTCACCCACGGTGTGTCAGCCCGAACCTCCAGCGCGGTGCTGGGCACGGTGTTGAGCCTCGCCCTGATCGGCGCGCTGGGTACCGCTTTCTCCGCGGCCACCCAGCTCACCGGCCTGGACGACGACACCGGCAACCTCATCAGGGTGCTCGGCCACGGGGTGGACGCCCGCGGGTTACTGCTCGCCGGGATGATCATCGGTGCGCTGGGCGTGCTCGACGACGTCACGGTCACCCAAACCAGTGCGGTGTGGGAATTACGCCGGGCCAATCCCGCCCTGAGCTCCCGGGCGCTCTACACCTCCGCGTTGCGGATCGGACGTGACCACATCTCCTCAGCGGTGAACACTCTGGCGCTGGCCTACGCCGGTGCCGCATTACCCGTCCTGCTGACCTTCTCGCTGTCCGGGCAGAACCTCGGCACGCTGATCACCGCCCAGAACGTCGCCCAGGAGGTGGTGCGCACCCTCGTCGGCAGCATCGGGCTGGTCGCCGCCGTCCCGATCACCACGGCGATCGCCGCCGTCGTCGCCCGACGCGACGACATCGACCCCGTCGCCTAGGGGTGAGGAGAATCATCGCGCTATGCAACAACTCGTTGCTTAACCGCCCCGTCTGCGGTAGAACTGTCGTGCAGTACCTACCCGAGGGGAGCCCTTGATGAGACTGATCTTGTTACGTAGCACTTGCGAGGTAGGGCGACCTGCCCCAACATCAACGCGACCGATCGGGGTACCTATGTCGTGCAGGGCTATCTGATGGCAGGTCAGCTGCACTCACTCCGGGCGAGTCGGTGGTGGAGGTTCCCTCGTCCCTACTTCCCGAACTCGCTGGTCGCAAGGCGGCCCATGACGCGGTCCGCCGCACGGGCCGTGGAACCTACCTGATTCGTGGTCGCACCCTCGTGGACGCGGAGGCGTTGCGGGAGCTGAACCTTCCCGCTGGAGAGGCCGCGATCGAGATCCCAATTGGCGCCCTGCCGGAGTTGGAGATCGTGCATGTTGGATGAGTAGACTCTCGGTGAGCACATTGACAGCCGATTCACGCGGACCCTATTCCGGCTGGAAACGCTCGATCTCTAGGACGTCAGCAGCAACGGTGACGAGTACCGTCGGTACGTCGCGGGTGAGATAAAACCGAACCTTGAGCGTAACAAACCCTGGATGGAGCAGATCCGCGGTGAGGTCGCGCGCGGTGCTCATACCTACCGGGTGCATGTCGTGCGCAGCCCGCTGAGTAACTACCTTCGCTACGAATGCGAGTGGGGATACGTATACAACGCCCGCGCTGGTGAACACATCCGGATCCTCGACCTCGCCGAGCTGCCCAGGCCGGCGGACCTGCTCGACGAGGACTTCCGGCTGATCGATGACCGGGAGGTGCTGCGGATGCACTACAGCAACGAGGGGAAGTTCGTCGGCGCTGAGGTCGCACCCGAGGAGGCGCTGCCGCGGTACCTGGCAGCGAAGGAGGCTGCGTGGTACGGCGCTGTCGACTTCGCCGACTGCTGGAAGGCGCATCCGGGATACTGGCGGGATCCCTCGGCTGCCTGACGCGCCTATTGCCTGACAAACCGCTGCCTGACAAGGAACCACTTGGACAACCCGAACCCGCTGTCGGCCACACTGCGGCAACTCCGCGTGGACGCTGGGCTGTCCGGCGCGGAGGCAGCTCGGCGCGCCGGGTTGACCCAGTCGAAGGTGAGCCGCGCGGAGACCGGCGCGTTCTTACCCACGGAGGACGATATCAAGGCGTTATGCCGGGTCTACCGGGCTTCATCGGGTGTCCGGCGGGAGCTACTCGACCTGACCCGCGAGCTGCGCGAGGGCACCACCTCGGCACGGGTGGTACTGCAGCGGGGCGGCTGGTGGATGCAGCAGCGCATCGGCAAGTTGGAGACTGCGGCCACCCGCATCCGGAACTTCGCGCCAACAGCCGTCGTCGGCTTGCTGCAAACCGAGGACTACGTCGACGCATTGCTCGGCGATTGGCCGTCCGGTGAAGATCGGACGCGCATGATCGCATCTCGGATGGAGCGCCAGCGCCTTCTGGACACCAGCCGTGAGTTCATCCTCATCATGTCCGAGGGTGCGCTGCGCTGGAATATGGGCGGGGCAGCGGTGATGGTCGAGCAGCTGGATCGCCTGGTCCAGGAGTCCCGGCGCCCGAATGTGCGGTTAGGCATCGTCGAGTGGACCACCCCGGCGAGGGTTCCCGCCATGCACGGCTTCACCATCTACGACTCACGGGCTGTCCTGCTGGGAACATTGACCGCCACGGCCATCGTCACCGACCGGAAAGACGTGCACGACTACGAAGAGCACTGGGCCGAACTCCAAACAGTCGTCTCCTACAACGACGCAGCACGCGCCGCGATTGAACGTGTTGCTGCCGACTACCGCAGCGTTAAGTAACCGATGGTGAGGGAAGAAAACTAGATTCATAACTGTCGCCAGTCAACGCGACATCGCATCACCGGCAGCGACGAAGAGAAGGGGTGAGTCATCCATGCATGTTGTTCCCAGAAATGCCGGGTCGGACGTGCTGTTCCCGGCCAGGGCGTTGCTGCCGCTGAGCGCGCCGGGTGGCGGCCATCATCCGTTACCTCACGTTCCAGGCGCGGGATGGCGGCCGCTTTCTGCCGCTCTGGGTGTCATTCCGGTGGAGGCGGGCAAGCACGACACGACCGCGACGCGCTGGACCGAGGATAAAGCGACCCAGAAATCCCGCGACGGTGTGGTCGAGCCAGACACCGTATCCATCACCCATACCGACACGTAAGCGAAGGGGGTCGGCGGCTGTGACTGCCGGAACCGTCCTTGTCCTCAGCGGGCCCGACGACGCGACCGCCGATTCCGTTGTCGCCGAGCTGGTCGGGCTCGGTTTACCGATTGTGCGCATGGATATTGGCGACTTCCCGTTGTGGATGACCATGACGGCGTGGCTAACCCACGGCACATGGCGCGGTGAACTGCTCACTGCCGACCAAAACGTCGATCTGGCGGAGGTGGGATCGGTGTACTACCGTCGGCCGACGCGATTCACCTTTGAGGACGATATGTCAGAAGTTGACGCGGTTTTCGCTGGCGCGGAGGCCCCAGTTCGGTGTCGGTGGGGTACTGGCAGCGTTGGACAGTGTCTTGTGGGTCAACAATCCCGCCCGGGTAGCCTTCGCGGAGTACAAACCGGTCCAGTTGCGGGTCGCTTCGGGCGTCGGATTGCAAGTGCCGCGTACGCTCGTCACCAACGATCACTGCACAGCGCGGGAGTTCGCGGCAGAGGTCGGCGGAAAGATCGTCTGCAAGACGTTGTCCTCGCTGGTGCTCCGTGAGGGTGGAAATCCACGCATTACCTACACCACACCGATCGACCTCGCCACGGTCGATCCCGTGTCCCTGGCTGGGACTGCACATCTATTACAAGAGTGGGTGCCCAAACGTTACGACGCCCGGGTGACCATGGTCGGACACCGGCCATTCGCAGTCGCGATACACGCCCACAATGATGCGACACGGATCGACTGGCGAGCTGACTACAACGCGCTGACCTACGCACCGCTCAACCAATGCAATCCCTCCGGCCAATGGCTGTGGCTCCAAGAACTCGCTGGCTTGCCGATCGCTGCCGCCTTGGCTGAACTCCTCGCTAAGGGACCAGATCAGTGACCGGCTGGCAGAGCAAGGCCCGCGCCCTCGCCCAACAACTCACCGACGCTGCCATGCTTGATCGGAGCTGGCGTGCGGCATTCGAGAGCACTCCGCGGCACATTTTCGTGCCCCGCTTCTATCGCCACGACATGACGGTACTCGACGGTTCCGACCCAGAGCATCACCGGGAATGGCTCGACGCTGTCTACAGCGACGAGGCCCTGCCTACCCGCTATGCCCCCGTGCCGGGCACCGACCTGATGTGGCCTACCAGCTCCTCCACCAAACCGAGCCTCATGGCCCGCATGCTCAGCCTGCTCGATGTGCACAGCGGGCACCGAGTGATGGAGATCGGCACCGGCAACGGCTACAACACCGCGCTGCTGTGCCATCGGCTCGGAGACGGCAACATCGCCAGCATCGACATCGACCCCGACCTGGTCGGCACGGCTCGCTCCCATCTGATCGAGCTCGGCCACCGCCCCATCCTGGTCACCGGTGACGGCGCGCAAGGATTACCCGACGCCGCACCATTCGATCGGATCATCGCCACCTGCGCCGTACCCGCGGTCCCACGCCAGTGGATCACCCAACTGCGCGAAGGCGGTGTCGTCGTCACCGACCTGCGGGGCGACATCTCCGGCGACCTCACCGTCTTCCGCAAGATCAACCAGACAACGATGGAAGGCCGCGTCCTAGCCACCCCCGGGCACTTCATGTGGCTGCGACCCCACGTCAACAACCCTCTACGCGACGGCGACGAGTTCGTCAGCGTTATCGACCGAGACGACGCAACTCAGCGCCTCACGCAGCTCGACCCCGGTGTGCTTGACCACCCCGACCTGCGGTTCCTTCTGCAGCTGCGCGAACCCACCATTCAGGCGTTCTGGCCCGTGATCGGCGACGGCACAGAGCTGCTGTGCGTCCAAGCTCGCGACGGCGCCTGGGCGGAAGCCGACGTCATCGCACGGCACGGCCAGCACGCCGTGACGCAAGGCGGACCGCGACGAATCTGGGACCGGGTCGAGCACGTCACCAAACTCTGGTTCCAACTCGGCAGACCATCCGCCGACCGCTTCGGCCTGACTGTGACCACAGACCAGCAGCGGCTCTGGCTCGATACGCCAAGCTGGTTGGTAGTCGTTCGCGACGCCTCCAGGGCGGGTTGGTAGCCCTTGAAGGACACCGGTTCAGAGGCCGCGGGGGCGGCTGGGGGCGGCGAGGCCGTGCAGAAATGGATTGGTGGCGCGTTCTCGACCGATGGTGGTGTGCGGGCCGTGGCCGGGCAGCACGATGGTCTCGTCGTCCAGCACGAGGATCTTGTCCCGGAGCGAGGCGAGCATCTGGTCGTGATCACCACCGGGTAGGTCGGTTCGCCCGATCGAGCCGGCGAAGAGGGTGTCGCCGGAGATCAGCAGGCTCTGCCCTTTCCCGGGCGCTTGGCCGGACCCGTCGCCGGTTGCCGATCGGAACGTGACCGATCCTCGGGTGTGGCCCGGAGTGTGGTCGACGGTGAGAGCCAGCCCGGCCAGTTCCAAGGACGTCCCGTCGTCCAGCGCACGCACCTCACGCGGCTCGCGCAGCTGGACCCGACCGCCGAAGAACTGCCGCGCTTCGACCGACAGCCCACGCATCGGGTCGGACAGCAGTACGCGGTCCTCTGGGTGGATCCAGGCTGGGATGTCATGGCCGTCGCATACCGGAGCCACGGCGAAAATGTGATCAAAATGGCCATGGGTGAGCAGCACCGCCACCGGGACGAGTCGGTGCTGGCGCAACACCTCGTCCAGCGGCTCCTCGGCCCCCTCCCCAGGGTCGACCACCACACACGGGCCGCCCGCCTCGGCAGCAAGGACGAAGCAGTTGGCTTGGAAGGAGCCGGCGGGGAAACCTGCGACGAGCACGGCGATCCTCTTCCACGACGAAGGCAGGGATACGTTCAGCTTAGGGGAGCGCCGTCAGGGAGGCTGACGTCCGGCTCACCCGCGACCCTCCTAGACTGCGCGGCGACCGTTGCCCCAGTCACAGTTGCCCAGCCACAGCTGCCCCCAGCCACAGGAGTTCTGGTGCCCACGAACGAGCAGCGCCGCGAAGCTGCCAAGCGCAAACTGGACCGCCAGCTCGCCCGCCGCGCGGAGCGGGCCAAGGCGCGCCGCCGGTACGCGGTAGCGGGCAGCGCAGCCGCGGTGGTGTTGGTCGTCGGTATCGTGGTACTGATCGTGTCGCTGGGCGGCCGCGACCAGACGGTCAACACCGCTGCGGAGCCCGCGCCCCCAGCCAAGCCCGCTACCACGGGCACCGCTGACCAGACAGGTCCCGCTGACAAGCCGCAACCCGCCGGCAAGGTCGCCGACCCGCCGACCCGGCCACAGCCGCTGCCCGCCTCGGTCGATTGCCAGTACCCGGCCAGCGAGCAGATCCCGGCCAAGCCGGTCAGCCCCCCACCGGCCGGTCCCACCACCACCCAGGGGACAGTGTCCGCGACCATGCAGACCTCGTCCGGCCCGATCGGTCTCACCCTGGACCGGGCGCTTGCGCCGTGCACCGTGAACAGCTTCGTCAGCCTGGCCAACCAGGGCTTCTACTCCGACAGCCCGTGCCACCGGCTGGTCACCAACCCCGGGCTGCAGGTTCTGCAATGCGGCGATCCGACCGGGTCCGGCACCGGCGGACCCGGGTACACCATCCCCGACGAGGTGTTCCCAGAGCTGACCTACGGCCGCGGATACGTCGCTATGGCCAACACCGGCCAGCCCGACAGCGGCGGCAGCCAGTTCTTCTTGATCTACGGCCCCACCCAGCTCCCACCCGACTACACCGTCTTCGCCACGATCTCCCCGGAGGGCCTCGAGGTCATCGATCAGATAGCTCGAGCGGGCGACGATGGCTCACTGCAACCATCCCCTGGTGGCGGCAGGCCTAAGGCGCCGATCACGATCACGTCCGTCGACATCACGACTCCCTGACTGAAGCCCAGGCGCCTGGCTCAATTCGAGGACGTGACGCGGTACACGTCGTAGACGCCCTCGATGTTGCGCACCACACCCAGCACGTGCCCGAGGTGTTTGGGGTCACCCATCTCGAAGGAGAAGCGGCTCACCGCCACCCGGTCCCGGGTGGTGGTCACGGAGGCGGACAGGATGTTCACCCGTTCGTCAGCAAGCACCTTGGTGACGTCGGACAGCAGCCGGTGCCGGTCCAGCGCCTCCACCTGGATCCCGACCAGGAACATCGACGAGGATGACGGCGCCCATTCCACGTCGACCAGCCGCTCGGGCTGGGCCCGCAGCGACTCGGAATTGGGACAATCGGTGCGGTGCACGCTGACCCCGCCGCCGCGGGTGACGAACCCCAGGATCTCGTCACCGGGGACCGGTGTGCAGCAGCGGGCGAGCTTGGCGTAGACGTCCCCGGCACCGCTCACTCGCACACCAGAGTCGCCGGTCTCCCGGCGGCGCTGGACCGTGGAGGGGGTGGCCCGCTCGGCAAGCACCTCCTCGGCGCCCTCCTCACCACCCAACAGCGCGACGAGGCGCTGGACCACGTGACGCGACGAGGCGTGATGCTCACCGACGGCGGCATACAGGCCGCTGACGTCGGGATAGTGCAGCTCGCGGGACACCGCGACCATCGACTCAGCGGACACCAACCGCTGCACCGGTAGCCCGACCCGGCGCAGTTCCTTGGCGATGGCGTCCTTGCCGGCGTCGATGGCCTCCTCGCGACGCTCCTTGGCGAACCATTGCCTGATCTTGGCCCGGGCCCGTGGCGAGGCGACGAAGGACAGCCAGTCCCGGCTGGGGCCGGAACCCTCGGCCTTCGAGGTGAAGATCTCGACGACCTCGCCGTTCTCCAACTGCCGCTCCAGCGCGACGAGCCGGCCGTTGACCCGCGCACCGATGCAGCGGTTACCGACCTGCGTGTGCACCGCGTAGGCGAAATCGACCGGCGTGGAACCTGCGGGCAGCGTGATGACCTCGCCCTTGGGGGTGAAGACGAAGATCTCCCGGGTAGCCAGGTCATAGCGCAGCGATTCGAGGAACTCACCGGGATCGGCGGCCTCCCGCTGCCAGTCCAGCAGCTGGCGCATCCAGGCCATCTCATCGACTTCCACGGTCCCGTTGTGGGTGCCGCGGGTCTCCTTGTACCGCCAGTGTGCGGCGATGCCGTACTCCGCGGTTCGGTGCATCTCGCGGCTGCGGATCTGCACCTCCAGCGGTTTGCCGTCCGGCCCGATCACCGTGGTGTGCAGTGACTGGTAGACCCCGAACCGGGGTTGCGCGATGTAGTCCTTGAAGCGACCGGGCATCGGCTGCCACACCGAGTGCACCACCCCGACCACGGCATAGCAGTCGCGCACGTCGTCGACCAGGATCCGTACCCCGACCAGGTCGTGGATGTCGTCGAAATCGCGACCGCGCACGATCATCTTCTGGTAGATCGAGTAGTAGTGCTTGGGCCGACCCTCGACGGTGGCGGTGATCCGTGAACCGGACAGCTGCGCGGAGACCTCGTCGATCACGGTCCGCAGGTAGGTATCGCGTGACGGGGCACGGTCGGCCACCAGCCGTACGATCTCGTTGTACTTCTTCGGGTGCAGGATCGCGAAGGAAAGGTCCTCGAGCTCCCACTTGATGGTGGCCATGCCCAGCCGGTGGGCCAGCGGGGCGAGTACCTCGAGGGTCTCCTTGGCCTTGCGGGCCTGCTGCTCCGGGGGCAGGAAGCGCATGGTTCGCATGTTGTGCAGCCGGTCCGCCAGCTTGATCACCAGCACCCGCGGGTCCCGCGCCATCGCGATGACCATCTTGCGAATGGTCTCGGCCTCGGCCGCGGCGCCGAGCTTGACCTTGTCGAGCTTGGTGACGCCGTCGACGAGGTGGGCAACCTCGTCACCGAAGTCCTTGGTGAGGTGGGACAGCGCGTAGTCGGTGTCCTCCACGGTGTCGTGAAGTAGCGCGGCTACCAGCGTGGTGGTGTCCATCCCCAGCTCGGCGAGGATCGTCGAGACCGCCAACGGATGGGTGATGTACGGGTCACCGGACTTGCGCTGCTGCTGGGAGTGCTTGGCCTCGGCGACGTCGTAGGCGCGTTGTAGCAGTGCGAGGTCAGCGTTGGGATGCAGCTCCCGGTGCACAGCGGCGAGTGGTTCCAGCACCTGCCTGACCGGGCCGGGCCGCTGCGCGGTGATCCGGCGGGCGAGCCGCGCTCGCACCCGCCTAGTTGCCGACGGCAACCGCGCAGCGACCGTGACCGGATCCGGGCCGGCCAGCGGAGCAGCGGTGCGCTGCAGGTCCTGGCTCAAGCGCGCTCTCCCGCCACGTGGTAACCGATCAGGTGTACAGCGTACCGCCGTGTTCCGGGCGGGATCTGCAGGACAGGAGAATCTGGTGACTGGTCAGATCGTCAACAGGGCGTGCAGCGGGCGGTCGCCGAGCCGATCCCGGCCCCGAAGCGAGCCGATCTCCAGCAGCACCGCAATGCCGCTCACCGCGGCTCCGGACCGCTCGACCAGCGCACAGGTCGCGGCCACCGTGCCCCCGGTGGCCAGCACGTCATCGATCACCAGGGCCCGCTGCCCCGGTCGCAGAGCGCCCTCAGCCAGTTCCAGTGCGGCGACGCCGTACTCCAGGGCATAGGCCTCGCGGTCGGATACCACGGGTAGTTTGCCGGGTTTACGAACCCCCACCACGCCGGCTCCCAGGGCGTAGGCCGCGGAGGCACCCAGCAGAAATCCGCGGGCCTCGACCCCGACCACAACGTCGACCTGCGGCGTCGGGGCGACCAGCGCGTCCACTACCGCCCGGAACACAGTGGCGTCGGCCAGAAGCGGCGCGAGATCTCGAAAGAGCACACCGGGCTCCGGGAAGTCAGGGACTTCCCGGATCAGCGGTACGAGCAGAGCCGCCAGATCGTGCACGTTCGCCCCAGGGCGCACACCGCGGACCTTACTAGTTGTGCTCGCCCCTCGTCCGCTGCTCCCCATGAGAGTCAGCCGCCCGCTCCGTCTGCTGGCGCCCCTGCGGGTATGCCTGAGTTCGACGGTTGATGTCCTCCTTGGCGTAGGTGTCGCTCTTGGGGTAGCTGTCCCTCTTGGTATAGATGTCCCTCTTGGTGTCGGTGCCCTCCCGGTGGCGGGCGTTGTTCAAGGTACGGATGTCCTTCTGGGGCTGAGCCCGCTCGTGGACCGGTGGCGGTACTTGGATCGGCGCCGGCAGCTGGATCGGCACCGGCAGCTCAACCGGCACCGGCAGTTCAATGGGCGCCAGCAGCTCGACCGGCACCGGCAGCTCAACCGGCACCGGCAACTCGACCGATGCAGGCAGCTCGACCGACATGGGCACCTCGGCCGGCGTCGTTCCCGCTGCCGTCCCGGCCGATCCTGGTGCGGACTGGGGCTTTACCCCCCCAGTCCGGTGGACGGAGCCCGCCGAGCGTCCGTCGCGAGTGGGGTGCTCATCCAGCGCACTCCGAGGGTTCGCCATCGAGGGCGGGAGCTCGTTGTTCGGCTGTTCCCCGGCCACGAGAGGGCGCACGGTCGGATTGGCCTTCGCCGCGGGTGTGGCATGCGGGGCGCGATCCGCCAGTTGACCGTTGGTCGCAGCACGCACCGGGGCAGCACCATGAGCGGGCTCGGGGAATGCCAGCACCGGGGACCTCGCGTCCGACGAACCGAAGAGGCTGCCCCCCGGCAGGATGACCGCCAACGGCGGGCTGGCCAAGCCCGCGGCCAATACCAGCGCGCCGCCCACGACGCCAGCCAGCCGGACCGGCTTGCGGTGCTCCCAGCCAACGCCGCCTCGCCGGCAGGCCAGCGTGGCCACGTCAGGCAGAGCCGAGCGGCTGTCCAGCAGGCTGGCCAGCTCGCGCCGCCCGCGCCGTTCCCAGCCGGTGCCCACAACGTGGGAGGCCACGTCATCGACATGAGCGAGGTGGCTCCGCGCTTCGGGTCGGTGGTGCGGGTCCTTGGCAAGCCCGCGCAGCGCAAGCTCGCGAGCCGGTGGGGGAAGCACGTCAATCGGGGGGATGCTCTGTTCGTGTTTGGCCGAGAGTGCGGCCACGTCGTCTGCGTAGAACGGAGCAGCGCCGACCAGGCACTCGAAGAACGTGACCGTGGCGGCGTACACGTCCGCTGCGGGGGTCGCCTGACGACCGCTCCACTGTTCGGGAGCCAGGTAGAAAGGTGTCGACCGGGCCAGCAGCTGCCGGCCGTGGGCAGTGGACAGGCCGACGTCGGCGAGCCGGACATCACCAGCAGGCGTCAGGATCACGCTCTCCGGCTTGATGTCGCCGTGCGCCAAGCCTGCGGCGTGACAAGCGGCTAGACCACGTAGTGAGTCCTTGAGCACGACCAGCGCGGCCTCGATACCGACAGCACCATGCACAATGAGCAGGGCACGCAGCGAAGTCCCATTGACATGATCGCCAACGACGGCAGCACCATGGGGACCCTCAACGTAGCGGTGGACGCGGGACACTCGGGCATCCCGGACTCGCGTCAGCCGCCCGAACTCACGTGCGAATCGGGCGCGGAACTCGGTGTCGGTGAGTAGTTCATCGGACAGGTAGGTCACTGATAGCGACCTGCGGGTGACGCGGTGACGGGCCACGACCCGCCGGCCCACCGGGTCCTGGCGCACCTCGCGGACATGCACCACACCCGGAACGGACCACCCCGCCATCCCCGATCCTCCCTGGTCGGCCCTCACAATTCCCCCCCGCGCCCCTCACTCCCCGGAGCGTCATTCGGTGCCTGACTACAGAGCGTTCTCCTAAATCGATCCATCGGCAAGTACCCAGAGCGATACCTCACCGAATGGGCGGTTAAGAGTTTACGGAAATATGACTCCCCGTCACAGGATCGCTACACTGCGCAATCAGCTGAGCTCGGGGTAACCGGTCGACCCAGGTTCGTGAACGACCAGAACCGACGAACGAGCAGAGTCAGTCAGGGACGTGCGGACCTGCCGGCTTTGCCGGACGGTCTGCCGCTCTTGCCGGTAGGTTTTCCGCGCCGTCGTCCGGCCGGTGCGGTCTTGCCGACCCGGGCAGGCACGCCGGCGGCCATCCCGTCCGCGGTACTGGTTTGTGGGCCGGTCGTCGAAGAGGCGTCGTCCTCGAGCTCGGAGCCCGAGGTTTTGCGGGCCAGCTTCTCCCGGCGCTGGGCGACTCGCTCGGCTTGCTGCCGGTAAGCCGGCCTGCGCATGGTGAGGTCGACCATCAACGGTGTCGCCAGGAAGATCGAGGACACCACCCCGGCCACGATGCCGACCATCAGCACCAGAGCGAGGTCCTTGAGCGTCCCGACACCCAGCAGACCGACGCCGATCACCAGCAGACCGAGCACGGGGAGCACCGCGATCAAGGAGGTGTTGATCGAACGCATCAGCGTCTGGTTGATCGCGAGGTTGGCGGCCTCGGCATAGGTTCGTCGAGTCAGTCCGAGCAACCCACGGGTGTTCTCCTGGACCTTGTCGAACACCACGACGGTGTCGTACAGCGAGAACCCGAGGATGGTGAGCAGGCCGATGACCGACGCCGGTGACACCTCGAAACCGACCACCGAGTAGATGCCCGCGGTCACCACCACGTCGTGCACCAGGGCCACCAGCGCAGCCAGCGCCATCCGGGGCTCGAAGTACATCGCGAGGAACACGGTCACCAGGACCAGGAACACCAGCAACGCGATCAGCGCCTGCTGGCTGATCTCACCGCCCCAGGTCGCGCTCACCGCGCTGTCACTGATCGACTGTTCGTTGGGCCGCCCGTCGCTCCCCAGCGGCCGCAGCTGCTCGAACAGCGCGTTCTTCAGGATCAACGATTGCCGGGTGTCCAGCGTCTCAGTGCGGATCAGGATGCTCGCTGTGGCACCGGTTCCGACGATCTGCACCGATTGCGGCGGCTGGCCCACCGTGTCGGCGAAGACCTGCTCGACCTGCTGGGTGGTGATCGGGCCTCGGGCCCCCTGCGCCGGGAGCTGGACCCGGGTGCCGCCCTCGAAGTCGATGCCGAGGTTGAACCCACGCAGCAGTATGGAGGCGAGGCAGACGGCGACGAGAAGGCCTGACATCGCGTACCAGATCCGGCGGCGCCCGACGATGTCGAACGCACCGGTCCCGCTGTAGAGGCCATGCAGCCTGCTTGCCACCTCAGGACCCCTTCCCCGCGGTCGCCAGCTCCGATCGGCTTTCGGCGCCGGCCCGCTGCGCCGCCCCGAGCCCGGACAGTCCCGGTTGCGACAGCAGCCGGGATTTCGCCGCCATCGCCACCAACGGGTGCGTCACCAGGAAGACCACCGCGAGGTCCAGCACGGTCGACATGCCGAGGGTGAAGGCGAAGCCCTTCACCTGCCCTACCGCGAGAACGTAGAGCACCGCGGCGGCCAGGAAGCTCACCGCATCAGCCGACAGGATGGTTCGGCGGGCCCGGACCCACGCCCGGGGTACCGCGGACCGGAAGGTTCGGCCGTCCCGGACCTCGTCCTTGAGACGCTCGAAGAAGATCACGAAGGAGTCCGCGGTGATACCGATGGCGACAATGAGGCCCGCGACCCCGGCTAGGTCCAGGGTGAATCCGATCCATCGCCCGAGCAGCACCAGCACGGCGTAGACGATCAGCCCGGACAGCACCAGGGACAAGATCGTCAGCACCCCGAGCGCCCGGTAGTAGAACAGGCAGTAGACGAACACCACGGCCAGCCCGATCGCCCCGGCGAGCAGTCCCGCGCGCAGTGAGGCCAGGCCCAGGGTTGCCGAAACGGTCTCGGACTCCGAGGACTGGAAGGACAGCGGCAGCGAACCGTACTTGAGCACATTGGCTAGGTTCTGGGCTTCGGCCTGGGCGAACCTGCCAGTGATACTGGTCTGGCTGCCGGGTGGGATCGCTCCCTCGATCACCGGAGCCGAGACCACCTCACCGTCCAGGACGAACGCGGCTTGCTTGCCAACGTTGTTCGCCGTGTGCTGCGCCCAGATGTCCTCGCCCTGGCGGGTGAAGTTCAGCCGTACTTCGTATCCCGTGCCGCCGGAGTTCACGCCCGACGACGCGTTGGAAATCTGCTCGCCGGACATGAACGCAGGCCCTAGCAGGTACTTGGCGGTGCGGTCCTGGTCACAGGTGACCAGTGGCAGGTTCGGGTCGTCATTGCCGCGCAAGGGGTTGGCAGCGGCGCAGTTCAGCGCGGCCAGCGCTTGCTGCTGCACCGCCGGGTCCTGGCTCTGCAGCCGCGCTCGGGCCTGCCGGATCTGCTCGGCGATCTGAGGGTCGGCCGAATCCGCGGGGGCTTGGCCGACCGGGGGCGGCGGGCTGGTCGGTGGTACGGCGGGCGCCGGAGTTACCGGAGGTGCAGTCGGCTCGGCAGTCGGATCGTCCGGCGGCGGCTGTAGCTGCTGCGGTTGGACCGGCGCCGGTGCGCCATCAGTGGCCGGTGGTTGGTTGGCGTCTCCGGGTGGGGCCGGCCCGCTACCCCCAGGAGCCTGGCCTGCAGGAGCCGGCGTGGCTAGCCCGGCCGGCACCTCGGCGATCACCGGCCGGAAATACAGCTTGGCGGTCTGCCCGAGGGTGCGGGCCTGGTCGCCGTTCTCACCCGGCACCGTGATGATCAGGTTGTTCCCGTCGAGGAGGACCTCTGCCCCACTTACCCCGATGCCGTTGACCCGTTGCTCGATGATCTGTCGAGCTTGACTCAGGGACTCCGGCGACGGCGGCCCGCCGTCGACGGTGCGGGCGGTGAGGGTCACCCTGGTGCCGCCTTGCAGGTCGATGCCCAGTTTGGGGGTCGGATCCCCGCCGCCGGTGAAGAAGACCAGCGAATAGAGGACAGCGACGATCCCAGCGAAAATCGCCAAGTTTCGCCAAGGACGGACGTGCCCGGCCGGTGGTGCCACAGTGGGTGGTTCTCCTCGTTCACAGCCGACTGCGCCGGGCGCCATCACCGGCGACCTGCCGCAGTCTCCCCTGCCGCTGGTGTCCCTGCCGCTGGTGTCCCTGCCGCTAGTGTCACTGTGCCAGCGCCCTCATCGGCGCCTGCGGTGGGGGGCCGGATGCGGAGCGTACCTCCCGCACCAGACCCGGTCAGGGCTTGTCGGTCCGAGCGCTCTCGTCGGCAGGGGCTGCCAGCGGTGCGCTGGCGGCTGCGGGCTCGTCCTGCTCGGTGATCTTTTCCCGGATCGCGGCGCGCAGCCAGGTGGTGCGCACTCCCGGGGCGATCTCCAGGTCGATCGTGGTCTCGTCGGCGCTTCCCACCACGGTGCCCTGCAGACCGGAGGTGGTCATCACCCGGTCACCGTCGGTCAGCGAGTTCTGCAGCCGCTGCGCCTCGGCCATCGCCCGCTTCTGCCGGCGGGACCCGAGGATCAGGGGCAGCGCGAGCACGGCGATGAACAGCAGGGGCAGGAGGAAGGGGTCCATGGTTCTCCGATCACCGTCAGCGTGTCTCAGTATTGAGTGTGCCAGCATTCACCCGTCGAACAGCGTCGGTGTGCGGTCTCCGGGCACGTCGGCGGGCGGCTCCAGCTGCAGGTGCCGCCACGCGGCTGCGGTCGCTACCCGTCCGCGTGGGGTGCGGGCGAGCATGCCGGCGCGGACCAGGAAGGGCTCGCATACCTCCTCCACGGTGGCCGGCTCCTCCCCGACCGCAACGGCGAGGGTGGACACCCCCACTGGTCCACCGCCGAAGGTGCGCACCAGCGCGGTGAGTACGGCGCGGTCCAGCCGATCCAGCCCGAGCTGGTCGACGTCATAGACGGCCAAGCCGGCCCGGGCCACCTCGAGGGTGATCGCGCCGTCGGCGCGGACCTCGGCGTAGTCACGTACCCGGCGCAGTAGCCGGTTGGCGATCCGGGGCGTGCCCCGGGAGCGGCCGGCGATCTCGGTGGCGCCGTCGGGATGCAGGTCCACGCCGAGGATGCCGGCCGAGCGGCGCAGCACCAGCTCCAGCTCGTCGGGCTCGTAGAACTCCATATGCGCGGTGAACCCGAACCGATCGCGCAACGGGCTGGTCAGCGCACCAGACCGGGTGGTGGCCCCGACCAGGGTGAAAGGGGCGATCTCCAGCGGGATCGAGGTGGCCCCGGGGCCCTTGCCGACCACCACATCGACCCGGAAGTCCTCCATCGCGAGGTAGAGCATCTCCTCGGCGGGCCGGGCGACCCGGTGGATCTCGTCGATGAACAGCACGTCACCCGCGACGAGGTTGGACAGCATCGCGGCGAGATCTCCGGCGCGCTCCAATGCAGGACCCGAAGTGACCCGGATCGCGCTGCCCAGCTCCGCAGCGATGATCATCGCGAGACTGGTCTTACCCAGCCCCGGCGGGCCGGACAGCAGCACGTGATCCGGTGCGGCGCCGCGCCGGCGGGCACCCTCCAGCACCAGTTCGAGCTGCTCGCGGACCCGGGCTTGGCCGATGAACTCGGGTAGCCGGCGTGGCCGCAGGGTGGTCTCGAGCTCAACGTCGGCCGGGTCCACGTCGGCCGCGAGCGGTCCCGGCGTGGTCACCGGTTGCGCCCCAGCCGGGTCAGCGCATGACGCAACACCTCCGACGTGTCACGGGCCTCCCCGTTGGAGTCGGCGAGCACGGCGTCCACAGCCAGCTCGGCCTGCCGGGCCGCAAACCCGAGCCCGACCAGCGCCTCGGCCACCTGGGCCCGGGTCCCCGCAGCGCCGCCGGCAACCGGCCCCGTTGCGGCCGGTGCGCACCCGACCCTGTCCCGGAGCTCCACGACGAGCCGCTCCGCGCCCTTGCGCCCGATCCCGGGAACCCTGGTGAGCATGGTGAGGTCACCCTCGGCGAGCGCCGTGCGCAGGCAGTCCGGCTCGAGAACGGCGAGCATCGCCAGCGCGAGCCGCGGTCCCACCCCGGAGACGGTCTGCAGGAGCACGAACAACTCCCGAGCCGCGCCGTCGGCGAAGCCGTACAGCGTCAGCGAGTCCTCACGGACCACCAGCGACGTGGCGAGCCGGGCTTGTTCGCCGCACCGCAAGGTGGCCAGGGTCGCGGGAACGGCTCGCACCGCCAGCCCGACCCCCCCGACCTCGACCACGACATGGTCCAGCTCCACGGACAGCACCTGGCCGCGCACTGAAGAGATCACTGCACCCCTCCCGACTTGCGAACCGCCGCGGCCAGCCGTGCGCGGTGGGTTCGAGCCAGCTGCGCCGAGTGGGCCCGTGCCTGCGCCAGACGTTCCGTCATCGGGGCCCGCCACAGATGGCACACCGCCAGCGCCAGCGCGTCTGCGGCATCAGCCGGTCTTGGCTTGGCCGGCAGCGCGAGCAACCGGGTGATCATAGTGGTTACCTGCTCCTTGCCCGCCCGGCCAGAGCCGGTGACCGCCGCTTTGACCTCGCTGGGGGTGTGGAAGGCCACCACCAGGCCCCGCCGGGCCGCGACCAGCGCCACCACCCCGCTGACCTGCGCGGTACCCATCGCGGTACGCACGTTGTGCTGGCTGAACACCCGTTCCACCGCGACGACGTCGGGACGGTGCTCGGCCACCCAACGCTCGACGACATCGGCCACCGCGATCAGCCGCGCGCCGAGGTCCAGCTCGGGCGGGGTACGCACGACGTCGACCGCCACGCAGCTGACCGCCCGCCCGCCGCAGCCGTCGACCACCCCAAGCCCGCAGCGGGTGAGCCCCGGGTCCACACCCAACACCCGCACAGCACCTCCCACCACGAGCGAACACCCGTTCGAACCCTAGCCCCCTCTCGTCACCTCTCGGGTACCGACACACCGCACCAGCTCGTGGCGCATTCAGCGGGCTCAGCGTGGCTATCGATGCGCCGATTACCCCGTTCAGCCCGCTGAATGCGGTGGGTGGGTTGGGTCAGGTCAGCGCAGCCAGGATGTTGTCGGGGACGTCGAAGTTGGCGTAGACGTTTTGGACGTCGTCGCAATCCTCTAGGGCGTCGATCAGCTTGAACACCTTGCGGGCGTCGTCAGCGTCCAGCGGGGTGCTCGCCGAAGGCAGGAAGCTCGCGTCGGCGGAGTCGTAATCGATGCCGGTATGCTGCAGCGCGGTGCGCACCGCGACGAGGTCAGTCGCCTCGGAGACCACCTCGAATGACTCGCCCAGGTCGTTGACCTCCTCGGCGCCGGCGTCCAGCACCGCGGCCAACACGTCGTCCTCCGAGACACCGGCCTGCTGCGGCACGATCACCACGCCCTTGCGGCTGAACAGGAACGATACCGATCCGGGGTCGGCCATCGTGCCACCGTTGCGGGTCATCGCGGTGCGAACCTCGGAGGCCGCCCGGTTGCGATTGTCGGTCAGGCACTCGACGAGCAAGGCCACCCCACCGGGCCCGTAACCCTCGTACATGATCGTCTGGTACTCGGCACCGCCGGCATCGGCACCAGAACCACGCTTGACGGCGCGGTCGATGTTATCGATGGGCACCGAGCTCTTGCGGGCCTTCTGGATCGCGTCATACAGCGTCGGGTTGCCATCCGGATCCCCACCACCGGTTCGAGCGGCCACCTCGATATTCTTGATCAACTTCGCGAAGAGCTTACCGCGTTTGGCGTCGACCACGGCCTTCTTGTGCTTGGTGGTCGCCCATTTCGAATGGCCGCTCATACCCCGCTCTTTCTCGCTTACCAGTCTCACCCAGGTGCGCTCACCCGGGCTCCACTCGACCGCGCAACCATCTCGCCGAAGAGCTGGTGCACCCGCCGGTCGCCGGTCAGCTCCGGATGGAACGCGGTCGCCAGCACGCACCCCTGCCGGACCGCCACGATCCTACCGGCGGCGCGACCGGCAGCGGGGATGTCGGGCACCCTGGCCAGTACCTCGACGCCGGCACCGGCCTGCTCCACCCACGGGGCACGGATGAACACCGCCCGGACCGGGCCACCGGGTACGCCGGCGAAGTCCAGGTCGGCCTCGAAAGAATCGACCTGCCGACCGAACGCGTTGCGGCGCACTACCGCGTCCAGCGCAGCGAGTTGCTGCTGGTCTGGCCTGCCATCGACGATTTCCCGACCCAGCAGGATCATCCCCGCGCAGGCCCCGTAGGCCGGCATGCCCCCGGCCAGCCGGGCCCGCAGCGGCTCCATCAACTCGAACGCGACCAGCAGCCGGCTCATCGCGGTGGACTCGCCACCAGGCAGGACCAGCGCGTCCACCTCGGCGAGCTCCGCGGGGCGACGGACCAGCGTGCTGCGCAACCCGCATCCGGCCAGCGCACGCTGGTGCTCACGGACATCACCCTGCAGCGCCAACACCCCGACAACCGGCCCCTTCTCAGTCACAGAGTCCACGGTAGGCCGCCATTCGGAGCAGATCGGTTGGCCCGCCACCCCGACACCATCCAGTTCGCGCTGCGCCGGCTGATGATGCAGAAGTCCTGGGTACCTGAAGTGCTCTGGACACCAGCTGGCACCGCTCGGGGTGCGCCGAGTTCGACAGGAGAGCTGTCCCGGGCTTGGTGCGCAGCTCTGACGTCGAACTCGGCGCATCCAGAGCGATCAGACGACGGATGATGGTGTCCAGCAATCCGCAAGGTGGGCGCCTGCGCTGGGCGCGCGGGCGTTTCGTTACCTTGCTTTCGCATAAGTCTCTAGGGCCAGCGACGGCCGGGCGTGCCCAGTTGGGAACTGTTGGTGAACTGGCGCCTGGCTGCCCCGCTTGTCGTTGTCTTCGATGTATGGTCTCTCATAATAGGACATAGTTGACAAGTAGCGATAAAAGGATAAAACCTTCATATCGGGCAACACTGCCACCCCCCGTTTGGAGGTTGAAATTCATCCTCTAGTGGCGTCAACTTGCCTCGTTGGTCGCATTAAGTTGCTGTTCGAAGGGACGGGTCCCCGATGGGGTACGTGGCGCGGTCGGCTGGGTTCAAGGGGTGAGCATGATGAGACGTATCCGGCCGATGCTGCTCGCCCTGACAGCCGCGATGGTGTTTCTGCCGTACATTCGGCTGTCGTTGACCATGCCGCAGTTTGGTGGGGCCCCTCGGTCGGCGGGTCGTTCGGTGACTGCGCGCCTGCGCGACCAGTCACCGGGTCGATTCCGGGTGTGGCGGGTCCTCCTCTGCTGTGTGCTCCTGATCCTGGCGTCACAGACCCCCGGCCATGCGCAGGAGCCTCGTTCACTATCGGTATCACCGGAGTCAGGCCCGGCTGGCACCAGGGTAACGGTGCGAGGTACCGGATGGGATCCGGAGTACTATTCCAGCGGCGTACAGATCGGGGCTGCCTCGGCATCATGGCGGACTCTGATCCCGCAGTAGGGGCGATCTTGAACGCCGCCGGGTGCGGACTCGGAGCCAACATCCCGGCATGTCTCGGCACATCTCTCGACGGTCTGCGGGTCATCGTCTTCACGATTCGCGAAGCTGCACGTATCAACCCGAACCTGGCAGCCTTTCTCGAGACAAGGATGTACTGATTCCGCATCGCGGCTCCAGCGGAAATTGAGCACCTTGGTCCGGCTCCGTGCATCTGGCGCGCAGTGCGCCCCCTTCGCGTAGCCCAGTGGTCGACGGGCCGGTCCGGACGCTTCGCACGGGGGCCGTGGCAGCTGGCCCTCGGGTCCAGACCTGACCGCCCTGTTTGTAGACAGTCCGACATGTGCCCTCGATCAAAGATGCGGAATACTGGTTGAACACCTTGGTTCCGATTGGAGGCCAGTCCCCGTGCCGAAGATCGCGCTTGTCGTCGGGATCGTGCTGCTGGTGGTCGGAGGTTGGGCTTTCACGGCCTCTGGTCCCGGTGCCAGTCCGACCGCGCTCATCCCCGCAGTACTCGGTCTTGGGCTCGTAGTCGCCGGGCTCGTCGGCCTACGCGGCCAAGCACGCCGCCATGCGATGCACGCCGCTGCGGTAGTGGCCTTGATCGGAGTGCTGGGCTCTGGCTACCAACTCATTGCCAGACCTTCCGCTGGCTCTGAGCATGCCGACATCGCGCAGACTGCAGGACTGCTCAACCTGGCCCTTTGCGGGGGGTTCCTGATCCTGGCGATCTGGTCCTTTGTACAGGCTCGCCGCGCTCGCGTATGAGACGCCCGGCTCACCGATATTCGCAAGCGGCGCGGCCTGACCCAGCACGAGGTCGCTCAGGCGACGGGGGTCACCGCCGGGGGTCAGCCAGATCGGTTCAACATCGCCTCGCCTGGAAGCAGCTCATCGGTGATCGATGCAGTAACGGAACCGAGGCCTCTGCCGATCTTATGCGCAGGTGGTTCCTCCTCATTCCCACCGCGTTGAGCCCCCGCTGAACCTCCTCCGGCGGGGGCATCAACCTTGCCATTCACTTTTCGTAAGGATGTCTTGGGCCGTTGCCGGCATGGGCTGGTGCGTCGTGAACTCGACGTTACCGACATCTCCGCTCAGGGCGAACGTCGGTGCCGTCGAGTTCACAACGCGCACGATCGCGGCGCAGGGAGTGCCGGTGTTTCTCTCGCTGCTGGACGTCGAGCAGCTGCGCATTCGGTCGTCCGCACTCGAGTGACCGGCGCAACCGGATAGGTTCTGAGTAACACGCCAAGTTAGAGGGGGCGGTGTTACGTGGATACGACCACCCCCGGAGGCCGTCCTCAGTTCGTGTCCTCAACCGGCACATCCAGGGCACGGATCGCTGCGAAGAGCCGGTCCGGATCCCAGCCCGGCTCGACATCGTCGAGCAACCCTTCTGCTTGGCTCAGGGTGAGAGTAGCCATCCGAGTGCCGTCATCGATCTGGATGTAGTAGTTGGTGAAGGTCGGACGCCCGGCGCCGGCAGGAACCGTCTTGGGGCTCATCTGGTCGGCCTTGACCGTGGCCTTGGTCCCCTGGCAGGCGCTGGCGTCGAGGCGTTCCTCGATCGAGGCGGCGAGCTTATGGGCATCGTCTCTTAGCATTGGACTATCTCCTCCGCAGGGTCGCTACGAACATGCCGTAGATACTTCACCCTGCTGTTGGTTGTCCCGCACCGGTCCCATCATCCTCCTACTCTTCAGCACCTACCGTCGGCCGACGCAGGCGCGGAACGACCGGCGTGGGCCGCTCCGGCGCCAGCCGGATGACGACCGCCGGCGCGCTACCAGCACACCACGCCCGGCGCATACTCCCTTGACCATCCTGCTGGATGGCGAGAGGCTGGTGTCGTGGCCGAAGTCGACAAGAGTGAGAAGATCACCATCAACGTTGGGCTCGTCGACCTCGGGCAGATCGATCTGCTCGTCGACGAGGGTTTCTTCGCCAACCGTACGGACTTCATCCGCACGGCCATCCGGCGCCAGCTCGAGAGCCGGTCGGATGCCGTGGCGGACACGATCGCCCGCCGGACCCTGACCCTCGGCATACAGCATCTCACCCGGCGCGATCTCGAGCAGCTCCGCGACGCCGGCCGCACGATAGAGCTCCGCGTCCTGGGGCTCGCGACCATCGCCGACGACGTCGATGCCGAGCTCGCCCTCGCGACGATCGCGTCGGTCGAGGTCCTGGGGGCGTTTCGCGCCTCGCGGGCCGTCAAGGCCGCGCTCGCCCTGCGCACGACCTGATCCGGTGTCGGGCCCTCCGGGCGCCCGCTGCGTCATCCACGGCACCCCGGTGTGGCAGGTGCCGCACCCCAGCACGGGAGGACTCGTCATGGACCACGACAAGAGCGCCGACATGGCAACGGCACTGCGGCTCACCCGCGAGGGACGGCTGACGGAGGCGGTCGGCGTCCTGAAACGCACCCTCGGCTCGCCCACCAACCCGCCGGCCGATGCAACCCAGGCGCCGTCCGGTGCCACCCAGGCCTCCCCGCCCGCTGCATCTGTCCCGTCCGGTCTGCTGGACCGCGTGCGCCGGGCCCTGCCGCGCGACCTGCCCGGCGTGCGGCCGCGCGACGCGCGCCCCACCGCCGCTCCGGCCGTCGCGGCTGGCGGGCGGACCCTGCAGTTGAGCCACACCGAGGCTGCCGGGACCCGCCGCTTCGATCTCTACATCCCCGCCGGCCGGCCCGGCAAACGGCGCCCGCTCGTGATCATGCTGCACGGCGGCTCCCAGGACGCCGCGGACTTCGCGGCCGGCACCCGGATGAATGAACTCGCCGAGCGGCACGGTCTGCTCGTGGCCTACCCCGAGCAGTCGACCGCGGCCAACCGCGGCCGCTACTGGAACTGGTTCTCCCGCGCTGACCAGCGCGCCGGAACGGGTGAGCCGTCCATTCTGGCCGGGATCACCCGGCGGATCGTCGCCGAGCACGATGCCGACCCGGACCGGGTGTACGTCGCCGGTCTGTCGGCGGGCGGCGCGATGGCCGCGGTGATGGCCGCGACCCACCCGGACCTCTACGCCGCCGTCGGAGTCCACTCGGGCATCGCCTACGGCGCCGCTCACGACGTGGGATCCGCGTTCGCGGCGATGCGAAACGGGGGCACACCAGCCCCGGGCGGTGATCTGCCGCTGATCGTCTTCCACGGCGACGGCGACACCCTGGTGGCCCCGGTCAACGCCGAGCGCCTTGTCGCTGCCCGCCTCGCCGCCGCGGACACCGGGGCCTGCGGCACGCCGACGACGATCCGCCTCGCCGAGCCTGGCAGCAGGCCCTGCACGCGGACGGTGGTCCGGGACGCCGGCGACGCGGTTGTCGCAGAGTCCTGGACTGTCCACGGAGGGGGGCACGCGTGGTCCGGCGGCGACCCTTCCGGGTCCTACACCGACCCAGCAGGTCCCGACGCGTCCGCGGAGATGGTGCGCTTCTTCCTCGAGCACCCGCGACGCAGGCGCTAGGCCCAGAACCGCTCGACCCAGCAGGTGCGTCGCTCACCGCTGGGCGAGCAGCCGGTCGCAGGCCTTGTCGTCGTAGGAGGAGAAGAACGCGTGGAGGTCTGCGAGCATCTGCGCGAACGACGTGGCCGCGTACAGCACCGGCTGGTAGTGCGTGATGTCGTAGTCCTGAGTCGCCATGGCGAGCAGTTCCCACGGCCGGATCTCCGCATCGCGGAACGTCTCGATCTCACCGTAGGACGACAGGAGGCCGGCACCGTAGGCCTTCACCGCACCATCCTCGTGGACCACGCCGAACTCGAGGGTGAACCAGAAGACGCGGCTGAAGACATCGAGCGAGACGTCGGTGGTGGCGCGCAGCGAGGCCCGACCGGCCACTTCGTAGAGATCGGCGAACACCGGGCTGGCCAGCATGTTGGCGTGCCCGATGATCTCGTGGACGATGTCCGGTTCGGGTGTGTAGAAGGGCACCGAGTGATGGCGGATGTACTGCGTTGACAGGAACGTCCGCATCGCGAGGGACCCGTAGAAGGTTCGGGTCGGCACCAGACCGGGCACCGGGTTGATGTGGAAGCCGGTGAGGCCGTGCACCCGCTCGTCAACCTCCCGTAGCTGTGGAACGCGCTGCGTCGGAAGGACGAGCCGGTCCGCGCCCACGAGGTACTCGGCGCATGCGTACTTGCGGTGCTTGGCGGCGAGCTCGGCGGACACGACCCGCCAGACCTCGTCCTCCTCGGCACTGTAGGTGACGTCCGGGATCGGGTCGCCGCGGCGGTAGGCGGCGGCGACCTCGGCGATCCGGGCCCGGCGCGCGCGGTATGCCGGGTCGCTGAAGCCGGGGTGATCCTCGGGCAACTCGAACCAGGAGGGCGCGGTCGGCGCGGCCATAGGGACAGTCTGCGCCTGCGGGCGACGATCGTTCAACGTGGCGGCCCGGACGAATTTCCGGGAGGTAACCTCAGTAGGCGATGCTGACGACATTGGAGATGGCGCGGGCCGAGTTCGGCTTCTACGCCGCCCACCTCGCCCTGTACCACGGTGAGGTCGAACCGCTGCACGGCCATACCTTCGGCGTCACCTTGCGCTTGTCCGGCGAGCTCGATACCAGCGGGATGGTCGCTGAGTTCAGCGAGATCAAGCCCGCACTGCGGGACGCCGTTGCTCCGCTACGCCGCCGCACCCTGGTGCCCGGACAGGCACCGGAGCTGCAGATCACGCCGGAGAACGACTCCCTGTCGATCACCGCCGGCCGCAAGCGGTACCTGCTGCCCGCCGAGGATGTGACCGTGTTGCCGCTGACCAACACCACCCTCGAGGCCCTCGCCGGCTATCTGCTCAACCAGGTGCTGCCACAGCTGCAGACGGTCGGCCTGGTGGCTGCCGAATTGGTACTTTCCGAGCTACCAGGCACCGCGGCCACTGCCCACGCCACCCTCACCGGCGCTCCCGGCAGCTGGCAGTGACGTGCGTCTCCTCCGCAACGCGCAACGTGACGGCACGCGTCACGCTGTCTGAGGAGACAGCGGGCTTCGAGCTTCCTGCGGCTGAGCCCACGCCCCGCTGCGAGGGTCGACAGCTTGGCGCTTCTCGCTGCGCGTCACTCCCACAGTCCGGCGAGCGCTCGCTGAGCGGTTTCCCGAGCCGGTCGCGTTCGCCGCGTTCGAGTTCATCAACGGACCACTGCTGGACAATCCGCACCGTGTTGGCAGGCGGCTACTACCTCCACTGGACGACCGGCATAGCGCTCGCCGCGGCAGCTACCGGATCATCTACCGGATTGACGACAAGGCCAGGACGGTCACGGTCGTAGACGTTGATCATCGGAGCAATGACTACAAGTCACACTGAAAGGATGATTCTTCATGGCGAAGGTGCTGTGCGTTCTTTATGACGACCCGGTCGATGGCTACCCGCCCGCGTACGCACGCGAGGACATCCCTCGGATCGAGGGCTACCCCGGCGGGCAGACCGTGCCCACGCCGCAAGCCATCGACTTCACCCCCGGTGAGCTGCTCGGCAGCGTGTCCGGCGCCCTAGGCCTGCGGTCCTTCCTCGAAGGCCTCGGACATGAGCTGGTGGTGACCTCGGACAAGGACGGCGCGGGATCAGAGTTCGACCGCCACCTGCCCGACGCCGAGATCGTCATCTCGCAACCGTTCTGGCCCGCCTACCTGACCGCCGAACGCATCGCGGCGGCACCCCAGCTCAAGCTCGTGGTCACCGCCGGCATCGGGTCCGACCACACCGACCTGGACGCCGCCATCGCCCATGGCGTCACCGTCACCGAAGTGACCTACAGCAACAGCATCAGCGTCTCCGAGCACGTGGTGATGATGATCCTCTCACTGGTACGGAACTACCTGCCCTCCCACCAGACCGTGCGCGACGGGGGATGGAACATCGCCGACTGCGTGGCCCGCTCCTATGACCTGGAGGGTATGCACGTCGGCACCGTCGCGGCCGGCCGGATCGGGCTCGCCGTGCTGCGCCGCCTCGCGCCGTTCGACGTGCGGCTGCACTACACCGACCGGCACCGCCTGCCGGCCGAGGTAGAGCGCGAACTCAACCTGACGTTTCACCCCACCACCCCGGACATGGTCCCGGTGTGCGATGTCGTGACCATCAACGCCCCGCTGCACCCGGAGACCGAGGGCCTCTTCGACGACACCCTGCTGGCCAGCATGAAGCGCGGCACGTATCTGATCAACACCGCTCGCGGGAAGATCTGCGACCGGGACGCGATCGTGCGCGCACTGCAAAGCGGCCAGCTGGCGGGCTACGCCGGCGACGTGTGGTACCCCCAACCGGCACCCCCGGACCACCCCTGGCGCACCGCCCCGCACCATGGCATGACGCCACACATCTCCGGCTCCTCGCTGTCGGCACAGGCGCGCTATGCGGCCGGCACCCGAGAGATCCTGGAGTGCTACTTCCAAGGCCGGGCCATCCGCGACGAGTACCTCATCGTCGACGGCGGCAAGCTCGCCGGTGCCGGCGCCCACTCCTACAGCGCGCGCACCACCTGACCGTCTACTCAACGGGGGCTATAGCTTGGCGGCGCCGGTGGCGGGAGGTGGACCGAGTGCACGCCTGGTGGCTTCGGCGGCCAGGTAGGCGCGTGACGGGGTGCCCAGCTTCGCGAAGATGTGTGAGAGGTGGGCCTTGACGGTGCCGGGGGTGACGAACATGCGCTCGCCGATCTGGCGGTTGGTGAGGCCAGCGGCGATGTGGCGCACGATCTCAATCTCGGTCGGGGTCAGGCTGTCCCAGCCGCGTGACGGGCGCTTTCGCTCGCCCCGGGCCCGGCGGACATAAGCGACTGCCTCATCGGTTGCCAGTGCGGCACCTGCGGCGAACGTGGTGTCGTAGCCGTCGGGTCCGAGAGCTTCCCCGATGGTGCGCTCGACGGAGGCCCAGAACTCCAGCTCGGGAGGAAAGCGGACGGTGCCAAGCCGTTCCCGGCCGGCCGCTGCAGCGCCCAGCAGCCGCGCGGCCTCCTCGAAGCTCTCTTGCGTGGCGGCGACGGCGGCGAGGATGTCGAGGCACTCCGGGATGTCGATCGCGAACCCCTTCGTCACCAGGCGGCCCAGCGCGTCGTGGACGTACCGCTCGGCTTCACTCGCCTCGCCGGCGGCGAGCGAGAGACGGCTCAGCAGGCGCTCGGCGCCCGCCTGCATCCATCCGCTACCCAGCCGCCGGGCCACCTGCAGGGCCTCATCGCCGCAGGTCCGGGCCGCGTCGAGGTTGCCGTCGACCCGGTCCAGGGTGCCCAGAGCAGCGAGGTCCCAGGTAAGGAGCATGGTGAATCCACCGCGATCGATGTTGACAGCGGTCCGGAGATGTTCGCGTGCTGCGGGGAGCTCTCCCCGCGCCATCTCGGCCCTGCCCACCATCTGGTGAGCCATGCCCAAGGGCAGACCCGCGCCGGCCTCCCGTACCCGCCCGAGGTTGTCGCTGGCGAGCGAGTACGCAAGCTCCGTATCGCCGCGAGCAAGGTGCACGTAAACCAGGAAGCCATTGGCAAGACCGCTCGGGAATGGGTCACCGACCTCGTCGCTCGCAGCGACAGAACGCGCCAGCAGCTCCCGGGCCTCATCCAGCCGCCCTTGGAACATCGCTTCCCAGCCCAGGCAGAACCAGTGGAGCGCGATCCCCCTCCGGTAACCAAGCCGGGTGGCGGCTGCATACGCCTCATCGAGTATCGGACGGGCAGTGTCGAACTCGTCTTGCCAATTCCAGGCAATCGCGAGGGTCTGCGAAGCACCGATCCAGCTCCATTCGTCGCCGGTAAGGGTGGCCAGCTGTGCGCTGCGCCGGAGCAGCGGCCGCCCGCTGGGCGGGTCGCGCAAGGAGACCGAGCGCCCGAGGACGTTCAAGGCTCGCCCCTGGGTCCACGAGTCGCCGCAGGCCTGGCCGGTCTCCAGCGCTGCCTGCGCCCACTCGTGGGCTGCCTGGTAGGCGCCGCCGTGCTGCGCGAGATGCGCGCGGCCAGCCAGTACCCGTCCACGCAGCGGGGTTGGCTGCTCGCCAGCGGCGTCAAGCGCGCGGGCGTACGCCACGTCACCCTCCTGGTAACGGCCGGTGAACAGCCAGAACAGCGTCAGCGCGCCCACCAGACGCAGCCCGGCGTTCGCGTCGCTCGCTGCCGCCCGCTCAAGGGCAGCGCGCAGGTTCGGCAGCTCGGCGGCGAGGCTGCGCAGGACGGGCTCGTCTCGCCCGGCGCCGAGCACTTGTGGCTCGGCGGCCTGCGCCAGCGCGAGGTGGTAGGCCAAGTGGCGGTCACGCAGGCCGTCGACCTCGCCGGCTTCGGCCAGCCGGCCGGTGGCGTACTGGCGGACGGTCTCCAGCAGGCGGTAACGCGTCTCGGTGCCCTGCTCGTCGGTGGTGACCAGGGATTTGTCGACCAGTCCGGTCAGCAGGTCGAGCACGTCGTAGCGGTCGATCCCCTCGCCCGGACATACTTGGTCGGCTGCGTCCAGGGTCCAGCCTCCGGCGAAGACCGCCAGTCGCCGCAGCAGCGTCCGTTCGCCGGCGTTGAGCAGCTCGTGGCTCCAGTTGATGGAGGCCTGCAGGGTCTGGTGGCGTGGCATCACCGTGCGGGCGCCGCCGGTGAGCAGGTGGAAGCGGTCGCTCAGGGCGTGGGCGATCTGCTCGGGGGCCAGCATCCGCACCCGCGCGGCGGCCAGTTCGATGGCCAGCGGGATGCCGTCGAGGTCGTGGCAGATCTGCGCCACCGCTGGCGCGTTGGCTGCGGTGATCGTGAAGTTGTGGCGGACCTGCGTGGCGCGGTCGATGAACAGCGAAACCGCGTCGGACTGGCGCAGCGCCTCGATCGGCTCGCGGTGGGGCTCGGCGGGCAGCGACATCGACGGCACCCGCCAGGTGGTCTCGCCGGGCACACCCAGTGGCGCCCGACTTGTCGCCAGGATGGTCAGCGACGGGCACCCGCGCAACAGGGCATCCGCAAGCTCCGCACAGGCGACCAGCAGGTGCTCGCAGTTATCCAGGACAACCAGCGCGTGGCGGGCGCGCAGGTGCTCGACGAGGGTGTCCTGCAGGGCCCGGCCCGGCACCTCGCGCAGCCCTAGGGCGCCGATCACCGCAGCCGGCAGCAGCGTGGGGTCCTCCAAGCGCGCGAGCTCGACCCACCACACGCCATCGGGGTGGCGGTCCATCGCGTCGGCGGCGGCCTGCAGCGCCAGGCGGGTCTTGCCGCAGCCCCCAGCACCGGTGAGTGTGAGCAGCCGCGCCCGCTGCAGCGGATCGTCGATCTGCGTCAGCTCGGCGCGTCGCCCGACGAAACTGGTCAGCTCGCTGGGCAGATTGTTAAGCACTATGTCCAGCGAGCGCAGCGGCGGGAACGCCACGGGCAGATCAGGGTGCAGCAACCCGAATACATGCTCGGCCCGGCCAAGATCGCGGAGCCGGTGCACACCCAGGTCGGCCAGCTCGACGCCGTCAGGAAGCCGGTCGAGGACGAGATCGCGCGTCGTCCGGGACAGGACCACCTGGCCGCGGTGCGCGACCGCGCGCAACCGGGCGCAGCGGTTGACCGCTGGACCGAAATAATTCCCCTCATCACGCAGCTGAGCCTCAGCGGTGTGCAGCGCGATACGTAACCTCAAGCACGTACCCGCCGGCCAGCGCTCGGAGTAAAAGGCACGCTGGATGTCTAGCGCGGCCCCCAGCGCGTCCGAGGCACGGGTGAACGCCGCCACGACGCTGTCGCCCTCGCCCTGCTCCAGCGGCCGGACCCCGCTGTGCAGCGCGATCGCCGCGTCGAGCAGCTCGTAGTGGCGGCCGACAGCAGCACTCATCGCTTCCGGGGCAGATTCCCACAGGCCCGTCGACCCCTCGACGTCAGTCAGCATGAACGTGACCGTGCCGACCGGCAGATTCGGCAGGTGAAAGGTGGCCTGCTCGACGCTACTCACGTCCACTGGGGCCGTCCCCACCGCAGCGGGCCGACCCGCCCGGCCCGGAGACTCGCAATAGTCCCATCGCCAGGGACCGCACGTACATGGACTTCGACCGGATCGCCTTCTCACCACCGACTGTGCGGGCGGCGGATCCGTCGGAGAACAGGGTGTCGAAGCGTCTCCTACAGCGCGCGGCGGGTCGCTTCGGCGGCCAGTTCTGATCGGCTGGCGATGCCGAGCCTGGCGAAGACGTGAGCCAGATGGGTTTTCACGGTGCCCCGTCCGATGAAGAGTCGCTCGCCGACTTCGGGGTTGGTGAGGCCTTTGGCAACGAGTTTGACGACCTTAAGTTCGGTGGGGGTGAGACTGGCCCAGCCGCGGACGGGCGTTTGCGTTCACCTCGGACCCGCGATACGTAGGCGACCGCTTCGTCGACGGTGAGCACCTGCCCTTCGGCCCAGGCGGCGTCGAAGGCGTGCTCACCGAGGGCGTCTCGGGCCCTGGCCACGTCGGTGTGGTAGCCGGACTGGTCCGCCGGCCATCGGGCCAAGCCGATCTCGGTCCGCAGGGCGCCGGCGGCACCGAACAGGCGGGCTGCCTCCGAAAAGCTCTCCTGGTCGGTGGCCAGCGCGGCCAGTGAATCAAGCGACTCGGCGACGCCTGGGCGCAGGCCCGCCCGGGCCCGGAGCGTCAGGGCTTCGTGGTGGAGATCCTCGGCCTGGCTCGTGTCATCCCGGCGGCGGGCGAGTTCGCCGAGGTGATGGGCGGCCAGCCAGGGGTTGCTGATGGCCGTGGCGAGCTCGTTGGCTTCGATGAGGGCCGCTTCGGCGGCCTCGAGGTCACCGGTAGCAAGGTGGGCGGCGCCGAGCACCCAGAGCCCTCGAGAGACGTGGTAGGGAACGCCGAGTGGGCGCAGGAGCTCCACGAACGGTCCGACCATGTCGCGGGCGTCGGCCGGGGCCCCGCGGCCGACCAGGAGCCAGGCGAGCGCCGGCACGCCCCACGGGGCCCCGAGGTAGTCGCCGGTGGCAGCCGCCCGCTTGAGGAACGGGCCGAGGCGTGCCTCGGCCGCGTCGTAGCGGCCGGTCAGGGACTCGATCTCGCCGAGCAACGCCATGGCGATCCCGGCGGTGGAGGCTCCCCCGATTTCCCTGTCGTGTTCGAGGGCGGTTTCCAAGGCCCGTTCCGCTGTGGCGAAGTCCCCCCGGTGCACGCCCGCCCATCCCACGATGGTGTGGTACCAGGCGATGCAGTACGGGTGGCCCAGACGCTCGGCGACCCGACCCAATTCGGCCAGCGCGGGGGCGAGCCCTTGGTAGTCGTCCTGGATCATCCAGGCGACCGTCATCAACTTCCACCCGGCGCCGACTACCCAGTGGTCTCCGAGCTTCTGACCGAGGGCGATGCTCCGCTGGAGAAGGACGCGGGCCTGCTCCGGTTCCGGGCGCAGCCAGGTGGCCACTAGTCCGTTGGTGTTGAGGGCCCGACTCATCGCCCATTCGTCGCTGACGTCCTCGGCCATCTCTAAGGCCGGGGTGGCGTATCGCCCCATTGACTCAGCGTCGCCGCCGTAGATCGCCACGTGGGCCGCTCCCCACAGCGCCCGGGCCCGAAGCACCGAGGGGCCTTCATCGCGGGCCAGGGCCTGGGCGAATCGCCGGCCTCCGGCTTGGAGGTGGGAGTGCAACTCATAGAAGAGGGTCAGCGCGGTGACGAGGCGCAGGAACGGTTCGTAGGCCCCGGTGGCGTCACACCACTCAGCGGCAGCTTGGAGGTTGTCCCACTCCTGCTCGAGGCGGTCCAGCCACGCGGGGCCACCGGCCAGGGCCAACTCCGGCTCGGCCCGTTCCGCCAAGGCGAGGAAGAAGTCCCGATGGCGTTCCCGGGTCACGTCGCTCTCCCCGGAGCCCACCAGGTGACCCCGGGCGAAGAACCGGATTGTCTCGAGCAGGCCGTAACGGCCCTGTACCTGATTAACGTCGGCCTGATCGACGTCGGCCTGGACGAGGGACTTGTCCACCAGGCGGGACAGGACATCCAGCACCGCGTAGCGGTCCACGATCTCGTCGGCGCACACGCTCTCGGCCGCATCGAGGGTGAAACCGCCGGCGAACACCGACAGGCGACGCAGCAGCGCCCGCTCGGCGTCGTCGAGCAGGTCGTAGCTCCACCCCACCGAGGTCTCGAGCGTCTGCTGGCGGGGCAGCGCGGTCCGGCTCCCGCCCGTGAGGAGGCGGAACCGGTCGCCGAGGGCCGCGGCGATCCCAGCCGGGGACATCATGCGGACCCGGGCGGCGGCCAGCTCGATGGCCAGAGGCAGGCCGTCGAGGCGCCGGCAGATCTGCCCCACTACCTCGGCGTCGTCGCTCTCCACGGTGAACCCCGGCCGCACGAGGGCGGCCCGCTCCATGAACAAATGGGCTCCGGCCTCCTCGCCGAGTGAGGGCACCCGCCAGGTCACCTCTCCCGGGACCCCGAGTCGCGCCGCTTCGAACACTCGGCCCAACTCGGCCAGCTCCACATCCCGTCCCACGAACGAGGTGAGCTGGGTCGGGAGGTTATTGACGACCGCATCGAGGGAGCGCAGCGGCGGGAAATCATTCGTCAGGTCGGGATGGCACACCTGCCACACCCGCTCTGGCTGGCCAAGGTCCTTCAGGCGGTGCGAGCCCAGGTCCCGCAGGCTCACCCGGTCAGGGAGGCGATCAGCGACCAGGTCGCGGGTGACGCCGGAGAGCACGGTCTGCCCGCCATGGGCGATGGCGCGCAGCTGGGCGCAGCGGATGACCGCCCGTCCAACGTAATCATCGCCATGGAGCTGCGCCTCCCCCGTGTGCAACGCCAGCCGGACCTGCAGCGCCCGGCCGTCCACCCACGGTTCCTCAGTGAAAGCACGCTGCACGTCGAGGGCCGCGGCCAGCGCATCCGACGGCCGGGTAAACACGCTCCGCGATGGGCCTGGTCAGAACATCTGCCGGATGGCAGACGTGGCGTCCGATCACAGCGCGCAGGTTGGGTAGCTCGGTGGCGAGGCTTCGCAGCACGGGGTTGTCTCGTCCGGCGCCGAGCACGTGTGGTTCAGCGGTCCCGGCAAGCGCCAGTCCATGAGGAAGGCTTCTGTCTCGTAGAATTCAACGAAATGCGGATGACCACGGGCGACAATATCTTCGAACGGCGGCTCGTTCGCGGTCAGGTCGCCGCCCTGTACGGCGGACTCGCTCAGAACCCGCTCAGAACCCGCTCCACAGGGGCCTGCTGAAGTTGTTGAAGGCGCTCCATCAACTGCCAGCGGGCGATTCTATATATCCCCCCGGAGCGCCGGACACCGAGGCGGCGGGCCCAGGTGGAGCCCAGGTGGTGTCAAGCACGACATATCCTTTTGGTTCGCCTCTTCACGGAGCAGACTCTCGAAACACTGGTGGCTGAGTCGCCGGGATCTGGTCTCCGGTCCTCGCCGTGGAGGTTCTCGATCATTTGTCTTCCCCTTAATCCTGCTGAGTTGTTCTGTTATCGGGCGGATCAGCGCAACGCGGGGTTCATCAGCGGTGGGTCACCGAGGACGTGGACGCGCCGCAGGTGGCGTCCGCACTCGCTGGCATAGGGTTCCCGGCCGTGTAGCAGCGTGTAGTTTGTCCGCAACGACAACATCCCCTGCCTGCCAGGTGTGGGCGTAGCAGTGGTCCGGGTCATACAGCGCATCCCGCAGCTGCTGTTCGATCTCAGCAACATGCTCGGCCGGGACGTCGTGGAACTCGACCCTTGGCCGGTTGAGGTAGACGATGTCGTCAGGAACACGTTCCAGATACCGCATGGTAGGAAACCCGCAGTTCGGGTGTTCGACAACGAGCGGTGAAGTAGCCGTGCCACCGTAGTGGGATTCTTTGGCGACTCTGTAAGTCAGGGTCAGCCCCGCCCACAACGTCCGGGTCGCAGGACACGCTCGGGCGAGTACCCGGGTCGTGTCGCAGAAGATGGTACGTCCACCCTGCTCATCGGCGAGCGCGCTGACGCATTGGAAGATCTGGAACTCCGGTATCCGTTCCACGAACATGCCGTCCCAGTGGAATGTCACCGCAGTGTTGTCGAAAATGTGATCGGCGGGGCGTTCGTGCTCAACAAGCTCGAGCACGACTCCAAAAGACCAGGTCAACACTTGTCCCCATGATTCGGCGTAGCGGGCTAGTTCATGTGGACCTGGGAACGGATCGAAGCCACGCAGGACGAGCAGATGGTGTTCACGCGCCAGCTCTCGTGCTACCGAAACCGGGACCTCGGTCGGATCGGCGCTCGCCGTTCGGGGGCGGATCATCACCCCGCATGGCGACATGACTTCCACGTCGAACTGGTAGGGCAGGCGCGGATGCAATGATTTCACGGTCTTCTCCTGATTTCGTCAAAGCTCGCCGATGTTGGGGATTGGGGATTCTTGATGACCTCAGGCGACCAGGCCCAAACAGGTGTTCGTGCGCCTCGCTTTATAATGCGACGGTCTCCCGTCGACATGAACAAGCTCCGCGCCCATGGCTTCTGCCTGGTACCGCTTCATGAGCACGAACCTGCCGCCGACATCGACAGCCGTGCTGTGCCAAGGTGTGAGCCAGTTGTCCGGGGTCTCAACAAGATTTATGCCGAGCTTGGCAGAGGCACAAGGCTGGGGGTGAATCGACAGTCGCACGGCATCCGGGAACCGCTCCGCGACCAGCTCCCCCCATGCCTTGCTTCGCTGGATCACCCTATAGGCGCGCTCGCGACATTCTCGCTGAAGAGCAGCTCGACTCCCTTGGTAATCGGGAGTGTCGGCATCCTCTACCAGAAATCTTGTGATTCCGCGGTATAGCGTCAGCTGTTCACCCCCGGCGCGAACCTGCTGCTTGAACACCTCAACATCTTCGCCGTAGCGTCCGATCAGCGCCCGGCGCATCGCCGTGTGCGCATAGCCGATGTACTCGTCATCAAGATTGAACAGGGCGAGCGAGTCCGGCCCGATCGCATCGATCATTTCCCGCAGCTCAGCTTGGTAGCGGGTGACGTTTGAGTCGCTAATCTGGACGAGGTCGCTGAACACCCGACCGTCGGAGCAGACGATGATTTTTGCGCCGTGCCGGTAAATCTGCCGAACTCGCTCGCATATGGCACGGAGGAACTCGAGCGAGAGCCGTTCCGCCATGTCAGGGGTAACACCGAGTACCTTCGAGTTATTTGGGGACTTGGCAGGGAAGGCTGGAAGTACGAACTCCACCGGGATGCCTCGGGCGACGAACCGCATGACGCGCCCCCGATGGACCTCCAGGCAGCTGCCGCAGGGACGAGAGACACAGAATGAATCCGTAGCCAGCCGCTGGTGCTCCATGATGACCCTCAGTATTTTCGAGGCCGTTTCGCGCTCGTGACGAGCCGACAAAACAGCGCCAGGGGCGGTAGGCGCTGCCGCGCCCAGTTTGGTGGCACCCACTAATAACTGGTCGATCACCGTCACCGGCGGGGCACACTGCGGGCAGGAGAGGGTGGACATGGCTATCTCCGGGTGGGTAGTGCGGGTCAGATGTGCTTGTCGTCTGCTGTTGGCCTACGCGGCCTCGACTTCGCACCTTCAGCCAAGCTATGACCGCGTTGCCCGCACTACATCTGCCTGCTGGCAGATATCAGACCAGCCGGAGGCATAGGTCGGGGATTGCCCTCCGGTCGCCGCCGTGAACTCGACAGGACCGACGTCTGAACGAACGGGAATGTCGGTAGCGTCGAGTTCACGGCTCGGCAGGGCTCAATGCCGCTAAGTTAGAGGCGCGGTCCGCGGCGTTGGCTCGTTGCTCTACAACGCCATAAATGGCTCGGCGTGTCAACGTTCGAAAACCGCGAGAAACGCACTGAACCCGATATTGTTATCGC
>JBQTHE010000030.1:0-6486 GCA_052390115.1 Pseudonocardiales bacterium | reverse complement strand
GGTGCGGGGGCTGGCGCGCCACCCCGCCCACCGCCACTCACGGGTGCTCACGCGGCGCAGCTGCCGGTGGAGATCTGGTCGGACTGGCTCGGTGCTGCCGCGATGTCGTCGGCGATCTCCTCCTCGGTCAGCACGAACCCGGTCTCGTCGTTGTCCACCGCTGCCCCGAACACCAAGCCGAGCACCTGACCGGACCCGTCGAGCAGCGGGCCGCCCGAGTTCCCGCTGCGCACCACGGCGCGGACGGTGTAGACGTCGCGGACCACCGTCGCCCCGTTGTAGATGTCCGGGCCGCGCAGCCGGATGCGGTCCCGCACCCGGGCAGCCGAAGCCGTGTACGGCCCGTCCAGCGGGTAGCCGAGGACCAGCGCGTCCAACCCGGTAACGGCCGGCTTCGGGGCCAGCTCCAGCACCGGCGCCCGCAGGCCAGGCACCTTCAGCACCGCGACGTCGGTATTCGGGTCATAGCTGACCACCACAGCGTCCAGCGCGCCCCTTGAGGTCTCCACCGACACCCGGTCGGCACCGGCGACCACGTGCGCGTTGGTGATCACCCGCTGCGGGGCCACCACGAACCCGGTGCCCTCCAGCGCCCGGGAGCAGGAAACCGCCCGGGCCCGGACCTTGAGCACGCTGGCGCGGGCCTCCCGCACCACCGGGCTGTTGAGCAGGACCGGATCGGCCGGGCCGACATCGGTGATCGGGGTCGGGGCGAACGGAGCGAGGACGTCCGGGAACCCGGAGACGTCGAGCAGCACGGTGAGCTCGGCCGGCAGATCGCGCAACACCTTGGGCATCATCGTGTCCACGACCCGGAGCACCGACGAGTCCTTCACCGCAGCGGTCACCTCGGGATAGGCCGACGACTTGGTCAGCGGCAGGGCGACCAACCAGGCCACCACCAGAGCCGCGGCGCCCTGCACCACCGCGCCCAGCACGCCGTCCACCTGGCGCACCGCCTCGTCACCGATCCGGCTCTGGACCAGGCCTCCCAGCCACACGCCCAGGGTCTCGCCCACCGCAACGAGCACGATCACGATCGACACTCCGATCGCGACTCGGATCTCCGGGCTCTCGAAGCGCGAGATCAACGATGGCGCGATCCGCACGCCGATCACCGCCCCGGCCAGCACGCCGATGAACGACGCCGCCGCGGTGATCATCCCCTGCCGGGCGCCAGAGATCCCGGCGAGCAGTGCCAACACCAGCACCAGCACATCCACCCAGTTCACCGGATCACCTCGGTCCGCTCGGCCAACCGCCACGCGACGTCCACGTCGTACTCGGCCGCAGGCTCCCAGGGTCGTTCCCACCCGCCGATCGCCAGCAGCGCCGCCAGCAATCCACCAGTGAACCCCCAGACGAGCATCCCAGGGAGCAGGAAGCCGGGGTGCAGGTACCCGCTGGGCCCGCGCACGGTCAGCCGGTTCACCGGGTCCGCGAGCACCCGCAGCAGCACCCGGACGACCGCAGTGGTCTCCCGGCGATCCACCGGAGCAATCGGTCCGGGCCGCTCCCAATGACCCAATACCGGCGTGACGACGAAATCCGACGGCGGCACATACAGCTCCGGCAGCACTGCGACTGGCCGCACGTCCTCGGCGCGAACCCCGACCTCTTCGGTGGCCTCCCGCAGCGCCGTCGCAACCGGACCGTCGTCGCCGTCATCCACCGCCCCACCGGGGAAGCAGACCTGACCGGCGTGCGACGACAGCTGGTCGGACCGCAACGCAAGCAGCACATCTGGCTCGCCGGTGTGCGAGTCCTCGGCGAGGAGCACGAGCACCGCCGCCGCTCGGGCATGCTGCGGTGGTGCCTCCGGTGGGGCGGGCATCCGCCCGAGATCGCCGGCGTCAAGTTCCGCGGTGCGACCTACGAGCAGGGTGAGCCACTCCGGCACCGAAGTGGAGTCGACGAGGGGGCCGGGGCGGCTCATCCCACTGGACCTGGGCTGCCGGGGCCGAGGTAACGCTGCACGACCGCGCGTACCTGTTCCGGGCTGCGCAGCACCTCGGGCGGGCTGACCTGGCTGACCCGGCCATCGGCGGACACCACAAAGCTCAGCGGCAGGACCGCAGGGGCGTCCAGCGCCGCGCGCAGCCTGCCATCGGGATCACTGACCGACGGGTAATGCACCTTCAGTGCGGCGAGCATGTCCAGCGCCCCTTCGGGCAACCGCTGCACTTCCACCCCGAGTACCGGCACCGCATCGGTCCCGGCGGCGTAAGCGGCCAGTGCGGGGAGCTCCTGGGCGCATGGCTGGCACAGCGGCCCCCACAGATTGAGCAACGCGGGACGCCCCGCCAGCGCGGCCCCAAGGTCGACCGTTCCCGGTTGACCAAGACAGGGCAACACGACGCCGGATAGCGCCCCGCGAACCGGGATGGACGCCGACGTTGCGGCCGGGCAGGGCTGCAGAGCCGCCCGGGACCGGAGCTCGTCGAGGCTGGCCGGCCGGCTGGTGAGGTGCGCGGCACCGGCCGAGGTGGGGGCTGTGGGATCCGCTCGCGGCCAGGGGCCTACCGGCCACAGCGCCACCACGAGCGCGAACGCCAGTAATGCCGCCACCATCATCCAGCGCACCGCAGGTTTCACCGTGCCGCCGCCAGATCGGTGGGCAGGCCGGCCATCGCCAGCAGATGAGGAGTCTCAGGCCCGCGCAGCAACGCTGCGGCAATCCCGGGTTCGGTGGGTCCGCAGCCGTAGGACGGGCAGTCCCCGGCCAGTGGGCACACACCGCATGCCGGCCGGCGGGAATGGCATACCCGGCGTCCGTGGAAGATCACCCGGTGGGACAGCATCGTCCAGTCCCGCTTGGGCACCAACTCAGCGATGGCCTGCTCGACCTTCACCGGATCCACCTCGTCGGTCCACCCCCATCGGCGCACCAACCGCCCGACGTGGGTGTCGACCGTGATACCGGGCACTCCGAACGCGTTACCCAAGATCACGTTAGCGGTCTTGCGCCCGATTCCCGGAAGGGTGACCAGGTCGGCTAGCCGGCTGGGCAGCTCGCCATCGAAGCGCTCCACCAGCGCAGCACCCAGCCCGATCAGTGCGGCCGCCTTGTTCCGGTAGAACCCGGTAGGCCGGATCAGCTCCGCCAGCTCGTCTCGATCAGCAGCTGCGTAGTGGGCGGCGCTGGGATACCGGCTGAACAACGTCGGCGTGGTCTGGTTGACCCGCTTGTCGGTGCATTGCGCAGACAGGATGGTGGCGACGGCGAGCTGAAGCGGGGTCTCGAAGTCCAGCTCGCAGTGCGCGTCCGGGTAGGCGGTGGCCAGCACCCGGTCCATCCGGCGGGCTCGTCGAACCAGCGCGAGATGGCTCTCCCCGGCGAAGGACCGGCGGGATCGGGCTGGCACGCCAACAGCCTACGGATGTGTACCGGACCCGGTCGCACGGGCCGGACAGCGCGACACGCCGTGAAGGCACCCCACGCGCAACCCGGTCAGGTGATGCGGCAGGATCGCGCGCACCATGACCGCCTGGTTCGTTGTCGCCATCCCGCCGCTGATCATGTTCTTTGCGCTCGCGATGGAGCGCTTGGAGACTCGCCTGCGCCGCGTCGCCATGCACGAAAACGTCGCCGTACAGGAGAATGAGGTCGAGGAGTTCCTGCAGACGGCCAGGGCTGACGAGGTGCGGGCGCTGTTCGGTAGCGGGATCGGCGGCGCCCTGGACCTGTTCCGGCAGCGCCGCCGGCGGCGCGCCGCCTTGGTCAAGTCACGCCGCTCCCGGCAACGGGCCTAGACTTCCTCCGATGTGATCGGCGGCACCCGGTAGGTCCCGTAACAGCGGGGCCGGTCCCGCCAGGGTCAAACTGGGAGGACCGCGGTGACCGACCCTCTGACCAGAGCGGGCATCTTCCAGGGCGTCGACCCGTCGGCAGTTGAGGCCCTCAGCGCCACCCTGGAGCCGGTCGAATTCCCCCGCGCCCACGTCATCTTCGCTGAAGGTGAGCCGGGCGATCGCCTCTACATCGTGCTGTCGGGCAAAGTCAAGATCGGGCGGAAATCGGCCGACGGCAGGGAGAACCTGCTTGCGGTGTTCGGGCCTTCGGACATGTTCGGCGAGCTGTCGATCTTCGATCCGGGACCACGGACGTCGACGGCGACCACGGTGACCGAGGTCAGCGCCGTCAGCATGGATCGCGCCGCGTTGCGGGACTGGATCAACAAACGACCAGAGATCGCCGAGCAGCTGCTTCGGGTGATCGCGCGGCGGCTGCGCCGGACCAACAACATGCTCGCCGACCTGATCTTCACGGACGTGCCGGGGCGGGTCGCCAAGGCGCTGCTGCAGCTCGCGCAGCGCTTCGGCACCCAGGAGGCCGGCATGTTCCGGGTGACCCATGACCTGACCCAGGAGGAGATCGCCCAGCTGGTGGGCGCCTCCCGGGAGACGGTGAACAAAGCACTTGCCGATTTCGCCCACCGGGGCTGGTTACGTCTGGAGGGCAAGAGCGTGCTCATCCTCGAGCCGGAGCGGATGGCCCGCCGGGCTCGCTGACGGTTGCGCGGGAGAGCGAACCGGACACTCCGCGTTTCCGCTGGAAGGTAAACGTTTTGCCGCTATGCGGGCAGATATGCGCTTTTCTCGCATTCTTCCCGTCCCCGGGCGCATCAGCACAGGCCGCTATAGTGGCGAATCGCGAACCTTGGTGAAAGGAGCGCCGTGGAGAAGGATAGCTCCGAGCTCCTCGCCCCCCCGGAGTGGCACACGCTTGAGCAGCGCGGGCGCCACCGCTCCTACGGGCGAGGCCAGGTGCTGTTCTTCGAGGGCGATCAGGGCGGCAGCGTCATAGCGCTGCGCAGCGGCCGGGCGAAGGTGTCGGTGCAGACGCTGCCCGGGCGTGAGCTCCTGCTGGCGGTCAAGGGGCCCGGAGAGTTGCTGGGCGAGATGTCGGCCCTCGACGGACGACCCCGTTCTGCGACAGCCACCGCGATGGAGGCGGTGGAAGCCCTGGTGGTGTCGGCGAACGTCTTCCAGGAGTTTCTGAAAGCTCATCCCCGGGTCGCACTGCGGCTGCTGCAGGCTCTGACCGCCGAGCTGCGCGAGGCTGACGAGCTCATCGCTGACCGTGACGCGGGCGACACCGTGAGCCGTACCGCTCGCCGCCTCGTGCACCTGGCCGCACGATACGGAGAGCACAACGCAGGGATCACCCACGTCAGCCTCAACCTCACCCACGAGGAACTGGCCAGCTGGATCGGCGTGAGCCGGGAGGCGACCAGCCGGGCCCTGAGTCAGCTCCGGGCCGCCGGCTACATCGCCACCGAGCGTCGCTCCATCACTGTGATCGACCTGGCCGGGCTACGTCGCTACCTAGGCTGACAACCTGCGCCGCGGTCATAGGGTGATGCCCAGTTCCAGCCCGCGCTCATCGAGCATCCGCCGCAGCTGGCGCAGCGCCCGAGCGCGGGTCGGCCCAATGCTGCCGACCGGGACTCCGGTGGTGCGGGCGATCTCGGCGTAGGGCTGCGGGTTATCGCTGAACAGTGCCCGCAGGAGCGTCCGCCCGCGAAGCGGCAGCTCGGCAACCAGACTGCGCACGGTCTGCACCGTCTCCGCGGCCAGAAGGTGCTGTTCCGGGCCCACGGGGGCATCGGGAACGGGGCCGAACATCACCTCATCGCGGTACGCGGTCCGCTTGGACTGGCGGAGGATGGACAGGCATTCGCGCCGGGCGGTGGTGGCGAGCCACCCACTGAGCCGCTCCGGATCTTGCACCCGGTGCAAGCTCGTCATCAGCCGCAGCCAGGTCATCTGTATCGCGTCGAGGGCGTCGGCGTCTTGCAGTCGAAACGAGCGAACTGTCGCCGACACGAACCCGCCGTATCTGAGCACGATTTCGTCCCAGGCCGACCGATCGCCCTGCCCCGCGGCGAGCAGCAGCGCAGCGGTGTCTGAGGTGGCGTCCAACCCGGTGTCGCTGGGGGTAGCGGTGGTAGTTGGCATCGCGATCTCTCTTATTTGTGCGCGCGTCAGCGCGCTCGCCATAAGGGTTTCCCTTGAGACCGGGCGCCTACTGGCGCTAATCTCCGGTAATGAAGGGAGCAGGTGGTGTCGCGGCTACCCGAATTCAGGGAGTAACATACGACACGGTCGCGAAATGGATGTTTGCGGCTGTGACCCGGAACGAGGTCCTCGCGAGAGACGTGCTGGGGCGTGACATGAACCCACCCTCCGTGACGTTGAGGCGGCGCTCCCATACGTGTAGGTGTACGTCCACAGCAGGGGCGTGTCTGTAACTCCTGTCACGCACGACCACGCATCAATTGTGATCTTGACTCAACGTCAGGTCTGAAGGGTCGAGCCCGCGCTTGGTGGCTTCGGCGGCCAGGTGGGAGCGCGACGGGGTGCCCAGTTTGGCGAAGATGTGGGAGAGGTGGGCTTTGACGGTTCCGGGGGAGATGAACATGCGTTCGCCGATCTGGCGGTTGGTGCGGCCGGCGGCGATGTGGCGTATGACGTCGAGTTCGG
>JBQTHE010000029.1:0-62158 GCA_052390115.1 Pseudonocardiales bacterium | reverse complement strand
ATGCCGGCAGTGTGTTCGACGGTTACGAGCCGGTTGAGCTGCTGCGGGCGCCGGAGGGTGTGGTGCGGGTGGTGGTGACGGTGGGGGCCGCCACGCAGTACCCATTCCGGCGGCTGTTCGAACACCTCGCGCCGCTGCTGGCCCCCGACGGTGGGCTGCGGGAGGCCACCGGGCTGCCGGTGGAGGTGTTGTGGCAGACCGGGGATGACGCGGTGGATGATCTGCCGATCCGGGCCACCCCGGTGCTTCCGGCGGCCGAGTTGGCCGCGGCCCTCGGTGCTGCCGACGTCGTGATCAGCCACGCCGGCACCGGGTCGGCGCTGGCCGCGCTGGCCGCCGGCCGCTACCCGATCCTCGCGACCCGCGACCGTGCCCGGGGTGAGCAGGTCGACAACCACCAGCACGAGCTGGCCACCGAGCTCGCCCGCCGGGGCCTGGCCATGCACCGCGACGCCGACTCCATCACCATCAACGACATGCTCACAACACTGAAAACCTCAATCCGGCGCACCGAGTCGCCCCCACCGTTCGAACTGCGCCACTAGCGCACGGGTACCTCAGGTGCCGGCCGGTGCGATCCTGAGGACCTTGTCGTCGTCGCCGTTGCTCGTCGTGACGTACAGCGCTCCATCTAGCCCCGGGCGCACCGCGCGCAGCCGGCCGTAGCTGCCGTCCAGTTGCGGGAGCTGCCCGACCCCGGTCACCGCCCCGTCCGAATCCACGCGCATGAGCAGCAGCTTGGAGCCGGCCAGCGCCGCGACGGCGAGCAGGCCCTGCATGTCGCCCCACTGATCGCCCTCGATGAACGCGGCCCCGCAGATCGCTTCGACGTCGCCGCCTGAACTCCACACCGCCGGGACCGCGTCTGGGAAGCGCTGCAGGTCGGTCATCGGCACGCTCTCGTTGTAGCCGTCCCGGATACCACCACGAGACGGGTCCCAGCCATAGTTGGCGCCGGCTCGCAGGAGGTTGATCTCATCGTCGACGGATGGGCCGTGTTCGGCGCTGAAGAGCTGACCGGTTCCCGGCTGCACCGTCACGCCTTGGACGTTGCGATGGCCGTAGGTGAACACGAGCCGTTCCCCGGGGTTCGGGGAACCGGCGAACGGATTGTCCGGCGCGGGACCGCCGGTGTTGAGGTCGATGCGGAGCACCTTGCCGCCGAGTTGGGTGCGGTCCTGGGGCACAGCGGCCCGCGCGGAGTCACCGGTGCCCACGTAGAGGTAGCCGTCCGGGCCGATGGTGGGGCGGCATCCGGAGTGCCTACCGGAGGGGTTCAGGGTCAGGCCTGCGACCAGCGGGTCGGCCACCCGGCTGGCCCGCGCGCCATCGGGCGACAGTTCCCAGGTGACCAGCCGGACGTCCACCGGCCGGTCGCCCTCCTGGTGGGCCTGGCAGGTGGTGAACCGGCGAGTCTGCGCGAAGTCGGGATGCACCACCAGTCCCATCAGGCCGCCCTCCCCGGCGACGTAGACGTCGCCGAGTTCGGCGGCGACTTCGGTGACCCGGGCGCCGGGCCGGGTGGACGACAGCAGCCGGATCCGTGCCGGGCGCTCGGTGACCAGCGCCGCGCCGCCGGGGAGGAACCCGATGTCCCACCCGTGCTCCAGGCCCGCAGCCACCACATCGACCCGGATCTCAGGTGCCCCCGGGGCGCCCGGTGGTGCTGCGGGGCTACCGGTGACCGGATCCTGGGTGGGAACCCCGGGACTAATCGGGGTGCCCTGCGAGCACCCGACGACAAGACCGAGCAGCACCAGCAAGACAGGCAGGCGAGGCATTGGGTGATCCTGCCCGATGCGGGGATGGGTCCGTGGTGAAGCCACCCGAGTCAGGCCTGATCGTCAGCGGGTCGGAGACCGGCGGCGCGGGCGACGCTCACCGCCTCGAGACGGCTGCGCACCCCCAGTTTGGTGAGGATGCTGCGCACGTGAGTCCGGACGGTGCTGGTGGACACCACCGACTCGGCGGCGATCTGGCTCACCGGCTTGCCGTCCACCATGCGCAGCAGCACCTCGCGCTCACGGCAGCTGAGCACGTCGAGCCGTGCGCTGTGGTCGCGAGCGCGACGCGCGTCGTCGAGCAGCTCACGCAGCACAACGCCGAGCTGCCGCGGTGGGTAGAAGGCATGACCGAGCGGTACGGAGCGCAGCACCTCCAGGAGGTGATCAAGCGAGCACTCCTTGGGCACCCAGGCCGCCGCGCCGGCCCGCGCCGCTGCGACAGCGTGGGCAGTGTCGTGGCTACCGGTCAGGACGACCAGGTGTGCCGGGGGCCAGGCGGCGCGCAGCCTGCGCACCATCCCGCCGGTGACGGCCGCCGCAGGTCCGATATCCGTGGTGATCACGTCCGGGCGCACGGTGCGGACGATGTCCGTCAGGCGCGGATCGTCGGGGGTGCAGCTACCGACGACCCACAGATCGTCGGCGGTGGACAACTGGACGGTCAAGGCATCGGTCAGCATCGCGTGACTGTCGACGAGGAGTACCCGCAAGAACGTCACGGGCGTAACTGTGCCTGGCGGGGTTCCCGGGCGGCAACACCCGATCTCCGTGGCGTCACCCGGTACGGCTCTCAATCCGCTGCCCCCGCCGCCGACATGCTCACCTGCTCGGCGAGCTTGGGCCGCGCTTCGACCATGCGGCGGGCCGGAGACGTCCATCTCCCGGTGGACTTCAGCCAGGCCAGCGGTAGCACGTACAGCGCGATAACGGCGTCGAGCACCCTCAGGAACGGGAAGAAGAACCACAGCGCCAGGAAGCGCGCCCGGCGCTCGATCAGCGCGACGATGCACGTCAGCACGAAATCGGCGCCGATCACCCCGAACAGCAGGACCTGCAGGCTCATGTGCGCGGCCACCGTGTCGTACACCGGCGCTATCCCGGGCCAGGTCAGCACGGTGGAGTACACCGCGGGTACCGCAAGGACGATCAGCAGGAACGGCAACAGCAGGAAGAACAAGCTGCTGGTCAGCAGCTCGAGGAGGAGCAAGGTGAGCATGGCGGTGAACAGGCTCAGCCTCGGTGGGTGCCGTCGCACCGTCTGCCACAGCCCCAATATCCAGCGCTTGGTCTGCCGGACGTAATCGCGGAGGTTGTCGGGATCCTGGGTCACTGCGACGGCATCGAGGGTGAACGCGACCTTTCCCAGCCGCTGCTGGTAGATCTCGAAGGTCATGTTGAAGTCCTCGATGACCAGACCGGGTGGGTTCATCTCGATTCGGGGCAGCACCGCCGTGCGATATATGCTGGCGAAACCGGGCACGATGTGCGTCGCGTTGGTGTAGCGCCAGGTCTGGCCGAACTTCAGCAGGCGTTGGGTGATCGCGTAGATCCGCTGCCGGTGGCACACCAGCGCCTTGCCGATCAGGGACAGCCCGTGTTCATGCCAGTGAGTGCGGACCGAGCCGGCCACCGCGACCACCGAGGGGTCGTCGAAGTGGGGCAGGGCGGCGTCGAAGTATCCCGGATCGATGGCCGTATCGGCATCCAGCAGCAGCACGAGGGGGAACCGTTCGACCAGCCCGAACCGGTCGATCGCCTCCTCGAGGGCGCCGGCCTTGCCGACATTGGTGCGCGTCTCGATCACGTTGACCCCGGCCCGGCGGGTCAGCTCGGCGGTCCGGTCGGTGGAACCGTCGGAGACGACGTGGATGTTCCCGCGCGGGACCAGGGCAGCGATCGCCTCGATGCTGGTCTCGATGACCATTTCCTCGTTGTGCGCCGGGATGAGCACGGCCACGTCCTCCACAGTCATCGACGGACCGGCCCCACGGCATGGGCGCGGGGCCCACTTCTCCTGTGCCAGCCGGGCCAGGCCGATGGTGGACCACAGCGCGAAGTTCGCGCCGAAGACGAGGATCGCGACTGACCACCAGGGCATCAGCGGGGCGCCTTGTCACTACCGGGTGGCGGCGTCGCCTCCACGGGCAGGATGTTGCGCAGCTGCGCCCAGGTTCGGTCGTCCTCCCCGCCGATCATCCACAGGTACACGCCGCGGATCCCGGCGGTTTTCGCCGCTTCGAGTTTGGCCGCGGTGCTCTCGGCGTTCTCGAACCAGACCTCATGCGCCCGGCCCTGGGCGTCGGTGTAGCGGAACGACGGCGACTGGCTGAGCCGGTCGTACTCCAAGGTGGCGTTGTAAGCCCGGGTACGTCCGAAACACTGCAGCCAGCTCACCGGCTCGCCCTGGCCGTCCACCCAGTCGAAGCCGGAGACCGGCACCCCGAGCACGATCTTGTCGGCGGGCAGCTGGGTCTTCGCGTAGTCCAGCACCTGCCGGACCCAGGTGATCGGCGCGACCGGTCCGGGGCCCGAGCCGGCCCAGTGGTAGTCATACGCCATCAACCGGACCTCGTCGGCCGCCCTACCGATTGCTGCGTAGTCCTGGGCGACGTTGCGCTCGTCCTCGCCGGCGTCGGTGGTCTTGGCGAACAGGGCGATCGAGAGGATCTTGTCCTCGGCGTGCAGCGCCTCGCCCAGGCGGGTCGCGAAGGCGCTAAACGCGTCCCGATCGGTGGCCCGCAGATCCTCGTAATCGATGTCGATCCCGGCGTAGCCCTCCCGCAGTACCAGCGCGACGATGTCGGTCACGTGCCGCTGCATGGCGGCGGGATCGTGCAGCATGTTCGCGACCGGTTCGTAGGCCCACCGGCCGTCGGTCACGTTCGCGATCGTCGGGACCAGCGCGATCCCCGACCTGCGCAGTTGTGCCATGCCCGCCGCGGTCTCGGCCGCCCGCTCAGGCACCTGCGCGACGATCTCAGCGTTGTCCCCGATGCCGTAGATCCACGGGGAGACCTCGTTGAAGCTGGCCCGATTCGCCAGCACGACGTCCGGGCCTTCGGTGAGATTCCAGAACGGCAGGGAGCCCACCACGAGGGTGGACGGCCGGTCCGGCGGCATCATCCGGGGCCCCACCACCAGCACCGCGCCGACGAACAGCAGGATCAGAAAGGCAGACCCGGTCAGAACGCCTCGCCTCCCCGGCAGCCGCCGTGGGGTGGGCCCGTTTCCTGCCGTGCCGCTTGCCGTACTGCTTGCCGTACTGCTATGGCCGCCCGGCGGTGCGCCGCCGAGACGTTGTGAGCCGGCCCGCACGATGCTGGTGCTCATCAGCGCACCGCTGCCGGCGTCAGATCGGACCTGGTCTGCTCCGCGATCACGGCCCGGAGGATGTCGTCCAAAGTCCGGATCGGACGGAAACCGATCAGCTCCCGCGCCCTGGTGCAGTCCGGGACCCGGCGCTGCAGGTCCTCGTATCCCGGGCCGATACCGTCCTCGTAGGAGAGGTGGACGAGGTCGCTGGCCGAGCCGGTCATGGCGAGCACCCGCTGCGCGAGGTCGCCGATGGACACCTGCTCGGTGCTGCCGAGATTGACGGCGTTGCCGCGGGCCTGCTCGTGCTCGAGGAGTGCCACCAGCGCCGGCACGACGTCGTGCACGTGGCAGAAACAGCGCACCTGCGCGCCCGTCCCGAAGATCGTCAGCGGTTCGCCGGCCAGTGCCTGCGCGACGAATCGGGGGATGACCATGCCGTAGCGCCCGGTCTGGCGCGGGCCCACCGTGTTGAACAGCCGGACGATCACCGCGCGCAGGCCGAGCTCGGTGACGTAGGCGCGGGTAAGACTCTCGTCCACCGCCTTGGCCTCGGAGTAGGACCAGCGGTGCAGCAGCGGTGAGCCGACCACCCGGTCGTCGTCCTCGCGAAGTCCGACCTTGGTGTTCTTGCCGTATACCTCGCTGCTGGAGGCGATCAGGACCCGGGCCTGGTTGTGGTGTGCCGCGGCGAGGACGTTCTCCGTCCCGTGGATGTTGGTGCGCAGGCTCTGCAACGTCCGATCCCTGATGACGAACGATCCGACGGCCGCGGCGAGATGGAAGATCGTGTCCACCTGACCGGCCAGCGTGTCGACCAGCGCCTGGTCCAGTACCGAGCCGCGCACGTAACGGAACCGGGGGTGGTCGCTGATCGGCGACAGGTTCTGCAGCGATCCGGTCGCCAGGTCGTCGAGTACGACGACCTCGTGACCGGCGTCGAGCAGGTGTTCGGTCAGGTGCGAGCCGATGAAGCCGGCTCCACCGGTGATCAGCGCTTTCATCGGTTGCCTCCTATGGGGTGGGGCGCAACGCCCGGTCGGCGGCGAGGGTGTTTGCGTGCCATGAGCTGGTCGTAGAGATCGTCGATCCGGCGGGTCACCGCTTCGATCCCGTAGTGCTCGCGGATGGCCGGCACCTCCTCGCGCGGGCGCCGCCCGGCAGCCAGTTCGGCTGCGATCTCCCGGCGCAGCCCCTCGACCTCGCCGGGTACCTGGCGGGCCCGCTCGGTGGTGATGCCGGCCATTGCCGGGCAGGTTGTGTAGAGCGCGGGTATCCCGTTGGCCAGGGCTTCGAGCACCGACAGCCCGAACGTCTCCTGCTCCGAGGATGCGATGAACAGGTCCAGGCTGGACAGCATCGCGGCGACGTCGTGCCGTTCACCGGCGAAGGTCACGAGATCGGCGACGCCCTGGCGGTGCGCCTCGGCTTCGAGGTCGGGCCGGATCTGGCCGTCGCCGACGATCAGCAGCCGGATCCGATCGTCGAGCAGCGGCGCCGCAGCGCGGATCACGAGGTCGAACCGCTTGATCGGGTCGAGCCGGCCCAGCACGCCGATGACGTAAGCGCCGAGCGGGAGGCCGAACTCGCCGCGGATCCGGTCCCGGGCGCGGGCGTCGAAGGCGACCCGGCCGAAGTCGAGGCCGTTGGGGATGATCTCGATCTTCCGGGCCGCCACGCCCCACTTCGCCAGGCGCTGCGCCACCGCGGGGGACACCGCGATCGTGGCGTCGGAGCACAGATCGGTGCCCAGGTACAGGGCGCGCACCCCCAGCGTCATCGGCCTGCGCTCGAGGTGGGTCTCACCGATGGAGTGCTCGGTGGTCACCACCACGGGCGTACCGGCCAGCCGCGCCGCGAGCCGGCCGTAGATGCAGGACCGGTAGAGGTGGGCGTGCACCACGTTGTACCCATCGGTGCGGATCAGCTGCGCCAGCCGCATCAGCGCGGTGAGCTCGGTGTTGCGGGCCATCCCCAGGTCGCGCACCCGCACCCCGTCCCCGGAGATCATCTCGGCGACCGCACCGGGGTTGTAGAGCGTCACGACGTCGGACTGGTGGCGGGTGTGTTGCAGCAGTGACCGCAGCTGCAGCTCCGCACCTCCGACGCCCAGCCCGGTGATGACGTGCAGAACCTTCACTTGCTTCCTCCCGACGACACGGCACCTGATGACAGTGGGCGCAGCGTGCGGATCAAGATCGTCAGGTCCATCCAGGGCGACCAGTACTCGATGTAGTGGTTGTCCAGGCGGGTCCGGTCGGTGATGGACGTGTCTCCGTGCAGCCCGTGTACCTGGGCCCATCCGGTCAGCCCGGCCCGCATTCGCTGCCGGTCGGCATACCGCGGTATCAACTGCGCGAAGTGCGCCGCGAAGTACGGCCGCTCCGGTCGTGGTCCCACCAGGGACATCTGTCCGCGCAGCACGTTGACGAGTTGGGGGAGCTCGTCGAGGTGAGTGTCACGCAGCCATCGTCCGAGCGGGGTGGTGTGCTCGGGCAGCACCGCCCAGCGGGTGTCGGAGTCGGTGTGGTCGATCATGGAGCGCAGCTTGACCAGCTCCATCGTCTGCCCGGACCTGGTGAGGCGGGACTGGCGAAACAGCGCCGGGCGGCCACAGTGCAGCCGGACCACGACCGCGAGGGCCAGCAGCAGGGGAGCGACGGCGACGAGCAGCACCGCAGCGCCCACGAGGTCGAAGCCGGCCTTGGCTACCCGCCCGAGCCGCCCGTGCCCGAGCCGGCGAAGCGGCACCAGCGGAATGTCGTACAACTCGTCGAGGTAACCGCGGGGCAGTGCGGCGCCCAGCTCGTAGAGCCGCGGCACCACGCAGACGTCAGCAGGCAACGGGCGAGCGGCCCGCAACAGCGGTACCAGGTCTTGATCTCGGGTGGCCGGAAAGCACACGATGACGCGCTGGACACGGTGGCGTGCGACCACGTCGGCCAGTTCCGCCGGCTCGCCGAGCAGCGGGAGTGGCGTGCGCTGCTCGGCGTGCCGGCTGTCGAGGAACCCCCGGGGCGTCAATCCGAGTTCGGGGTGGTTACCGATTAGTTCCACGACCCGCACCGCGGTGGCGCCGGTGCCGACGACCAGCGCCGGCTCGAGCAGCCGCCCACGGCGGTGCGCGCTTGTCAGTGCGGCGCAGGCCCCTGCGCGCAGGATGACCAGCAACGCGGCCGACAGCAACCCCAGCCGCAGCCCGGCGGTGGATCCGACCCATGGCAGCACGGCGAGCAGCGGCATCGCGGTCACCGCCACGGTCCGCGGCACCTGGTCGGAGATCCGCCGGCAGATCCGGAGCCGGTGCTGCCCGTCGGCCGTCAGCAGCACCAGCACGGCGCACGCATACGCCGTCGCCCACCACCCGGGCACCCCGGCGAGCAGGCCTGCGATGGCCAGGCCTACGACATCGGTCGCCGGGAGCAGGATCATCGGCAGCAAGGTCACCGGTGCGTGCCGGCGCCCGAGCGGATGCAGCCGCCCGGGCGCATCCGCTACGGAGGCTGCGCCGGGGCCCTCGACGGGGACCGAGGGCCCCGGCTCGATGGTTGTGGTGGTCACCGGCGGGCTCCCGCAACGATGACCGGCCCGCTGGCGGCAGACAGTGCGCGGGTCACCACGCGCACCGCGTAGGCCGCGCCGTAGACGAACCGCATGACCGGTCCGAAGGTCGGGGCCACGGCTGGTCCGACGAAGTACAGGCCAGGCACCGACGACTGGAAGTCCGGGCCGACATCGGGACTACCCGCCAGCGTTCGCACCGTCGCCCGCAGCGGTCCGTCCAGGAACGACAACCGGTCCAGATCGGTGCGGTAGCCAGTGGCGGCCAGCACGTGATCGGCGGTGATCTCGTTGCCGCCCGTGCCGTTGGCCCGCCCGCCGTTGACTCGCAGCCCCAGCCGCACGCCCCAGGGCTGCGGCTCCGCCCATCGCACCGAGTGCTCGACGAGCGTGCGTACCTTGCCTTCCACCCGCTGGCGAAGCCAGAAGGCGCCGGCCGGTCCGAGTGCGGTACGAGCGGTCCGGACCCGCCGCGCGGCCGGCAGCCGGCGGAACAGGTTCGGCTGTGTCGAGTAGAACCAGGTGCTCCAGCCCGAACCCAGCGGCGCCTCGGGTTCCCGCAGCCGCCGCCGGACCGACCGCTGGGCGGCCAGCGGATCCCCGTTCCACACCAGACCCGGTGCCCGGGCGAGCACCGTGACGCGCGCCCCCGATTCGTGCAGCAGGGCGGCCGATTCCAGCGCGGACTGGCCGGCGCCGATGACGGCAACCTCGCGGTCGGCGAAGACGCCGAGATCGTCGTGTGCGCACGTGTGCGTACACACCTGGGCCGGCAGTGCGGCCAGGGTGCTGGGCAGGTGGGCGAAGTGCTGCACCCCGGTGGCCACCACGACCCTGCGGGCCAGCGCGGTGCTCCCGTCGGACAGGGTGAGTTCAAAGTGGCCGCCTGCCCGGGTCACGTCGCTGACCATCAGCTCTTCCAGGTGCGGAACCTCGGTGCGCTGGAACCAGTCCCCGTAGGCCACGAAGGTCTCCAGCGGGACTGGAAGCCCGTAATCGGCGTAGTCCCGGCCGGTGGACTCGCAGAACGCCCGCAAGGTGTGTGCCGCGCCCGGGTCAGACAGGTTGGACGCGAATCCCTGCGATTTGAGGAACATGCCGCGGGGCATCGCCTCACGCCACAGCTGCATCGGCCGCCCGAACTGGCGGAACGGCACGCCGGCGGCGCGTAGGTGGGCACCGAGTGACAGGCCGTACGGACCGGCGCCCACGATGGCCACGTCGATCGGGTCGTTCATATCAGTGCCTTCCGTGCGGGTCGTTGCGTGGTGATCGACCGGGGTGCCCTGCGGCCTGCCCGGTAGCGAGGTGGCCTGCCAGAGCCAGAGCCAGAGCCGGAGCCGGGCAGGTGCAGCGGTCGGGTCATCGCCCGCCACCCCATGCGCAGGCACATCAGCCCGAACGGCGCGAGATCATCACGGGCGAACCAGGCCAACTCGTCCGCCCGGCGCACCGACGTCAGCCAGGACTTCAGGCCGAGGCCGGCACTGCGGTAGCGCAGCGCTGCGATCGGGTCGTAGTTCTCGACGAGGAAGCGGCGGCCGATGTGTGGCGAGCCCGGCGGGATTTCCCGGCCGGTCAGGTCCAGGTGCGCCGCCACCACCACGTCGACCCCGGCGGTGTCGTGGAAAAGGCGGAACTGCGCGCCCAGCCTGGGATTGAAGTCCAGCAGCTTGTACTGACCGTCCCGGGGATCCCAGCGGTAATCGAGGTCGACGATGCCCCGAAACCCCAGGCGGTTCACCAGCTCGGTGGCCTGGCGGTGCAGTTCTGGGTTGTCCACCCAGCGCCCGAGACTGGTCAGCCCGGCGTGCGCCGGGTAGGAGCGTTCCTTGATCCCGACGAAAGCGGGTCGGCAGCGCGAGCTCGGGTCGCAGTATCCGTGGAAGAAGTAGTCCTGGCCGGCATGGTGCGGGATGTATTCCTGCAGCATCAGGGCCGCGCCGCGCTGCCCGGCGCAGGCCCGGTAGGTGTGCCCGAGCTCTTGCCGAGTGCGGACCACCGACGTGCTCCGCAGCCCTGGCCCACCGCCGGATAGCCACGGCAAGGCGAGCTTGGCGACCAGCGGGAACCCGACCCGGTCGGCGAAGTCGTGCGCGTCGGTGGCCGATCCCGGCAAGGTGGCGGTCACACCGGGCACGCCAAGCTCTCGGCACAGTTGATACAGGGTGTATTTACCGGCCAGCCGGCGGGGCAGATCGCAGGGCGGGTCAGGGAACAGGTAATCGCGCCTCAGGTCCGTGCCGTGTTCGGCGAGGAAGATCGCGCCGGCGTCATCGGTGGGGATGAGCACGGCGCGGCGGCCGATCCGCTGCGCGAGCGTCACCAACCCAGCCCGCACCCGTTCGACATCGTCAGCGGGTGGCTGCCAGATCCACCGGCCGTGCAGGTAGCGCGAGTTGGCGGCCGGCGCCAACGGGTCCTCGTGCACGCCGTAGACCGGCACTCCCAGGCGCCCCAAACTACGGATCGCGCCTAGGCCGCCGTGGTGCATGACGTTGCGGTCGAGCTTGAGGATCACCGCTGGTGTCGAGGTATCGGCGCGCAGGCGGGCGGTCATCGCAACCCTCACACCACTGCGCAATGGGTAGTGCCGTTGAACTGGTACGTCGCATCGAGAATCCGTGGGCAGTCTTCGATCCAGCCGTTGTCGGCCGCTGGGTGCAGCACGTGGATGATTGCCAGGTCCCAGTCGGCGCCGTTCGGCGCCGCGACGCTGCACATCCGCTGCCCTCGCGGGGTCCGGGTGGCCGGCACCAGCGGGTCGCAGTACTGGACATCCGCGCCGCGTTCGGCGAGCCCGTCGATGATCGGCAGCGCCGGCGACTCCCGGACGTCGCAGACCCCGGCTTTATAGCTGACGCCGATCACGATCACCCTGGCGCCGGCCAGCGAGCGACCGTCCGCGGCGAGCACCTCGGCGGCGCGCTCGACGACCCGGGCCGGCCGCGCGTGGATCGACTGCATGGCCTGCTCGATCAGCGGCGTCGGCCGGTTGCGCCCGCGCAGCTGCCACAGCAGGTAGTGCGGATCGCACGGGATGCAGTGCCCGCCCACCCCCGGTCCGGGAAACGTCCCGAGGAAGCCGTAGGGCTTGGTCGCGGCCGCCAGGGTGACCTCGATCGGATCCAGCCCGAGCGTCTCGCACACGTCGGCGAACTCGTTGGCCAGCGCGAGGGTGACCGCGCGGAAGATATTCTCGTAGAGCTTGGTCAGCTCGGCGGCCTCCGGGGAGGTCACCAGATACACCGAGTCGGTCAGCTGCCCGATCACCCGCGCGGCCCGGTCGCCGCACTCTGCCGTGGCCCCACCCACCACCCGGGGCGTCTCCCGTTGGATGTGGTCGGGGTTGCCGGGGTCGATGCGCTCCGGGCTGAAGGCGACGTAGACGTCCTTGCCCACGGTCAGGCCGCGCTGTTGGAGGGGCTCGACGAGTAGCAGCCGCGTGGTGCCGGCAAAACTGGTCGAGGTCAGGATGATCGTCTGCCCCGGGTGGGCGTGCTCGACCACGGTCTGGCAGGCCTGCTGCAGAGCGGTGAGATTCGGGATGTGGAGGGAGTCCACCGGGGTGGGGACGCAGACGATCACGGCGTCGGAATCGGCCAGTCCGGCGCCGTCGCTGGTGAGCTGGAAGCTCTCGTCGCCATTGGCCGCGGCCAGCCGCACCCGGTCGAGGTCGGAGAGATCAACCTCGCCGGATTCGATGGCGCGCAGGCGGTCGTCGCTGATGTCGAATCCGGTGATCCGCGACGCGCGGCCCAGCAGCGCCAACGCTGTCGGCAGCCCGACGTATCCGAGGCCCACGATCGCGACTGATCCCAGCTGGACGTGCCCGTTCTCGGCGGCCGGCGGCCCGTCTGGCATCGAGAACGGCACCAGCCGGCTCTCCAGAAGTCGCTCACGCCCGTTGATCGCGAGCGCAAGCCGGTGCTCAGCCACGTCCACCCCCCGCAGTCGGCTCTGTACCGACAGTCGCATCAGGTGGGCGCCGGGTCCTCCGTCATCGGCGGTAGGCCGCCTACGCCGTGTGGCGGATAGGGTGCGGTCCGTGCTGGTCGGAGCCTTGCTGAGAAGAGGTCGATCTGGCTAGGCGGCCTTGGCTGGGGCTGGTTCGGTGAGTAGCCGCAGCAGGATCGGGTCGGGGTCGAGGGTTTCGCCGCTCCAGGTGGGGGTGAGGCTGTCGTCGGTGATCTCCAGCTGTTGTGCGACGTGGGTTTCTACGAGGTGTTCGAGGGTTCTGGTGGTGGGTGGGGCGACCTGCGGGATCGGTTGGCCGTCGGGTCGGCGGAAGTCCAGGTCCCCGTTGACCCATCGGATCCGGTAGCCGTGGTCGTGGATGAGCCCGTGGTGGAAGCGGCAGACCAGCACCAGGTTGGAGATGTCGGTAGGGCCACCGGTCAGCCACGGCACGATGTGGTGTGCGTCCACCCGCCGGGTGGTGCATCCGGGGAATCGGCATGTTCCGTGGTCACGCGCTCGCAGCGCCCTTAGCAGGCTGGGCGGTACCAGGCGGCGCCGGCGCCCCAGGTACAGGGGGTTGCCCTGGCGGTCTGTGATCAGCGCTGACACCCGGGCTTGGCAGGCGAGCCGTTGCGCGGTGCTGACCGGTAGCGCGGGGCCGCCCTCGATCTCGGCGGTGTTCGTGTCGGCGTGCACGTGGACCACCACGTCGAACCGTTCGCTCACCGACGGCGAGCCCTCTGCGGTGCTCCTTTCCCGGGCTGCCTCGGCCAACGCCACCAATGCATCGGCCCGCCGGGCGGCGACCCGGTCGAGGGCGGCGCCCGGGGCGTGCTCGCTGCCCGCGGTGACCTGCTCGGCCTGCCCGGCCTCCCACCCCGGCTGCGGGCTGGGCTGTTCCGCGGAACCGCCCTGCGGCTCGATCCACTCGGCAGAATCCTGCACAGGATCGGCGTGTGCCGCGGTGTCCTGCGGCGCTTCGAGGAAGGCCTCCAGCGCTGCGAGTAACAGTGCGCCTTGCTCACCGGGCAGCCGGGCGCGTAGCAGCAGTGAACCGTCCTCGGCCCAGTCCCAGTTGACTGAACGCCGCGCCGTGACTGCTGCGGCGGTGTCGGCTCCCGCGGTTCGGGCCAGCCGGACCACCCGCTCGAGATGGCTCGCGGTGCCGGCCAACGCCACATCCAACAGATCGGCCTCGGTCTGCGGGGTAGCGATCCGGGTAATCGCGCGGGCCTTGGCATACGAGATCCGGCCCGCCCCGAAGGCCGCGGTCACGAGGGGCAACGCCGGTAGCGCCCGGGCCACCCGCAGTTGCTCCCGGGCCGTGCGCAGGTCCATCCCGACCCGCCAGGACAACCAGTGGGCACACGAGCGCAACCCGGGGCCAGCCCACCCACCCCGGGCGTCGAACTCGGCCAGCAACACCAAGAACCGGCACTGCGCCGCCGCCAGCTGCCCGGCCAACCCGACGAGCTCGGACTCCAGCTCAGGCGTGCTCAACTCCGCGACGTCCATGACGACACCTCCACCTGTGTAGAACGTATGTTCGAACACTAGCCGAGGCCACCGACACGAACGCTCCCGCGGAACACCGGGCTCCCATACTGGCTGCTCTTATTGGCGCTGGGCGACCTGCGCTGTGACGAGGGCGAGTTGCGCGTTGGTGTGCTGTACGTCAAATGCAACCGCGGCCAGTCGGGCGGCTGCCGCCTCGGTAGCGCGTAGGTCACAGTCGCCCAGCCGCCGTGCGATGGCCCGGGCCAGGGCTCCGGCGTCGCCGACCGGTACCCGGGCGCCCACGCCGGCGGTGGTCGCCTCCGCGAGGCCGGGGATGTCGGAAACCACCACCGGGCGACCGCAGGCAAGCGCTTCGAGCAGGGTCAGTGACAGGCCTTCCCAGCGGGATGGCAGGACCACCACATCGGCCGCCGCGTACCAGGGCCGGGGATCGGTGACTGGTGCCACGAATCGCACGCCGGGAGGTGACCAGCCATGCAGCCTGGGCAGCAGGCTGCCGTCGCCCACGATGCACAGCTCGGCTCCCGGGCGATGTCGCCGCACCTGTGGCCACGCCGCCAGCAGCACGTCCTGACCCTTCTGGGGGGTGACCCGGCCGATGCACACCGCCAGCGACGCCTTCCGGTCCACCCCCAGCCGGTCCCGGGCGGCGGCCCGAGCCTGCTCGTCGGCCGGGGTGAACTTCGTTAGATCGACGCCGTTGCGGACCACGACGTGGCGGGTGTGCACCTGCCGGTGGCGCGCGTGGGTGGCTTCGCCGTCGCCAACGCACACGACCACATCCGTCCATCGCGATGCGAAGCGTTCCCAGGCCAGCGCCGCGCGCGCGGCCGCGCCGCGAACCGCGAGCCACGACCAGCCGTGTGGTTGGAACAGCGTGGGGCGCCTGCCGCGCAGGGCCAGCCGCCCAGCCAGCCCCGCCTTCGCCGAGTGCAGGTGCACCACATCGGGCCGGACCGCCCTGATCAGCCGGCGCAGATGCTGCGTCTCGGCCACCGTGTCGGCGCCGGGCCAACGGGTCGCGGGCCAGTGAAGTCGCGGTATCCCACGCGCAGCCAAGTCGGCGGCAAGATGGCCGCCGCAGGGGCAGGCGACCATGACCCGCCAGCCTCGGGCGAGCTGGTCGGCGGCTACCGCCGCGACATACCCCGCCACTCCGGCTTCGGTGGGCTGGACCGCGTGCAGCACGGTCAGATCCGGACTCACCCGGGTTCGTGCTGCCAGTGGGTGCTCCGCGTCTGCCGGTACCGCAGTCGGTGCCGGTACCACTTGGCGAGCAGTCGCAGTGACCCGTCACGGTCCCCGATGTAGGTGCGCGGCAGTGCGTGCAGGCCGGTGAGATTCGACGGCCAGATCGCGCAACCGTAGCGGTAACCGGCGGCCCGCACCGCATTCACGACCGCCGCGTCCGCGTGCCCGTAGGGGTAGCAGAAGCCTGAGACGTCCTGACCGGACACCTCTTGCAGGATGGCCCGGCTCCCCGAGACCTCGGCCGTGAGGTCTCCGTTGAGGGTCGAGGTCAGCGACACATGCCGCAGGCCGTGCGAGCCGATCTCCATGCCGCTGGCCGCCGCGTGACGGATCTGTTCGGCCGTCATGAGGGCCTTTCGGGGACCCGGCTGGTCCCAGGAGTTGCAGCCGCCGAGCAGATCGGCGATCACGAACACGGTTGCCGTGAAGCCGAACCGGCGCAGGGCGGGTAGCACGTGCTCGGAGAAGTCGGCGTAGCCGTCGTCGAAGGTGAGCCCGACGAGACCCCGATCAGCGGTCTCGCGCCGGGCTGCCAACAGCTCGCACATCGAGGTGCCTCGCAGGCCGCGCCGATCCAGCCAGCGCAGCTGCTGCTCGAACCGGGCTGGGCGCACCGTAACGAGATAGGGGTCCTGGTCATACGGTGCAACCGAGTGGTACATCAACACCGCTGGCAGGGGGCCAGACCCCCGGCCGTCCAAGCGTACGTCGTCGATCGCTTCACTCATGGTGGGAGCCGACGCTACGGCGCTACCTTCACCGGGTACTCCCGCGTCGAGGGGACAACGGCTACGCCCGTTGCGGGAGACTGGGTACCTCGCAGCGCACTTCGGGCGACGGTGACGGCCTCGAGTCGGCTGTGTACGCCCAGCTTGGCGAAGATCTTGTTGGTGTGGGTCCGTACCGTGTTCACCGACAACCCGAGTTCGTCGGCGATCTCCGCCTTGCCGCGGCCCTCCACCAGGCACACCAGCACGGCGCGCTCGCGGCAGGTCAAGGTGTCCAGCGGTCCATCGCGGCACTGCGCCCGCTCGACATCGGCCCGCAACTCGTGCAGGATCCGGCCCAACTGCGCCGGAGGAAAGCATGCATGCCCGCGGCTGGCGCACCGCAGGGCGTAGATCAGGGTGTCGATCGAGGACTCCTTTGACACCCACCCGACGGCGCCCGCCCGCGCGGCTTCGACGGCCTGCTCCGGGTCGCGGCTCGCGGTGAGGACCACGAAGTGTGCGGGCGGCCATGCCGTGCGGAACAGTGTGAGCAGCGGGGCCGCGTCCCGGGCCAGGGTGACCTCGATGGTGATCACGTCGGGGCGCGCCACGGTGGCCAGTGCCTCTGGACGGGGAGCCTCCGGATAAGGATCACGGGTCGCACAATGCCCGACGACGACGATGTCGGGTGTGGTGAACAGTCTGGCCGCGAGCGCCTCGGCCAGCATCTGGTGGTCGTCGACCAGCAGCACCCGGACGGGACTCACCCCACGAACCGTGCCTTGTCGCTTCGCCCCGTTCACGGTTATCCCGTTTTCGTGCGGCCGTTCGGACCATGCTGATCATGATCGACAAGGTCGTAGCGCACGGCGAAGGTGGCAGCCTCCAGCCGCGAGTGCACCCCGAGTTTGGTCAGCAGCGCCTGCACGTGACTCCGCACCGTGGTGGTCGAGACCCCGAGCCGTAGGGTCATCGCACGGGTATCGAGACCCTCGACGAGCAGCGCAAGACATTCCCTCTCGCGGGCGGTCAGGTGAGCAGCGAGCCGGCGCGCTTCGGAGATATCGGACCGCGGACCGCTTCCCCCCAGCCGAATGGATGCGGGCGCGTCCAGCACGACCGCACCGTCGACGACCCGCTGGAGTGCCTGGACCAGCTTGCGGATCCCCCAGGTCTTGTCCACGTATCCGGCGGCTCCCAACCGGACGGCGCGGCGCATCGCGTCGGTATCACCCTCCGCCGCGAGCACGAGGATACGGGTCGCCGGGCTTACCGCGATGACACGACCGATCGCGGCTACTCCATCGCCATCGGAGAAGTGACGACTCAGGAGGCAGACATCGGGCCGGTGATGGCGGACCGCCTCGATGGTCCCGGTCAGGCTCCGGGCCACCGCCGGTACTCGGAATCCGGCTCCGACCAGTACCGAGACCAGCGATTCCACGAAGACCGCGTGATCGTCGCCGAGCACGATGCTCGTCATGTCGGACCGACCAGACGGTCCGAACCCGTCCGCTTTCCACCGATCGCCACGATCCCACCTCACCATTGCATTTATTCGCTAGGCTTCTGGGCCGCGGCAAAGGGCCAGAAGGAATGCCATAATGCAGTTGGATGGGCGATCGACCTCTTCCAGCATACCGCCGAACGTTGCAATCTGATTACCGAGATCTCCGAACACGGCACCTAATGCGGCAGTGTCGGAGCACGTAGAACGTGCCCTCGGAAGTCCCTGGGCGAGCCTGCGGGTATTGTGGATCCCGCGACCCCGGTGCGCCGGTTGCGTCCCGGGCAGGGGTCTGCTTCTGTGTCGACCACGTCCGGCCCGAAAGGCTCACCACGGTGCCCGTAGCGACCGCGCTACCAACCACATCCGCTCACCTGTCCGGCCTGCTCGAGGCCGTGCTGCCGGAACCCTCCCTGCGCGAGCTGGTCGGGCGGGCCAATGCTCCCGAGATGGCCCTGCTGGGGCCGCCCGCAGCCCGACCGCTGGCCGTCGCCGCGCTGGCCCGCGCCGGTCACCCGGTACTGGCCGTCACCGCCACCGACCGGGAGGCCGGTGAGCTCACCGCGGAGCTGGCCGATGTGCTGGGTGCCGGGGTGGTCGCCGCGCTGCCCTCCTGGGAGACGCTGCCGCACGAGCGGCTGTCGCCCCGAGCCGACACCGTGGGGCGCCGGCTGGCCGTGCTGCGCCGGCTGGCCCACCCTGAGGAAGGGACCCCCCTGCAGGTGGTGGTGGCCACCGTGCGGTCGCTGATCCAGCCGATGCTCGGCGGCCTCGGTGAGATCGCCCCGGTTCGGCTGCGGGTAGGCGAGGAGCACGACTTCGACGGCGTGCTGGCCCGGCTGGCCGATCTCGCCTACCTGCGGGTCGACATGGTTGACCGGCGCGGCGAGTTCGCGGTCCGGGGCGGCATTATCGACGTCTTTCCGCCCACCGCCGACCATCCGCTGCGGGTGGAGTTCTGGGGCGATGAGGTCTGCGAGATCCGCTCATTCGCCATCGCCGACCAGCGCACCATTGCGGCTGCCGAGGAGCTGGATGCGCCGCCGTGCCGGGAGCTGCTGCTCACCGACGCGGTGCGGGCCCGGGCAGCACAGCTCGCCGCGCATGCGCCGGTCGGGCCGGTTGGCGAGCTGCTGGAGAAAGTCGCCTCCGGGGTCCCAGCCGACGGGATGGAGTCGCTGATCCCGGTGTTGGTGGGGCAGGAGCTGGCGCTGCTCACCGACGCGATGCCGCCGGGTACCCACGTGCTGCTGGCCGATCCGGAGCGGATCCGGGCCCGGGCCGCCGACCTGGTCCGTACCGGGGAGGAATTCCTGGAGGCGTCCTGGATGGTTGCCGCGGGCGGCGGTGCTGCGCCGGTCGACGTCGCGACGCTGGATCTATCGGCTTCGGCCTACCGGAGCCTGCCCGACGTCGCCGAGCATGCCCGCGCCACCGGGATGGCGTGGTGGACGCTGAGCCCGCTGACCACCGACACCGAGGGCACGCTGCGGTTGCAGATCAGCGCCGCGCAGCCCTACCACGGCGACGTCGCGCGCGCCTTCGCCGACCTGCGCGCGCATACCGCCACCGGCGGCGCCGCCGTGCTGGTGGTGCCCGGCACCGGCACCGCCCAGCGCGCCTGCGAGCAGTTGCGCGACGCCGAGGTGCCCGCTGTGCACGCCGTCGATGGGCTTCTGGAGCCACCCGCCGCTGGCACCGTCACGGTGGTCCGCGGCACCCTGGAGGACGGCTTCCTGGCCCCCGCGCTGGGGCTGGCGGTGCTCACCGAGACCGACATCACCGGCGCCCGGGGCGGCAGCGCCAGCCGGGACATGTCGAAGATGCCGGTCCGCCGCCGCAACGCCGTCGATCCGCTGGCGCTGCAACCCGGCGATCATGTGGTGCACGAGCAGCACGGCATCGGCCGGTTCCTGGAGATGGTGGAGCGCACGGTAAACGGCGCTGCTGGGTCCACCCGGGAGTACCTGCTGGTGGAGTACGCGCCGAGCAAGCGGGGGCACCCCGGGGACCGGTTGTTCATCCCGACCGACCAGCTCGACCAGGTCACCCGCTACGTCGGCGGTGAGCTACCGGCGCTGAACAAGCTGGGTGGGTCGGACTGGGCAAAGACCAAGGGCCGGGCCCGCAAGGCGGTCAAGGAGATCGCCGCCGAGCTGGTGCAGCTCTACGCGGCGCGGCAATCCGCCCCGGGGCATCCGTTCGGGCCGGACACCCCGTGGCAGGCCGAGCTGGAGGACGCCTTCCCCTACACCGAGACGCCCGACCAGCTCGCCGCGATCGACGAGGTCAAGGCCGACATGCGCCGCGGTGTCCCGATGGACCGGGTGGTCTGCGGCGATGTCGGCTACGGCAAGACCGAGATCGCCGTGCGGGCCGCCTTCAAGGCCGTGCAGGACGGCAAGCAGGTGGCCGTGCTGGTGCCCACCACGCTGCTGGCCCAGCAGCACCTGCAGACCTTCGCCGACCGGATGCGCTCGTTCCCGGTCACGGTGCGCGGGCTGTCCCGGTTCACTCACGCCGCTGAGGCTTCCGAGGTGCTCGCTGGACTCGCCGACGGCTCGGTGGACATCGTGATCGGCACCCACCGGCTGCTGCAGGCGGGAGTGCGCTGGAAGGACCTCGGGCTGGTCGTGGTCGACGAGGAGCAGCGCTTCGGCGTCGAGCACAAGGAGCACATCAAGGCCCTGCGCACCGCCGTCGACGTGCTCACGATGTCCGCCACCCCGATCCCGCGGACCCTGGAGATGTCGCTCGCGGGCATCCGCGAGATGTCGACCATCCTGACCCCACCCGAGGACCGCCACCCGGTGCTGACCTACGTCGGGACCTACGACGACAAGCAGGTCGGTGCCGCGGTCCGCCGCGAGCTGCTGCGCGACGGGCAGGTCTTCTACGTGCACAACCGGGTGTCCTCGATCGAGAAGGCCGCCCGGCGGATCCGTGAGCTGGTGCCCGAGGCGCGGGTGGCGGTCGCGCACGGTCAGATGAACGAGGACCAGCTCGAACGCACCGTCGCCGGGTTCTGGGAGCGCGAGCACGACGTGCTGGTGTGCACCACGATCGTCGAGACCGGGCTGGATATCTCCAACGCCAACACGCTGATCGTGGAGCGGGGTGACCTCCTTGGGCTCGCCCAGCTGCACCAGCTACGCGGGCGGGTCGGGCGCGGCCGGGAACGGGGGTACGCCTACTTCCTCTACCCGCCCGAGATGCCGCTGACCGAGACGGCGCACGACCGGCTGTCCACCATCGCCCAGCACACCGAGCTCGGTGCCGGGATGGCCGTCGCGATGAAGGACCTGGAGATCCGCGGCGCCGGCAACATCCTCGGCGGCGAGCAGTCCGGGCACATCGCCGGGGTCGGTTTCGACCTCTATATCCGGCTGGTCGGCGAGGCCGTGGAGGCCTTCCGCGGCGCGGCCGGCGCAGGCCCGTCCGGAGGAGTGCCCGAACCCGCGCCGGTGCGGGTGGAGCTGCCGGTGGACGCGCACCTGCCGCACGACTACATCCCCGGTGAGCGGTTGCGGTTGGAGGCCTACCGCAAGATCGCCGAGGCGGTGGACGCCGACGGCCTCACCGCCGTCACCGATGAGCTGACCGATCGCTACGGCACCCCCCCACCTGCGGTGGTGACCTTGCTGGACGTCGCTCGCTTCCGCCAGGTGTGCCGAGCGCACGGGGTTGCGGAGGTGACCGTACCGGGCGCCACACTGCGATTCGCCCCGGTTCAGCTCCGGGACTCCCAAGTCGTACGGCTGAACCGGTTGTACCCCAAGGCGGTCTACAAGCCCGCCGTGGGGACCCTGTCGGTGCCCCGCCCCACGGAGGGAGCCGATCGGGTTGGCGCGCCCCCGCTACGCGACCGCGAGCTGCTCAACTGGTGCACCAACCTGGTCACCACCGTCCTGGGCGAGCCCCCCACTCTCCGGTAATAGCGATGCCAGCCGCAGCCGCTCGGCGAGATCCCGGTTGAGCACCCCGACCGCGGCGAGCTCGCGGAACGCCGTGCCATACCATAGTCCTCGGGAGTCCGGTCGGTGTCATCGGCCAGGATGTGCAGCGTCGACGTCGGACAGCGGCCCTGCCTGCCCGCGGGCGTGCGAGCCGTACAGGTAGGCGACGAGCACCCCGGGCTCGCTGTCGAGCAGCCGGCGCAGTCTCTCGGTGAGATCGTGCGTCGACGGCGCCGCGCTCCCGCTGGCCTCGATCACTGGATCAGGGTAGCGAGCCCGCCGACGCCTTCGGCCTCAGCGGTAAGCGGGCTCACGCCGATACTGCGGCAGGGCCCACGCGGTGTCGGCGTCGACCACCCGGGTGCCCAGCGGCACCAGCGCGAGCACTGACAGCTTGAGCGACGCGAACCCGAACGGAATGCCGATAATCGTCAGCATCAGCAAGAGCCCGGCGATGACGTGCGCGAAGAAGAGCTCCCAACCGAACAGCACGATCCACAGGATGTTGCCCAGCACGGACCACGCGCCCGCGCTGCGGTGGACGACGACCCGGCGCCCGAACGGCCACAGCGTGTACCCGGCGAGGCGAAACGCCGCGATCCCGAACGGGATCGTCACGATCATGACGCAGGCCAGTAGGCCCGCGATCGCGTACAGCAGCGCGAGCCACCAGCCCGCCAGCAGGAGCCACAGGATGTTCCCGATCGTGCGCATGGCTCCAGGATGCCCGAATCGGGGCGCCGCCTCTCGATCACTGTTGGTATGTGGGGGAGTGATCGAAGAACAGCTTGGCGGCGAGCTCGCTGCGGCCGCTGACGCAGACCTTGTCGAATGCGCTCTTGAGGTGGTCCGGCACGGTGTACGGGGACAGCCACAGCGCCTTGGCGATCTCAGCGTTGGAGTACCCACGGACAGCGAGCGCGACGACCTCGCGCTCGCGCGGGGTCAGCCGGTAGGCGTCCGCCAGCAGCGCCGCGACCTCGTAGGGGTGGGAGGGTGCGAGGATGACGCTGGCGGTGCCCGGGCCGAGCTTCTCGGCGTGCATCGTCATCCAGTGACCGGCTCGGGTATGGATCCGGGAGCGCAGCTCGCCGGCCGGCTCGGTTCGGCCCAGCGCCTGACGGGCCAGGGAGGCGATCGCGTGGGGTATTCCGTCGGTGGTGCCGTCGTCGATGTCGGCCAGCCACTGCCGGGCGGACTCGGTGGCGTGATCGATCACCAGCCGGTCGCGGACCGACAGCAGCAGCAGTCCGGGGCCGGGAACCGGGTGCTCGCCGAGAGGTCTCCGCCGGTGGCCTCGCTGAGGGTCCGCGCGGTTCGCGGGCCCCTGACGAGTTCGCGCAGATCCAGAAAGTCCGGTTCCGACCCGTTCTCGATCTCCAACAGCCGGGGCATCCGCTCCGCGGGAAGCCCTTCATCGTGGTAGCCACCGGTGGCCTGCCCGGTCGTCGGATCAGTGGTCAGCCCGCACCACAGATCGTGCGGCACGACCTGTGCGAGGTGGCCGGCGATCGCGCGCTCCAGCTCCACCGGTGAGGGTGCGCTGCGACCCGCGTCGGCCACTGCGGCCCGCACCCGCGCCCTGTCCACGGTTTCGACCCTTTCGGCGTACTGCCCTACACAGCACTGCAACAGATGTTCGACGCCGCCATCGTGCCCGGCCGGCCCAGCTATGCGAAATCCGACTTCCTCCGCGAAGTCGGCAACACCGCGATCGAACAACTCGTCGCCTACGGCACCCATCCGTCCTCGCCGCACAACCAGGTGCTGCTGCGGCGGCTCGGCGGGCGGATGAAGGACATCGACCCGACGGCGACCGCCTTCGGACATCGCGATGCCACCCACATGCTGCTCGCGGTCAGCGTCTGGACGGACGTCACGCAGGACCCGGGACCGCATGTCGCCTGGGCCCGCGATACCTGGGCAGCGCTGCGGCCGTGGTCCTGCGGCACCTACGTCAACCACCTCGGAGACGAGGGCGCCCACCGCATCCAGGAGGCCTACCCGGCCGACGCCTGGCGGCGGCTGACCACCCTCAAGGCCCGCCTCGACCCGGACAACGTGTTCGCTCTCAATCAGAACATTCCGCCCGCGTCCTACTCAGTGCTGGGACATCGTCGATCGCCTTACTCGGGCGAACATTTGTGATGACGCGGCCGACCACGGCGGCGTGCCTCGGCGAACTTGCACGCCGGACTCGGCAGCCCGGATTGCGGTGATGGCTGCTGCGGTGCTGGGGTAACGAACCGGAAGGTCGCCGTCCCAGCAGAGGGCCCAGACCCGGTCGATCTGGGGTAATACGCCGCAGACGGCGTAGCCGGTTGCTTCCTCGGCGGCGGTGTGACCAGCCTGGGTAAGCAGGCCAAGCCCCCGCAAGGAGCAGTAGGTCATCCGCGCCAGATCGACGACGAGATAGGCGGGGTGCTGATCGAGGGCCGCATCCAGCGCGGCCTGCAGGATCGGGACGGTGCACAGGTCGATCTCACCCGACACCCGCAGCACGATGATCTCACCTGCGGCGCATTGCAGTGACTCGGTGGTGCGGGAAAGGAAACACCAGGCAGCGAGACTACCGATATCGTCGATGGTGGGGTTGGGGATATCTTCTGACCCGGTGTGTTCTGGCTGCACCGACATGGCCACCCTCCCGCAGACGCGTATCACCAGCGTCGCCGGGGTCTGAGGCTACCTCATCATGATACAGATCCGTCACGTTGACCGCACTGGTTAGAGGGGGTGACCGGAGTTACCGCCCGACGGCTGCTTGCCCCCACGGCGGGTGCGTCGAGCACGTCGCCGGCGAGATCAGTCTCGACGACCTGGCGGGCCACCTCGGACAGCCGTGCATTGTGGGTGCGGGCGTAGCGGCGCAGCCGGTCGAAGGCCAGGCTCATGCTCAGGTCCCCGCACTGGGCGAGCACTCCCTTGGCCTGCTCGATGATCACCCGGCTGTTCAGCGCGGCCTGCAACTGCTCGGTGAGCACCTCACTGCGGCGAATGGCGCGTTCGGACAGGATCCCGATCGTCGCGATGTCGGCCAGCGCTTGGCCGGCCGCGAGGTCGGTGTCGGGCAGGGCACCGGGCTTGCGGTGGAACAGGTTCAGGGTCCCGATCGCCTCGCCGCGCAGCCGCAGCGGCAGCGCGTGCACTGACCGGTAAGCTCCCCGCTCGGCGACAGCGGCCACGAACACCGGCCACCGGTCAGCCGCGTCCGCCAGATCCTGGACGCTCACCGGTGCGCCGGTGCTGAAGCACTCCATGCAGGGCCCCTCGTCGGACTGTAGCTGCAGCAGCTCCATCACCTCGGCGTCCTCTTGCGAGGACGCCACCACCCGCAGGATGCGCTGGGAGTCGGCCAGCAGGATTCCGGCCGCGTCGGCGTCCAGCAGGTCAACGCTGTAGCCCACCAGCCGGTCCAGCAGCTCGATCATGTCGAAGTCGTCGACCAGGGTGTCCGCGAGCCCGACGAGTGCCCGGCTCAGCCGCTGCTCGCGGCTGCTTCTCACCTGACTCATCTCATGATCCCTCCGCTAGGACCCGTCGCAGGATGGGCCACCAGGAGCCGTTGCTGCCACCGTCCGGGCTACATCATGTTCTGGGTGAAACGCAATCGCCTGGACACCACATCATGGGCGATGTCGCTGAGCGAGCGCTGCTCAGCGAAAGCATAGGCTCGCATCCGGGCCAAGGCGTCGGTGGCGCTGACCCCGAGCTGGGCCAGCACCATGCCAGTGGCCTGGTGGATTTCCGCGCGGCCCTGCACTGAATCGTCTAGCCACGCCCCGTCACCGGGACCGGTGCGCACTGTGAGAAACATCAGTGCGGCCATGTCCGCAGCACTCATCACATCCCGTAACTGCGCATCGCTCAGCGAACCCGGAATCTTGCGATACAGGTCCAGCACACCGAGATTGATCGTTCCCCACTGCAACGGCACCGCGAACAGCGCCCCCACCTCGGACTGCTCCACCACGGCCGCGGCGAAGGTCGGCCAGCGGCTCGCCTCGGTGACGTGCTGCATGTCAGCGACGAGAACCGGCCGCCCGGTCACCGCCGCCTGCACGCACGCGCCCTCTCCCAGGCTGAACTGGAGGTCTTCCAGCAACTCGGCCGTTGCATCAGTGGCGCACAGCGTCTGGCTCGAGGTGCTCGCGGTCAGCAGCGAGATCGCCGCACCATCGACGTCCAAGCCCACCACGTACGCCCGACAGATCTGTTCGGCCAGCGCGCGCTCATCCTCGACGTCGCCGACGATCTCCAGCAGTGCCCGCGTCACCGGACCCAGCTCAGTCACCCGGACCCACTACGCAGGCTCGCGCCGAGCACTTTCATGGCATCCAGCCGCCTGTCAGTCCAGGTTAAGTCGCGAGACGGAACACGACGGGGACTCGATCGGCGCCGACGGACCAACCCAACGCTACACCCACACCGCATTGCCGGGGCTGGCCACCTACCAGGACGTTTGGCGTGGGTAAGTAACCGACGCTGGGTCGGTGAGGCCAGTCGGTGGCGAGGTGGACCTGGCCACCGGACCGCTGCTGTTCGATCAGCTTCGGCAGGCGAGCAGCGACGGTCCGCGACACCTGGTGGTGGACCTGTCGGGCGTCACGTTCTTCTCGGCGTCCGGCGTCGAGGTGCTGATGCAAACGTTGGCTAGGCAACAGGACCGTCATGCGATGGTCCTCGTGGGGAACAGCCGTCGGGTGATGCGTCTGCTCCAGGTACTCAACCTCACGCAGCGGTTCCCACAGTATGACGACGTTGATGATGCTGTTGCGGCCTGCCACGGAGCCGGCGCAGGATGATCTGTGCGTCCCACATGTCTACCTCCGAGGAGCACGATGGCTGGCTTCATTTCTCAGACCTCGTGGATGGGTGACATTCCCGATGATACTCCAGTGGCGAAGCTGAGCATTCCCGGAACACATAATTCTGGCTGTGTCGACGGACCGGTCGGAGTCGCCCAGACTCAAAATCTGGATCTGCCTGACCAGCTGAATGCGGGGATACGCTTTCTCGACATCAGGCTCGTACACTACCAGGACAATCTGTGCGTACACCACGATGCGGTATGCATGGAAAAGAGCTACGCGGATGTTCTGACCATCTGCTCCGACTTCCTCGGGCAGCACCCTTCCGAGACTATTTTGATGTCCGTGGACGACGAGAGCCGGTTCGATAGCTCGCTCGGCGAATTGGCCCCTTCTAAAATTGTCGGAAGATTGTCCAAAGGGTGTGTGGCGGGGAAGGGCGAGAACACCCGTTCGTTCGAAGATACATTCAAAGCCATGACGCGGGAGTGTATCGGGGATACGCCGCTGTTCTACAACTTCACCGCCACTCCTCCTGGTAGTGGTTCTGTGGCCACTAGCCCTGCGTTCACATCCGAAACGACGTTGGGCGCAGTTCGCGGTAAGATTGTATTGCTTCGTAGATTCGAAGGTAGCCAAGGCGTTGGGCTCGACCTTAGTTATTGGCCGGAAAACCAGTGCTTCAGAAGTGCGGCACCGCCGTTCTATGATGTCGAAGACCGCTATCAGAACCCTGGTGAAGACGACAAGTTCGACTTCGTCGTCACCCACATAGAGGAAGCTAGGCGTGGTGATCCCAAGGATCTCTACTTCACGTTCTCCAGCGCCGTCGACTTGAGGGCGCACGGCTACTCGCGGGCAATAAATCCTCGCCTGAGCGAGTATCTTGCGGGATCCTCACAAGGGCGTGTTGGAATTATCGTGATGGATTACTTCGAAGAGCCTCGAGAACTGGTCTCCAACGTGATCAAAACCAACTTCACGATCGGAGCGACCGGTGGTCACTCTCACCAGCTGAGAGGGTGATCATGATCAGTGGACGTGCCTGCCTCACTTTGCTGCCAATACTGCGGCGAGTCCTTGGCAATCGGCGACTGTGACGGTGATGGCGGGGTGGCGCAGGGTGCCGGTTGGCTCGATGCCGGGGATTGGTTCGCGGAAGGTGATGCACAGGCCGCGGGCACCGTTGGTGGCCATGGTGAGCCCCCGGTCGGCGAGGGAGAGGTGCGCCGGCCCCGCGGTTTTGAGGAAGCCGAATGGTCCGGTGACAGTGGTTGACGCCACGTTGGCGAGCGCTGTTCGTACTTTCCAGAGTCCGAATCGGACGGCCAGCTCGCCGTCGTGTACCTGGACCGTCGCGGTGGTCGGGGTGATGCCGAGGGGTAGTCCCGCGAGCCGGTAGGGGGTGGTGAACCGGAACGGGAAGGTTTGGGTCGTCATCAGTATTAGTTACCCGATAACGGCAGCTCTTAACCTGGTAAGGCAGGGAGGCTTTCGGGGCGGGCTTGCCTACCGGATGGGCTCACCGGGCGGGGTTGTGCTGTCGGATGGTGAGGCGATCGAGTGGGTGTGGTTCGACTCCGGACGGCACCAGCACCAGGTCGTCGATCTCCAACGGTGACCGTGCGGCGGCTGGGGCCGGCGTACCAGTCAGCGACGCCTGCACCAGCTCGCGCAACCGCTGTCCGCATCGGCGGTAGAACCGCAGCTGAGTGCGGCGTCCAAACAACAGCCAGCCCAGCCGAAGGATCAGCCCGACGGCGGGCGAGCGTTGGGATTGGCAGGAGGCTACGAACTCAACCCGGCCGCTGTCCAGGTGCTTGACCACCTCATAGGTCACCTTGCCGCGCTCGAGATGGTGCTCGAGGGTCTGGTAGCTCCACCCCCAAACTTTCTCCTGCTGGTGTCGGGTCTCGTCGATGAGGCCGGTGATGTGCACCCCCATGTAAAGCCGCAGCAAGCAGAAGCGGCCCTCGAGTAGCAGGTTGCGGCCCAGCAGCGGGTCATTACGGTGATAGACCGCCCTGACGAGCTCGGGTGGGGTGACCTCGTAGTCCCGGACCAGGTCGCGGGAGGTCTCCCACACGGCGCGGGGCTCTGGCGGGCCGGGTCGCTCGCGGCCGACCAGACTGCGGTGCACGTCGAAGTCCCAGCCGGGCGGACGTACCTCGCTGGGGTCATAGTTGATCTCGCGTTGGCGCAGCTGAGCCAGCGCAGTGACGTAATCGATGCTGCCCAGCAGCCGATCACGCACTGTGAATCACTCGTGCCTGCGCAGCGAGTCGCCGATCAACCACAGTGTGGGTGGCCATAAACGCCCGCTGACTTCAACCAGGCCGTGCCCTCCGAGGTGACCGTGGTCGAGAGGATTTCCGGTGTCCCCGGCCGGCTCGCGATCGGCGACGAGATCGTGATTCGCTTACCGGGCCCCTGGGATGGCCCGGTCCGAGTGATACACCGGACCGGCACATCGTTTCGCTTTGCGACGTTGACCGGCCACCTCGAGGCAGGACAGATCGAGTTCCGGGCCCAGCCAAGGGGGTCGCAGCTGGGGTTTGAGATCGAGGCGTGGGCACGGCCGAGCAGCCGGGTTATTCAGCTGCTCTACAGCCGCCTTCAGATGGCCAAGGAGATCCAGCTCAACATGTGGGTACGATTTTGCCAGAGCGCCGCGGGCCTCGCACGCGGTCGGGCTCGAGGTGGCGTGACGATCCGCACCCGGGTGGTCGATCAACCACTGTGGGCAAACCGATAAGCTCACCCACCTGGGTGGTGCTGGTTGGTGTGGGACGTGAGATGAGTTTGCCGCCGAGCCTGACGGGGTAACCCCTTAGCAGTTACCACTGGACTCCCCAATGGAGAGGAGCGAAGATGACCAGCAGTCAGCCTTCGTCAGAGACCGCACCCCCTTCGGCAGAGGTGGAAAAGGAGCGCGTGGCCAAGCTTCAGGAACAAACGAACCTTGGCGCGGGTAACCAAGAGCCTGATCCGGCCACGGCGGAGAACCCACCGAGCGACATCAAGGCGGGAGACAAGGAGCGGTCGACCCACGAGTCCGCTGCGTCCCGTTCGAATCGGATGGATACCGGTATTTCTCGTGAGGGGAACGTCGATCCGGACAGCCCGGCCATGCATACCGGGGACCAAGGGGGCTGACTCGACCCTTGTTTGTTGCAGCCGTCGCCCCGCGCCCGTGTGAGCAGGGGCGACGGCTGCTGAGTCTATCCGTCCAGCGCCTGTGCGATGGCGGATGGGCGGCCCGGTTGATGAGAGCTCAGGGCGGCCATCGCGTTCTTGATCGCGCCGAAGATCTCGTCCAGGTGACGCAGTAGTGGCATGAGGGCTTTGATCGTGCGGAGCAACTTGATGACCAGGTCCGCGATCTTGGCGGCCCACTTGGCGATCAGGCTGACGGCCTGCTGGGCCACTACGGGCGCCGCGAGGCCTGCGGTCGCGGCCAGCTCAGCGGCGTAGCTGATCAGCCGGGAGACGAGATCGCTGATCAGCTCCCGGATCTTGTCGCGGATCGCGGCGACGATCATCCCGGCCATCGTGACGGCGACCTGGATGCCCGCGGCTGCGATAGCCGTAGCGTCGAGTAGGTGGCCGATGCCGTCGACTCGAGCCCGGTAGGCCTCGGCGGCCGCACCTTGCCACGTCGTGAGATCGCTGGACACGGCGTGGGCGTAGTCATGGCGCACCGTGGACACGGCGTGGGCGACGTTGCCCCAGGTCTGGGCGTGGGTGGAGATTGCATTGGGGTTGCCTGCCAGCCAGTTCAGCGGCTCGGACAGGGCGTCGACGTGCTCGATCAGCCACCCGATGCCGTAGGACAGCAGTGCACCGGCCGGGTCGGACGCGAGGCCCAGCGTGTCCAGGCTCACTGCGGCCGTGTTGATCCCGACGTCAATCCAGTCCCCGCTGGAGATGGCCTGGACACACTGGGTGGCCGAGTCGAGGATCCCGATCCCGGAGTAGATGGTGGTGTTCTGCTCCTCCTGGGCGATCAGCGGGTTCGCCGACATCTACCGGATCCCCTGCACCCGGTGCAAGGCCAGCGCATTGCGGTCATCAACCGCCGCGTAGTCCTCGGCCGTGTCCTTGACGTTCGTCGCGGTGGTGCTCAGGCCCGTCGCGCAGCTGCCCAGCGCGACCGCCCCGAGATCCTGCAATGGGTTGAGAACCGCCGGCAGGAGCTGGCAGCACACCCCGTAGGTATCCGCGGGCAGGCTCACCCGCGCCGCGTCCGCCGCTTGCACCATCCGGTCGGCCAAGCAGTGGACGTTCGTCGCGTGTTCGGCCAGTGCCTCGGTGAGCACCTCGTACTGGTCGGACATGTCCGTGCCTCCTAGCGCAGGTAGTTTCGGTCCCCGAAGTCCTCTTCGTCGCCCCCGGGTGCCGCACGGGGGCGACGGACGGGTCGCTGTGGAGGCGGGTCGTCGTCCTCGATCGCGCCCAATCCCAGCAGGCCCGGTCCCCTAAACCCAGGATCGAATCCCCGGCTGTCCTGCTGGTCTTCGCGGAAGCGTTGCCGGTAACCCGAGACCACGTGCTCGACGACCGGCTCCTCGGCTCCGACAGTGGCCGCCATGGCGTGGTGCACCTGCCCCGCCAGCTGTTGCTGGGCGCGCCGCATGCAGGTCATCACCAGCGCGGCGACCTCCGACGGGGGCATGCCGCCGATCTTGTCGGTGAGCGCCAGATCGATGGGCGCACCGCTGGAATCGATCGTGACCCGGACCGCACCGTCGGTGGAGGACTCGGTGACCTGGATCTGCTCGACCTCGGCGCGCATCGCGTCGAACCGCTGGGCTTTGTCCGCGAACCCCTGTGCCCACTGCGATAGCTGCCGCTCGAGCTGGTCAGGGTCGGTGCCGAACATGGGTCCTCCTCACGGCTGACGGGCTGGCGGACGGTGATAGTACGGTCACCCCGGGTTGGAGGAGGGTACGCAATGGCGAGCAGCTTCGAGCAGGCCGGTGCGTGGCTGGCCTGCGCGGATCAGCAGCAGACTGATCTGCAGCGCGCGGTGGCGGCCGGTGAGCTGTGGATGGAAGCCGGTGTCGCCGAACGCGCCGCCGCCCGCTGCGACCAAGCAGTCGAGGAGATCAACGACTGGTTGAGCAGCGCCCGCCGGCTTACGCAGAAACGCAAGTTCGGCGACAACGAGGACGGTGAAGCGGCCGCGGCCCGGTTCGTCCAGGCTGGCCAGGAGTTCATCGACACGATGAAGAACGCTCAACAGGTGTTCGCGAACATGGCGACTACCTACCGATCGGCCGGCCGCACGGTCACCGAGGCCGATGCGGCCGGCCAACAGATGTTCCAGGGCAGATCCGGATGAGGCGGGGTCACGTTGCGGTGGTCGTGGTCGGGCTGCTTACGGTCGGCTGCGCCTCGCAGGTGCCGGCAGCTTCTGCGCCGCCTGCAGTGGCAGACGCCAGCGGGGTCGACATGTGCACCGTCCTGACCGATGCCGAGCTGACCGGGCTGGGCATCAAGCTGGACACCCGAAAGCAGGTGAACGAGGTCGGCGTGGTCGGCTGCCAGTGGGTGGGCAAGCCCATCACGCTGCGCCTGGAGCGGGACGAGGACACCATCGCCGCGTACCAGGACCGCCGGGATGATCCGGCGTTCACCAGCTTCGCGGAGAACACGGTCAACGGCCGTCCTGGGGTACAACTCAGTGTCGAGCGTGACCGCACGGACTGCGCACAGTTGATGGATGGTGGGCCGGTGTCGCTGACGGTGGCCGTGGCTCCGGCGTTCAGCCTGGATCCTCCGAAGATCGATTCGTGTGCCGAGGCGTTGCGGATCGCGCAGATGATCGAACCTCGGTTGCCGAAAGCGGGGAGTTGAGATGGCCGGACCACGTGACATCGTGGCCGACCTACTTGGTCTCGGCGGTCCCAGCGGTACCGACGGCGGGTCGAGCAATTGGGCGGCCTGGGGGCACGCCGAGATCCGTTCGATGCTGGACACCTCGGTCGATCCCAGCGACATCAGCGATGCCGCCGGCGCGTGGCGAGACCTGGGCCGGCACGCGACCGACGTCGTCACGGGACTCACTCGTGATCTGAACGAGATTGTGTCCGGTGGGTGGCGTGGCGCGGGGGCGGATGCGGCGGTCGCCGCCCTCGGGCCTCTCGACCAGTGGTCGGCCAGCGTGGCCGACGCCGCTGACCACACCACAGCGCTGATGGATGCCTCCGGCTCCAGCGCCGGGCAGGCCAAGGCCACCGTGCCCCCGGCGAAGTCGCACGACTGGGGGCAGTCACTGCGCAGCTTCGCCCTGGGCGGCGCGGCCGGCGCGATCATCGACGCGGTCGCCCAGGATCAGGCGCAATCCGAGGCGCACACCGAGGCAGTGCAGATCATGAACAACGTGTACTCCGCGCCGATCAACGACCACCGCGTCGCCGTGCCAGCCTACCCGCAGCTGGTCGACCCGACCTTGCAGCCATCCGAGCAACACCCGAGCACCTGGCTGGCACCGGAGCTCAGTCAGCCTGGGCCGAGCGTCCCCGGCGGTGGTGCCAGCGCGCAAGCCGGTGGCTATTCCCTGTACTCGCAGCCAGCCGCGGCTGGGCTGCAAGGCGCGACCGGCGGCGGGCACGCCGGGCTGCCAGGCCACAGCGGCGGACCCCTCGCGCCCGAACCCGCCGGGCCACGCCAGCCCGTCGGCGGGCAGGTCGCCCCGGCGGCGGCCGGACTCCCGATGATCACGTCGAGCACCGGCGGCAGTGATACTCGGCGGCCCGGTCGGGCCGGTGGCGGCATACCGCCCGGTAGTGGTCGAACCGCCGGTGGGCATGCCGGCGGTGCTGGGCGTGCCAGCGGCGGTCGGCTTGCCGGCGCAGGCGCGGGCCGCGCCACGGAGTTCGGGCCCCGCCCGTCAGGTGTCGCCGCGCCGGCCGCCGAGGGCCGGACGGTTGGCGGCATGGGCCGCGGCACCAGCGGCGTGCTAGGCACGCGATCCGGCCAGGGCGATCTGATATCCCCGATCGGCGGCGGGCGTGGAAGCGGTGGCGAGGGCACCGAGCGCCGGCGCCCCTCCTATCTCATCGAGATGGACGACATCTTCACCGACGGGCGCAAGGTCGCCCCACCGGTGATCGGCGAGGACTCGCCCGACCGCGAAGGATGACGGTGATGACCCTGGCATGGCGGCTGTCCGCCGCGCAGTGGGACGTGCTCACCGAGGTGCTGGGCTTGGAGGGCTACCCGTCGCCCATCCAGGTGCGCTCATCCGGGCGCACCCGCCGGGAGCACGCTCAGGTCCGGGCTGACGTGTGCGTCGAACTCACCGAGCTCGACCTGCTTCGTGGGGGCCGGATGGACGCCGATCTTGAGGATGCGATGCGCCTGCTGCACTGGCCGGCCAGCTGGGTGGACTCGGTATGGCTTGCCGACGCCGTGGCCGACCAGCCGGTTCGGGTGGTCGCGGCTCGGGGCGGCGCCGCGGGTGTCTGCGCGCTGCAGCATCCCGACCAGCCTGGCGCGACGCTGCTGGAGGTGATTCCCGCGACGGGGCTGGCCGCGGCGGTGGTGAGCAGGCTCCCGTCGCACCCGCCGGGCCGCAGCTCCGCAGTGACCGTGACCCTGCAACCCGGCGCCCGGCAACCCAAGCTGCTGGTGTCAGCGTCCCCGGTGAGGACCAGCGTCGAGCGCGACAGCGCCGCCGCAGGAGCGATCCTGGACAAGCCACACGCGCGGGCCGGGCAGATCGCCGCCAACGTGCGGGACCCGTCGTCGGGACGGCGGCGCCGGTCAGACGTCCTGCGCTGGTGCGACAACGTCGACGGCCGCTACCAGGTGATGGTCAACCGCCGGTCCGGCGAGCCGTCGCTCACCGTCGGGCCGTCGGATCCACAACGGCTCGGCGACGGTGTGCAGCGGCTAGTCGCCAGCCTGCATTCGTAGCCCTGCAACCGCGCTGACCCGGGCGGCGTGAGATGGTAGCGCCCGTGCGAAGGGTCCTGCGTGCCGTCGGTACCGCGCGCCGGGCCATCCTCGGCGCCCTGGTCGGGGCGCTGCTGGTCGGGGGTTGCGGCTCCGGTCCCAGCCAGGTCGGTGCCGCGGCGTTCGTGAACGGCACCGAGATCCCGCTCAAGCAGGTGCAGAGCCAGCTCACCAGCGTGCTGGCCAAGGAGGGTCCGCAGATCCGGGACCAGCTGGCGGCCGACGGCCAGCTCGACGATCTGTCGCGCAAGATCGTCACCGTGCAGATCAGGCACGAGTTGACGGCTATTGCCGCGCGGCGGGCGGGCTTGACCGTCGACCAGGCCCGGGTGAACCGGCTGATCAGCGAGGTCGGCGGTGCCGAGGGGGCCTCCAAGGGGACCGTCTTCGATGCCGACGCCTACCGGCAGCGGGTCGGCGACAAGCTGCTGATGGCGCAGCTCGGCCGGCGCGTTCTTCGCAACAGCGCGGTCACCGTGGACTACACCACGGCTGACACCCGGACCGCCGCGCAGGCCCGGGTCGAGGAGCTCTCCCAGGCCGGGCCTAAGCGGGCCCGGCAGCTGATCGATGCCGACGTCCAGGCCGGGAAGGACGCGGTGATCGGCAAGCGGATCGTGGCCGCGGACGATCCGATCTTCGCCACCACTCCGGCGTTCGGGGTCGCCGAGGGCACCGTGGTGGCCTTCCAGCTCACCGACACCCAGCCATGGTTGATCATGGTGATCAAGAATCGCACGGACCGAGGTGTCCAGCCCTCCGATAATGCGCCGATCATCGATCAGATCGACCCCGCCGTGCTCGAGGCCATCGGCCTGCGCCAGCTGGCCCAGGTGGAAGGGGAGGTGGGCGTGCGTCTGACCCCTCGTTACGGCATATGGGACCCGGTGAGCCTGCAAGCGGTGGCCGACGAGAACGAGACCGCTGGATTCCTCGCGCCGTTACGCGCTGCCCCCCGGGCGTGACACCAGCACCGGTCGTCGTTGCGCTGTCCCACCGGCTCGGTCCGGTGCTTCCGGCCGCGGTGGTCCGCCTGCTGCAGGACGGGGCGGCCTTGTACGCCGACTCCGACGTGCCGGCGGAGCTGGCGCGGCAGTGCGGGGCGGTTCCCGTCGGCGACCGCGTGCAAGGCCTGCTGCTCACCGTGACCCTCGACACCGGCGCAGCGGCGCACTGGGTGGCTACCGGCGCCACTGTGCTGACTACCCCTGAACCTGCCGGAACTGCGCTGCTGGATGCGGTCGGGGTGATGGACCGGTTGCGTTCTCCGGGGGGCTGCCCGTGGGACGCCGAGCAGACCCACAGCTCGCTGATGCCGTACCTGATCGAGGAGACCTACGAGCTGTACCAGGCGCTGGAGGACGGTGACACCGATGCGCTGCGCGAGGAGCTCGGTGACGTGCTGCTGCAGGTGCTCTTTCACGCCCGGGTCGCGCAGGAAAGCGCGGAGGGTTTCGACATCGACGCGGTGGCGACCGAGCTGGTGACCAAGCTCGTCAGCAGGCACCCGCACGTGTTCGCGGGTAGCGAGGAGGTGCGCACCGCCGCCGACCAGGAGATCCGATGGGAGCAGCTCAAGCGCACCGAGAAACGGCGCGAGTCGAGTGTCGACGGGGTGGCGCTGGCCCAACCGGCCGTGGCCCTGGCGGCCAAGCTCGCGTCGCGGGCTGCGAAGGCGGCGCTACCTGAGGACCTGCTGCCGGGGGACGGTAGTGGCCTGGGTGGATCGCTGTTCGCGCTGTCCGCGGCGGCGAAGCTGGCCGGCGTGGATCCCGAGGCCGCGCTGCGCGGGGTAGCCCGGCGCTTCGCCGACGACCTGCGCGCGGCCGAGCGTTCCGCCCGGGCTGCCGGGCTCGATGTCGGCAGGCTCACCCCGCGGCAGTGGCGGGAGCACTGGCCGGGCTAGCGTGATCATGCTCCCCTGCATGGACGCCACTGCTTCTCGGACGTCACTGATTCATGGGTGTCACTGATTCATGGGTGTCACTGCGTGACGTCGCTGTCACGCGCCGTATCCCGGCGCCTGGACTGTCGTTGATCTGTCGTATGAGCGGCGACGAACGTGCCGGTTCGCGAACCGGGCAACCCGGCAATGAGAGGTCTCGGTGGGTGTTGTCTCGGTTGGGCCTGTCCCGGGCGTCGCGCTATCTGTTCCGTGGGATGTTGTCCGGCGGTGCGCTGGCGTGCGCCGGTCTGATCGTGACGGGCCTGAGTTCGGTAGCTGCCCCACTACCTGACCGCGGGCCCGCCACACCCGTGCCAGCCGCCATGGCCGCGCCCGCTGCGCTTCCCGACGTCCCGGAGCCCGCCGCTTCACCTGTTGGTCAGCCCACGGGTCAGCCAGCTGGCCAGCCTCCCTCCAAGACCACCATCACCATCCCGGTGGAGATCCAAGCCCCTGCGGCTCCCCAGGGAGGACCGCACTTGGCGTTCGCGGATTGGGCCAGCAAGCTAACCCGCGTCACCACCATCCCACAGCGCGCGCTGCAGGCTTACGCGAACGCGCACGCCGTGATGGCCGCCACCAAGCCCACCTGCAGCCTCACCTGGGTGACTTTGGCCGGCATCGCGGCCGTCGAGTCCAAGCACGGCCACTTCCAGGGCCGCGACCTCGGAGCCGACGGCCTTCCGTCGGCTCCGATCATCGGGATACCGCTCAATGGCGCGCCCGGGGTCAGGGCCATTGCGGACACCGACGGTGGCCTGCTCGACGGTGACACAGTCTGGGATCGCGCCGTCGGGCCCTTCCAGTTCATCCCGTCCACCTGGGCGGCGTGGCGCGCGGACGGAAACCTGGACGGGATCAGTGACCCGCAGAGCATCGACGACTCTGCTCTGGCTGCGGCCCAGTACCTGTGCGCGGACAACCGGAACCTGGGGTCCGGTGACGACTGGCTGCGGGCGATACTGTCCTACAACAACTCCGTCGAGTACGCGCAACTGGTCTACGGCTTCTCGCAGGGCTACGCCCGCAACGCCAAGGACGTCAGCTGACGCCCGCGGCCAGGCTCACGTTTCTCGGGTGGCCAGCCGCATTCGCACCTCGTTGAGTGCTTCCTGGTAATCGGGTGTGGGGTTCATCGCGGCTGCCATCGCGAGCTGCGCACGCGCCTCCTCCAGCCGACTCTGCCGCTGCAACGTCCGGCCCAGCGCGAAGCGCGCATAGTGGTCGGACGGGTTGTGCTCGAGTACGCGAAGGAACGCCTCCTCGGCGCGGTGCAGCTGGGCGGACTGCAGGTAAGCCCGGCCGGCCAATAACTGCACGCTCGGCGCGTCCGGCTCAGCCTCCAAGACCGGCCGTAGCTCCCGGAGGGCCTCCAGCGGGCGCTTTTCGGAGACCAGCGACTCAGCGAGCCGGAACTGCTCCACGACGTCAGCGGGGCGGTCGGCGGCGGTCATAGTCGCACCAACGTTACGCGGTGACGTGCTGTTGCACGAGCCCTCACATTCGATCACTGGCGCGCGCCTCCGACCGACTGCGCGCAGCCGTGGTTAGGCTGGGCCCTGTCCTGCTAGGTCCTGCCCAGGGCCGTCCTCCACCATCCCGGCAGCCGACGAGGAGCGCATCCGTGGCCGTCATCGAACAGGTCGGAGCCCGCGAGATCCTGGACTCGCGCGGGAACCCCACCGTCGAGGTCGAGGTCGCACTCGATGACGGCACGTTGGCCCGTGCCGCAGTGCCCTCCGGTGCGTCCACCGGGGAGCACGAGGCGGTGGAGCTGCGTGACGGCGACCCGCAGCGCTACCTCGGCAAAGGCGTTGAGCGCGCGGTTGCGGCCGTGCTGGACGAGATCGGACCTGAGCTGGCCGGCATCGAGGCGATCGAGCAGCGGGTGGTGGACCAGAAGCTGGTCGACCTGGACGGCACGCCGCACAAGTCCCGCCTGGGCGCCAACGCGATCCTCGGGGCCTCCCTGGCGGTCGCCAAGGCGGCCGCCGAATCCAGCGGTCTGGAGTTGTTCCGCTATATCGGTGGCCCGAATGCGCATGTGTTGCCGGTGCCAATGCTGAACATCCTCAACGGGGGCGCACATGCCGACACCGGCGTCGACGTCCAGGAGTTCATGATCGCCCCGATCGGTGCGGACTCGTTTCGCGAGGCGCTGCGCTGGGGCACCGAGTGTTACCACGCGCTGAAGTCGGTGCTTAAGTCCAACGGGCTGGCCACCGGACTCGGTGACGAGGGCGGTTTCGCGCCTGACCTTCCGACCACCAAAGACGCGCTGGACCTTGTGGCCATCGCGGTGGACAAGGCCGGTTACACGTTGGGCCGGGACATCGTGCTCGCGTTGGACGTGGCCGCCACCGAGTTCTTCGCCGACGGCTCCTACACCTTCGACAAGAAGGCCCGCAGCGCCGAGCAGATGACCGCCTACTACGCCGAGCTGCTCGGCGCCTACCCGTTGGCGTCCATCGAGGACCCGCTCGCGGAGGACGATTGGGACGGCTGGGCGCGGCTGACCGCCGAGATCGGCGATCGGGTGCAACTCGTCGGTGATGATCTGTTCGTGACCAACCCGGAGCGGCTGGAGGAGGGCATCACTCGCCGGATAGCCAACGCGCTGCTGGTGAAGGTCAACCAGATCGGCACGCTGTCGGAGACCCTGGACGCGGTGACACTCGCCCAGTCCAGCGGGTACCGCTGCATGATGAGCCACCGCTCCGGGGAGACCGAGGACACCACCATCGCTGACCTCGCGGTGGCGATCGGCTGCGGGCAGATCAAGACCGGTGCCCCCGCCCGGTCCGAGCGGGTCGCGAAGTACAACCAACTGCTGCGCATCGAGGAGGCTCTCGGGGACGCGGCCCGCTACGCCGGGGATCTGGCGTTCGCCCGGTTCACCCCGCAGGGCTCTTGATATGAGGGCCCAGCTTGATCCGGGGGCCCGGCTTCGCATGAGGGCCCAGCCTGATGGGTGATCCTGGGCGGACCAGGCGCAGCGGCAGGCTCGGCGGCTCGGCGGTGCCCCTTCCGCTGGGGTTGCGGATCGGTCATTTCTTGGGCATCACGTCCCCACGCCGCGCCGCGATCCTCGCTGCGGTGGTCTGCGTGCTGGCGCTGAGCGTGGCCGTGCCGCTGCGCAACTACGTGGGCCAGCGCTCCGAGCTCGTGGCGGTACACGTGCAGCAGCAGATGCTGGCGGGCAAGGCCGCGGAGCTGGAGCGGCGCCGCGCGCTGCTCGCGGACCCCCAGCACGTGGAGGCGCAAGCGCGCGAGCGGTTGCAGTACGTGCGACCGGGGGAGGCGCCATACGTGGTGCAGCTGCCCCCCGGCCAGACTGCTGCCGGGTTCGCCGGTGCCGGCAGTGCTGTGGTACCCAGACAGCTGTGGTACGCCGAGCTCTGGAAGTCGATCAACAGTGGATGACGTTCGCCCTTCGGTGACTCCCGGCGATTGGGAAGCCGTCGCCGCGCAGTTGAGCCGCCCACCGCGTGCCCTCCGGGCCGTCGCGCACCGCTGCCCCTGCGGGCTGCCCAGCGTGGTGCAGACCTACCCCCGGCTCGATGACGGCACCCCGTTCCCCACGTTCTATTACCTGACCTGTCGCAGGCTGGCCGGGCTGGTAGGCCGGATCGAGGCCGGTGGTGCGCTGCAAGACATGACCGATCGGCTCGCTGTGGATCCGTCGCTCGCGTCGGCGTACCGGGTCGCGCACGAGTCCTATCTCGCTGAGCGGGACGCGGTGGAACCGCTCGGGACCCGGGTCAGCGCCGGCGGGATGCCGGAGCGGGTCAAGTGCCTGCACGTCCACGTCGCGCATGCGCTGGCCCGCGGCCCGGGAGTGAACCCCTTCGGCGACGAGGTACTCGACCAGTGCGGCCCATGGTGGACCCCCGGCCCCTGCGCCTAACCCCACCCCCCGCCCGGCGTGTCGTGCTCTAGTGCCCGGTGTGTCGCACTCAGCTGCCCCGCGTGTCAGGCTCCTGTGTCCGGTGTGTCGCGCTCTGGTGCCCACTGCGACCAGCGCACGGGTGCCGGTGAGCTCCCGCTACGGTTAGCGCGCCGCTGCAAACCTCGGAGGTGGGCATGGCCAGGGTGGCCGCGATCGACTGCGGGACCAACTCGATCCGCCTGCTCGTCGCGGATCTCACCGCGACTGGGCTGCGCGACGTGCACCGGGAGATGCGCATTGTGCGGCTGGGCCAGGATGTCGACGCCACCGGTCGGCTGGCCCCGGAGGCCCTGGAGCGCACCCGCGGCGCGCTGGTCGACTACGCCGCAGTCGCTCACCGTGCCGGTGCCGAGCGGGTCCGGATGGTGGCCACCTCGGCGACCCGGGACGCCGCCAACCGGGAGGACTTCTTCGCGATGGTGCGGGAGACCCTCGATACCGACGCCGAGGTGATCACCGGAGACGAGGAGGCCAGGCTGTCGTTCACCGGCGCGGTCGGCGACCTGGATCCCGGCGATGGGCCGTTCGTGGTTGTCGATGTGGGCGGCGGATCCACCGAGGTGGTGCTTGGTGACTGGGACGGGGCCAGCGCCGAGGTGACGGCGGCGCGGTCGGTCGACGTCGGCTGCGTGCGGATCACCGAGCGGCACCTGCACTCCAACCCCGCGACGCCCGACGAGGTCGGCGACGCCGGGCGGTTCGCGGTGCAGACCCTGCAGGAGGCTTTCGCCGAGGTGCCGGTGGACAAGGCCCGCACCTGGGTCGGGGTGGCTGGCACCATCACGACCCTGTCCGCTGTCGCCCAGCAGCTGCCCGCCTACGACGCCGAGCGCACCCACCTGTCCCGGCTGTCGCTGGAGCAGCTGCGCTGCACGGCGACGGCGCTACTGGTGTCGACGCATCAGCAGCGCACCGGCAACCCCGCCATCCACCCCGGTCGAGTGGATGTCATCGCCGGCGGTGCGCTCATCGTGCGGATGATCGCCGAGGAATTGCACACCCGTGCCGGCATCGGCGAGCTCGTGGTCAGCGAGCACGACATCCTCGACGGCATCGCGCTCGGTCTGGGTTGAAGCGCACCGTGCATGAAAGCCCGACACACCGTGTATGAGAGCCCGACACGCGGGGGGTTGGAGACGCTCGACCACGAGCTAACCCAGTGTCGGGCATGCCCGCGCCTCGTGGCGTGGCGGGAGACGGTTGCAGTGGAGAAGCGCGCCGCCTACCGGGATCAGACCTACTGGGGGCGTCCGGTGCCGGGGTTCGGGCCGCCTGACGCCGCGCTGGCCATCGTCGGGCTCGCGCCCGCGGCGCACGGCGCCAACCGGACCGGCCGGATGTTCACCGGGGACCGCTCCGGCGATGTGCTCTATGCCGCGTTGCACGCGGTCGGCTTGGCCGACCGGCCGATCGCCACCCACCGGGGTGACGGGCTAACGCTGCACCGCACCCGGATCACGGCCCCAGTGCACTGCGCGCCGCCGGCCAACAAGCCCACCCCCGCCGAGCGCGACGCCTGCCGGCCCTGGCTGATCCGCGAGCTCCAACTGCTGCGCCCGACGCTGCGCGCGGTGGTCGTGCTGGGTGGTTTCGGCTGGCAGTCGCTGTTGCCTGCACTGAGCGCCGCGGGCTGGCAAGTGCCGGCGCCGCGGCCGCGCTTCGGGCACGGCACCGAGATGGTTCTGGACGGGCTGCACCTGCTGGGCTGCTACCACGTCAGCCAGCAGAACACGTTCACCGGGCGGCTCACCCCGGCGATGCTCGTCGACGTGTTGAGCCGAGCGGCCGGGCTGGCCGGGATCGGTCCTGTCGAATCCGGCTAATCCGGCGACCAGGATCACTACATGTGGCCGCGCCACGCCTGGGCGGTGGTGGGATATTGGGGGCATGGCCCAGCTCTCGTCCACACCTGGGGATCCGCCGCGCATCCTTATCGTCGGCGGTGGCTACGTTGGGATGTATACCGCGCTGGGACTGCAGTCGAAGCTGCATGCCGGCGAGGCCTCGGTCACTGTGGTGGACCCGCAGTCGCAAATGACCTACCAGCCGTTCCTGCCGGAGGCCGCAGCTGGTTCGATCGAACCGCGCCACGTGGTGGTACCGCTACGCCGGGTGCTGGGGGGCTGCCGCATCGTCTGTGGCCGGGTCACCGGCGTCGACCATGCCCACCGGTCCGCCACCATCGAGAACTGCGCCGGGCACATCGAGCAGCTCGGCTACGACGTGCTGGTGATGGCGCCGGGCTCCATCGCGCGGACGTTGCCCATTCCTGGGCTCGCTGAACACGGCATTGCGTTCAAGACCATCGGTGAGGCGATTTATCTTCGCAACCACGTGCTGTCCTGTCTGGAAGCGGCGGACGCCACGATCGACCAGCAACTGCGCCGCGAGCTGCTGAGTTTCGTGGTGATCGGCGGGGGATATGCGGGGATCGAGGTGCTCGGCGAGCTGGAGGACATGGCCCGCTACGCCTGCCGCTACTACGAGACCATCCAGCCGCAGGACATGCGTTGGGTGCTCGTCGAGGCCACCGGCCGGATCATGCCCGAGGTCAGCCCGAGAATGGGCCGCTACACCGCAAAGCGGTTGATCCAACGCGGTATCGAGATATTCCTGAACACCCGGGTCACGACGATGGAGAATGGTCACGTCGTTCTCGACGACGGCACCGAGTTCGACGCCGACACCATCGTCTGGACCGCTGGGGTGAAGGCCAACCCGGTATTGCAGCACACCGATCTGCCGCTGGACGACCGTAAACGGCTGCGCTGCGAGGCTACCCTGCAGGCGGTGGGCTGCCCGGAGGTGTTCTCCGCTGGGGACTGCGCGGCTGTTCCCGACCTGAGTTCCACCGATCCGAACGCCACCTGCAGCCCATCGGCCCAGCACGCTGTCCGGCAGGCCAAGGTGTTAGCCGACAACGTGCTTGCGCACCTGCGCGGCCAGCCACTGCGCGACTACAAGCACAGTTACGCGGGGTCGGTGGCCAGCTTGGGCCTGTATCGTGGCGTCGCGGAGATCTACGGGATCCGGTTCACGGGCATCGTGGCCTGGTTCTTGCATCGCAGCTACCACCTGAGCCGGATGCCGACGTTCAACCGCAAGGTCCGCATCGTGACCGACTGGACCGCTGCCCTGCTGTTTCGCCGCGAGGTGGTGGCGCTGGGCCAGATCAACGACCCGAAAGCCGAGTTCGCCCGCGCCACCACAGCTCCCTGATCCGCCCCAGGTTGGCGTGGATACAGGGTGGCGTAGATACGCTGCCGAGGCGCCCCCGTAGCCCAACCGGCAGAGGCAGGTCCCTTAAAAGGATCCCAGTGTGGGTTCGACTCCCACCGGGGGCACCCGGCCGATAAGTGCGGAGAGCCGAGCAGGCCCATCTCCGAGCAGTAGTCACGCTGTGCAGTCGTATGACGTCTGCCGGATTGCACGGGCCCCGCGTACGGTCGCGGGGGAGGGGGTTCCCACGCGACAGGGGACGTTCCATGATCCGGATTGCCGGCATCGAGGCATACCGGCCGAGGCCGTCCCCACCGACGGGCGCCGGCTGCGGGCCGTCGCCGACGAGAACCTGATTCGAAGAGGGCCGTCATGGCGATCGCTGACGATATTCGACGTCTGTTCGACCGATTCCCCTGGAGCGCCCCGGTGGTGCCGCGTCCCACGTGGGGGCGCAACGACGGCCCTCCCGCCAAGTCCGGCGGCAAACATCGTCAAACCACCGCAGGGCGCGCTGCCGCACCCGTTGGACGTACGGGCTGCCGATTCTACCGCCCACCCCCCTCACATCGGGCGGACTGATGAGGTTGCGCCCGTAGCGCCCGTAGCAAGGGCTAAACCGAGACGACGATGGCGTAGCCGCCAAGGCCGATCAGCCGTTCTCCGGAGATGGTCTCGGTCTTGGTGATCAGTGTGGTGACCGCACCCGTCTCCGGATCGAAGTCCACGTCGGTGACCGTGCCGAGCTCCATGCCCCGCTCGGTGAGCACCCGCTTGCCCAGGACCTCCAGGTCGTTGTCCTCGGCCCGCTGCTCCAAGGCGTCGCGGGCCGGACGGATCACTGCTTCGGACCCAACTGTCACCGCGTCGGGCCCGAAGCCCTGCACGTCGTCCCAGGCGAGCAGCGTGCCGGCACCGCTGACCTTGCCCAACCGCAATAGCGCCACCCTGGCCGGTCCGGGAAGCACCACGAAGCCGTCCACCCTGGCGACCTTGGTCGCGGTGGCGGTGTTCACCACGTCGCGCTTGCGCGCCTGGCTGAACAGCATCAGCTGGTTCCCTCCCGCAATCGGGTCCGGAAGGCGTCCACCGCCGCACCGAACCCGGCCAGGTCCTCGGAGACGAACTCGGTGGCTGCGGCCGGCACGATGAGGTTCTCCCCGGACACCGCCACGGTGTCGGGCAGGGGGATGAGCACCCGCCGTCCCGCCGTGCCGAGCGCCTCGCTGGCCTCCACCTCGTAGCCGACGACCTCCAGGCTGGTCCCGCTGTGCAGCACGACGTCCACCACGCGCCCGAGGTCGCGCCCGTTGTCGGTGAGTACCCGATCCTCCAGCACGTCTGATTTGTGGGCCTGCTTGCGCGGCGCGAGCTCCTTGGCGGTCAGCAGCACGGTCTCGTCGGACACCATCACGGCGTCCCGGCCTACCCCGTGCACACCGCCCCAGGGCAGCGAATCCTTGCGCGCGCGGCTGAACAGCCCCGGATTGCGCAGGGTGAAGCCAGCGATACGACCGCCAGTGCGTTCGAAGACGATGTCCTTGATCTCGGCGACGAGCTCGCCGCCGAGGGTGACCACGGGGCGGCCGATCAGCTCACGGGCCCGTAGCAGTAACTCAGGAGCCGGCATAGTCACGGTGGGTCACTCCGGCCGGCGTCGCCGAGTCCGATCACACCGCCACGCCGTCGCCTGCGCTGCACGAGGGCAGCGAGCGTCGCCAGCACCACAACAATGACCAGGGCGAGGATCACCCAGCCCCACCAGTCCATCGCCGCCTCCTCACCGTTCCAGGCCCGGGTTCTGCCCTATGCGTACAGTAACGTGAAGTGCCCTGCTCCCTTGCCGCGACGTCACCGGGCGGGGGTAAAGTCCGTTTCATCGGACCGGGAACCGGACCCGCCGCAGGCGCGTTGAACTCGGTGACGGCCTGCAATGCCGACCAGGAGGAACACGGTGCGCTCCACCAGCAACCCCGCATTCCGCAATCTTCCCGTAGGGGGCGGCGGTTACGCGGGTTTCAACCCATCCCCGGCAAGCTTCCCGGGCGCCGCGCGGAGCTATACCGACGCGCCGCCCGCGGTCGGCCGGCCGATGACCATCGACGACGTGGTCACCAAGACCGGCATGACGCTCGCGCTCTTGGTCGCCACCGGCGCCTTGACCTACATCAGCGGCCTTTGGGGACTCGCCCTGCCGGCTGCCCTGATCGGCTTCGTGCTCGCGCTGGTGATCATCTTCAAGAAGGTGGTCAGCCCGCCGCTGATCCTGGCCTACGCCGCCATCGAGGGTGTCTTCCTCGGCGGCATCAGCGGTGTGATCGGAACCGCGGTCGGTAACCCCGGGATCATTCTGCAGGCCGTCACGGGCACCGCGCTGGTGTTCGGCGGCATGCTCGTGGTCTACAAGACCGGGGCGGTCAAGGTGACCCCGCGGTTCACCAAGTGGTTGATCGGCGCCCTGATCGGTGTGGTCGGCCTCATGCTGGTCAACCTCGTCGCAAGTTTCTTCACGACCGGCGGTCTCGGCCTCCGCGACGGCGGTCCGCTCGCGATCGTCTTCAGCCTGGTCTGCATCGGGATCGCGGCGTTCGTCCTCCTGCTCGACTTCGACGCCGCCGACCAAGCGATCCGGGCTGGCGCACCGGAGAAGACCGCGTGGTACATCGCGTTCGGCCTCACGGTGACTTTGGTCTGGCTGTACCTGGAGATCCTGCGGCTGCTGTCCTACTTCCAAGGCGAATAGCAACTACCCTTTCCCCCCTGGGGGCCCGGTCCACACCGGACGGGGCCCGTCGCTATAGGTGGCCCGGGCCCGTCGCTATAGGTGGCCTTCAAGTACTACCAACCCCGGTCGGGGTTGCACCCAACGACTACCAACCCCGTCCGTTTCCCGGGCGGAGTTTCAGCCGGCGCACCGGCGGTTGGTAGCGGTTACGGACACTTGGGCTGGGGGTTGGTGGTACTTGAAGAGCACCGGTCGCACAGGGCCGAGCGCAGTGCGGGCAGCAGCACCGAACAGGCGGCCTGGTACCCGGTAGCCGACGGGTGGAAGCGGTCCCGGCTGAACAGGGCATCGGGTTGGATCAGGAGTTCCCGGGCGAGAAGGTCGGCAAGCGATACCGGCAGCCCGCCTGCGCGGCGTACCGCGTCGCGCTGCAGCCGGGCCAGTGCCAGGCTTGAGATGCCTGCCAGGGCTCGCAATGGCTGCGGGAGCGGTCGGACTGCGCCCAGGTCCGGGCAGGTGCCGACAACCACGGTGGCGCCCGCGGTGCGCAACCTCGACACCGCGTCGCCGAGCAGCTTCGCCGATACCCAAGGTGGGATCCGCCGGGCCACGTCGTTGGCGCCGATCATCATCAGCGCCGCGTGCGGAGGATCGATCAAAGCGGCGTCGACCTGGCTGTCTAGCTGCCGGCTCGTGCAGCTGCAGATCGCCAGGGTGTCCAACTGCACTGCGCGGCCAGACTCGGTGGCCAGCCCGCGGGCCAGCACCACTCCGGGCAACTGCTCGGGCAGATCCACGCCGAGGCCAGCCGCCGAGGAGTCGCCGAACACCGCAAACCGGATCACATCCTCGGCAGCAGTCGACGGCGGGTGCGGGCCGGTCCCGTCAGGCAGGTACACACCGTCGGCCCGGAAGGGAAACCAGCCCGGGATCATGATTTCGCGGTGCGCCCGCCGTCCCTGGTGAGTGAGCATCCCGTAGGCGGCGCCGACCGTCGCACCGGTGGCACCGACCAGTACCGCCGTCGTTCGCAACAGACGCTGCATAAACGGACCTCCTCGACGCCGCACTGCGCAGAGTGGACCCCATACTCTGACATACGCCTGAAGCTCGGCAGTGTGCTGCGCGCAGCGCGATCCGCCCAATCCCCGGAGGAGCCACGGTGCACTACGCCGAGCACATCATCGATCTGGTCGGCAATACCCCGCTGGTGCGATTGAACGTCGTTGCCCAGGATGTGGCACCGCTGGTCCTGGCGAAGGTGGAGTACCTCAACCCGGGCGGCAGCGTGAAGGATCGGATCGCGCTCCGGATGGTTGAAGCGGCAGAGCGATCCGGTGAGCTGCGGCCAGGGGGCACGATCGTGGAGCCGACGTCGGGAAACACCGGTGTCGGGCTGGCTCTGGTGGCCCAGCGCAAGGGGTACCGCTGCGTTTTCGTCTGCCCCGACAAGGTCGGCGAGGACAAGCGTGACGTGCTCAAGGCATACGGTGCCGAGATCGTGGTGTGCCCGACGGCGGTCGCTGTCGACCACGCCGACTCGTACTACTCGGTGTCCGACCGGCTGGCCAAGGAGATCGACGGGGCGTGGAAGCCCGACCAGTACTCCAACCCGGAGAACCCGGCTAGCCATTACCACAGCACCGGTCCGGAGCTGTGGGCTCAGACGGAGGGACGGATCACGCATTTCGTGGCAGGCATCGGGACCGGCGGGACGATTTCCGGGACCGGGCGTTACCTCAAGGAGGTCAGCGACGGCCGGGTTCGGGTCGTCGGCGTCGATCCGGAGGGTTCGGTGTACTCCGGCGGCACCGGCCGGCCCTACCTGGTCGAAGGCGTCGGGGAGGACTTCTGGCCTCGCACCTACGACCGGGAGATTTGTGACGAGATCGTCCCGGTCTCTGACACCGACTCTTTCGCCATGACCCGGCGGCTGGCTCGGGAGGAGGGGTTGCTGCTGGGGGGATCGTGCGGGATGGCCGTCGTCGGGGCGCTGCGGATCGCGTGCCGGGCAGACCCCGATTCAGTGGTCGTGGTGTTGCTGCCCGACGGCGGGCGGAGCTATCTGGGCAAGGTCTTCAACGACGCGTGGATGGCCTCCTACGGCTTCCTGCCCCCTGATTCCTCCGGCGCGACCGTCGCCGATGTGCTGGTCGGCAAGGATGGTGCCTTGCCGAAGCTGGTGCACACCCATCCGAACGAGACCCTCGCCGACGCCGTGACGATCCTGCGCGAGTTCGGGGTCTCCCAGCTGCCCGTGGTCGCCGCCGAGCCCCCGGTGATGGCGGCCGAGGTGATCGGTGCCGTTAATGAGCGCACCCTCCTGCAGGCCCTGTTCGCCGGTGACGCACAGCTCGCCGACCGGATCGAGGGCCACATGGGTGCACCGCTGCCGACGATCGGCGGGGGCGAACCGATCGGATCGTTGATGCGGGCATTGGCCGACGCAGACGGCGCAATGGTCCTTATTGACGGCAAACCGGCCGGGGTGGTCACCCGCCAGGACGTTCTCGGGTTCCTTGCCGGGGGCTGAGGGCGGGCGGGGCGGATCCGCTAACGTGACCGCGCACGAAATGTGCCCGGCACCTATCGAGGGGGTTCTAACTCGATGACCACTTCCCAGCCGCGGTATCAGGATCCCCGCGCAGGTAAGCAGATTCGGTCCGGCGCAAACGGGCAAATGGAGCCAACCGATACGGAACGGGAGTCAGTACCGATCGGAACAGATCCCCACCCTTCCGGTCCTAATCCGGTGCTAGGCGCAACGGAGCCAGCCGCTGCGCTGAACCCCGCAGCTCCCCCGGAGAAATCCGGTCAACGCCCGGGACGACCCACCGGCCCGTCGCCGCAGCTCGCCCCGCCACCGCAGTTCGGGCGACCGCCACCATTCGCGCCACCACCGCAGTTCGGACGACCATCGCCGTTCGTCCGGCCGCAGGCTTACCACCAGGCCGATCCCGGCTCGTCACGCAACAGTGCGCAACCAGCACTCGAAACCCCAGCACTCGAAACCCCAGTGCTCGAAACCCCAGCACTCGAAACCCCAGCACTCGAAACCCCAGAGCAGCAGCAGTGGGACGGCGTGACGCCCGCCGGGCAGTCCGACGTCGATGTCCCCGCAACTGCGCAGCTGGCGGACTTCGCTGCCAGGACGATCAGCTTCTTGATCGACTGCGTGACTCCGATGATCGTTTTGAACATCCTGCTCGCCATCGGGGTCGCTACCGGCAACGGGGCGTTGCACCTGATTCTCACCGTCGTGGGTTATCTCGGGCTGGGTGCCTTCGGTCTGTGGAACTCCGGCTACCTGCAGGGCACCACGGGGCAAAGCGTCGGTCGCCGGGTGGCGAGGACGAAGCTGGTGAAGATCGAGACCAGCCAGCCGGTTGGATTCGGCAGGGCACTGTTGCGGCAGCTCTGCCACATTCTGGAGTTCTTCATCGGTTTCCTGTGGCCGCTGTGGGACGACAAGCGCCAGACTTTCGCAGATAAGATCGTCGGCACAGTGGTGATCCGGGTCGAGGGCGCCACCGAAGATCGGAGCGGCAACGGCCCACCGTAGGCTGGCGAAGTGACAGGTTTCTCCACCCGTGCCATCCATGCCGGTCAGGACCCGGATCCGCATACCGGCTCGGTGATCGTGCCCATCCACGCCACGTCGACCTTCGCCCAGGACGGCGTAGGGGGGTTGCGCAGCGGATACGAGTACGCCCGCACTGGTAACCCCACCCGCACCGCGCTGGAGACCTGTCTGGCCGCGTTGGAGGGCGGTCGGTACGGGCGAGCCTTCGCGTCCGGAATGGCCGCAACCGATGCGCTGCTGCGCGCGACGTGCCGGCCCGGTGACCACGTCGTCATCCCCGACGACGCCTACGGCGGCACGTTTCGCCTGATCGACAAGGTGTTCCGGCACTGGGGGATCGAGCACACCGCCGTCGCGCTGTCCGACGTGAACGCCGTGCGCGCCGCGCTACGCCCGACCACCCGGTGGGTGTGGTGTGAGACGCCGACCAACCCGCTGCTGTCCATCGCCGATATCGTGGCCCTGGCCGCGGTCGCGCACGAGGCCGGTGGCCGGCTGGTGGTGGACAACACCTTCGCCTCGCCCTACCTGCAGGCCCCGCTCGGGCTCGGCGCGGACGTGGTGCTGCACTCGACCACCAAGTATCTCGGCGGGCACTCCGACGTCATCGGCGGCGCGCTGGTCACCGACGATAGTGAGCTTGACGAGCAGGTGGCCTTTCTGCAAAACGGTGCCGGCGCGGTGCCCGGGCCCTTCGACGCCTGGCTGACCCTGCGCGGGATCAAGACCCTGGCCGTACGCATGGAGCGACACTGCGACAACGCCGAGCGGGTCGTCGCGGCGCTGCAGGCGCACCCTGAGGTCACCGGCGTCCACTATCCCGGGTTGGACAACCATCCCGGTCATGAGGTTGCCGCTAAGCAGATGCGCCGGTTCGGCGGGATGGTCTCGTTCACCGTCCGCGGTGGTCCTCAAGCGGCGCTGGCAGTGTGCGCCCGGACCCGGGTGTTCACCCTGGCCGAGTCGCTGGGCGGAGTGGAATCCCTCATCGAGCACCCGGGGCGGATGACGCATGCCTCCACCGCGGGATCCCAGCTGGAGGTCCCCGCGGAGCTGATCCGGCTATCGGTCGGCATCGAGGATGCCGAGGATCTCATCGAGGACCTGCTGACCGCGCTGGGTTAGCACGGCTCATCACTCAGCGTCTAATCACCCAGCGTCTCATCACCCAGTGGCGTCACCGGCGCCGCGGGCTGCTGGACGGGCGGCGGCGCCACCGGAAGGTCAGCGCTGTTGAGGCACCCGCCCACCAGCTGCACGCCACCCGGCGCGGACACATACCTGCCCGGCTCAGCGCAACCCGCCCGGCCAGCCGTGATGACGGCGGCGCAAGCCAGCAATGCGGCCACGCCAGCCGTGACCCCGATCGGCATCCAGCGGCCACTGAGATTCATTCCACCTCCCGAGGCTCATCCGAGACCTATTTGTGACCTTACCCCGTGCAATGCCGGCCTCGCTGCGCTGTGTCGTACGGGTCGGCAATCTCACGGTCGGACTGGCAGGATCGCCGACCATGGAGCTGATCGGCGTCGAGAAGATCAGAGCCGCCCGTGAGACGCTGCATGGGGTCGTCCGGCGCACCCCGCTGAAGCACTCCCGAGTGCTCGAGCAGCGCTGCGGGGTCGGAGTCCACCTCAAATGTGAGAACCTGCAGCGCACCGGTTCGTTCAAGATCCGAGGAGCATACGTCCGGATCCAGGCCCTGTCCACGACCCAGCGGGCTCGCGGCGTGGTGGCGGCAAGCGCGGGCAACCACGGGCAGGGCGTGGCGCTGGCGGCCGCCATGTTGGGGACTACGGCGACGGTCTACATGCCGGTGACTGCGGCGCTGCCCAAGCTCGCTGCGACCCGGGGGTACGGCGCGCGGGTGCACCTGGTCGGCGACGTCGTGGAGGAGTCGATGGCCGCGGCGCGCGAGTTCGCCGAGGACACCGGGGCGGTTCTCATCCACCCCTTCGACCACCCTGATGTGCTCGCTGGTCAGGGCACGGTGGGGCTCGAGGTGCTCGAACAGCTACCCGACGTCGGGACCGTGCTGGTCCCCACCGGGGGCGGCGGGCTGGTCGGCGGGATCGCCGCCGCCGTGAAGGGCGTCAAACCCGAAGTGAGAGTGATCGGTGTGCAGGCCGAGGGTGCCGCGGTCTGGCCGGTGTCGCTGGCGGCCGGCGCGCCGGTCCGGCTGGTGCAGCGGCAGACCATGGCTGACGGCATCGCCGTCGCCGAAGTGGGGCCGGTGAGCTTCGCGCATGTGTCCGCGCTGGTCGACGAGGTCCTGACAGTGGGGGAGGAGGCGTTGTCCCAGGCCCTGCTGCTGTGCCTGGAACGCGCCAAGATGGTCGTCGAGCCGGCCGGGGCTGCGGCCGTTGCAGCGCTGCTGCGACCATCCGTGCGGTTCCCAGGCCCGGTCTGCGCAGTGCTGTCCGGGGGCAACGTCGACCCGCTGCTGCTGATGCACCTCATCCGGCACGGCCTGGGTGCGGGCGGTCGGTTCCTGACTCTGCGGGTGACCGTGCCCGATCGGCCGGGGGAGCTCGCCGCGTTGCTGGGCAGGGTGGGTGAGTCGGGCGCCAATGTGGTGGACGTGGCGCATTCCCGGATCGCCGGTAGCCTCGCGATCGGCGAGGTGGTGGTCGCGCTGAGCCTGGAGACCCAGGGGCCGCAACACCAGGAGGAGCTCCTTGCCGATCTGGACGCTGCCGGCTACCAGGTGACGCGCTGACTCCCCCCTGTCGAGGCGCCGTCGGCTCACTAGGCCGGCCGCGAGGCTCCCGCGTAGTCGCTGAGGCGACGGTAGTCTTGAATCTTGACGTTCTGCCCGAAGGTGGGCGCGTTGATCATGCTGGTGCCACCGAGGAAGATGCCGACGTGGTGGATCTTGCGTGGAGTGCCGAAGAACAGCAGATCCCCGGGCTGCAGCTCAGCACCGCGCGGCAGTCGCGGTCCGTGGTTGTACTGGGTTTGGGCGGTGCGAGGCAGCTTGATCCCGGCGGCGGCGTAGGCGGCCGTGGTCAGCCCTGAGCAATCGTAGCCAGGGTTGCCGTTGCCACCCCACACGTAGGGTTTTCCGATTTGGGCGCGAGCGAAGGCCACCGCGGCTTGCGCGGCGGACTCATGGCGGTCATCAACGGGTGGCGCGGCGGGGGCAGGGCTGGCTGGTGCCGCTGAGCTCCGCGAAGGGGCCGGTGCAGGACTGTCCGGTGCTGCAGAGCTCGGCTTGGCACGGCTATAAGCGCGGGCGGTGTCCAGGACCTTGTTGACGTAGGCGCGGCTGTGGTTGTAGGCGAAGATCGCGCCGTTGAGGTCTCGGTTGTCGCGTGCGCCGTTATCGCAGAGGTAGGCCGCGGCAGTGTGGACGGCGTCGTGCGGATTGTGCGGCGACGGCGGGGCCGCTCCACCGGGTGGGACCGGATGCCGGGCTGTCACGGAGTCGAACGTGCGTTGGAGGAACTGCATCGGGCCTTTGGCTCCGTGCGAGTTGGCTCCCGTGTGCACGCCGGGCAGGGTGGATCGGCCGTGATCCGATTCGATCTTTCCGATCGCCGCGAGCACGGACCAGCGCAGGCCCGGGCATGTCGCGGCGGCGGCGCGATAAAGGCTGAGATAGTTGGCGGGAATGTCGGCGACCACGGTGCCGGGGGAGAGGTCTGCGGCGGGACCGTCGGCGGGCCGGTCCGGCACGGGCGACTCGACGGCTTCCGCCACATTGGGCTCGACCGGGCTGGGCGCGACCGGGCTGGCCTCGGCGTCACGCCTGTCCAAGTATCCCTGCGTCGACTTGAGCGTTGCCGCTGCTTGCCCTTCCAGCGGAGTCGATCGGTCGTAGAGGCTGGGCAGCGTCAGGGCCACCGCGAAGGGCCCAGATCCGATTGTGATCACCGCCGCGATCACCGTCACTCGACGCCGGCCAGTACCAACGGGGTCGGCACGATGGCGCGCTGAGCGCCGCGGAGCACCAACGGAGTCCGCCATCAACCAGCTGGTCTCCACCGCCCACGAATCGCGGTGCCGACCCGGTGCGAACCGAGGAAGTCTACAGCGGGTTACGCCGTTCGAGTGATCTAGGCCCGACGGTAAGCTCTCCATTGGCGCAATAATGCGTACTCAAATGGCGCAGATCCCCCAAAAGGGAGTGAACAAGCGGTGAAGGCACCACTCGATAGAGTGAGCCACTCACTACTCTAGGTTGGCATGGAGGGTCGCCGAGGGCACCCCGCAGCGACACGCCACCGGTGACACCGCCGACGTCAGGACAGGGGGTGATCTGGAAGTCAGGGGGGTGCTGGGCGGCCTCCCCGGAGAAGACTCAGCTCCGGAAGGGCTCGGCCTTGACGACGGCGACGGTCATCAAACCGCCATTGGGCAGCTCGTAGTGGCGGTCCTCGCCCTCATGCGCGCCGATGATCGCCTTGCCCAGCGGTGAGTTCGGCGAGTAGACCTCCAGGTCGCCGTGTGCACCTTCTTCGAGCGAGCCGAGCAGGAAGGTCTCGGTCTCCTTGTCATCCTCGAACCGCACCGTGACGATCATTCCGGGCGCAGCGACACCGGACTCGGCCGTGGCCGCGCCGACTTTGGCGACGCGCAACAGCTCCTGCAGCTGACGGATCCGCGCCTCGAGCTGGCCCTGCTCTTCGCGGGCGGCGTGGTACCCACCGTTCTCCTTGAGATCGCCGTCCTCGCGGGCGTCGTTGATCTTCGCGGCGATGATCGGGCGATTGGCGATCAGCTCATCGAGCTCGTGCTTGAGCCGGTCGTGGGCTTCCTGGGTCAGCCAGGTTACGGTGTCGCTCACGGTCATCACTCCTCGTCTGATCCGACGTCCGCGGTTGCGGGGGCGGAGTGCTCCGAGCTGCTGGCGCGTCAAGCCAGCAGCCGGAACGGAAAAACACGGCCCTGCCCCGGGGCCGTGCGTGCCCTCCACGGTAACACGATGTGTGCTTCCCGGCCTCAGCCTTATGGGTGACGGAGTCTGGATCGTGCCTGCTCAGCAAGGCCTTTAGGGATCAGTGACCAGGGACTGGCACTAGGTAGGAAGGCACCGCAAGGGAACATCCGAAGACGTCGGCGGTGACCGGTGGCCGGGAGGCATGCACCACGGTGACGAGGACGATCGGGCCGGCGGCGGGAGGCACGTAAATCTCCTTGCGCCCGGTTTCCTCTCCGTCCCGAGAGCGGGCTCGAACGATGCACACGGCGGGCCGCGAGGGGTCGTCCCGGATAACGTTCAGACGCAGCTCCACTCCGTAAATCTCAGGGTCCATATCTGGCGTGCTGGCCATCAGGGTGAAGCCCAGCGTCTCGCCCTGCACCGGCGCGCTACCGAGGTTGCGGTAGCCGATCACTGCTGCCACCAGGCCGGCGAGCATCGCGAGCAACAGCCCTACCGGCGCGGCCCAACGGCGGCGACGGCCGACCCCCCGCGGTCCGTAGCGACCCTCGGGAAGCTGGCCGCCGGTCACGGTGTTCCACCTCCTGAACGGATCTGTCGGTGCTGCGGGGACAATGGCCAGTCGACCGGCAGTATTCCCACTGTCTGGGTAGCACGCCCGTCGGGGCGGTGGAGGAAGGGCGAGCAGGCGTCCATGGCGGAGCAGCTGCGAATGATGGCGGTGCACGCGCACCCCGACGACGAGTCCAGCAAGGGTGCCGCAACGATGGCCCGGTACGTTGCAGAAAGTCACGATGTGATGGTCGTCACCTGCACCGGCGGGGAGCGCGGCAGCATCCTGAACCCATCGTTCACGCCGGCCGACCTGGCCGAGCACCCCGAGGAGATGACCGAGGTGCGCCGGCAGGAAATGGCCCGCGCCGCGCAGATCCTGGGCGTGCAACACCGCTGGCTGGGTTACGTCGACTCCGGTTTACCCGAGGGGGATCCGAAGCCGCCGCTGCCGCCGGGTTGTTTCGCGGTGGTGCCGCTGGAGGGTCCCACCCAGGATCTGGTCCGGGTGATCCGCGAGTTTCGACCGCACGTGGTGGTGACCTATGACGAGAACGGCGGCTACCCGCACCCCGACCACATCCGTTGCCACCAGGTGTCGGTCGCGGCGTTCGACGCCGCAGGTGATCCCGATCGCTTTCCCGACGCAGGGGAGCCGTGGCAGCCGCTGAAGCTCTACTACACGCACGGCTTCTCCCGCCGGCGGATGCAACTGCTGCACGACGCCCTGCTCGCCGCCGGTGCGGAGTCACCGTTCGGCGAGTGGCTGGCAAGGTGGGACCTGTCGGTACCTGACGTCATGGAGCGAGTCACCACCCAGGTGGAGTGTGGCGAGTACTTCGGAGTGCGCGATGACGCGCTGCGGGCGCATGCCACCCAGATCGATCCGGCCAGCCGGTGGTTCGCGGTGCCGCACACCGTGCAGCGGGAGTTGTGGCCGACCGAGGAGTACGAGTTGGCCCGCTCGCTGGTGGACACCACGGTGCCCGAGGACGACCTGTTCTCCGGGGTCCGGGAGCGGGTGCATGCATGACCTTGCTGCTGCCTCCTGGTTTTCAGGCTGTGATCGGGTTCGAACTGGTCCAGCCCCCCTCTCCGGCGCCGGATCCCGGTGGGCAGGGCGAGGACTTCGGCAAGGCGGCGCCGGTCGGGCTGGTGGTCCTGCTGCTGTTCTTCCTGGCCGTGGCGCTGCTGGTGCGCTCGATGAACAAGCACCTGCGCCGGGTCCCGAAGTCCTTCGACAACGATGGCGACGAGCCACCTCGTGAGTGAATAACAGTGTTCCGGCACCGAACGCCACTCACGAGCAGCCGTTAGGCTGCCATTATGGCGAACCGGCTTGCGAAGTCCACCAGCCCATACCTGCTGCAGCACGCTACCAACCCGGTCGACTGGTGGCCGTGGTCTGACGAGGCGTTCGCGGAGGCGGCGCAGCGTGATGTGCCCGTGCTGCTGTCCATCGGCTACGCCGCCTGCCACTGGTGCCACGTGATGGCGCACGAGTCCTTCGAGGACTCCGACATCGCTCGGGTGATGAACGCCAACTTCGTCAATGTCAAGGTGGACCGGGAGGAGCGGCCCGACGTCGACTCCATCTACATGGAGGCGACCGTCGCGATGACCGGCCACGGTGGGTGGCCGATGACCTGCTTCCTCACACCCACCGGCGAGCCGTTCCACTGTGGCACCTATTACCCGCCGGCGCCCCGACACGGCTTGCCCGGCTTCCCCCAGATGCTCGTCGCCGTGAGCCAGGCCTGGACCCATCGTGGCGACCAGGTCCGGGAGGCGGCCAAGCGCGTCGTCGGACAACTCAGCGAACGGGCCACGCCGTTGGCCGAGTCCGAAGTGGACGAGCAGGTGCTGGCCGCCGCGGTCGACAAGCTGGTGGCGGAGTTCGACGACACGCACGCCGGCTTCGGTGGCGCCCCGAAGTTCCCGCCGTCGATGCTGCTGGAGTTCTTACTCCGCCACCACGAGCGGACCGGCTCAGCGCCGGCGCTGTCCATGGCTCAGGACACGTGTGAGGCGATGGCCCGCGGCGGGATGTACGACCAGCTTGCGGGTGGTTTCGCGCGGTACTGCGTCGACGCCGCCTGGGTAGTGCCGCATTTCGAGAAGATGCTCTATGACAACGCGCTGCTGCTGCGCGTCTACACCCATCTGGCCCGGCTGACCGGATCGGCGACCGCCCGGCGGGTGGCCGAGCAGACCGCGACGTTCCTGCTCGACGGGTTGGGCACTGCCCAGGGCGGCTTCGCGGCGTCGCTGGACGCCGACACCGCGGGCCACGAGGGTGCCACGTACGTGTGGACGCCACAGCAGCTCACGGAGGTGCTCGGGCCTGATGACGGTCAGTGGGCGGCGGAGCTGCTCGCGGTGAGCCCAGCAGGAACGTTCGAGCATGGCACCTCGGTGCTGCAGCTCCTCGCCGAGCCCGATGACCCCGAGCGTTGGGAGCGGGTTCGTGTCGCGCTGCTCGCTGCCCGGGCCGCCCGCCCGCAGCCCGCCCGGGACGACAAGGTGGTCACCGAGTGGAACGGGATGGTCATCACCACCTTGGCCGAGGCGGGCGGGGTCCTGCACCGTCCCGAGTGGATCGCGGCGGCGGTCGCCGCCGCGGACCTGATGTTGGGCACGCACCTGGTCGATGGCCGGTTGCGGCGCAGCTCCCGCGACGGTGTGGTGGGCACGGCCGCCGGAGTGCTGGCCGACCACGCCTGGCTGGTCGAAGGCTTGCTCGCGCTGCACCAGGTCACTGGTGAGGATCGCTGGCTGCACGCTGCGATACCAGTGCTGGAGCAGGCCCAGAAACACTTCGTCGACCCGGACCATGCCGGGGCCTGGTTCGATACCGCAGCCGACGCCGAGGCGCTGTTCCGCCGTCCCGCCAACTTCACCGACAACGCGACCCCGGCGGGTGCATCCGCACTGGCCGCCGCGCTGGTCACCGCCTCGGCGCTGACCGGCTCGGAGTCCTACCGTGAGGCGGCGCAGGCCGCGGTGGCGCGGGCCGGACTGGTGCCGGCCAGGGCGCCGCAAGCGGCCGGCCACTGGCTCACTACCGCGGAGGCACTGGCGCACGGGCCGGTGCAGATCGCCGTGATCGGCCCCGCCGGAGACGCGGCCCGCCTCGCGCTGGAGGCTCAGGCCCGCCAGGCTGCGCCCGGCGGAGCAGTGGTGCTGGCCGGGGAACCCGACGCGGACGCCCCGATGCTCGCCGGGCGGGGCCTGGTGGCAGGCGTCCCGGCGGCCTATGTCTGCCGCGGGTTCGTCTGCGACCGCCCGGTGACCTCGCCCGAGGATCTGCACGCCCAGCTGCGCCACGGTTAATTGCAAGTCGGTCTCGCTGAGGCCGAAGCCGTTCGCCGTCAACCGCCGTTCGCGGTGAGCGTACTGAGTCCCTCGACTCTGCAACAGCAGTAATGCTGTAATTAAGGAAGCAGGGCGAGCGAGAGGATGACGAGATGGTGGGACGCGGACGGCCGCACGGGGTGCGCTCCGGTGGCCGGTGGCCCGGGCGTGGTGGCTGGCAGCAGGCTGACCTGCCACCCGCTGACGACGCCAAGGCTTGGTTCGCGGGGCGGTTGCCGGATGGCTGGTTCGCCGGTGACGTCGAGGTGGCCGTGGATCGCGAGGAGATCATCGTGGTGGGTGAGCTGCCCGCGCTGAGGGAGGAGTTCACCGACGACGCCGAGCGGGCCGCGGCCGAGGCGGGCCGGATCAGCAGGTTCCGGGAAGACACCCGCGATGAGCGGATCGAGATCGCCCGGCAGGCCGAGCACCGGTACCGGCGCAAGGTGGCCTGGGGTGCCCGGCTGGGTAGTACCGAGGAGATGTTCACCACCCTGTCGGTACCGGTGATGACCCGGTTGCGGCAGCCCGAACGCCTCGTACTTGACACCCTGGTCGACGCCGGGGTGGCGCGGTCCCGGTCCGAGGCGCTGGCCTGGGCGGTGCGGCTGGTCGGTGAGCATGCGCAGGACTGGCTGGGTGACCTCAAGCAGGCGATGGCCACTGTCGACGACCTGCGCGCCCGCGGCCCAGAACTGTAGCTCCCGGCATCAGCACGCCGTCGGGGGTGCGTCCAGCAGCGGGCGGATCACCGGCGCTGGGTGGGGATGCCGGTGGTACGCGCCGGGGTGGTGATCAGCGCGCTCGCCTCGGTACGGAAGGCTTCGATGAGCATGGTGATGGCGCGCGCTGCCTCGTGCAGGGCCGTGTGAGTGTGGTAGGCGTGCATGATGGCAGGGGACGGTGTGTCCTTGTGCCTGGCGGCCAGCCATCTCTCGAAGCTGTGCCGAGCCACCTTCATTGCGAGCTCAGCGTCGTGCCACTGCATGCTTACGGCGAGCGCGCGGGTGGTGCCATCGCTCTGGGTCGGCTGGTGCCGCTGGGAATCGTCTTGATTCATGCCTCTGACCCTTCCTGCGCGGCGATAGTGGGGTGAGGTGTCGGTCCGGACGTGTGGCAGCAGCACCACCCGCTCCCGGGTGGCTAGTGGGGGGTCATTGGCGGTCGCCGCCGGTGGCCGTGCGCTCGGAGCCTGGTGCTGGGCGCAGTGCCCGATGGCGACTGGGCGCTCGTTGTGCTCGCAGAAATCTGTGGTAGCGGTGGGAGGCGGGAAGATAGGCGGTGGCGCCACCGATGCCCCCACAAGGGCAGCACCACCGCCTGGGCCGGCCGCTGTACTCATCCCCCGAACCCCCATCCCGGGTTCCGGCTGCCGGCCGCTGGATCCGGTCGGGCCGTGGCCCACCGGAGTTTGTGAAGACCAAACCACAAGTACGCCACGCCGGGCCGAACGCTCGGGGCCAGCTTGCTGATATCGGGGGTACACCCGCGCGCCGCGCGACGTCAGGCGTCGGTCGTGGTTTGCGCATAAAAACCCCCGGACGGCCGGTGCTTGGCGCGAGTCGCCGAGCTCTGATGGCGCCGAGGTCCGGGGCGTGTAGCAACGGATAGTAGCCGGATTGCGTCGATTCAGTAAGCCCCTTTACTTCATCAAGATGAAGGTGCGGCTCGGCACTTCATGGGGCGGCTCGGCTCATGGGCTGGGGGATCTTCCCGAGGATGGTGGGGTGGGGAGTCGGAAACGGAGCGACGACCGAGCCGCAGCGACAACTCCCTACCCAACCAGGCTCAGGCTCTTCGCCGCGCTACTCGACGAAGGCGGCGTCGACCTGGCCGTGCTCACGCATGGCATCGACACGACCACCTCGGTCGGCCGCTTCCTGTTCGACGTCAGTGGGGGTGCTGTCTGGTGCGCCGGTGGTGGTGGGGGCCAGCGCTCGAACCGCGTGTACCTCGATGCGCTTGGGTTTGGCTTCCTCCACCTTGGGTACCAGGACCTGCAGGACGCCGTCTTCGGTCGATGCCTGGATGGCGTCCGCCTTCACATGCAGGGGCAGTGTGATCGAGCGACGGAAAAGTCCGTAGCGGCGCTCCAGTACGTGCACCTGCTCGTCTGTTGAGTCCTGAGTCAGCGGCCGCTCGCCCTGGATTGTGAGCAGACCGTCCTGGAACGCGATCTCCAGGTCCTCGACCTTGACACCGGGGAGTTCGACCGTGAGCACGTAGGCGTCCTTGCGCTCCGAGATATCGACCGGCGGCGCCCAGGCTGGTGCGCTGGTCGAACCGGTGTCGGACTGTGCGGCCTGCTGGCACCCGGGAGCGCGTGGTGGCCGAGGCGCTCACGCTGATTGCCCAGGAGGGCGTCGAGGCGCTGACCATGCGCACCTTAGGCGTTCCTGCTGCCGTTGCACAACGCCGGGTTCCCCCACCGCGAAGCTGGCCTCGCCTTCTTCCTCATCGTCGACTACACCATCGGGTTTGAGGTCAGCAGCCCTCGCATCTCCGTCAACGAACAACGTGTCCAGGACGCCGTCACCAGAAAGCGACTCCACGAGTTCTTCCGGTCACTTCCCGATGACCGCTTCCCTACCCTGATCGCCCTCGGCGAGCACGTCTGGCTCGACAACCGCGATGAGCGTTTCGCCGCCGGTATCAACGCGCTCGTCGACGGGCTGGAGCAGGTCCAGCGCCCCACACCACCACGCGGCTGACCAGCACTGCCCACACGTCACCGCTGGCGGTGCAGGCCAGCGGCGTGGGCCGGTAGGGCATCCTCGCCGTGGAATCTGGCGGTCGGGCGTAACCTTCCCGACTTGTGAGGCTGCAGGACCTCGTCTATGCCGTCTACGAGCGCAGGCTGTTACGCCAGCTCGGCACCGCTAACCGTCCCCGCCACGTTGCGGTGATCATGGACGGAAATCGGCGCTGGGCCAAGGAGGTCGGGTTCGCCGACGTCAGTGACGGCCACCGGGTCGGTGCCGCCAAGTTGATCGAGCTGCTCGGCTGGTGCCGTGAGACCGGCGTCGAGATCGCCACATTCTGGCTGCTGTCGCCGGACAACCTGCGCAACCGGCCGCCTGACCAGGTGGAGCCGTTGCTGGAGATCATCGCTGATGTCGTCGACGAGTTGTGCGCGCCGGATAGACCCTGGCGGGTGCGGGTCGTCGGCGCGCTGGACCTGCTGCCGCCGGAAATGGCACAGCGGCTGACCACGGCAGCAGCCCGAACCCGCGACCGGCCCGGACTAGCGGTGAATGTGGCAGTGGGCTACGGCGGTCGGCAGGAGATCGCTGACGCGTTGCGCAAACTCCTGCTCAAGCACGCCGAGGCCGGGACCACCATGGAGGAACTCGCCGAGGTGCTTGATGTCGAGCAGATCGCCGAGCACCTGTACACCTCCGGGCAGCCCGATCCTGACCTGGTGATCCGCACGTCGGGGGAGCAGCGGCTGTCGGGTTTCCTGCTGTGGCAGTCGGCGCATTCGGAGTTCTGGTTCTGCGACGCCTACTGGCCGGCCTTCCGGAAGGTGGACTTCCTGCGCGCCCTGCGTGACTTCACCGCCCGGCACCGCCGGTTCGGTTCGTAGGACCCGTGAGTGGCGATGCGACCTATAG
>JBQTHE010000028.1:0-5352 GCA_052390115.1 Pseudonocardiales bacterium | reverse complement strand
CGTCGCCGACGAACTCAACAACCGTCCACGACAGACACTCAACTGGAAGAAACCGACCGAAGTCCTCAACACTTTCCTTATCGAGGCTGCTTGAAGCTGGTGGTGCGTCCACTACTTGACACCAAGGAGCAAAGGCTTGGCCCATATGACGCAATCTGATGTCGAACTGCCAGTGCTACCAACCCATTGGTGCGGCACCGACAGTGTGTGATTCGGCACGCGTCGTAATCACGGTAACAGCCAAACTTTTCCGCCCCGGTCTGCGGCTGATAATTGAACAGCCTATGTGGCTATTCCCGCCAACCTGGGAGCGGGTGAGGAAGCTCTCAATGTAAAAGACCCGGGCTGCCCGGGTCTCACCTGAAATGGCTCAGACCAAGCCGGTCTCGTATCCCACGATCACGAGCTGCGCCCGGTCCCTGGCGTCGAGCTTGGCGAGCAGCCGGCCGATGTGTGTCTTGACGGTCCCTCGGCTCAGGTGCAGATGTTGTTCGATCTCGCTGTTCTGCAATCCGCGTGCGATGAGGGTGAGCACCTCGCGCTCCCGTTCGGTGATGCCGGCCAGCGTGCGGACCGGACGCTGGGCTGGCTGCGGGTGCCGAACGAACTCGGCGATCAGCCGCCGGGTGACGGTGGGTGCGAGCAACGCTTCGCCGGATGCGACCACTCGCACGGCGTCCAGTAACTGGGCCGGGGGCGTGTCCTTGAGCAGGAAACCGCTGGCTCCGGCCTGTAGCGCCGAGTACACGTATTCGTCCAGGTCAAATGTGGTGAGCACCAGGATTTTCGGGGCGTCCTCGCGTGCGGTGATTCTCCGGGTGGCCTCGATACCGTCCATCACCGGCATCCGCACGTCCATCAGCACCAGGTCGGGGCTCGTTGCCCCGACCTGCTCGACTGCCTCCGCGCCGGTACCCGCTTCGCCGACGACCACCAGGTCAGGCTCGTTCTCGATGAGTACCCGCAGGCTGCCCCGTAGCAGAGCTTGATCGTCGGCGATCAGTACCCGGACCTGTCCGTCGGCGTCGGCGGGGGTCATGCGGGCCCCGGTGCCTGGTAGGGCAGGCGGGCGTGCACGGCGAACCCGCCATTGGGCTGCCGGCCCGCCACCAGGGTTCCATGGTGTAGGGCGGCTCGCTCGCGCATGCCGATCAAGCCGTGCCCGGGCTCGCCGACCGGGTGGCGCGGTATGCCGTCGTCGATCACCGCCAGGCGCAGTTCGCCCGACTCGGCGGTGATGCGGACGGTGCACCGGGCTGGTGCTGTTGCATGTTTGATGACGTTCGTCAGCGCCTCCTGCACGATTCGGTATGCAGAGAGCTGGACTGCCGCGGGCAGTGCTGGGATGGGCCCGCGGTCGAGCTCGACCGCGACGTCGGCGAGTCGGGCGTTCTCGACCAGTGTTGGTAGCTCGTCAAGGCCCGGGCTAGGCACCAAGCCGGCCTCCTCCGCCGACCGCAACGAGCCGAGCACACCTTGGATGTCGGCGAGTGCGGTGCGGCTGACGGACTCGATGACGCCGAGCGCTTCCCGGCTCTCCTCCGGGCGCGTGTCATACACGTGGTTGGCCACCGCGGCTTTCATCACAATCACGCTCATGCTGTGCGCCACCACGTCATGCATTTCCCGGGCGATCCGCAACCGCTCCTCGGAGACGGCCTTCTGCGCGCGGTGTTCGGCGATCTGGCCGGCATACTCGCGGCGCGCCCGGCCGCTGCGACCGAGCGTCCAGCCTGCGCCGATGGCGAACCACGAGAAACTCAGCGAGGACAGCAGATCGGTTCTGAACGACTCCGTGTTCGGTGCGACGACGAGGAATGGGCGATTCAGCACGATTGCGGTGAGCACTGCTGCCAGCGTGATACCCAGCAGCGCCGCGCCGAGCGCCACGGCCGAGCGCCGCGGCCCCACCGACAGCGCGACCGAGTAGAGCGCGACCGCGACGGCCAGTCCGGTCGCCGCAACCGACATACCCAGCGATACGGCGATAATCGCCGCGGCGAGAACGACGCCGAGCACCGGGATGGGCCTGCGCCTGCGGACGGCTAGCGGAACGCTGACCGCAAGCGCCACCAGCCACACCGCGACGACCGTCGTGCTGGACAGCCCGGGCGCGGTGTACAGGGTCGCGTTGCCGATGAGCACGGTGATCCACACCGCCGGCAGCAGATCGATCACCAGGAGCTTCCACAGGCGCTGTCTCAAACGCGGCGGCCACACGCCGGAATCGACCCCAGCGGGTTCGGTCACATCAGCACGGTAGCCGCAATCGGCGGATTCCTGTATCGGACCTGAGTCTGATCCCCAACCCAGGACCCTGCTCCGATGTGCGGACGCCCCGCACCCGGCAGTATTGCCGGCATGATCGAGGTGCGCGAACTGACCAAGGACTACGGAGAGAAGCGGGCAGTGAACCGGCTGTCGTTCACCGCCCGCCCGGGCGTGGTGACTGGCTTTCTCGGCCCGACCGGCTCGGGGAAGTCGACCACCATGCGAATCATCCTCGGCCTGGACGCCCCGACGTCCGGCACCGCGCTGGTGAACGGGCAGCGCCCGGCCACCCTCGACCGGCCGATGCAGACCGTGGGGGCGCTGCTCGACGTGGGCGCGTTGCACGGCGGGCGCAGCGCAGCTGACTACCTGGGGTCCCTGGCGTGCAGCAATGGCATCGGCCATCGCCGGGTGGCCGAAGTGCTCGATGAGGTGGGCCTTTCGGCGATGGCCGGCAAGCGGATCGGCGACTTGTCCCTCGGCATGCGGCAGCGGCTCGGGATCGCCGGCGCGTTGCTCGGCGACCCTGGTGTCCTGCTGTTCGACAATCCGGGCAACGGTCTGGACGCCGACGGCATCCGGTGGGTCCGCGATCTGCTGCGGTCGCTAGCCGCTGCAGGGCGGACGGTGCTGGTGTCCAGCCACCACTTGAGTGAGATGGCGCTGACCGCCGACCAACTGCTCATCATTGGGCGCGGCGAATTGATCACGGAAACCTCGATGCAGGAGCTGACCGAGCGGTCCCGCCGCGACGTGCTCGTGCGCACGCCCCGCCGCGGCGGACTGACCAGGGTGCTGACTGGCATGGGTGCGACAGTGCTCGCCGAACCCGGCGGTGGGCTGTCGGTCACCGGCATGGAGGCTTGGCGGATCGCGGCCGCCGCCGCCGCGGCCTTTATACCGATCCAGGAGCTGACGCCGCGCAGCGCGTCACTCGAGGACGCCTACCTTGAACTGACCAGCGCCAGCGTCGAGTGCCGCGTGCAGTCCGCTGGCCATCTCGACCGCCGCCCGGCGAGTTGACCGTCTGGCCGATCACACTCGCCGGAAGTTGACCCGCTTGGTAGGCCTCTTGCCCTCTTCGAGTTTGCGCGGGCGGAGAACTTCGTCTTCGGCCAGCTCCCGTTCGCTGCCGTCGCGCAGATCTTGCTCAACGACGGCGGTGCCAGCAGGAAGGTTGCCGAGCGTTCGAATGTCGGCGACCGAGATGGTGTCCTTGTCCCACGGATGGGCGTGCCCTTCAATCAACACCTCATACTGAACAGCGTCTGCCGCTTCCGTCATGTCCGATCGACCTTTCTGTGCATGTTTGACGCTGGAGTCTGGAGAGGTAGTTGAGGAGCATTCGGAGCGCCTCGGCGGCCGTTCGGGCACATACCTCGGCTGGATCATCGTCGTCGAAGTAGCGGGACTCAACCTGGATGCGCGCGCCGTCGGACAGTGCGAGAAACACGGTGCCGGGCGGCTGGCCATCCTGCCCAGACGGCCCGCCCGCCCCGGTCATCGCCACTGCAACCTTGGCACCGAGCAACCGCCGGACCACCACCGCGCCCCGAAACCACGTGCTCGACCCCGGCGCCTCGGCCAGCGCACTGGCCACCATCCCGCCGGTCAGCGACTCGACCACCGCGACATTCAGGCCTGCCGAGGCAACAAGCTCAGCAATGTGCGCGGCGAGCCGGGACCGCTCAGCGTGACCGTTTCTACCCATCGCGATGTTCCGGCAGGTTGTCGGCGACGACCGCCCCGCGCTGGCCCATCGGCCGCGGCTCGCCGCTGGTGGTGTCGCATGCGGTCTGGCGCTCGGCCTCGGAGTTGATCTCCGCTCCGAGCAGGACAACGTAGCAGGTCAACAACAGCCAGAGCATAAGCACGATCACGCCGGCCAGCGCGCCGTAGGTTTTGTTGTAGTTACCGAAGGAGTTGACGTAAAGGCTGAACCCCGCACTGCCGGCCAACCACAGCAGCGCCCCGACCACGCTGCCCATCGTGACCCAGCGGAACTTCGCTGGGTTGCGGTCCGGCGCCATCCGGTAGAGCACTGCTAGCCCGCCAACGACCAAGGCAAACAGCAGCGCCCACCGCACCACCTGAGCGAGCACCGTCCCGACCGGGCCCAGGGGCACTGCGGCCAACACCACCGGCACGACCGCTATCAGTGCCAGCGTCAGTACCAGGAACACGACGGCACCCAGGGTGAGCAGCAGCGCGACCGCGCGGAGTTTCAGAAAGCCCCGCTTTTCCTTCTCGTCGTAGGCGAGATTCACTGCCGTCATCAGATTCGAGGTCCCGCTCGACGCGCTCCACAGCGCCACCAGCAGCGAGATGATCAACCCGACCGTCAGCGCCCCACCGCTACTCTGGGTGATAGCGGTCAGTTGATCGAAGACCAGCTGCTGGGAGGCTTGCGGCAGCCCTACCGTCAAACTGCGCACCTGCGCGGTGATCTGCTCGGGGTCGGCCACCAGCCCCACCAGCGTCACCAGCGCGATCAGCGCCGGGAACAACGCCAGGAACGCGAAGAAGGCCACCCCAGCGGCCAGCAGCGCGATGTTGTGCTCCTGGCTCTCGCGCATCGCGCGCCCCAGCACCTCCCGCCACCCTTGCATCGGGATCTGCGTCGGCGATTCCGCTTGCGTGCCGAGGCCTGGCCGCCGGCCGCCGGTGTCGGGCCGGCTGTCCACTTCGCTGCCGCTTCGAGTCATGGACCAAGACTTACCCCAATTCCGTCGACTTCATGCGGCGATGCGCACCGTGCGTGATGGGTCGAGCAGACCGCAGCCCGTCTCGGCGAGCCCACCACCAACACTGCTGTTCCCGAACCCAACAGCAGTGCACTCTCAAGGCGGCCGAACAGCTCTGTTGTTGAGTTCGGGAGGCTGAGTGTCGCCGCGCCTTACCTGGCGGCGAGCTAGCGTGAGAACTAGCGCTGGGTTCCGCGCGTGGTCGTCATGGAGACTTATCGGAAACTCAGCTTGAAGAAGTGGAGTGAGCGAATCGCAGTGAAAGCGGTCGGGTAGGTTCGAAGTGGGCGGCGGTAGTCGGTGTGCATGCAGCGCCACGTCTTGAAGTTGGCGATTG
>JBQTHE010000027.1:0-61568 GCA_052390115.1 Pseudonocardiales bacterium | reverse complement strand
GAGGCTTATGCGAAACGTAGTGTGAAGAAGTGGAGTGCTCGGACGGCGTTGAAGGCTGTGGCGTAGGTGCGCTCGGGTCTGCGGTAGTCGGTGTGCATGCACCGCCAAGTTTTGAAATGAGCGATCGCGCGTTCGATCACGTAGCGAATCTTATTGATCGAGGTGTTGAACTCTTTTTGCCAGTCGAGGAGCTCCCCGCCGGCTGGTTTGCGGTACGGGGTGGTGATGCCGGTTCCGATATAGCCTTTGTCACCGATGGCGTTGTCGTCGCGGAGAAGTTCATTCAGGCCGGTCTGGTGCATGGCCTTTGCGTCGTGGGTGTTTCCGGGCAGGGGGTCGGAGATGTGCATCAGGTTCCCGGACAGATCGCAGACGAACTGGTGGGCGTGGCCCGTGGTCTTGTGCTTGCCAGAGTACAGCTCGGGTGCATCGCCCCAGGACCCAATGCCGTTAAGTTAGAGACCTGAGTCGGGGTCGTGGGAGTCGCGTGGCTGTGCCAGAAATAGTACGGCGTGTCGGCTGCCGAGAGACCGGGATAACATGGTCCGGGTCGATATTATTTGTCACGTGACGAACGGCGCAGGGGATTCTTCCCGGGTATCGGGTCGGTTGACCGACCATATCGCGATCGGGGTGCTGAGTGGCCTGATCCATCGGGACATCGTCGATGATGTCATCAACGAATGCGGGAAGCGTGAGCAGCGGTCGCGGTTGTTACCGGCGCATGTCGTGGTGTACTACGTGCTGGCGTTGAATCTGTTCTTCAGTGAGGCCTACGAAGAAGTGATGCGCCAACTCGTCAACGGGCTACGGTTTCTGGGCAACTGGCGGGACAATTGGAAGGTGCCCACCACCAGCGCGCTCTCGCAGGCCCGCACGCGGTTGGGTGAGGCCCCGATGAAGTTGTTATTCGAGCGGATCGCGGTGCCGATGGCCCGGGCCGGTACCCGCGGGGCGTGGTGCGCCGGGCTGCGGATGATGGCCATCGACGGTCTGGTCCTCGACGTGCCCGACACCCCCGACAACGACGAGGCGTTCGGTCGCAGCGGTAACGCCACCGCGCCCAGTCCCTTCCCCCAGGTCCGCCTCGTCGCCCTGGGTGAGTGCGGCACTCACGCCGTCGTCGACGCCGAGTTCGGCCCGGTGACCACCGGTGAGCAGACCCTGGCCGCGGCGCTGATCACCCGGTTGCGCGCGGGCATGCTGGTGTTGGCCGACCGGAATTTCTACAGCTATCAGGCCTGGCAGCAGGCCCTGGCCACCGGGGCGGAACTGCTGTGGCGGGTCTCGGCGAACCTGACCCTGCCGGTGCTCCAGTGGCTGCCTGATGGCTCCTACCGATCACTGGTGATCAACCCCAAGATCCGCGGCCGCCGCCGCGAGGCACTCATCGCCGCCGCAGCCGCCGGTACCGACATCGACCCGGCCCAGGCCTCGATCATCCGGGTCGTCGAGTACATGATCGAAAACCGGCCCGGCACCGGCGAGCTGTTCTGTCTCATCACCACCATCGCAGACCACGAGCTCGCACCGGCACTCGACCTCGCCAAGGCTTACAGCGAACGCTGGGAAATCGAACTGATTTTCGACGAGATCGAAATCCACCAGACAGGTCAACACCGGGTGCTCCGATCCAAGACCCCCCAACTGGTGAAACAAGAGATCTGGTCGCTACTGCTGACCCACTACGCGATACGACATGTCATGAAAGACGCCGCCGACACCGTCGGCACCGACCCGGATGACTTATCCTTCATCCGCAGCTACCGCGCGATCCGCCGCCAGGCCACCAACCAGGCGGGTTTTTCCCCCTGAAAAACTCGTCACCGCACTCGCTGAAACCATCACCGAAATCACCGAACGACCCAACCCCCCAAGACGGGACCGAACCTATCCCCGGGTAGTCAAAAGATACCGCGCCCACAGCCACCGCATCAAACGCGCCACCGACCACGGCCAACGCCACAACATCCCACCCAAGATCCACATCTTCAAGGTCCCATGCCTAACTTAACGGCATTGTCCCCAGGACCAGCACGGACACAGCGATCCGTCGACCACGCCGACTCGGCCCTGGATCTCCTCGGGCAGCTCGGGGACGAACTCGTCGAGCGCCTCGGCGATGATTTCTTCCAGGTCACTGATTGCTCTGGAGATCGTGGATTGATCAACGAACAACAGTTCGGCGATCACTTCCTGCGTGATGTTGGTGCGGAAGTATGTCACGACTGCTTTCACCGCCTGACGAAGCGTCAGTTCCCTGGGCCTGCCTTGTCCGCTATTCCAGACCACTCGCTGTTCGACACGGTCAACGAGCTCGTCGAATTGCTCGGACGTGAGTCCCGTAGTAGCCTGGCCTGGCAATGGTCCCTCCGGGGTGTGAAGACTATTGGCGTAGCTTCACATTCTCCCGTTGGGACCATTGCCCTACTGGCTACGACACGCCGAAACGTTCAACCTCTTTAAAAGACTTCTGCATAAGCCTCGATAACTATCTTCTGCAGCGGCCGAGACGCCTTTGACTGCGCGCAATGAGCAGAGAACCACTGCTGTTTCCCAAGCTGGCCGGACCGGCGACGCTGGACGTCTCGAACCCGTCGCTGGTCTGGCCTCCCAGTACGGAGAAACCACCCATGTCAGGCAGACACCGGCTCAAGCGCCGCCGAGCTGAGCGCACTGCGCTTTGCCGCACTGCCGAAGTCGTTGATGCTCGCACTCTTACTGCGCACTTCTTGACAAACGACGCCCTTGCCGCTGGGCGTCACGCATCAGGCCGCTACGTCGCTCTCTGCGGTCAAGACGTATTGCCTGCCAGCCTTGTCGAATCTGGATATAGCCGCTGCACGTCATGTGTCTTGATTCCCGCTCAGCGATCGAGTCCGTAATGACCTGGTACCGCCAATCCCTGAACGCTCACGACACCCATCTCGGCCATTTGCTCCGTGGCAGAGTGCTCGCCGCGTGCGGGGGTGGAGTTCTCGCCGCTGCTGGCGTGGCGTAAGCATGGCTCGGCGCTGTCCGGCGAGCCTTCTGAGCCTGGGCAGATCTGTCCGGAGTGTTACCGGTCAAGCTTGTCTGGTGACTCGCCTGTTGAACCGTTCCCTGCTTTCCGGGCTGAGGCTGGCAGAGGGTGGATAGGTCAGAACCGTGACTGACGACGATCGCCAGCTCTTGCTGGAACTCGGCGGATGACGGACGCGTGCGGCGCGTTCTGTGCGGGAGTCATCGAGAACGACTTGTCGCGGGACGATCAGCTTGCCTTAAGCGACTGGCTTGCCGACATGGCGGGACGTATACGCACACGGGCACTGAGAACGCCTGTGGTTATTGAGGGCGAAGCGGTCAGTCCTGCCAGCCAGACAGGCGAAGCGGTATGAGCAAGGGGGATACTCACCCAGCACATCGCCGACCGGGTGGGTGTTCGTTGATCGGCATCGTCAGGACGAGTTCACTATCCGGTGGCGAAGGGGTGACGCCGTGGCCTATGTGCTGAGTGGAGCGAGTGGGTGATCAACGGGATGAGTGATGTGCTGGGCACTATTCCGGTGTTGCCGGGTGGGTGGGCTGATCTGGCGGAGATACGGGGGTGGGGAGGCGCTGGGTGAGGGACGGGTGAGGTGCGGTCACAATGTACGGTGAGCCGCACGCTACAGTAGTTGCATTAAGGATTGAGCACCTTCACCCTGGCATCTATCCGTCGTTTTCTACATCGCGCGTAGTCCGCCAGTGGCCCCACCCGTCGAGATGGATTGCCGCAGCTCAGCCGATCGAAGGGCCGAGGCCCAAGGACTGCGGGGTGCTCGAGTCGGGAGACGGTTGCTGCAGCCCCTCGTCCAGCGACCCGAACTCCGTCATCAGCGCCCTACTGCCGCCCCACGGGGTCTGCTCCTCAGCGACCAGCGAGTTGGTGGTGAGCAGCAGCCCGGCCACCGACGCACCGTTCTGCAGCGCCGCGCGGGCCACCCGCAGCGGGTCGATGATGCCCATCTCGATCATGTTGCCGAAGCGGCCCTCCAAGGCGTCGAATCCGTCGTCGGCCCCGAGCTCGGCGATCGTGTCGACCACCTCCTGGCCTGAGTAGCCGGCGTTGCTGGCGATCAGGAAAGCCGGCTCGGTGAGCGAGCGGCGAACGATGTCGACGCCAAGGGCGTAGTCGTCCTTCACCGCTAGGTCGGCCAGCGCCTGGTCGGCGTGCACCAGCGCGGCGCCGCCACCGGCCACGATGCCCTCGGCCATCGCGGCGCGCGTCGCGGACAGGGCGTCCTCCACCCGGTGCTGCAGCTCGGCGAGCTCGGCGTTGGTCGGGGCTCCCACGCTGATCACCGCCACCTTCCCGGACAGCGCCCCGATCCGCTCGTTGAGCACGTCCTCGTCGACGCCGTAGGTCGCCCGTTCGCGTTCGGCTCGCATCTGGGTGAGCCGGAACTCGACGGCTTCGGACGAACCGGCCCCGCCGACGATCGCGGTGCGGTCGGCGGTCACCCGCACCTGGGAGGCCCGGCCGAGCTGGCCGGCCGTCATGGTCTCCAGGGTGAAGCCGGAGTGCTTGCTGTAGACCTCGCCGCCGGTCATGGTGGCGATGTCCTCCAGCTTGCGCAGCCTGCGGTCGCCGAAACCGGGAGCCCGGACCGCCACGCACTGGAAGATGCCGTTCACGTGGTTGTGCACCAGCATGCTCAGCGCGGTGCCCTCGACGTTCTCCGCGACAATCACCAGCGGGCGCGGATCCCGCATCACCTTGTCCAGCAGCGGCATGAGCTGCTGGACCTTGGTGATCTTCTCGCTGCACAGCAGGATGTACGGGTCGTCGATGATCGCTTCCAGGCTGGCCGGGTTGGTCACCATGTACGGCGAGACGTAGCCGTTGTCCCACTCGAAGCCCTCGACGAAGTCGACGCTCATCCCGTGCACCGCGGACTCGGTCACCGTGACGATGCCGCCGTCGCCGACGGTGTGCAGCGCCTTGGCGATCACCTCGCCGACCATGTCGTCGTCGTTGGCCGAGATCGCGGCCACCCGGGCGTAGTCATGCTCGGTGGTCACCGGGTGGGCGACGCTGCGCAGGTGCTCCACCAGCCGCGCCACCGCGAGGTCGATACCCCGCTTGATCAGCACCGGGTTGCCGCCCGAGTCAATCGCCTTCATGCCCTCGCGGATGATCGACTGCGCGAGCACCGTCGCGGTCGTCGTGCCGTCACCGACGATGTCGTTGGTCTTGATCGCCGCTTCCTTGACCAGCTGGGCGCCCATGTTCTCGAACTGGTCCTTGAGGTGGATCTCCCGCGCGATTGTCACGCCGTCGTTGGTGACCACCGGCGACCCGGTGATCTTCTCCAGGATGACGTTGCGACCCTTGGGCCCAAGCGTCGACTTGACCGCCTCCGCCAGCTGGTCGACCCCGGCCAGCAGCAGGCTCCGGGCTTCTGCCCCGAAACGTAGTTCCTTGGCCATCTGATCTCCCTCGGTGTGGTGGTAGAGCTGTGGTGTGAGAACTACGGGACGAGGATTGCCCGGCCGCGGACCCGGCCGTTGTCGAGGTCGTCGAGGGCCTCGATGGCCGAGTCGAGCGGGTAGGTCTTGGTGTGCAGCGTGACCTTGCCGGCCTGGGCGAGGACCATCAGCTCGGCGAGGTCGTTGTAGGTGCCGACGATGTTGCCGATGATGTTGCGCTCGGTGGAGATGATGTCGAGGGTCGGGATCTGGACTTGGCCTCCGTAGCCGATCACGAAGTAGGAACCGGCCCGGCCGGTCATCTCGAAGCCGTCGTGCTCGGCGCCCTGCTCGGCGACGAAGTCGAGCACCACTTCGGCACCCGCCCCGCCGGTGAGGTCGGCCACCGCGGCCACGTGATGCCCGTCGGCGACCACGGTGTGCTGGGCACCCAGCTCCTCTGCGAGCGTGAGCGCGGCCGGGTTCCGGTCGACCACGATGATGGTGGTCGCGGTCAATGCGGCCAGGCACTGGATGCCGATATGCCCGAGGCCGCCGGCGCCGATCACCACACAGGTCGTCCCGGGATAGAGCAGCGGGATCGCCTTGCGCACCGCGTGGTAGGCGGTGATCCCGGCGTCGGCCAGCGCCGCCACGTCCGCCGGCTGGGTCGACGGGTCGAGCTTCACGCAGGCACGAGCCGAGGTCAGCAGGAAGTCGGCCATCCCGCCGTCGCTTGCCAGACCTGGGAAGTCGCCGTTGCTGCAGTGCATATCGTCGCCGGCACGGCAGGCGCGGCACAGCCCGCAGCTCGGCGCTGGGTGCAGGATGACCGTGTCTCCCGGGGCGACGTTGGTGACCCCGTCGCCGACCGCGTGCACCCAGCCCGCGTTCTCATGGCCCAGCGTGTAGGGCAACGCTATCCCGGTCCGGTCGGCCCACTGGCCCTCGATGATGTGCAGGTCGGTGCGGCACACCCCGGCCCCCCCGACCTTCACGATCACATCCAGCGGTCCGGAAATGGTCGGCTCTGAGACGTCCTCCACCACTGGCGACTTGTGGTAGTCGTGCAGCCGGACTGCTTTCATTGACCTACTCCCGTCATTCGACAACTGAGCCCACGCCGTATCTGGTGGCGAGCAGGCTGAGGCAGTGGCCGGCATTGGCCTCGATGTTCACCCGGGTGGTGCGAGCGCGCCGCAGGTGCAGCGGTAGCGCCTCGAGTCCCACGGCTGCGCCGGTGCCGTCCACCAGCAGCGGCGCGTCATCGTCGGACCGGATGCCAAGCTCCGCCCGGCGCTCCCGGAGGCGGTCGAGGTCGGGCGACGTCGCGACGTCGCCAAGCCGCAAGCCCCCCAGGTCCGCGGGCTGGGTGCCGGCTGCGAGCAGGGGGCGGGTCACCCGGTCCTGGCCGGCCAGCATGGCCTTGCGGAGGAAGGTCGTCCGCAGCTCGTGCAGCTCACCCGCCGCCTCGCCGCCGAAAGTGCCCACGAACCCGGCGCGGGCAGAAACCCCGTCGTTGATCGTGGTGGCGGCGAAGTGATCCTCCAGCACGATCTCCGCCCTGGTCACCCCGTCCACGGCCGACACCGCGTCGTAGGCGTCGGCGACCATCAGGAACGCGAAGTTCGGGGCGCAGAAGAAGGTCGGCAAGCGCAGCCGCACCCGCGCCACCCCGTCCGCGGCGACGGTGCACGACGACACGAACTGGAGCTCGACGATCGAGGTGTCCAGCTCGGGGTCGCGCACCGTCTCCAGCGCGGCAAGCGCGCGTGACGCAAGCGTCACGCCTGCGCCCCCGCGGTCTCGGTGGTCAACTGCTCGCCGGGCGCCATGTCCTCGTCCGCCGTGGTGGGCAGCTGGCACTCGGCCGGGACCTCGATGCCGTACAGCTTCGCCGCGTTGAGCCCGAGGATCTTCTTCTTGGTCGCGGTGGTCAGCTTCGAGTAGTCGGTGAACGCCTCGTCATCCGGCATTTGCCAGTCGACGAAGCCCTCGACCTGCCACTTCGGCGTCCAGATGTTGTAGTCCGCGCCGAAGGTGATCCGGTCCTCACCGACCCAGAACAGCAGCTCACCCATCACCCGAGCGAAGAACTTCGGCCGGGCGTGCATCAGGGCGCCGATGACCACCGAGCAGCCGGCGTAAACGTTGGGCTCCTGCACGGCCATGTAGCAGAAGTCATCGATCCGCGGGATTCCACAGTGCTCGACGATGAAGTTGAGTCCCGGGAAGTCGGTCGCCACATGATCGACGTCGCTCATGTCGAAGGCGTCCTTGTCCAGCGGCCAGATCGTCGGGCCCTTGTGGACATGGATGTTGTTGATCCCGAGTTCCTGGCAGCGTTCCAGGTACCGGTAGGCCTCCGGGTCGGTGAGCTTCCAGCCGCGGGAGCCCTGGTACCACTCCGCCGTGTAGAGCTTCACACCCCTGAGGTTGAACCGCTCGGCGTCCTCCTCCAGTTGCTTGAGCCCGGCGTCACCCTCGCGCGGGTCGAAGCGGCCGTTGGTGATCAGCTTGTCCGGGTACTTCTCGGTCAGCACATGGTTCTGCGCGGCGGTGTTGAAGCCGGTCTTGTACCACTCGGTGAGGTAGGTGGACTGGAAGATCGCGACGTCGACGTAGCCCTCCTCGAAGATGTCGCGCATGAAGTCCTCTTCGGAGACCTTCAGGTAGTGCTCGTAGTCCCAGTGCGTCTCCGGTGGGGCCAGCTGGTGGTAGCCGTAGAAGCAGTCGATCCAGCCCTTGGCGTAGTTCTCGGCGCCCGGTACCCAGTTCTCCCGGCTGGCATCCCAGAAGTGCGAGTGGGTGTCGACGACGAAGTACTTCTCACCATCCTTCTCATACATCGTGATGCGTCCTTTCGCGCTCCTGGTGCTACTTCGCCGTCAGGTCGAAGCCTAGGTACTCCGCCGCGTCCTCGGGATTGGCGAACATGATCGTCCGGTCGTCCTCGTGGATCATGCGGCCGTAGTGCGTCGACATGTTCTCCTCGAATTCGGCGGAGTCGAACCAGCCCTCCTCCTCACCGGCGGCATCGTCGATCTCGGCGTACACGACATCCACCCGGTTGCGCGCGTCGACCCGGATCATCGAGGGCAGCGGTGTCACCGTGACGTTGTCCTTGGTCGCCATCACCTGCGCGACCAGGGCGCCGACCTGGTTATTCATCAGCGTGAAACCGCACATGTTCGAGGCGGTGTTGTTGGCCTTGAACGGGCTTTCGGCTGTCTTGAACGTGGTCACTGGCCCAGCTCCTTCGGTACTTGCAAACCAAGGTCGGACACGATCCCGCTGAAGCGGTTCTTCGCACGGTCGAGGCCGTCCTCGAACCGTGGCGGCTTGAAGTCGGGCTGCGACCACAGCGGCTGCAACGCCCGCGCGGCCTCGAGGGCCTGCGGCACCCACTTGGACAGCCAACCCTGCATGATCTCCTTGTTGTGCTCGGCGAACTCCTTGTCGCTGGCCCGCGGCTCGAACATCGCGATCGTCATGCGCAGGTCGCGCCGCGCGTAGTCGTACTCACCAGCACCCACGATGGTCGGGGTCACGAAGTCTCCGTTGCCGGCCGCCGCCTGCTGCACGAGGTTGCTCCGGAACAGCTCGCCCAGCAGCGGCTCGAACACCACGTTCGCGGCGAACACCGACTCACCCCAGTCGTCCTCGATCGCGGTCAGCGCCTCGACGAGCTTGCGGGCGCCTTGCCAGGCGGGGTCGGAGTTCCATGCCTCGATGTGCGCCGCGCCGTCGAATCCCTCGATCTCCTCGCTGAGCGTGAGGTTGTACAGCGCGAGGTCCTGCGCGAAGCGGATCTTGTGCATGCCGTTCACGGCGATCGCCGTGTTGTGCATGTTCGTCGGGCCGGACCGGTTGGCGTGGCTGAACACGTAGAGCCCGAGGATGTGCTCGATGTGCATCCAGGCCCCGACGTGGCGTTCCACGAAATGCACCCAGTTCGGGTTCCACTGCTCGAACGCCTTCGCCTGCCGGGCCACCTCAATGTTCTGGTTGACCTGGCGTACGACGTTGGCGCCGTACCGGTAGAGCGTCATCTCCCATTCTTCGTTGGGGTCGCGGAACTCGTGCCAGCCGTGTGCCGGCCAGTCGAGGTCCTTACCGCCGCCCCCGGTGCCGGGGCCCCGTTCGGGTTCAGGCAGGTCCTGCCCCCAGGCCTTGAGCCTCGTCCAGGTCAGCGGGTAGCCGACCTCGCCGTTGGCGAAGCCGTAGATCCAGCCCTGGCTGAGGTAGTGCCGGGGATCCGGCTGGACCTCGACGGTGACGTCCTCGTAGTGGGTCTGCTTGCGCTTCTGTGGGACGAAGTAGTTGTATCGACGCGCGTTCGAGTCCGGGAATTCTTTGGCACCGGCCTCGGCATCGGTGAATTTGACTCTCGGTACGCTACGTTCCTGCGCAGTTGTCATCAGTGTTGCCTCACCTTGGTCACTGGCCGGGTTCACCGGTCGTGGTGAACTTGTCGTAGTAGATGCGGCCTTCGGCCACCCCGAGGCGGGTCAGCGTGGCGATGGCCGCGTCCACCATGGGAGGGGGCCCGCAGACGTAGCCGTCCGCGCCTTTGAGGTTCGACTCGTGCCGGGCCACCACGTCTGTGATCAGCCCGACCTCACCGTCCCAGGCGTCCTGTTCGGTCGGCTCGGACAGCGCCGGGATGTAGCGGAACCCGGGCAACGTGTCCTCCAGCGCCCGCAGCTCCTTGTCGAAACACAGGTCGCGCCGCCGGCGGGCGCCGTAGTAGTAGGTGGCTCGCCGGGTGATTCCCCGCTCGGTCATCGAGCGCAGCAGCGACAGGATGGGCGCCATCCCGGCGCCGCCGCCGATGAACAGCAGGTCCGTGTCGTGGCCCTCGCGCAGCGTGAACACTCCGTACGGCCCGGTCACGTCCAGCCGGTCGCCTGCCTGCACTTCGGTGTCCAGGAAGTGCGAGAACAGGCCGTCCGGATAGATTTTGACCACGAACTCCAGCCGGCCGTCCTCCCGGCACGACGTGTTCGCCATGGAGAACGAGCGGACCTCCTCGGTACCCGGGACAGTGAAGTCCAGGTACTGGCCCGGGAAGAACTTGATCTCCCGCGGCTCGACGAGCCGGAGCACCAGGTGCCGCATGTCGTGGGTCACCGCCTCGTTGGAGACGACCTCGGCGACCGCCTGCTGGATCGGTAACCCCGACCGGATCATGTCCTCGTCGAAGTTCAGCAGTTCGATCGTCAGGTCCTCATAGGCGTGTGCCCGGCATAGCAGGGTGAACCCTTCCTCCTTCTCGTAGTCAGGTAGCGCGAAGGTCGAGTACCGATCGAGCTCGATGTCGTCGCCGTCCAGCACGAACGACTTGCAGGAGGCGCACTGGCCCTCCTTGCAACCATGCATGAGCATGACGCCTTGCTCGAAGGCGGCACGCAAGATCGTCTGATCCTCGTCGACCTCGATCTCGATGCCGACCGGCTCGAACCGGACGACGTGCTTGTCGGCCACGGCCGGGCTAGTCAGCCGCTGGTGCCGGCCGGCCGGCCGGACCCTGACGCACGTAGTCCGCGTGGAAGGCCTGCCGCTCCTCGTCCGACATCTCGTTGAGGATCACGTTCGGGCTCAGCAGGTTCGGCATGCGCCGCATGTGATCCAGCGTCCACATCTTCTTGGGGTCGAGGTTCAGATGCGGCTGGGCCGTCATGGTCTTGCCGTCGTCACGGACGAAGCCCATGTCGCTGACGACGTCAGCCCAGTTCCAGCCGTGGTAGAGCGTCTCCCACTCGCGCTTTCCGGTGAGGCGGCCCATGTTCGGCGTCTCCCGACCCATGAAGGTCGGCCGGAACGCGGTCCTGTCGGTCCACGCGCACATCTCGTGGCAGTAGGTGCGCCACTGCCCGTCGACCTTGTCCATGACCATGTCCTCGCGCACCAGGCAGGGCACCATGCAGACCCAGCAGCGGTGCGGGTACACGTAGTCGACGTTCTCGGCGACGATCGGATGGTGGCCGTTCGGCAAGGACAGGCGGTTGTAGTTCTCCCACCACTTGCCGTACCTGTCATACCAACCCGGGTACTTGTACTCGAACCACTCGAAGTCCTCGTCGGTCATCGCGTCGATCCGCCAGTAGTTGGCGAGCCAGCCGGTGGCGAAGAACTGCGCGACCTCATGGACGTAGCCCTTGTTCCAGATCTGGTTCCAGGCTTCCTCGATGAGGTCGTGCGGGATCACCAGCCCGTACTTCTCCAGCGGTACCAGGTAGCTGCGGTAATAGTCGTCGTAGATCCACCGCCGCCACATTTCCGCGTAGCTCTCCCGCTCCTTGCGGCGGTCCTTCGTGCCGTACTCGATGAAGGTGCCGATCGCCGCGTCGACGACCCGGTGGTTGTTCCACCACGCGTAGCGCAGGTCCCGCTCGAGCAGCTGGTGGTTGCCCTCATCGGACAGGGCCATCAGCAGGGTGGCGTAACCGTTGCTGATGTGTCGGGATTCGTCGGATTGCACCGAGTGGAACACGGTCGGCAGCAGGTAGTCGCCGTTGGCTGCCGCCTCGGCGGGCATGGCGACGAACAGCGTGTTGGTGAACGCGGTCTCGGCGACGATCGTCAGGTAGATGCTCGCCGCGGTGATGGCGTCACCGGTGATGAAACCCTCGGCGAACTGCCGGCCGATCGTGCCGCAGTAGTCATTGTGGAAGTTACGCAGGCTCGAGTTGAAACCTGCCGGGTCGATGTAGTTGTTCATGTACAAGCGCTTGAGGTTCTGCTGGATCGTCGAGTGCCTGACCTCGTCGATCATCTGGATGGCCTGGCCGTTGTGCAGCTCCGGGTTGGGTACCGTGTGGAACAGCATCGGCATGGACCGGGCCGCCGAGATCTCGGGTAGCGGGATAATGGACAGGAACAGCTTCTGCCACTCCAGCCAGCGCTCCTGCACCTGGCGGAACATATTGCCGCGAATCGCGCCGTCGGAGGCCCCGTAGACGCGGTGGTCCTTCTCCTCCTGCATGGGGAAGTACGACCGCAGAACCTGCTTGAGCGGGTCCCTCTTCTGCGCCTTCTGGAAGGTGTAGTCAGTCCCGTACTTCTGGTACGGCGTGTGATACATCGGTTCCCAGGACAGCTCCTGGATCTTCTGGTGAGCCTTTGCCACGCTCTGGCGACTCATGGTCACACTCCTCACCCGTGTATTCGCCCTTGGCTGCGGCGCTAGCCGTCAGCGTCGGTCACTAGCGGAATCACATCTCACGCCGGACTGGCCGGTGGTCTCAACATGAGACAAATCAAGATCAGTTACGTGCCTGCTCCCTCCGGCGTCCGTGCTGGTCAGCGCCCAGATCGGGTCACGGGCGCTCGCCGAGTACGGCCGCTCGCAAATCGGCCAACTGCTGGCTGATGTCCTGCCTGGTGTGCTCGGACCGCTCCGGGCCGGGCTCGATACCGAGCGCTCGCAGCAGCTCGGCTGCCGGCCGCGCTGGGTCCCCTGCCTCGCCGAGGACAGGGTGCAAACCCTTCGCAGCCAAGTGGTGGAACACCAGGTTGACGACGCTCCACGGGTTGAACGTCTCGGCTGCGGACGGCTCGGGCTCACTCATCGAGACCGCCTCATCTCCGTGACCTCCTCACACTCCCGTGCCTTGGATCACACACCCCTGCGCGAGCGCGGACCGTCTCAACATGAGACATTGGCTGGCTGCGCAGTACTACTAGGGTCGTCCGGGCGGTACGATCCTGAGACGTTGCCGGCGGCGGTGTTGCCGACGGCGGTACAGCGCCGCCACCGCGGATCATCGGGGTTCCGAAGGGGCGACTTGTGGCCGAAGCGCACCCACTAGGCGGCCGGCGGGTAACCGCAACCAGCGACCCGACGGGCGCCAGCCCGCTCCTGGCTAGTGCCCGGGAACATTTCCTGACCGCAGAGCCCGTGAAGCCAGGCGTGGTGCGCGACAGCATCATGGCGTCATGGACCCGGTCCCGGGACTGGAAGGTGCCCGCGGATCATTTCGACCTGCCATACGATCCCAACCCGAACCGGGACAACCAGCTCACCTACAGCGCCAGTAACGTCCTCGGTGACCTGGCAGACCAGCTTGCCGGCGAACCGGTCTGCATCGTTCTGACCGACGCCCAGGGTGTCGTGTTGGACCGGCGCACCGGCGACTCTGCCTTGCGCGCCCACCTGGACCGGGTCAAGCTCGACATCGGGTTCAGCTACTCCGAGCAGCACGTCGGAACGAACGGGATCGGCACGGCGCTGGAGGGACGCGGCCCGGCCGAGGTCTTCGGGCACGAGCACTACGTCGAGCACCTCGAGGACTTGGCCTGCGCCGGCGCACCCATCCACCACCCGGTGACCGGCAAGCTGGTCGGCATCATCGACCTGACCTGCTGGCGAGCCGACGCCAACCCGATGATGGTGGCCGCCGCCACGACGGCCGCCAAGCGCATCGAAGAGGCTCTGTTCGAGCACTCTGGCCGCCACGAGCTGGCCTTACTGCACGACTACCTCATGACCTGCCGGCGCGGCCACGGCGCCGTCCTGGCGATCAGCAACGACATGCTGATGATGAACGACCGGGCCCGCGAGATCCTCGACCCCGCAGACCAGCAGACCCTTCTCGCGCAGGCCACCGAGGCGCTGAGTTCCGGCGGCCGGCAGTTGCTGCTGCTCGATCTGCCCAGCGGTGCCACGGCTCGGGTGCTGTGCAAGCCCAGCTGGGAGGACCGCTCGGTCACCGGCGGGATCGTGCAGGTCCAGCTGACCCAGCCGATTGCCGCCGGCGGCGGTCACGAGGTCAGGCAGCCTGCGGTGACCCTGCCGGCGGCAGTGGGTTCCGGGACGCTGTGGACCAAGTGCTGCCGGGAGGTCGACCGGCACTTCCAATCGAGGGAGTGGCTGGTGCTGGAGGGCGAGCCTGGCGTGGGCAAGCTGGCGATCGCCCGCGGCACCCACCAGCTCCGCTCGCCGGCCGGACACTTGCGGGTGTTTGACGGGATCGAGGTGGCCCAGGGAAGCGACTCCGCGCGGTGGGTGGACGAGGTCGCGGAGGAAATCGACGGCGGCACCGCGACGATCATCCTGACCCATATCGACCAGCTGCCCGGCGAGACCCTGCGAGCGCTGTATGACGTGCTCGAGCCGCATCGCGAATCGACCGACGTCGATCGGCCGTGGGTGGTGGCGACCCGCGGCCCCCAACTTCCGGACTACGACGGCGACCTCGCCTGGCTGCTTCGCTGTTTCCCGCGGTCGGTGCAGATTCCACCGTTGCGCCACCATATCGAAGACCTGCGCGAGCTCGTGCCGTACATGATCTCCCGGCTGACCAAGGGTGGCTCGCTGTCCTGCTCGGCCGAGGCGATGCGCGTGCTGATGCGCAACCGGTGGGTGGGCAACATCGCGCAGCTCTACCAGAACATGCGCAAGATCGTCGCGAACCGCCGGACGGGCGTGATCACGGTGGCCGATCTGCCGCCGGAATGCCGGGCGAGCACGCGCCGGGTGCTCACCCCACTCGAGTCGATCGAGTGCGATGCGATCGTGCAGGCCCTGCTCAACGTCGACGGCAACAAGGTCCGTGCTGCTCAGCAGCTCGGCATGTCCCGCGCCACGATCTACCGCAAGATCCACGAGTACGGGATCAGGGTGCCGCTGGTACCAGAGTCCCCGACCCGAACCTGACCGACCCGGCAACGTGCTAGGAAGTGGTGGCCGGCGTCAGTTCGACCATCTGCCCCCACCCGTCGCCGGGCACCTCGACGTTGACGATCTCCGGCTTCTTCACGATCACTTCGGGAACCCACGCTATGAAGTTCTTGAAATGGTCGGAGTTCACATGCACCCCGCCCGCTGCGCTGTCCGCGAATGCCTCGACCAGGACGAACTGGTTGGGCGTGTCGACGCTCCTCGACCATTCGAAGAAGATGTTGCCCTCTTCTCCCCGGGTGGCCTGAGTGAACTCGTCGACGAGCGAGAGCCACTCGTCGGCCTTGTCGGGACGGATCGTGAACTTGACGACGATGAAGATCACCGAGAGCTCCTCTGCCTTGGGGCTTGTCATTGAACACCTGGGCGTGGTCAATGACCACGCCGTCGAGCATGCGGCGAGCAGCGTAGGTTGACGATTTGTGGACGCGGGACCACAGAATTGGGCTACACCGCTCTACGAGCGGGTCCTGCACCGGGCAGCCGTCGGTCGCGGAACGTCGGTGCTCGACCTGGGGTGCGGGGCCGGGCTGCTGTGCCGGATCGCTGCGGACCGTGGCGCGCAGGTCACCGGGATCGACCGGGACGCGAGGCAGATCGAGCAGGCTGCCGCGCTGGTGCCCGAGGGTGCCTTCGAGGTCGGTGACATCCTGGCGCTGCCCTACCCGGCCGCCAGGTTCGACGTCGTGATCTGCGTGCAATCGCTCCTGCACGTCTCGAACCCGCTGACGGCGCTGCGCGAGGCCGCCCGGGTCGCGCGCCCCGGCGCGCCGGTGGTGATCACGGTCTGGGGCAAGGAAGAGAACTGCGACATCCGCGCCTTCGGGCGCGCCCTGTCCGGCTTGCTGCCCCGCCCCGCCGGCCGTGATGCGGGCATGCAGCCCCCGCCGCTGTCGGCTGACGGCCGGCTGGAGCGGTTGGCCACGTTGGCTGGGCTCGCTGTGATGGAGGTCGGTGAGGTCGTCTGCCCATTCCGGTATCCCGACGAGGACACATTGCTGCGCGAGCTCCTCGGCTCCGGCCTCGGTCGACGAGCGCTGCGCGTCGCGCGCCCCGCCACCGTGCGCCGGGCCGTGCTGGCCGGGCTAGCCGGCTACCGGACACCGAGCGGCGGCTACCGGTTGGACAACACGTTTCGCTACCTCGTCGCCAGCTCACCCCAGACAACGTGACGTCCCGCCGGCGGAGGGTGTAGCCGCGACAGGTGAGCGGGTTACCGGGCCGGCTTAGGAGGCGGGGGGCTCGTCCTCGCCGGACTCCTCGGCAGCGTCGCTCTCTGCCTTGGTGGCGTGCACGACGCCGTCAGCATGCTCGGGCGGGCCGTACACGGTGTAGAGGACGAGCGGGTTCACACCGGTATTGCGAAAGTTGTGCCGAGTTCCCGCCGTGCGTTCGTGCGTCGCGGTTCGGACCTCCTGCAGGGGCGCGGCGCGTCAGGGCAGTTTGCCGTCCGCGATCCACTGGCGGAACGTGGCGATGCGCTCCGGGGGCCAGGGGTTGTCGCAGGGCATGGTGCCGTCGTTGAGCCTGGCCAGGATATTGATTGCGTGGTCCCGCACGTCCTCGTAGCGATGCAGATCGAACCGGAAGAGCATCCGGGCGCGGTCGGGATTCGCGCGGAAAAGGTTCTTGATGTCGGACTCGTAGCTGAGCGGATCCTGCGCAGCGACCGGCTCCGGCTTCGGATCTCGCTGGTGCTTGATCCCGATCTCTCCGGGCGTTTCGTCCGGACCGCCCTCGGCGATCCACTGGCGGACGAATCCGACGCGGTGCTCGGGCACCGGCGGGCGGAACCGGGGCATCCGGTTACCCTCCGCTGTCCCCTCCAGCCGCTGTACGAGGGGCGCGGTGTCCGGATCGCGGTCGACGCTGCCGTCCGGGTTCAGCTGCACGGGCTGGAAGGGGACCGGGACGGCGAGGAACTGTTCGCGGGTGTTCCCGGCCCAGTAAAAATTGCTGTGGCCGCCGATGCTGAAACCTCGCACCGCTTCCTCGAGAATGGTGACCACCTTCTTGAAGCCGGTCGGCAGGCGTTCCGGTGGTACGCCGCTTCCCTCGGCCAGGGACTGCATCACGGCCTGGATGTGAGCATCCCGGCGCAGGAGATCGGTGAGGAAGCCGTCGGCGCCGGCTGCGGCATCGTCGGGCTGGAGCTGTTCGCGGACGAGCCGGACGGCGGCGCGGGAGGCGTCGAGGTGCATTCTCCAGCGCTGCGGCTCGCTGTCGGGCAGGTTCAGGGTGTACGGCAGTTCGAAGGGCGGGGCGGCGTGGACCGTGCCCGGCGGGTCGTCCTTGGGCAGCTGCACGAGTTTGCCGGCGATCTTCTTCAAGTGGCGCATCTCGTCGAAGGTGCCGATCAGCAGCAGTCCGCGATCGGTGCGGTCGCCGAGCTGGGGACCGGGTGCGTCGGTGTACAGGTCGTGGTTCAGCCGCAAGAAGTGCGAGAACTGCGCCAGCAGCAGGCGGTATCGGAGGTTGAACAGGTGCGCCCAGGCCCGCGCTCGCGGATGGTTGATGCGTCCGGCGCTCGCGTGCGCCTCCAGCGCCACCTCCACCACGTCCGCCGCGACGGGAGGCTCTGCCGGCGCCGAGGTCGTGTTGGGGTTCGTCGCCACCGGCCAGGTGATCGTTGCCCCTGCCGAGGCCAGCGCCGAGACCCGCTTGTAGATGTCGAAGAACCTCTCGAAGTGCGATTCGGTGCCCTCGGGAGCGGGATCGAAGCCCTCCCCCTGGGCACCGATGGCCAGGATGGCGGCGACGGCGGCCTCTCGGACGGCAGCGACGTCCGGGTCCGCGAACGACGTGACGATCAGGGGTTCTCCGGGGCCGCCGGCCTGCGGCTGGTAACCCCAGTCCGGGAACTTCGCCTGCAAGGCGAAGGTGTCGAGGCGGATGTCTTCATCGGCCAAACCGTCGGAGAACAGTTGCGCCAGCCGCGAGAAGGCCTGCCCGACAGGCTGGACCTTGTGCCCACCGTTGGCGGCAGTGGCGGCAACGCGGATCTGTTCGACCAGCGCCTTGTCCTCGTCCGGCATGTCGGACGGAAGCTCGGCCGGACGCTCGGCGGTCACGTACTTGGCGAGTGAGTCGAGCGTCAGGGGCTCGAGCGTGAAGCGGAACGGGTAGATGGCGCTGGAGTAGGGGGAGTGATCCCGGTTGACGTTCAGCGGCCCACCGATCAGGTGCAGCAGGTTCTGCACGGTGGCGAGGTGGCCCATCTCCTCGCGCGCGATCTGCGTGAGCAGGTCCTGCACGTCCGCGAGCTCGTCGCGGTTCGGGTCGGCGACGCGGACCGAGTAGGCGGCGTAGAGATACTGCACCATCAGGGCGTGCTCGATCTCGGTGGCGGCCGTCAGCAGGAAAATCGCCTCATCGCGTGGTTCCAGCGGCGGGTCGTGCAGGGAGCCGGTAGCAGCGGGTACCGGCACTGCGGCGGTCTCGGTCGCATCGTCGAGACGCTCCCTGGACGGCAGCTGGGTGAACGAGCCTGGGGCGAAGAAACGTCCTTCCACGACTGTCGCTCCTCGGTGTCTATGGATCGTCTGGACAACTGGCCCGTGGGCCCGGTCAGGGGGTGATGTGCACGATCTGGCTCTCCGAGCGGTCGTCCACGGTCACCCGGATGAGGAAGCTGCCGGATAGCGGCTGTCCGGCGTCGTCGGTGGCGTCCCAGTCTGCGGTGCGCGATCCCGCCGCGGGCCGTGGCTCCTCGACCAACCGGTGGACGTGCTCCCCGAAGCGATCCCAGACGTCCACCATCAGGAGCTCGGCGCCGTCGGGAACGGTGACGGCGAGGTGCAGCGGTGCGTCGCTGCGGATCGGGGTGTTGTCATCCAGGAAGCGGAGGCTCTCGGGCGGCGCGACCAGCCGGAGCGCCTCCGCCGGCTCGGCGGAGTAGCGGTAGACGGTGAGTCCCGACGCGTAGCCGATGGTGACCGGATCGCCGAAGAAGCGGAAGCGGTTGATGAACCGGCCGATCTCGTTGGCGTCCTGCCAGGTCTTGCCGCCGTCGATGGTCGAGCTGCTGAAGCCTTCCTCGAAGGTGGCCGAACCCCAGCCCCCGACCCAGCCGGTGTTCTCGTCGATGAATCCGACGCCCTCGAGGTTGGCGTTGCCCTGCGGGTCGTTGATGCCGATGCGGGTCCAGCTCTCGCCGCCGTCGGTGGTCTTGAGGACGGCGCCGCGCACGAAGCTCTCCAGGGCGACGTAGCCGACCCGGTCGTCGAGGAACTGGATCTTCCATCCCCACTCACCGGGCGGGAGCTGGGCACTGAGCCCGGCGACCTTGTCCACCCAGGTGGCGCCGCCGTCCTCGGTGCGCAGCACCACGGCGCGGACGTCGTTGCGGGTCGGGCTGGGCACGGTCGCCTTGCCGCCCACGACCCAGCCGTGGTCGGCGTCGGTGAAGTAGGTGTCCACCAGCAGGGTGGCGTGCGCCGACATCTCCCAGGCCTGCCAGGTGGCCCCGCCGTCGACGGTCCGCATCATGCGCGCGGGCCGGTTCGGGAAGTTCGTGCCTGAGGCGTAGACGACGGACTGGTTGACCACCGAGAGGCCGCAGATCGCCGACGGGGCCAGCGGGGGGAGGTTCGCCACGCCCGTCCAGGTCGCGCCCCCGTCGACGGTCTCGAACAGCCGCTTGCCTGCCGTCAGCGTGCCGACCCAGCCGCGGGACTCGGACGCGAAGCCGACGCAGCGGAAGTAGACCCCCGGGTCGTGGAGCTGCTGCTCCCAGGTGGTGAAACCGTCCTCGGTGTGCACGATCTGGCCGTTGCTGTTGACCGCCCACCCGCGCTGCGGGTCGGTGAACCAGATGTCGTCGGTCCGCGAGCTCGCCACGGGTGCGTTGGTGGGGCGCCAGGTCAGCTCTGCCGGTGGCCCGACGTCGTCAGGTCCGCCGATCGCCTCGTCGCGGATCTTGCGCACGCGCTGGAAACGCTCCATGTCCTCTCCTTCTTGCGCCCGCCCGGTTCACCGGCCACGGAGTAGTGCCGTGTCCGGGGCCGGCGCACTCTGATGCAAATGCCGCGAAATGCGGCCCCCCGTCATCGACACTCACGATCCCCGCAATGGAGCGTCCTCCCTGGGGACGCGGAGCGGCAAGCGGCCAAGAGGCTTATTACCCGAACCTTGAGGTTCGCCCAGCTCCGGGACGGCCGGCGTCGCCGGTGGTGCCGGAGCGCGACGAGAGCGCCACCGAACCCGGGCCGCACTGCTCTGCACCATTGTGTTCATCTGAGGTACGGTGGACGTCGTTTCGCGGTTCCAGACCGAGGAGCATGGGAAGATCGAACCAGGCGGCAGCGGCGCTTCCAGGAGATAACGCGTGCTCGTCTATCTGGGAGTGGGATCGGTAGCGGCTGCGACCCTCCTGTACGAAGTCGCTCTCACCCGGATCTTTTCCATCGCTTACGGTTACCATTTCGCTTTCCTGGCGATGAGTCTCGGGCTCCTGGGGTTAGGGGCGAGCGGTACCCTGCTCGGGCTTCGTCCACCGGCACGACAGCCGTTGCGCCCCACGCTCCTGGCTCGTCTGGCGGCGGCGGCTTCGCTCGCGCTGGTGTGCGGCTATGCCGTCTCGAACCTGATCCCGTTCGATCCCTACCGGGTGGGCTGGGAGCCGAGCCAGCTCGCGCTGCTGGCCGCATACCTCCTCTGCTACGCCGTTGCATTCCTGCTCGCCGGGTTGGTTCTCGGCTTGCCGCTGACCAGGTGGCCGGCGCGGGCCTCGGGCTTGTACGGGGCGGTGCTGGCAGGTTCGGCGGCCGGGGCGGTGATCGCCCTGGTGGCTTTGGACCGGGCGGACCCCACCGTGGCAGTGTTGCTGGCCGGGTTGACGGCCGCTCTCGGTTCCTGCGCGTTCGCGTGCGTACGGTCGGAGGCCGGGGCACCCGCTGGCCGCACTTCCGGTGCGGACCGGTTCGTCGGGTTGGCGGCTGCCGGCCTGGTCCTCGCGGTCTTCTGGCAGACGCCTTCCTGGTTCGAGATCCGGCTCTCGCCCTACAAGCCGTTGTCCCAGCTGGAAAGCTTTCCCGACGCCCAGGTGCTGGAGCGCAGGTCCAGCGCAGCCTCGCGGATCGACGTCGTGTCGAGCTCCGCCGTTCATTCCGCTCCCGGGTTGACGCTCCAGTACCAGGGACGCCTGCCCGAGCAGAGTGCCGTGGTCCTCGACGGGGAGGTCGTGGTCCCGCTGACCGCCCGGGAGGGCCTGACCCCCGGCTTCGTCGACGGCCTGCCCACCTCGCTGGCGCATCGCCTGCGGCCGGCGTCCCGCACCCTGGTCCTGGAGCCGGGCGGGGGGCTCGAGGTGCTGTCGGCCCTGGAGCTCGGTGCGCACTCCGTCGTCGCCGTGGAGAACAACCGCCTCCTCGCGGAGCTCCTCACGTCGGACCTGTCATCCCGGGCCGGCGGTGTCTATGCGGACCCGCGCGTCGAGCTCGTCGTGTCGAACCCGCGCGGGTACCTGTCACGCCCGCAGGAGGGGTTCGACCTCGTCACGCTGGCCCTGTCGGAGAACCGCCGTGCGGTGACGGCCGGGGCCTTCTCCCTGTCGGAGACCTACCCGCTGACCGCAGAGGCGTTCGACGCCTACCTCGCGCACCTGGCTCCTGAGGGCCTGCTGGTCGTCCACCGGTGGCTGCAGCTGCCCCCGACCGAGGAGCTGCGCGCTGCAGCTCTGGTGGCCGACGCCCTGCGACGGGCCGGCAAGAGCCCGGCCACGAGGATCATCGCTATCCGGTCGTTTTCGACGATGCTGATCCTGGCGAAGAAGGAACCGTTCACCCGATCGGAGATCGAATTGGCGAAGGGCTTCGTCCGGGAGCGCCAGTTCGACACCGTCTGGTATCCGGGAATCCAACCCGGGGAAGCGAACGTCGCCAACGTGCTGCGCCAGGATCGCTACCACGAGTCTTTCCAGCAGCTTCTGTCGGACGAGCAGACCCTTTATGACCGATATGAGTATGACGTGGCGCCACCGCGCGACACCCGGCCGTTCTTCTTTCACTTCTTCAAGTGGGAGCAGACGCCGACTGTCATCGCCCTGCTCGGCAGGACCTGGCAGCCGTTTGGGGGAAGCGGGTATCTCATCCTCGTGGCACTGCTCGTGCTGACAACGGGACTGTCGCTGGCATTGCTTCTCGTGCCGGCCGTCGCCATTAGCCGGCGAGATCCGGACCGAGCGCAGCGCAACAGCCGGGCCCCGCCCATGGTGTACTTCGCGGCACTGGGGCTCGGATTTCTCCTCGTCGAGGTGGCCCTCGTGCAGCGCTTCGTGCTGTTGTTGGACCATCCCGCCCGGTCGTTCGCCATCGTGGTCTTCGGATTGCTGGCCTTCTCGGGCCTCGGGAGCATGGTGTCGGCCCGGATACCCTGGCGCGGCGCGCTGGCCGCGCTTGTGGCGGCCGTGGCGCTGTACCCGGTGGTGTTATCGGCAGTTCTTCCGGCGTCTCTCGGTTGGGGCCTGGGGGTGCGCATCGGGATCACGCTGCTGGTGCTCGCCCCGCTCGGATTCCTGATGGGGATCGGCTTCCCCCGGGGTCTGGCGTCGCTCGGCGCCGCCCGACCCAGCAGGTTGCCGCTGGCCTGGGGGGTGAACGGGTTCACGTCCGTGGTGAGTGCCATCCTGGCGGCGATGATCGCCCTGTCTTGGGGCTTCGAGGTCGTGTTCGGTTGTGCTGCACTGGCCTACGCGGTCGCCTTGCTGGCTGCCCGCAGCGGTCCGCAGATCGGCGCCACCGAGACGGACACAGCCGTCACGGCTCTCGCGTCAGCGGAACGAACGCCACGTCGGTGATGTTCTCGGAGACCACCTTGCCCTGCTCCTTGGTAAGCCGCCACAGCGTCTGGTAGCTCCCCGGCGGACCGACCGGGATCACCATGCGGCCACCTTCTCTCAGCTGCGCTACCAGCGGGGCGGGGATGTGGTCGGGGGCCGCAGTGACGATGATGCCGTCGTAGGGGCCGTGCTCCGCCCAGCCGAAATACCCGTCCGCGTTCTTGCTCCGGACGTGCGCATAGCCGAGCCGATCGAGCGTCCCCGCCGCGCGCTGCGCGAGCTCCGGGAGGATCTCCACCGTGTAGACACGGTCGGTCAGCTCGGCGGCGACTGCCGCCTGGTACCCGGAGCCGGTACCGATCTCGAGAATCACCTCGCCGGCCTGCACGTCGAGCAGCTCGGTCATGAGGGCGACGATGTAGGGCTGGCTGATCGTCTGCCCCTCGCCGATGGGCAGCGCCCGGTCCTCATATGCCCGACCCATCTGCCCACGCGGGACGAATTCGTGGCGCGGGACGGTGCGCATCGCATCAAGGACCCTGGAATCGCTCACCCCTCTGGCGGCGATCTGCGTCTGGACCATTGCCAGGCGGCCCGGTTGCGTGACGGTCTCTGGCGGCACGTCGACCGCCTGTTCGTCACCCGCAGAGCATGCGCCGAGCGTGCCCATCACCAGCAGCAAGAGCAATACGATGAGGCCCGGTGAGACTGCTCCTCTCCCAGGACTGGGCGATTCTGAGCCCGAGGCGAGTCGAAGCAACGCGAGCACCTCTTCCCCATCAACGACCAGGGTATCTAATCGGCGCACCACCGGTTCGAGCCCCGGAGCGGTCCACCGGCAGAATGACGGGCGTGAGCGCAAGATCATTTGCTGACTACCTGTCCGGTTTGGGCGAGGCTTCGTTGGCCGCGCTACTCCAAGCACGTCCGGATGTCCTGGTGCAGCCGGTGCCGCGTGATTTCAGCCAGCTCGCGCAGCGGCTGGCCGGCGCGGAGTCGCTGGTCGGCGCGTTGCGCATGGTGAACCGGGACACCGTCATGGTCGGGCAGGCTGTCGTCGCGCTCGGTGCGTCGGCGACGGTTCCTGATCTGGTGCGGCTGCTGGATGCCCCGGAGCCGCTGGTGCGGGCCGGAGTGGCCGAGCTGTGCGCGCGGGGGCTGGCCTGGGACAGCTCCGGAGTCCTTCGCCTGCCGGAACGGCTCGCGGCGCACTGGCTGGCTGAGATCGGTGGTGGCCGGCCGGTGGCGAAGATCGCGCCATCGGTGCTCGCCGAGGACCTGCGTGCGGCGGTCGGTGCGTTCGGTGGCGCAACCGACGGCCTGCGCAAGACGGAATCGGTGGCGCGGCTGTCCGAGCTGATGGCGGATCTGCCCCTGCTGGCCAAAGTGATCGCTGAGCTGCCGAAAGCTGCCAAGGAGCGGCTCGGGGAGTTCCGGCGGGGCTATCAGGGCCACTACTACCCGGGATACTCGGGCTACGGCCGCTCCCGGCCGCGCGGTGCCGATGATCGTGATCCGACCGAGTTGCTGATCGCCGCCGGTCTGTTGCTGCGCGTCCACCACCAGCCTGAACTGCCCAGGGAGGTGGCGGTCGCCGGTTGGCTGGCCGAGCGTGAGCTCACGCTGACCGGGCGGCCTGACCTTCCCCCAGCCGGAGCCGACGAAGCAGCGGTGCGCCGGGCTGCCCAGGCGGCCGCCCAGGAGGCACTTCGGGCAATGACGACCCTGCTTGACGAGGCTGGTGCGACGCCGATCGTGGCGTTGAAGAAAGGTGGGGTAGGACCGCGGGAACGGGCCCGGCTGGCCAAGCGGCTGTCGGTCGCCGACGACGTTCTTCTGTTGTGGATCGATGTGGCGTACGCGGCTGGCCTGCTGGGTCGAGCCGACGCCGGGTACGCACCGACGCACTCCTACGCGGGATGGCGCGGCGCGCAACCTGGTCGGCGCTGGTCGGCGCTGGTCGACGCATGGTTCTCGCTCGAGCACGCACCGACCAGCCGGGAAACCCAAGGGGACAAGGAACATCCGCCCCCGTTGCCGCTCGTGTCAGCCGCTGGGCTGCTGCGGCGCGCTCTGCTGGTGGCCGCCCGTTCAGGTGCATCGGTGCGCGCGGCGGGCAAGGAGATCGACTGGTTCTTCCCGCTGCACGGCTACGACGCCGGGCGGCGTGCGTCCAAGGTGGCCGCCGCCGTCCGCGAAGCCGAACTGCTCGGGGTGATCGCCACCGACGTGGTGTCCGAGCTCGGAGAGCACCTGCTGGCCGTGACCGGGTCCGCGCCGGAGGATGCGGTGGAGGAGCTGGCTCGGCGGTGTGCAGCGCTGCTCCCCGAAGCCTCATGCAGCGTGATCCTGCAGTCGGATCTCACCGCCGTGGTCTCCGGGCAGCCGAGTGCGGCCGTGGCGCGGCTGTTGAAGGATTCCGCCGTCGCCGAGACCCACGGGGCGGCCCGAACCTGGCGGTTCAGCCCGGCCAGCATCCGGGCCGCACTCGACGCCGGATGGACGGCCCAGGATCTGCTCACCGAGCTGGCCACCATCTCGGACCGCCCGATTCCCCAGCCACTGGAATACTTGATCACCGACGCCTCCCGCCGGCACGGCCAGGTCCGGGTGCGTGGCATGCGCTCCTGCGTCATCGCCGACGACGCGCTGATCACCGAGATCCTGCACACCCGATCGCTTAACAAGCTCCATTTCAGCCAGCTCGCCCCTACCGTTCTATCCAGCCCGAACAATCTCGACGAGGTCCTGAAACGGCTGCGCGAAATCGGCCTGTCTCCGATGGCTGAGGATGCCCAGGGCACGGTGATCGTCGAAGCTCGTGAAGACCACCAGGCGCCGGCACTCGATCGCGCGATCATCGCGAAACCGCGATCTGCTCTCTCCGCCACCGAGCTGGCCCGGCGGCTGGCTACCGACCCACTGGGCGAGACCTTGTGGGCCGCTGCGGACTCGGACACCTTCGACCTGCTGGCACAGCTCAACTGTCATCTCGACGACGCAGAGCTGGAGCTGCTGTCCGACGCCGTGGACCACCACAACGACGTGCTCATCGTCTACCGCGACAAGAACGGCAGCCGTAGCACCCGGGAAATCCGGCCGCAACAGCTCTACGGCAAATGGCTCGACTCCTGGTGCCACCTCCGCAACGCCCAACGCGACTTCACGATCGCCAACATCGAGGCTGTCGCCCCCGCCCGTTGATCCGGTGACATCCTTGGGCCGACGCGGGCGCAGCGATCGGCGCGGAGAGCTCCGCTGCGCTCTCCTGCGGCACACCCGTTAGCCTGCTTCCAACGTTGGGGTCGAACGGATTCGGCGGTTCGGCTCGGGCGGCATGGGAGGATCGCGATGCGGCCACTTCAGCTCACTTGCGGACGTGTTTCGGCAGATCGGCCATGACGAGCGGGTGCACAAGCTCGAGAGCGAGGCCCTGATGACGAAACCCCGCTTCCGTTGACTCACCCCACCAGTTAGCGCTGTCGGACACCAGCAGCTGGGTGCATGCCCAGCGACACCCTCTACACCTCTACGCCACCGTAGGGTGTTGTCCGCATGGGCCGACGGCAGTCAGCATGCGGGAGCCACCTACGGAAGAGTGTCGTACAGTCGTGGAACTGCGTCTTTAACCGGGCTCGAAAATGATGTGAACGGTGTGGCAAGCACGGTCTGCTTGGAACCGCGACCGGTTCGCTTCCAGGTGCCGATGACCTTGCCGTCGGCGATGACTGTCGGCTGGAACATGCCGTTATTACCGGGGACGACACGCTGGGCGAACTCGGCGGGCAGCGCCGCGCCGCGGTCCTGGTAACCCAGACGAGTAGCACGATGCACTGCTCGCCGTCTTGGACCGGCCCGTAGCAAAGCGTTCCGGTCTGCGCGAGATGGCAGATGAGGTGGTAGCTGCGCTGCTTCACCGTGAGGAGGCCGGCTTGCTCCCAGATGGCCAGCAGGGCGCTTCGGCGCAGTTGCAGCCCGCCCGCCAGGGCATCCGTGGCGAGTTGCCTGGCCGTCTCGATGGTGGGCATGTCCAGGCCGAGTGCTGCGCGTCGCGATGCCGCTGCGGCGAGTAAGCGTTTGGTCGTGAGGCCCAGCATCCATCGCAGGTCCTCAGCCGCGACGAAATGCAGGGTGCCGCGCATCGGCCACGATCTGACGACCTCACCCGCGTTCAGCGCCGCCTCGACGCTACGGCGGGTTCTCGACTCCGTTCGCAGCGCGATCGAGGTAACGGCCCCCGGATAATCCTGCGCCTGCACGGCCGTGAGCCAGCGCACGGCAGCGGTCGCCGTGGCAAAGCCGGGCCCGGCAATTCGTTGTGCAGCGAGTCTGAGTAGGGCGATGTCAAGCGGCGTTGTCATGTTTCCTGCATCGTAGGTGGTCGCTGCGGTGAGAGGAGAACGCTCGATGCATGAGGCCATGATCGATGTACGAATTCCCAGCGACATCGCTGTGCTGCGCGAGGTCCTGGTCGGCCCGGTCAAGCCGTTCACCTTGGCGGACCTGATCGCGGAGGCACCGGATGAGGCGGACCCGGAAGCCGACGAGGTCATGGCGCAGGTACTCGCCCGGTACTCGGTGGAGGCACCCGACGCAGCACTTGCCACCATCCAGCATGAGCGGTTGGTGGCTGTCCTGGCGCGGCATGGTGTCACCCTGCACTGGGTCGAACCGGTCGACGTCCGCATCCAGCTCTACACCCGTGACATGGGGTTCGGGATCGATGATGTGTTCTTTCGCGCCCGGCCGTCGACAGCGGTCCGGCGCAGGGAACAGGCTGGTCTGGCATGGCTGCTGCCGCGCTTGTCCAAGGTGTGCGAACTGGACGATGGTCACATCGAAGGCGGCGACGTTATCGTCACCGATGACGACGTGCTCGTCGGCATCGGTGACAGCACCGATGCCGACGGTGTGGAATCCCTCCGTAAGGCGTTGGCCGTCGAAGGCATCGACCGGCGTGTCGTGGCGATCGAGTTCGCGCACCCTGGCACGGTTCACCTCGACGTCCACTTCACGCTGGCCGGACCACAGGTCGGTCTGTTCAACGCGAAGGCATTCACCCCCGGTAGCCGTGCCTACTTCGAATCCCGCTTCGACCTTGTCGAGGTGACGGAGGAGGAAACCCGCAGTCTGGCTGTGAACACGGTCGCGCTCGCCCCCGACAAACTCATCCTGCACGCCACCGACGAGCGAATCGCCAGCGAGCTCGAATCCCGCGGGACGACTGCGGTGCCGATCGACTACTCCGAGATCACCCGCTTCCCCGGCGGGCTGCACTGCTCGACTCTCCCGCTGGTGCGCGGTTGAAGCTCAGGCGGGCAGTACCGCCTAAGATGCTGGTGTCGAGCAGGCGGGTCAGTGCCACGCCGAGTCCCGTGGGGGTGGTCGAGGTCGCCGCTGCGCAGAAGGGCGAGGTCGTCCTCGATCGTGGCGGTGCGTTGCTCCTCGTCCTCGTGGTGTGGGATATGCTCCTGCAGCGCCTTGATGGCGACCTCCTGCTGGGTTCGGCTGCGGCTAGCCCCGATTGTGGGCACGGTTCATTCCCCCGCTTGCGGCAAGCGAGGTTCAATCATCTGCGCGATCCGTAGCGACTCGGTGCACGAATTTATTTTTGGGCCATCTAGACTGAACGTCGGCGCCACAGCTATCCATAGTGCCACTGATCCGCCATCGATCAGTTGTGTGCAGTCGGCGCGGTCAGGATCTACCGAGAAACGGACCCCGGCCCGGTCATTGACCGCGTTCTCCGAGAAGGTCGTGAATGCTGGGTCGGGCTGGCGGGTCTTGTAGGAGGCCACGGTCTCCTTGTCCCGTTTAAGGGCCAGTGTGAGGTGCTCGCCTTGCCATTGGCAGCCGGTCAAGCCCAGCCTGTCCGCCTGCTTGCGGGTATTCAGCGCGATGCCCAGCCCGGTGAGTTCCGCATCGGTGAGGATGGTGCACATGTCGACCTTGCTAGCGTCGGCCACCGCAGGCGATGCCGGTGTCCCCGACACCTCGGAACCGCACCCAGCGAGCAGGCCCGCGGCAGCTACTGCCAGCGCGACGCGGCGGCGGATCATTCGGGCTTCCCGCGAAACATCTGCTGGCCAGCCTCATCGGCGTCGGTGATCGTCCGCCCCGCTGCCCGGAAGGTGGCCGCCATGTTCGCGAAGACCCGTTGGGCGTTCTGCATCGACTCGATGTACTCATGGCCGGCTTGGACGTACCGCTCCGCGGCCGCGTTGCCGTCCTCGTTGTCGCCGAACTTGCGTTTCACGGTGAGCTCGCGCGCGCCGACCAACCAGTCGTCGAGCTCCCTGACTGCCTGGTCGCAGCGGGCGGCGGCGCGTTCGGCGACGTCGGCGTCGATCCACAGCTCACCAGCGTTCACGGCGGCCCGCAGATCGAACTGCTGCTGCGCCACCCCTGCCAGCTGGGCATCGGCTTGCTCGAAACCTGCCATCGCGTGACCTCCTCCGTACCCGGCGTGACCGTACTATGACGCGGTCAGCCGTCTGAGGTTCGGCAGCTGCGGTGGGTTTGTCGTGGCTCAGTCGAACTGGCCGTCGCTGAGGGCGGTGGTGAAGGCGGTCCAGGTGGGCGTGGGGACGATCAGGGTGCCGCCGGTGGGGTGCTTGGAGTCGCGTACTGCGACGACGCCGGCGGTGACGGCGACCTCGACGCAGTTCGCTTTGTCGGTGCTGCGGCTGCTTTTTCGCCAGCGGGCGTCGCTGAGGTCCAGCGTGGGCATCCCGGGCTCCTCTCCAGTGCTCGTGCGGCCCTGCACGGCCCGCCGGTTCAGCGGAGCTCAGTGGCGATCTGGGCGATCAGCTCCGCCGTTGCAGCGGGTGCAAGGGCTGCATGCAGGATATTCCCCAACGCCACCCGATAAGCCGCTAGATCGGTCTCTTCCTCCAGGAACAGCTCGGTTCCGTGGTTCTCCAGGTAGACCAGCGCGGGCTCCTCGGCGAACTCCAGGATCACGAACGGCCCGCGCAGCCCGGCGTGCGCCCCGGCCGCCAGCGGCACCACCCGCAGTGTCACGTGCGGTTGTTCGGCCGCGCCGAGCAAGTGGTGCAGTTGCCGGTGCATCACCCCGGGCTCGCCGATCGGGCGGCGCAGGGCCCCCTCGTCGACCACCGCGAAGAACTGTGGGGCGCTGGCCCGGGTGAGCACCGCCTGGCGGGCCATCCGAGCAGCCACCAGGTTGTCCAGCTCGGCCTCGGTGATGGTGGGCGCGATGCCCTGGATGATGGCCCGCGCGTACTCCGCGGTCTGCAACAGCCCAGGCATGACCAGCGCCTCGTAGTTCTGCACTCGGGTGGCTTTGGCTTCGAAGTCGATGAGGCTGCGCCACAGTTGGGGCAGTCCAGGCTGGCGGGTCCACCAGCCGCGTTCCTCGGAGCGGCGGACCAGGTCGAGCAGCTCGTCGCGGGTGGACGCGGGCACCTGGTAGAGGCCCAGCAGTGCGGCGACGTCCTCGATCTGCAGGCCGCTGTTGCCGGTCTCGATCCGGCTGATCTTGCTGGGCGACATGCCCAGGCGCTTGGCGACCTCCGCGCCGGACAGCCCTGCCTGCTCGCGTAATGTGCGCAGTTCGGCGGCGGCCTGGCGGGATCGGATCGAGGTGTGTGGGTTGCCGGGCATCCTGGGCGCCTCCGCTTCTGGTGCGAGCGCTCACTATGCACCGCAGACCTCGATGATCCAATCACTCGATCGTGTCATTGCTTGCAGCGCATGCAACGCTCGACGGTTCCGGCATGGACCCCGTGAAGTTCGACCCAGTAGAAATCGAGCGCAAGATCATGAACGCGACTGTGGTCGAGAAGACCTGGGAGATCCCGGCCCATAACGGGAAGGGGCCAGTCACGATCACCCTGCGTATGCCGGAGGTGACGATCACCGACTCGGAGGGCAGGCACATCGTGATCTCACCCGCGCAGGCCGACGTCGTGAGCTCCAAGATGGGCGACATCGCCTACTGGTTCGAGGACATCAGGGACGCCCCAGACGACTAGCTGGGACGGACCGGTGCGGCAGACTGGCCGGGCAGCCCCGTCGTCGAGAGGAGCAGCCCGTGACCCGGACGCAGGCTGACGTGCTGGCCGTCGCCCGCGAGCAGGTACTTGAGCGTGGCGAAGGACTCTCGGAGCAGCAGGTCCTCGCGGTGCTGGAGCTACCCGACGACCGGTTGGAGGAGCTGCTCGCGCTGGCGCACGAGGTGCGGATGCGCTGGTGTGGCCCGGAAGTCGAGGTCGAGGGCATCGTCAGCGTCAAGACCGGGGGCTGCCCGGAGGACTGCCACTTTTGCTCGCAGTCCGGCCAGTTCAACTCGCCGGTGCGGGCGGTGTGGCTGGACATCCCGGGTCTGGTCGAGGCTGCCAAGCAGACTGCCGCCACCGGGGCGACCGAGTTCTGCATCGTCGCCGCGGTGCGCGGGCCGGACCGCCGGCTGATGTCCCAGGTGAAGGCGGGCATCGAGGCGATCCGCGCGGAACCGGAGACCGCGCAGATCAACGTCGCCTGCTCGCTGGGGATGCTCACCCAGCAACAGGTCGACGAGCTAGCCGGGATCGGCGTGCACCGCTACAACCACAACCTGGAGACCGCCCGCTCGCATTTCCCGACCGTGGTGACCACACACACCTGGGAGGAGCGTTTCGAGACACTGCGGATGGTGCGCGACGCCGGGATGGAGGTCTGCTGCGGCGGCATCATCGGCCTGGGGGAGACGGTGGCGCAGCGCGCCGAGTTCGCCGCGCAGCTCGCGTCGCTGGCCCCAGACGAGGTGCCGATGAACTTCCTCATCCCGCAGCCCGGCACCCCGTACGAGAACTACCACGTGGTCGAGGGCACCGATGCGCTGCGGACCGTCGCGGCCTTCCGGCTGGCGCTGCCTCGCACGGTGCTGCGCTTTGCCGGTGGCCGTGAGCTCACCCTTGGAGATCTAGGCGCCGAACGTGGCATGCTCGGCGGTATCAACGCGATCATCGTGGGCAACTACCTGACCAATCTCGGTCGGCCCGCGCAGGCGGACCTGGAGATGCTCACCGAGCTGCGCATGCCGATCAAGGCACTGAACGAGACGCTCTAGGGGTTTCCCGGTGACTTACTGCATGCGCTGCGGCCGTCCCGAGGGCGACGGTGACCACGCTGGTTGCCACGCCCGGGCCGGCTACGACCCGCCCCGCTTCTGCCCGCAGTGCGCGCGCCGGATGGTGGTGCAGGTGACGCCGTCGAGTTGGTCGGCGCGGTGCAGCGCACACGGCGGGGTTGACCGCGCTCAGAGGCGGGTATGACCGCTGCCCGGCGGGCGTCGGCGGCTCCCGAGTCGGGTGACCGTTGCGCACCGTCTCAGCCCGGTGTGGTCGTCCGCGCCGACCTAGTGCCCGCGCTGCTCGTGTTGTGCGCGGTGGCCGCGTCGGGCCTGCTGCTGGGCTGGCTGTGGTCCCAGCTCGCGCCCCCGGAGTTCGTCAGGTTCTCCGCCCGCGCGACCGGGCCGGGTGGCGTGCTGCCCCTCGCCGGGCAGAGCGAGCATCGTTTCGACGACATGGCCATATTCCTGCTGCTCGGGCTGGCCGCCGGGGTGCTCACCGGTGCGGCGCTCTGGCTGCTGCGGCAGCGGCGGGGCCCGGTGGTGCTGGCCGCCGCGGTGCTCGGCTCGCTGATCGCGGCGTGGCTCGCGATGCGCGTCGGGCTGTGGCTGGCCTCAGCTCGCTACCCCGATCTGGCCAGCACCGGCCTGGCGTTCCCGCGCGCTCCTGTGCTCGAGTCGAGCTGGGTGGTGATCGCGCAGCCCTTCGGGGCGGCCGTCGTCTACTGCATCGCGACCGCCTGGAACGGCTCCGACGACCTGGGCCGTGAGTGCCATTGAGTGCTATAACACTGATCCGCACTCACGGGTCAGTTGCGACTGGGCTGCACGGCGAACTGGCTCAGCGGGACCGGCACTGCGTGCAGGGTCCGCAGAAACGCTGCCTCGCGGACCAGCAAGGTGCGCACCAGGCGCAGCCGATCGGCCGGATCGCATTCCTCGAGTAAGGCCTGCCGGTCCTCCAGGGTGAGCAGGCAGTCCGCGGCGAGCAGATGCGAAAGCGCTCCGGCGTCTACGTCGTCGGCGGGCTCGTCCCAGTCCCCGTACTGCCACGCAGCGGCGCAGTACCGCCGGTGGGCTTCCCGAGCCGAGCTGGCCAGCATCGGGAGCAGCATCACGTCGTCATCTGGCGGGTCGTCATCAGGTACCCACTCGACATTGCCGACCAGGTAGGGCGCCGCCGTCTCGTCGATGTCGAGTAGCCGGAACCGCTTCCCGCCGCGGGTGACGATGTCGAAGCGACCGTCGGGCAGCCGGCGCGCCTCCCGCAGCACCGCACTGCATCCGATCCCGTGCGTCTTTTCCACCGAGTCCAGATCCTGCTTGACCGCGATCACGCCGAAGCTGCGGCCGGGTACGGCTCCGGTCACCAAGTCGATGGTCAGCTGGCGGTAACGGGGCTCGAAGATGTGCAGCGGAAGCGATGCCCCGGGCAGTAGCACAGTACCCAGCGGGAACAGCGGGAGTGTCTCGGCCACGACATAACGTTACGGCGCTGGGCCGGGATCCGCTGGTTGGGTAAGTGCGTACGAGCCAGGGTGTTCCACCGGGTGCCGCGATTCTGGTGGTCGCAATACCGCGAATGGGTCGGTGACCCGCATGTCGCGCTCGGCGAAGCGGTACAGCGCAGCGGGCCGGCCGCCCGACGGTCCTGGTGCGGCCGTGTCGCCGGTGGAGAACAGCACCCCTCGCCGGGCCAGCACTCGCTGCAGGTTGGTCGCCGACACCCGGTGACCCAGCGCGGCGGAGTAGAGCTCACGAAGCGCCGAGACGGTGAACGCCGGTGGCGCCAGCGCGAACCCGAGATTGGTGTAGGAAAGCTTGGCGCGCAGCCGATCCCGGGCGCGCCGCACGATCGGGCCGTGGTCGAAGGCCGTGCACGGCGACCCTCGCAGGGCATCCGCCACGGGGTGCCATGCCGTATCGGGCGGCAGCTCGGGATCGGCCACGCAGGGCACCAGCCCGAGGAACGCGGTGGCCACGGTGCGCCGCAGCGGCATCCGGTCCGGCGCGCTGAACACCTCCAGCTGCTCCACGTGCGCCACCTCGCGCAGGTCCACCTTCTCGGCGAGCTGGCGCAGTACCGAGGCCTGCACGTCCTCGCAGTCGCCGAGCCGGCCACCCGGCAGCGCCCAGCGTCCGGCGTCGGGCTCGATGCCGCGTTGCCACAACAGCACCTGCAACTGACCCTCGCGGACCTGTAGCACCGCAGCGAGAACCTCGTGCACTGCGAGCCCGACGCTGTTATCATTCACGGTTTCCGATTGTAAGGCGAAAACTCGGGCGAGGGCCAGCGCGGGTGTTAGCAACGAAGGAGGAGACATGGCCGCTACTGCCGTACCGGAGCGGACCCGCGCCGGCCACCCCGGGCCGGTGCCGGATCGGGCCTGGTCGGAGGAAGTGCGCGAGCTCGCCCGGCAGCGCGACGCGGTGCTGCTCGCGCACAACTACCAGGTGCCCGAGGTCCAGGACATCGCTGACTACGTCGGGGATTCGTTGGCTCTGTCCCGTATCGCGGCGGAATCGGCAGCGCGCACGATCGTCTTCTGCGGCGTGCACTTCATGGCCGAGACGGCGAAGATCCTCGCACCGGGCAAGACGGTCCTCATCCCGGACGCGCGGGCGGGTTGCTCGCTGGCCGACTCGATCAATGCCGAGCAGCTGCGGGACTGGAAGGGCGAGCACCCCGGCGCGGTCGTGGTGTCCTATGTGAACACCACCGCTGAGGTGAAGGCCGAGACCGACATCTGCTGCACCTCGTCCAATGCCGTCGCGGTGGTGGACTCGATCCCGGCCGACCGTGCGGTGCTGTTCCTGCCCGATCAGTTCCTCGGCGCGCACGTCCAGCGCGTGACCGGCCGCGCGAACCTGCACATCTGGGCCGGGGAGTGTCACGTGCACGCCGGGATCAACGGCACCGAGCTGGCTGCGAAGGCGGCTGCCGCACCCGATGCCGAGCTGTACATCCATCCGGAATGTGGCTGCGCCACCAGTGCCCTGTACCTGGCCGGCGAGGGTGCGGTACCCGCCGGGCGGGTCCGGATCCTGTCCACCGGCGGGATGCTTGATGCCGCCCGCGCAACCGATGCCCGCCAGGTACTGGTCGCCACTGAGGTCGGCATGCTGCACCAGTTGCGGCGCGCCGCTCCCGAGATCGATTTCCGCGCGGTGAACGACCGGGCCTCCTGCCGGTACATGAAGATGATCACCCCGGCGGCGCTGCTGCGCTCGCTGCGCGAGGGCACCGACGAAGTGCACGTTCCTGTTGAGATCGCCGAGCGGGCCCGTGGCGCCGTCCAGCGCATGATCGCCATCGGCCGGCCGGGCGGCGGCGAGTGACCACCCCCTGGGAGGTCACCGCGGATCTTGCGGTGGTCGGCACCGGCGTCGCTGGGCTGACCGCCGCATTGCGCGCCGCCGAGCTCGGCCTGCGGGTGGTGGTCGTGACCAAGACGACGGTCGAAGACGGCAATACCCGGTGGGCACAGGGCGGTGTCGCGGTGGTGCTGCCGGCTACCGGCGACAGCGTTGACGCGCATGTCGCCGATACCCTGGCAGCCGGTGCCGGGCTGTGCGACGAGGCCGCCGCCCGGGCGATCCTGACCGCCGGGCCGGCCGCGGTCAGCGTGCTGCGGGCCCGCGGCGCTGTGTTCGACGGCAGCGTTGGGTTCGACGGCAGCGCTGGGGACTTGGAACGCACCCAGGAGGGCGGGCACCGGGCCTTCCGGGTGATCCACGCCGGCGGTGACGCTACTGGAGTCGAGATCGAGCGGGTTCTGGTCGGCGTCGCCCGCAACGGGCAACTGCCGCTGCTGGAGGGTCAGCCGGTCACTGAGGTACTGCGCGATGACGCCGGCCGGGTGGCCGGGCTGGCGCTGCTGCGCGACGGCGACGGTTGCGGTGTGTTGCGTGCCCGGGCCGTGTTGCTCGCCACCGGAGGGCTGGGCCAGCTCTACGCCGCCAGCACCAACCCAGAGGTCGCCACCGGAGACGGGCTGGCGCTGGCGCTGCGGGCCGGGGCGCTGACCGCCGACCTGGAGTTCGTGCAGTTCCACCCGACAGCGCTGTACCTCGGCCCGGGCTCGCGAGGCCGCCAGCCCCTGGTCACCGAGGCGATCCGGGGCGCCGGTGCGGTGTTACTGGACACCACCGGAGCCCCGGTGATGACCGGCGCGCACCCCCTCGGTGCGCTCGCGCCGCGGGATGTGGTGGCCGCCGCGATCACCAGCCGGATGGCCGCGACGGGTACCGACCATGTGCTGCTGGACGCCACCCACCTCGGTGGCGCGGAGTTCCGCCGTCGCTTCCCGACGGTGCACGCGGCCTGCACGGCGATCGGTGTCGATCCCGGCCGAACCCCGATTCCGGTGGCCCCGGCCGCGCACTACCAGTGCGGTGGCGTGGTCACCGACACCCGCGGCCGGACCACGGTGCCCGGGCTCTACGCCGCAGGGGAGGTGGCCCGGACCGGCCTGCACGGCGCGAACCGGCTGGCCTCCAACAGCCTGCTGGAAGGGCTGGTGGTGGGAGCCAGGGCAGCGGAGGCAGTGGCCGCCGACCTCGCGTTGCCGGCCCGCCCCGGCCCGCCACTGCCGCCCTGCGAGGTGCGCCCGGTGGCTGATCGCGACACGCTGCAGCGGGCGATGAGCGCGCACGCCGGTATCGGGCGCGACGCCGCTGGGCTGGCCGCTGCCTCGGCGGTCGTGGGCGCCACCACGCGGCGGCCGGTACAGACCGCCCGGGACGCCGAGGACGCCGGGCTCACCCTGGTCGCGGCCGCGCTGCTGGCCGCCGCGATGACCCGCACCGAGACCCGGGGCTGCCACGTCCGTACCGATTACCCGCGCACCGCGGCGCGCTGGCGGCACAGCCTCACCGTGGTGCTCGACGACGCCGGCGCCCCGGTTGTCGCCCAGCCGATGCTGGTGGGAGGGGTGGCGTGACTCCGGTCGCGGCAGCTTTGTCCGCCGCGGGTCTGGACGTTGACGACGTCCACCGGGTCATCCGCACCGCGCTGGAGGAGGATCTGCGCTTCGGTCCCGACGCCACCACCGCGGCCTGCGTGCCCACCGGGGCTGTGGCGGCAGCCGCCGTCTCGGCGCGGCAGCCCGGCACGCTGGCCGGGTTGCCGGTGTTCCTCGCGGTGCTCGACGCGGTACTCGGGGCTGGCTGGTACGAGATCATCGACCGGCGTCGGGACGGCGACCGGCTGGCCGCCGGGGACGTGGCACTGGCCGTGCGCGCCCCGGTGGCCGGCCTGCTCACCGCCGAGCGAACCGCGCTCAACCTGCTGTGCCACCTATCCGGAGTGGCCACCGCCACCGCGGCCTGGGTGGACGCGGTGGCCGGCACCAGCGCATCGATCCGGGACTCCCGCAAGACCCTCCCGGGGCTGCGAGCATTGCAGAAGTACGCGGTGCGCTGCGGCGGCGGGGTCAACCACCGGATGGGTCTCGGGGATGCGGTACTGGTCAAGGACAACCACGTGGCCGCCGCCGGTTCGGTGACCGCGGCCATTGGGGCCGTCCGGGCACATGCCCCCCAACTGACCTGCGAGGTGGAGGTCGGCACTCTCGACGAGCTGGACGAGGCACTGGCCGCTGGGGTGTCGCTGGTACTGCTGGACAACATGACGGTTGCGCAATGCGCCGAGGCGGTGCGCCGTGCCGCGGGCTCGGGTACCGAGCTGGAGGTTTCCGGCGGCCTGACCCTGGACGTAGCACGGGCCTACGCCGCCACCGGCGTCCGCTACCTAGCGGTCGGCGCCCTCACCCACTCAACCCCAGCCCTCGACCTCGGGCTGGATCTGTCGCGTCCTTTGTAGGCGCCATTCGGAGCCGAATCGCGGTTCCGGGGCCTCAGCGATCGCCATTCGGCTCCGAACGGCGGCTACCGGGGTGCCGGGTTGAACAGCGTTGACGTGTCGATCGGGCGGCGGGAGCTGCGGGCTTGGATTCTGATGGAGCGTAACGGGTCGGCGGCATCGTAGTACGCACCGCGATTGCGCCCATGCGCGCGCAGCAGGCCGGCATTGACCATCGCTCGGAGATCAGTGGTGGCGACCTGGTGCGAGATTTCCTCGCCCCAGTCCCGGAGCAGCGCCCGGTAGCTGGAGTTGCGCACTCTGAGCCCGATCGCCGCGTCGAAGATCGCGGCCATCGCCCGCGCCGGCAGCCGGTTGTCGTGCCGGAGCCGCTCGACCTTGATCCACACCGCACCGGACTCCCGGATGCGCCGGAGCACGCTCTCGGCTTGGACATAGTGGGCTTCCAGGCAGAACCGCACCCAAGGGCGGGCGTCGTTCGACGGGTTCCAGGCACCCTCCCCGACCTGCGCCAAGATCCGGTAGTAGGCCGCCGTGTTCCGTCCCAAGTACTCCTCGATGCTGCTGAGCTCCGGAGCCAGAATCCGCTCGCGGGCCATCACGAGAGTCTGGAGGCATCGAGACATCCGACCGTTGCCGTCACGAAAGGGATGGATCATGGCGAGGTTGAGGTGGGCCATAGCACCCCGCACAATCGCCGGCGTGGCGCCGTCAAGCTCCAACTCCGTCACCAGCTCCTGGACCAGGTCTGGTACGGCATCATGCTCCGGGGCTTCGTATACAAGCTCGTCGGTGGTGCCGTTCCGGATCCAGATCGGTCCGGGGCGCCACCGTCCGGGCCAGGCGTCAAGCGAATACTCCGTCATCATGAAATGCAGGCCGCGCAGCAAAGCCGTGCTGTACTCGAAATGGTCGTCTGTGGCCAGGCCGGTGACGTAGGTCATGGCACGGCGGTACCCGGAGACTGCTTGGCTGTTGAGTCCGGAGGGATCGGTCAGTTCCTCGCCCTCGATCGCGGCGACGGCATCTTCGACGGAGACGTTGTAGCCCTCGATGCTGTTGGACCCCTGGATCGCGCGGGCCGCAAGGACGCGCTGCACGGAGCCCACCCCGCGGTGGGGCTTCGCAGTGCTGAACCGCAGTTGTTTGCGGATGCGATCGATCGCTCTGAGGGCGGCTTCCTCCTCAGGCCCCAGCGGCGGCGTCTGGTAGATCACGGCTCACCTGGCTTGGTTAACTGATACAATCTTCGTATAACACGGACACTATCCGTAGCATAGATTGATATTATCATGTGATGTGCCACGCCCTCATCGCCAAGCCGGTCAAAACGGTTGAAAATCAGATATAAGGGAGCTTGAGAGGTATCATCGAAAGGAGCTGTCGGGGAAAGGGTGGGGCGCGCCCGGTCGAGCCTTCCGGCTACCTACGCGCCGTGGGGGTCTCGTCACCGCGGTTCAGGAGGATCGACGTTGTGGATGTATGGGTCATCTGGTTGATCATCGCGGTACTGCTGGGCGTGGCTGAGATTTTCACTCTGACCGCCGCGTTGGGGCTGCTCAGCGTGGCCGCCGTGATCACATCGGGCTTCGCGGCGATCGGGCTGCCGGTGCCCCTGCAATTCCTGGTGTTCGCCATCGCTTCGGTGGCCGGCATTGTGGTCCTGCGGCCCATCGCTGCGCGGCACATGCTCCAGCCGCAGCTTCAACGCTTCGGCGTGGACGCGCTGGCCGGTAGGACGGGGTACGTGGTCCGCGAGATAGCGGGCCGGGAGGGCACAGTGCGCATCGGCGGTGAGGTGTGGACCGCGCGCGCCTTGGACCAGAGCCTGGTGATTCCCGCTGGAACGACCGTTGATGTCATCCAGATCGACGGTGCCACTGCTGTTGTCTACCCACGGGACTGATCATGGAAGTTTCGTCTTTGCTGATCGCGGCGCTGCTCATCGCGCTGCTCGCCGTCTTCACCGTGGCGCGGGCGGTGCGGATCGTGCCCCAGGCGCGAGCGCGCAACGTGGAACGGCTCGGCCGGTATCACCGCACGCTGAAGCCCGGCCTGAGCTTTGTCATCCCCTACATCGACCGGGTCTACCCGACGATCGACCTGCGCGAGCAGGTGGTGTCGTTCCAACCGCAGCCGGTCATCACCGAGGACAACCTGGTCGTCGAGATCGACACCGTGCTGTATTTCCAGGTGACCGATCCGCGATCGGCCGCCTACGAGATCGCCAGCTACCTCCAAGCCGTCGAGCAGCTCACCGTCACGACGCTGCGCAACGTTGTCGGGTCGATGGACCTGGAGATGACGCTCACCTCCCGCGACAGCATCAACAGCCAGCTCCGCGGCGTGCTCGACGACGCCACCGGCAGGTGGGGTCTGCGGGTCAACCGGGTAGAGATCAAGGCCATCGACCCGCCGAAGAGCATCAAGGACGCGATGGAGAAGCAGATGCGGGCCGAGCGCGACAAGCGCGCCGCCATCCTGTCCGCCGAGGGCCAGCGCCAGTCCCAGATCCTCACTGCCGAGGGTGACAAGCAGGGCGCGATCCTGCGCGCCGAGGGCGACCGGACCGCCGCGATCCTCAAGGCCGAAGGCCAGTCCCGCGCGATCGATCAGGTGTTCCAGGCCGTACACCGCAACGACCCGGACCCCAAGCTGCTCGCCTACCAGTATCTGCAGGTGCTGCCGGAGCTCGCCAAGGGCCAGGGCAACACGTTCTGGGTGATCCCCAGCGAGGTCACCTCCGCGCTCCAAGGCGTGTCTCGCGCCTTCACCGAGGCACTACCCCAATCTGCGGCCACCCGCGAGGCTGACTCCTTCGACGAGTCCTCGGCGCGCGCCGCTCAGGAGGCCGCGCAGGCCGCCCAAGCCGCCGCGGAGGCAGTCACCGACGCATCAAAGGCCGACGGCATCCGCCAGATCACCTCCCGGGCCACCCCCAACGAACCCGCAGCCGGCAACGAGAAGCATCAGCCCACCCAGACTGACACCTAAGCGCGGGGATGGTGCGCGTCGTGAGCGGCGCCGGTCAAGAGCTGATCCAGTTCAGTCGGTGACGTTCGCGTGGAACTGCATGGCCCGGTACGGCCAGTTCGTTGCGGTGTTCCACTGGCTGACGACAAGGTGCAGGTCGTCGAGTGTCGACCCGGGCACGAGGTAGCCACCATAGAGCTGAGCCACCCGCCCCTGGGCGTGGTTCTCGGCGTCCCACGAGGTGCCGTGCACCAGCGTCTTTCGCTGCCTCGTACATGTTCGCCGTCGGTGACTCCAGACTCAGGACATCGATGCGGTAGCCGCCCGCATCGAAAAACGCCAGCAGTCAGCGGCCCTCGACCCGACGCAGACACAGTTCGCCGAGCTCACCGGTCAGGGTCACGGTCTTTGATCTTGCTTGCGACTGTCACGTTGCCTCCTTCAGCGCACAGCTGGGGCATCCCTCCGCACGGGCTGAGTCCTGGTGAGGCGCGCTAAGGAGCGCCCACCTGCTAGCGGGGAAGGACGTCGCCCAGCAGCACCGCGAGGGCCTCGTGCCATTGCTCGTGCACCTGGTCGTCACCGGACACGTTTCCGACTATCGCGCCACACGCTGTGCAGAGCTTGCCGGCCGACCGGAACTCATAGCTCGGCGCCCGATCGATCAGCTCACGCGCCCTGTCCTGGGGCATAATCCATCCTCTCCCGACGCGTCGCTGCGGCTCATGACCATGGGCTCTGGGGTCGTTCCTGCCGGACACCATCGATGACGACGTCCACCCGCTCGTTGAAGAAGCACAGCATGTCGACGACCTCGGCGGCGTCGGACAGCGGCCGAGGGTAGCTCCATGCGACGTCGTCGACGGCTTTCTCCGGCAGCTCCAGCGACCAGTACGACGCGGTGCCCTTGTAAGAGCAGGTGGTGCTGGTGTCAGTGGGACGCAGCAGGTTCATGTCGACATCATCGCGCGGCAGGTAGTACCGGACCGGCAGGTAGGTCTCGAACAGCAGGCTCGGACGTCGGCTGTCGGCGAGCACGTGGCCGTCGAGTTCGATCCGTACGTGCCGGGCGCTGCGGCGCACATCGATGCGGGTGAACGGGTCGTGCGGGTGGGAGACGACGGGCTCCTCCTCCTCGAACCAGCCATCGAATGCGGCGAAGTCGAGGAACACGTATCCGGCGAGATCAGGATCTGCCGGCTCGAACGCCGCACCTGGCCGCTCTTCGTTCGCAAGGCGGACGGTGAGGATCTCGCCACCGCAGGTGTGCGCGCCAAAGCTGTTGTCCGGGGTGAGCACGAGTGGCCCACCGGCGCCGAGACGGACTGGGTCGGCGTCCGTCGCAGGCGCTGGCGAACCCGCTGGTACGAGCTCCACCACCATGTCGCCGAGGGGGACCGCGTACTGCGGGACGACGCGACGCGGTTCCCACACGAGAAGTGCCCGGGTGGAGTCGAGCGCCACCTCGCAGCCCAGCACCGCGCGGACCCGCTTCGCTGTGGGTTCATATCGGAGTTCGTCCAGCCCGGTGAAGAACTGGTTCGCCATGCGAGTAGCCACCCCGTGACCATCCCCGGGAGCGGGCAGGAGGTCAATCGCTTCGTCGCCGAGAACGGCGCGATCACTGCTACCGAGGATCAGGACGTCTGGGTGGCCCGGGTGCTCGCCGATGCCGGTGGCGGTGAGCACCGAGCTGCAAGCTGATGCCTGGTCTGCTCTACGACACCGGTGCACTGGTAGCGGCCGAACGTCGGCATCCGCTGATCTGGAGGCTGCACGACCGAGCCAACGCGAGCTGGATGTGCTCGGTCCCGATGTAGTTATGGCCCATCCGCAGGGCCTCCCGGAAGGTGAGTTCCAGCGCCTTTCGCGCCCGTGGATCAAACGGGATGAGCTCGGGCATGGAAACGATCGGTCGAGATGATCGGCCCACAGCCGCCTCAGTGCTCAGTGCAGCCGGCCCCGATGATCCGGGGGACGCAGTCCGCGTAGCCCAGCAACAGGTCCACCGCGGCGTCATTGCGCTCCACCTCGCGCTTGATCTCCGTCTCCGGTGGGTAGAAGCCGCCTTGCGCTTGGCTGGTCGGGTACATCTCGAAGGTATAGGACCAGATGCGGTGTTGTGCCCACATCCAGTCGCCCACCGTGCCGTCGGTGATGTAAAGATCGCTGGATTGCTGTGCGGTGTAGCCGTTGGTGGCTGCCATCGCCTCACCCAGCCGGCGGAAGGTCGCCGCGTCGGAGGCGGTCAAACCGGGGCCGGTGTCGTCGGTGGTGAAACCGTAGGGCCAGAGCACCAGCTCGGAGTAGCTGTGGAAGTCGATGTGTGCGGTGATCTGCTGCACGCCGCCGATCACCCGGCTGTTCACCCAGTCCCGGAGCTGCGCGGTTTCTGGTGTGGAGAACGGGGCAATGCCGTGGTAGGTGTCACTGCCGGGGTCGCTGCTCGACCCACCGCAGCAGCCCCACCGGGTGCCCCAGTTCCGGTTGAGGTCGGTGCCGGTATCGGTGTTCTCCGGGGTCGGCTGACGGTTCTTGCGCCACAGTGCGAAAAGGCCGGTGGAGATGTCGTATTCGACACCGTCCGGGTTGGCCATCGGCATCACCCAGATCTCCCGGGACTTCACCAGCTGGGTGATGGCCGGATCGGTGCCATAGCCCTGCGCCAGCCGCCGCACGATATGCAGGCACATCTGGACCGTGAGGTGCTCACGGGCGTGCTGCGCGCAGCTGAACAGCACCTCGGGCTTGCGCTGGTCAGCTCGCACCGCGTCGCTGATCTTCACCAGCGGGAGCGGGCGACCCTCGACCGACCGGCCGTAGCTGGATACTGCGACCTGGTCGGGGCGCGCGGTGGCGATCGAGTTCAGCTCGGCGGTGAGTTTGTCGTAGGTGTGGTAGCCCTGGTACCCGATCGGGAACGTGCCGGGCGCCACCACCCCCGGCACCGGTACCAGCGCCGGGAGCGGGAGCAGCCGTAGCCCGCCCGCCCGCAACCGCTCGGCCTGTGCAAGCGAAGCGCGGATCTCCAGGTAGTCACGCCCGCCGCCGAGCACGTCCACGCCCTGGTGTAGCACCGTGGTGCGGGCCGCTGGGCTGTCCATCCCCTGCACCCGGTAGGCCGTGACCGGCTCGTCCGGCGGCGGCGGTGCGGCACTCGCGGCAAGCGGCACAACCACCGCAAGCACCCCCACCAAAACGATCAAGACAACCCGACGCACAGACATTCCGAGCGGCACCCCTTCGGCGCATTCAGCGGGCTGAGCGTGGCTATTTCGAGGCGCGATACCCCGCTGAGCCCGCTCAATGCGCAGCGGCGGTGGGGGAGAGCGGGCTTTACCCTAGTGGGAGCACCCAGATCGAGAGGACTCGCATGCTCAGCCGCACGGACCTGCGCGGTCGCCTTCCTGCCCGTGCCTCGCTGCGCGGCCTGCTGCCGCGGGCCGAGGTGGACGTCGATGCGGTGGCTCATCTGGTGGCGCCGGTCATCGAGGCGGTGCGTGACCGGGGCGTTTCGGCGGTGCTGGAGTTCACCGAATGGTTCGACGGGGTACGACCGGCCGCCGTCCGGGTGCCGGCCGACGCGTTGCGCACCTCGCTGGCGCAGCTGGACCCGGCGGTGCGCGCCGCCCTGGAGGAGTCCATCTCCCGGGTGCGCCGGGCGCACGCCGACCAGCGACGCACCGAGACGATCACCCAGGTGGTGCCCGGCGGCACCGTCACGCAGCGGTGGGTGCCGGTGGAACGGGTCGGGCTCTATGCGCCCCGTGGGTTGGCGGTCTACCCGTCCACCGTCGTGATGAACGTGGTGCCTGCCCAGGTAGCCGGGGTCGCATCGCTGGTGGTGTGCTCGCCACCGCAGGCCGCCCACGGTGGCCTGCCGCACCCCACCGTGCTTGCCGCAGCCGCCCTGCTCGGGGTCGACGAGGTGTGGGCGGCCGGGGGAGCGCAGGCCGTCGCGCTGCTCGGCTACGGCGGCACGGACACTGACGGAGCCCCACTTGACCCGGTGGACCTGGTCGCCGGACCCGGCAACGTCTACGTCACTGCAGCCAAGCGCGCCCTGCGCGGCACGGTCGGCATCGAGGCCGAGGCCGGCCCCACCGAGATCGCCATCCTGGCCGACGGCACCGCCGACCCGGTGCACGTCGCCGCTGACCTGATCTCCCAGGCCGAGCACGACACCCTGGCGGCCAGCGTGCTAGTCACCGACTCGGTCGCGCTGGCCGATGCCGTGGACGCCGAGCTGCAGCGGCAGGTTCCGGCCACCAAGCACACCGAGCGGATCCGCACCGCGCTGACCGGCCGGCAGTCCGGCTGCGTCCTGGTGTCCGATGTGGATGCTGGGCTGACGGTGGTGGACGCCTACGCGGCCGAGCACCTGGAGATCCACACGGCCGACGCGGCCGCAACAGCACGCCGGGTGCGCAACGCCGGGGCGATCTTCGTCGGCACCTATGCGCCGGTCTCGCTGGGCGACTACTGCGCCGGCTCCAACCACGTGCTGCCCACCGGAGGCTGCGCCCGGCACTCCTCGGGACTGTCCGTACAGAGCTTCCTGCGCGGCGTTCAGCTCATCGAATATGACGAGGATGCGCTGGTGAAGGTCGCTGACCACGTCGTCGCGCTCGCGGAAGCCGAAGACCTCCCAGCGCACGGCCAAGCGATCACCGCCCGGTTCCGCCGGACCGCGCCGTGACAGCGCTGCGCCCTCCCGACATGGAGCCTTATCGGGGTTATCGGACCGTCAATAGCCCCGATAAGGCTCCATATCGGGGACAGCCCGACGGTGTTGGGTGTGGGGTGACGCTTGGGGAGCTTCCGCTGCGTGATGACCTGCGGGGGCGCAGTCCGTACGGTGCACCGCAGCTCGACGTGGCGGTGCGGTTGAACACCAACGAGAACCCCTACCCGCCGCCGCCTGCCCTAGTCGCCGACATCGCCGCCGCGGTGCAGCAGGCGGCTCGTGACTTGCACCGCTACCCCGACCGGGACGCCGTCGCGCTGCGCACCGACCTCGCCGGCTACCTCACCGGGCGTACCGGGGTGCCGTTGACCGAGGCGAACATGTGGGCCGCCAACGGCTCCAACGAGATCATCCAGCAGCTGCTGCAGGCCTTCGGCGGGCCCGGCCGCAGCGCGCTGGGCTTCACCCCGTCCTACTCGATGCATCCGATCATCTCCGCAGGCACCCGCACCGAGTGGATCCCGGCGCCACGGCGGGCGGACTTCTCCCTAGACCCGGCAGCCGCGGTGACCGCCATCGAGGAGCACCGGCCCGACGTGCTGTTTGTCACCAGCCCCAACAACCCCACCGGCCAGTCGATCCCGCCGGCCGACCTGGCGGCGGTGCTGGCCGCGGCGCCGGGCATCGTCGTGGTGGACGAGGCCTACGGCGAGTTCAGCGCTGCGCGCAGCGCCGTCGGGCTGCTCGGGCAGTTCCCGGACCGGCTGGTGGTCTGCCGGACGATGAGCAAGGCGTTCGCCTTCGCCGGCGGGCGGCTGGGTTACCTCGCCGCCGCGCCCGCGGTGGTGGACGCTCTGCTGCTGGTGCGGCTGCCCTACCACCTCTCGGCGCTGACCCAGGCGGCTGCCCGGGCCGCGCTGCGCCACGGATCGGCCACCCTGGCGTCGGTGGCGCATTTGGTGCGTGAGCGGGAGCGGGTGATCTCCGCGTTGCGCGACCTGGGCGCCCAGGTGGTGCCGTCGGACGCCAACTTCATCCTGTTCGGCCGGTTCGCCGATGCGCCTGCCGGGTGGCGGCGCTACCTGGAACACGGCGTGCTGATCCGGGACGTGGGGATCGCGGGTTACCTGCGGGTCACCGTGGGCACCCCAGCGGAGAATGATTCGTTCCTGGCCGCGAGCGCGGCTGTGCTGAGACCTGCTGGCAGGGTCGAACCATTGACACAGCCCTTGGAGGCACCATGAGCCGCACGGCCCGGATCGAGCGGGTGACCAAGGAGTCCTCGGTGCTGGTCGAGCTCGATCTCGACGGTACCGGGACCACCGAGGTGAATACCGGCGTTGCGTTCTTCGACCACATGCTCACCTCGCTGGGCAAGCACGCGACGTTCGACCTGGTCGTGCGCGCCACCGGCGATGTCGACATCGACGCCCACCACACCGTCGAGGACGTCGCCATCGTGCTCGGGCAGGCAGTGCGCGAGGCGCTGGGGGACAAATCCGGCATCAGGCGATTCGGGGACGGCTGGGTGCCGATGGACGAGACCCTGGTGCACGCGGCGGTGGATGTCTCCGGGCGACCGTACTGCGTGCACACCGGCGAGCCGGACGTGATGGCCGGTTTCGTGGTAGGGGGCAACTACCCCACGGTGCTCAACCGGCACGTCTTCGAGACGCTGGCGGTCCACGCGCAGCTGGCAGTGCACATCCGGGTGCTGCACGGCCGCGACCCGCACCACGTCACCGAGGCCCAGTTCAAGGCGCTGGCGCGGGCGTTGCGCGCCGCCGTCGAGCCCGATGCGCGCACCTGCGGGGTGCCCTCCACCAAGGGCGTGCTGTGATCGGTGTCGGTCTGCTGGCGCTGGCCGGGTTCCTGCTCGGTGGTGTGGTCTCAACCTGGGGCACGTCGCGGCCGCTGGCCCTGGTGCTCGGCCTCGGGGCCGCGCTGGCGACCGCCGGCGGCGTCGCCTGGCTGCTTTGATCGGGCGCCGCGCGGATCACCAGCCGTGTGGAGGTAGCGATGAGCGACGCGGCATCGAATGAGGGTAGTTCGGTCGCGACCACCGCTGCTGATGTGATCTCAGCCTATGACGAGTCACTGGTCCCGAGTTTGTTCGGGCCTTGGGCAGAGGTGCTACTCGACGCGGTGCGCGTCGCGCCGGGCGACCACGTGCTCGATGTGGCAACCGGGCCGGGAACGGTAGCGCGACCAGCTGCGATCCGGGCGGGCGCAACCGGCCGGGTGGTGGCCTGCGACATCAGCCCGGCCATGCTGGACGTCGGTCGGCGCAAGCCGGCGCAGCAGGATGCGGCACCGATCCGCTGGGTCGAGTCGCTGGCGGCACCGCTGGCATTCGCTGATGGCACCTTCAATGTCGTGACGTGCCAGCAGGCATACTCATCCGCGGCATTGTGGTCGCGCCCATCGCCGCCGACGTGGCTGCGCTGCCACCTGAGGGCCGCGTCGCGCTCGTCAGTTCTGCGCAACAGCGGCTCGCGCCGATGATCACGGACGGTGTGCTGACTTTCGAGACCGTCTCCAACATCGGCCTCGCCACCCGCTGAGCTTGTGGTGTTCCCGACCGCCTTCAGGTGCTCTCTGTGCCCCGAGCTCGACAGGAGAGCTGTTCGGCCGGGCATGGAGAGCTCTCCTGTCGAGCTCGGGGGCTTCAGTGCACTTGCCGCGCGGCGATCATTACGGAGGTCGGCCGGGAATCCGGTCGGGACCCGACCGTGGGGTCCGACGGATAGTGTCTGCTGGGTGAGGGCTCGGTGAGAGCGGGGCGCCGCGGGCGCACCCGGGTGGACGCGTCGCTGGTCGGCCCGATCCGGATGCCGGTGTCCGGGGTGGGGCCGATCGCGTCACTGGTCCGGCGGTTCGCAGTGGCGATCGGGGCCTTGTTCGCCTGTGCCTTGATCGTCTACTTCGGACGCGACGGCTACGTCGACAACAACAGCGACACCCCGATCACGTTCCTCGACGCCCTCTACTACGCGACGGTGTCACTGTCGACCACCGGCTACGGCGACATCGCCCCGGTCACCGACACCGCGCGGCTGCTCACCACGGTCCTGATCACCCCGCTACGGCTGATCTTCCTGATCGTCTTCGTCGGGACCACTGTGGAGCTGCTCACCGAGCGGTCCCGGCAGTCGTTCCGGATCCAACGCTGGAGGTCCCGCGTGCGCGACCACATCATCGTCGTCGGCTACGGCACCAAGGGCCGTGCCGCGGTGGACACCCTGCTGTGCGACGGCACCGATCCTGGCGGGATCGTCGTGGTGGACACCGATCGCACCCGCCTCGATGCCGCCTCGGCGCTTGGTCTGGTGACGGTCACCGGCAACGCCACCCGATCGAGCCTGTTGCGCACCGCCGGGGTGCAGCACGCGTCGGCGATTATCGTCGCGACCAACCGGGACGACACCGCGGTGCTGGTGACGCTGACCGCACGCGAGCACTCCGAGCGGATCACGATCGTCGCGGCGGTGCGGGAGTCGGAGAACGTGCACCTGCTGCGACAGTCGGGCGCGAACTCGGTGATCGTCTCGGCGGAGACGGCGGGCCGGCTGCTCGGGGTGGCGGCGACGACGCCGAGCGTGGTGGAGGTCGTCGAGGATCTGCTGACCCCCGACGCCGGGTTGGCGATCAGCGAGCGGCCGGTGGAGGACGCCGAGGTCGGCCGCTCGCCGCGGCACCTCGACGACATCGTGCTGGGTGTGGTGCGTGGGGAGAACCTGCACCGGGTGGACGCGGCCACCGTCGACGCCCTCAAGGCTGGCGACCGGCTGCTCTACGTCCGCAAGGTCGGCCCGCCTGAGGAGGACTGACCGGCATGCACCTAGCCACCCGGAACGTCAACCCATCGCAGCCGGCATGACGAGGCGGGTGGTGGTCGTCGGCGGTGACGCGACCGGGATGAGCGCGGCCTCGCAGGCGCTTCGGCGTGCGGGTCGGGACGTGCTGGATGTGGTGGCCTTCGAACGCGGTTACCACGTGTCCTACTCGGCCTGCGGCATCCCGTACTGGGTGGCGGGCGACGTCGACGGGGCGGACGCGCTGATCGCCCGCACCGCCGCTGAGCACCGGGCCAACGGGATCGACCTGCGGATCCGCACCGAGGTCACCGACATCGACCTGGACACCCGCACGGTGACCGCCACCGAACTCGACGGCGGCGGCAGCTACCAGGTTGGTTTCGACGATCTGGTGTTGGCCACCGGCGCGGCACCGGTGCGGCCGGACTTACCCGGGGTGAGCGCACCAGGCGTCTATGGCGTGCAGACTCTCGACGACGGTGCCGCTGTGCTGGCCGATCTGGCTGGGCGGCCGCGCCGGGCGGTCGTGGTCGGCGGCGGATACATCGGTATCGAAATGGCCGAGGCGATGGTTCGCCGGGGCCTGGCGGTCACGCTGGTGGATCGGGCTTCGGAGCCGATGACCACCCTCGACCCGGACATGGGCGCCCTGGTGCGCGAGGCGATGCAGGGTATGGGGATCACCGTGCTCACCAGCACCCCGGTCACCGGGTTCGACACCGGTTCCGACGGCCGGGTATCCGGTGTGGGCACCGAGGGCGGGACGCTGCCGGCGGACATCGTCGTGCTGGGGCTGGGCGTGCGGCCGGCCGCCGAGCTGGCGCGGGCGGCAGGGCTGCCGCTGGGTGAACACGGCGGCGTGCAGACCGACGCGCGGATGCGGGTGCCCGGCCATGACGGGGTGTGGGCCGGCGGAGACTGCGTCGAGGTGCTGCATCGCGTCTCCCAGCGTCGGGTGCACGTCGCGCTGGGAACCCACGCCAACAAGCACGGCCGGGTAATCGGCACGAACCTGAGCGGCGGCTACGCGACCTTCCCCGGCATTGTCGGCACTGCGGTCAGCAAGGTCTGCGACCTCGAGGTCGGCCGGACCGGGCTGCTGGAGGCCGAGGCGCGGGCCGCGGGGTTCCAACCGGTCAGCGTGACGGTGCGGTCCACCACCCGGGCGGGTTACTACCCGGGCAGCACCCCGATCACCGTCAAGATGATCGCCGAGCGCGGCACCGGGCGGCTGCTCGGCGCGCAGCTGGTTGGCCGGGAGGGCTCGGGCAAGCGAGTCGACGTGTGTGCCGTCGCGCTGTGGAATGGGATGACCGTCGAGGAGATGACCGGTCTGGACCTCGGCTACGCGCCACCGTTCTCGCCCGTCTGGGACCCCGTGCTGGTGGCCGCGCGGAAGGCGGCCGCGGCGATCTGAGTCCCTGGCTCAACCGGGCGGCAGGCCGTACCTGCGCACCGCGACGGGCATCACCGGGTACCGCCCTTCGTAGATCCGCTGGTGCAGCTCCGCTTCGACGATGGCGCGCACGATCGGTAGCTGTCGCGCGGCGTCGACGGTGCTGGTCACCTGTAGCGGCCAGTCACCGGCGGTCGAACCGCGCAGATGGCCGTGGTTGAAGCTGCGCCGGAACCAGGCGATCACCTGGACCGGTGCGACCGGCCCGCCGTCTCGTGAGGTCGCCTCCCGCTGCCGAGGCCAGGACAGTGCCCAGTGTTCGCCTACGCTCCCGTCGTCGGCCTCGACACTGTGGCAGCTGACTTCGCCGCTTCCCTCCAAGAACATCGCGTCAGCCTCGGCGAAGACGCCACGGACCACCGGATCGAGCAACTGGACCGCCCGGTGGAACACGGCCAGCCGGTCCGACCACGACTTGGCGCCTTCATAGCTGCGCGCGACGAGATCCGCCAGGTGCCGCATCAGGTCCTCGTCGCGCAGTCCAGATCCGTTGTGCATTGTCACTCTCCTCCGGGCTTTGACCGACTTCCGCGCCTATTCTGGATGGGGTGCGCAGGCAACGACCCGGACGCGATGTGACCTGCCGGACCTGGTGGCTGCGGCACGTCGCCCGCAGGCTCGTGCAGCTGACCCCGGGTGGCGATCCTGCTCCTGGTGGTCCTGGATCCGCAGTGGATTACCTACCTCGGCCTGGCTGCTGGCACCATTCTTGCGCTGATCTACTCCGTGGCCTACATCGAGGAGACCGGCGAGCATCGGCTCGGCAAGCATGGCTACCCGGTCGGCACCGGCCGCAAGATCCGTGCCCACCGAACCCACCGCGCCACCGACCAGGACCACTACAACGCCACTTACCAGCAAACCTAGCCGCGTTCTGGATGCAAACTGCGGTAATTCGGGGGTCGGTAAGTGCAGTCTGCATCCAGAACGGGGCGTCTGGGAGGCTGGGGGGGTGACCGACGTCGTTGTGCTGGATTACGGGTCGGGTAACTTGCGGTCTGCTGAGCGGGCGTTGCGACGGGCTGGTGGGGAGGTGACGGTGACCGCTGATGTGGACGCCGCACTGGACGCGGACGGGCTGGTGGTGCCCGGGGTTGGTGCCTTCGCTGCGTGCATGGCCGGGCTGCGGTCGGTGCGTGGTGACCGGATCATCGGTCGCCGGCTGGCCGGCGGTCGTCCGGTGCTCGGGATCTGCGTGGGGATGCAGGTGTTGTTCAGCCGCGGCGTCGAGCACGGGGTGCAGACCGAAGGGTGCGACGAGTGGCCCGGGACCGTGGAGCGGTTGAAGGCCGACGTGTTGCCGCACATGGGGTGGAACACTGTGGCGGCGCCGCCGGGGTCGCAGCTGTTCGCCGGCCTCGACGCGGACACCCGCTTCTACTTCGTGCACTCCTACGCGGTCCGCCGCTGGGAACTGGAGAGTTCCGAGGCGCTGGCGCCCCCGCTGGTGACCTGGGCCGAGCATGGCGAGCCATTCGTCGCCGCGGTGGAGAACGGGCCGCTGTGGGCGACCCAGTTCCATCCCGAGAAATCCGGCGACGCGGGTGCACACCTGCTGCACAACTGGATCGAGACGTTGTAGCCAATGCGCAGATACGGCATGTCGTCAGGGAATACCGGCTGGGTGCGGGCAGTAGCCCTGCTCGCCGTGGTCGCGATGGTGGCCTCGCTGGGGTACTCGGCACTGGTCCTGGTGCAGGCACCGACCTGGCTGGTGCTGGTGCTGGTGGCGCTGCTGGTGGGCCTGATGTTCTGGCTGCTGGGCGGTAACAAGGATGGGTCGTGAGAGCGCACCGCTGGTCAGGAAGCAGTCTGGCTAGGGTGGGCCGGTGAGTTTCGTGCTGCTGCCCGCGGTGGACGTCGCCGGCGGCCGGACCGTCCGTCTCACGCAGGGCGAAGCCGGCACCGAGACGTGTTACGGCGACCCTGTCGAGTCCGCGCTGGCCTGGCAGGCTGACGGAGCCGAGTGGATCCACCTGGTCGACCTGGACGCGGCCTTCGGCCGGGGCTCCAATGCCGCACTGCTCGCCGAGGTCGTCGGCCGGCTGGACGTCGCAGTGGAGCTCTCCGGCGGGATCCGGGATGACGCGTCGCTCCAGCGGGCGCTCGGTACCGGATGCGCCCGGGTGAACCTGGGAACCGCTGCGCTGGAAGAACCGGCCTGGTGCCGGGCGGCGATTGCCGAGCACGGTGAGCGGATCGCGGTGGGGCTCGACGTGCGGATCATTGACGGGCAGCACATCCTCGCCGCCCGGGGCTGGACGGCGCATGGCGGGGACCTCTGGGAGGTGCTGGAGCGCCTGGACGCAGACGGTTGCCTGCGCTACGTGGTCACCGACGTCACCAAGGATGGAACCCTGCGCGGACCGAACCTGGACCTGCTGCGCGCGGTGTGCGCTCGCACGAAAGCTCCGGTCATCGCCTCCGGTGGGGTCTCCGGCGCCGGCGACGTGGCCGCCCTGGCCGCCCTGGCGTCGGAAGGCGTGGAGGGCGCGATCATCGGCAAGGCCCTCTACACCGGCGCACTCACCCTCCCCGACGCCCTCGCCGCCGCTGCTCGCTGAACCCCAGTAGCCGGCGTGTCCGGCTCTCCTGCCCGGCGTGTCCGGCTCTCCTGCCCGGTGTGTCCGGCTCTCCTGCCCGCCCGCATAGGCTAGGTGGATGGCGGTTGCCGTGCGCGTGATCCCGTGCCTCGACGTCGACGCCGGCCGGGTGGTCAAAGGGGTGAACTTCACTGCCCTGCGCGACGCCGGCGATCCGGTCGAGCTGGCCACCGCCTATGACGCGCAGGGTGCCGACGAGCTGACCTTCCTCGACGTCACTGCTTCCTCTGCGGACCGAGAGACAACCTACGACGTGGTGCGCCGCACCGCGGAATGCGTCTTCATTCCCCTCACGGTCGGTGGGGGGATCCGCGAAGTGTCCGATGTGGACCGCCTGTTGCGGGCCGGCGCGGACAAGGTGAGCATCAACACCGCCGCGGTGGCCCGCCCCGAGCTGCTGCGCGAGGCCAGCCATCGCTTCGGCGCGCAATGCATCGTGCTCTCGGTGGATGCCCGGCGGGTGCCACCCGGCGAGCCACCAACCCCATCCGGTTTCGAGGTGACCACCCACGGCGGGCGGCGCGGCACCGGGATCGACGCGGTGGGCTGGACCGCCCGTGGCCAGGAGCTGGGCGTGGGGGAGATCCTGCTCAATTCGATTGACGCCGACGGCACCCAGGCGGGTTTCGACCTCGAGATGATCTCCGCGGTGCGAGCGGTCGTCACGGTCCCGGTGATTGCCAGTGGCGGAGCGGGTGAGGTGGAGCATTTCCCGCCCGCGGTGGCCGCCGGTGCCGACGCGGTGCTTGCGGCCAGCGTCTTTCACTTCGGGCAGCTGCGGATCGGCGATGTCAAGGACAGCCTGCGCAAGGCCGGGGTGACGGTGCGGTGAGCCCGCTGGACCCGGCCATCGCCGAGAGACTCACGCGCAATGCTGACGGGCTGGTGTGCGCTGTGGTACAGCAGCGGGACACCGGCGAGGTGCTCATGGTGGCCTGGATGGACGACGAGGCGCTGCACCGCACGCTGACCACCGGCAGGGCCACCTACTGGTCCCGCAGCAGGCAGGCCTACTGGATCAAGGGCGAGACCTCCGGGCACGTCCAGCACGTGCATGAGGTGCGGCTGGACTGCGACGGCGACGCCGTGCTGATCGTCGTCGACCAGACCGGTCCGGCCTGCCACACCGGATCCCATACCTGCTTCAACAGCACCGTAACCGGGCACGGAAGCGCGACACAGCGGGCACCAGAGCGCGACACGCCGGTGTGATCATAAGCTGCCGGTGAGGTAGCGCTGCAGGTTAGGGGCGATCGCGGCGACCACGGTGTCGTGGTCGGCGGAGGCCAGCGGTTCGAGTCGGATCACGTAGCGGACCATTCCCAGCCCGATGATCTGGGTGCCGCACAGCGCCGCTCGGAGCTCGAGCCGGTCCGGAGCCACCGTGGAAACCACCCGCCCGATGATCAGGCGGCTGACGAACTCGCGCATCATCCGCGCGGCCGCATCGTGACTGGCCACGCTGCGCACCAGCGCCGCCAGGGCGCCGCCGCCGTCGGCGTCCCAGACGGACAGGAAGGTGCGCAGAATCCGCTCGGCGAGCTGCTCGGGAGGCCCGCCGAGCAGCCGGGGGATGATCTCGTCGGGGTTGACCGGGATTTCCATCACGGCGACGAACAGCGCGTCCTTGCCACCGAACCAGTGGTTGACCATCGCGGGGTCCACCCCAGCCCGCTGGGCGATCGCGCGCACGGTGGCCCCGTCGAAGCCGCGCTCAGTGAACTCCACCCGGGCGGCATCGAGCAGGGCTGCCCGGGTGTCCTCCCCGGCAGGACGGCGGCCACGGGGCCGGCCACCGCGCACATTCGTCACTACGGCCCTCTTTTCAACAACAGATGAAAAGGTACGCCCGGGTGTCACCCACAGTCAACCGGCAGGCACAATGGTTCCATGGTCAGCATCGGCGACACTGGGGTCGGGCACCTGCAGCTGGACCGGGAGCGGTTTCGCACCCTGGCGACCGATCGCCGGGTGATCCCGGTGACCCGGACGCTGCTCGCTGACGGCGAGACCCCACTGGGGGTTTACCGCAAGCTGGCCGGCGGCCGGGCCGGCACGTTCCTCTTCGAGTCGGCGGAGAACGGATCGTCCTGGTCGCGCTGGTCTTTCATCGGGGTGCACAGCGCCGCCATGCTCACCGAGTCCGGCGGCCACACGGTCTGGCGCGGGTCACCACCGGTGGGGTTGCCCGGAGTGGATGCGCCGTGGGAGGGCAGCCCGCTGGAGGCGTTGCGCCAGACCGTGGCTGCGCTGCACACCGAGCCCCTGCCCGGCCTGCCCCCGCTGACCGGCGGGATGGTCGGCTATCTCGGCTACGACGCGGTGCGGCGCCTGGAGCGGCTGCCTGAGCTGGCGGTGGACGACCTGCGGGTACCCGAACTGGTGATGTTGCTGGCCACCGACCTCGCCGCGCTGGACCACCACGAGGGCACCATCACCCTCATCGCCAATGCGATCAACTGGGACAACTCTCCTCAGCGCGTCGACGAGGCCTACGACGGCGCGGTGGCCCGGTTGGACGCGATGGTCGCGAAGCTGTGCACGCCGGCGCCGGCCAGCGCGGCGGTGTTCGCCCGGCCGGCACCGGAGTTCCTGCGCCGTCGCAGCCCCGCGCAGCACTATGCCGCGGTCGAGGCCGCCAAGGAGGCGATCCGCGCCGGCGAGGCCTTTCAGGTCGTGGTCTCCCAGCGTTTCGAGATCGCTACCGACGCCGACCCGCTGGACATCTACCGGGTGCTACGCACCACCAACCCCAGCCCGTACATGTACCTGCTGACCCTTGAGGAGTTCAGCATCGTCGGCTGCAGCCCGGAGTCCCTGGTGACTGTGCGGGAGGGGAAGGTCACCACGCACCCGATCGCCGGCACGCGTCCCCGCGGTACCGACCCGGACGAGGACTGCTGGCTGGAGAAGGATCTGCTGGTCGACGAGAAGGAGCGCGCCGAGCACCTCATGCTGGTCGACCTCGGTCGCAACGACGTCGGCCGGGTATGCCGGCCCGGCTCGGTGCACGTCACGGACTTCTTCCGGGTCGAGCGCTACAGCCACGTCATGCACCTGGTCTCGACGGTGACCGGTGAGCTGGCGGCGGGGCACACCGCATTCGACGCCGTGGCCGCCTGCTTCCCCGCCGGGACACTGTCCGGGGCGCCCAAGCCGCGGGCGATGGAACTCATCGAGGAGCTCGAGCCGACCAGGCGAGGGGTATACGGGGGAGTGGTCGGCTACCTTGACTTCGCCGGGGACGCCGACACCGCGATCGCCATCCGGACCGCGCTGGTCCGCAACGGGGTCGCCTACGTGCAAGCCGGTGGGGGGATCGTCGCCGACTCCGACCCGGCCGCCGAGGATGCCGAATGTCTGAATAAGGCAGGCGCGGTGCTGGCTGCCATCGCCGCGGCGGGCACCTTGCGGCTGGCCGTGGGCGAGCCCGCCGGGTCGCTGCATGCCTGACCGCCCCGCAGCGCGCAGGGCGCTTGCAGCCACCATCGGGCTGCTGATCGCAGCATCGGCGGCGCTGGGCGGCTCGGCGATGTTCGGTTGGGCCCAGGTCGGCTTCCACGTTCCGCTGCGTGGGATCGTCGAGGTCCGGGTGGACGGCTCCGAAGTGCTGCCAGTGCTGCCGGCGCTTGCCGTGTGTGCGCTCGCTGCGGTGGCAGCGGTGCTGGCCACTGGCGGGTGGGTGCGCTGGATGCTCGGTGCGTTGCTGCTGGTCGCGGCGGTACCACCGGCGAGCGGGGTGCTGCGGGTGGCCGACGAGAGTTGGCTCACCGGGGCCGCCGCGACCGGCCTGCCTGCGCGGGCGGTCCCGGCTGGGACTGCCACGGTGCTGCTGACCGGGCCCGGGTTCGCTGCGGGTGGGGCGGCGCTGCTCGCCGCGGCCGGCGTCGCGCTGATGGTGCGAGGCCACCGAATGCCGCGGCTGGGCCGCCGTTACCAGGCACCCACGGCTCGCCCGTCGGGCCCGCCAGACGGGCGATTGTGGGAGCGGATGGACGCCGGCGAGGACCCTACGGCGTCGGGACACCCCCGGTGACGAGGGACCGGACCGACCGGAGCTAGCATCGAGACCCGGCTCGGCACGGGGGCGGAAGGGGAGAAGCTTGAGCGTCTTGGAGGCGATCCTCGAAGGGGTCAGAGCGGACCTCGCTGACCGCGAAGCCGCTATCGGATTCACTGAGATCAAGCGACGCGCCACCCGGGTGACGCCTCCTCGGGATGCTCTGGCGGCGTTGCGGGGTCCGGGAATCGGCGTCATCGCTGAGGTGAAGCGCTGCAGCCCGTCCCGGGGAACCCTCGCCGAAATCCCGGACCCGGCCGCGCTAGCGGCCGACTACGCCGAGGCCGGCGCCCGCATGATCAGCGTGCTAACCGAGGGCCGGAGGTTCGGCGGCTCATTGGCCGATCTGGACGCGGTGCGCGCCGTGGTGGATGTCCCGGTGCTGCGCAAGGACTTCATCGTCAGCCCCTACCAGGTGCACGAGGCACGTGCACACGGTGCGGACGTCGTGCTGCTCATCGTCGCGGCACTGGAGCAGAACGCGCTGGAGGCGCTGGTCGACCGGGTCGAATCGCTGGGTATGGCCGCGCTGGTCGAGGTGCACACCGCCGAGGAAGCCGACCGTGCACTGGAGGCCGGTGCGACCCTGATCGGGGTGAACGCCCGCGACCTGCACACCTTGGACGTCAACCCTCAGGTGTTCAGCAAGATCGCGCCGGGGTTGCCGGGTGACGTGCTGCGGGTCGCCGAGTCCGGGGTGCGCGGGCCGGCGGATCTGCTGGCCTACGCTGGGGCGGGCGCCGACGCGGTACTCGTCGGCGAGGGCTTGGTAACCAGCGGCGACCCCAAGGCCGCGGTCATCCAGCTGGTCACTGCGGGATCGCACCCGGCTTGCCCGAAGCCGGTGCGGTGACCGACGTGGCCAGCGTCCAGTCCATTGAGCCCCACATCGCCCAGCCGGACGCCCGCGGGCACTTCGGGCGTTATGGCGGCCGGTTCGTGCCCGAGGCACTCATCGCGGCCCTCGACGAGCTCACCGCCGCCTACGCCGAGGCCCGGTCCGACCCGGAGTTCACCGCCCGGCTGGACGGCCTGCTCGCCGACTACACCGGCCGACCCTCGCCGATCACCGAGGCGCCCAGGCTGTCCGAGCATGCGGGCGGGGCGCGGATCCTGCTCAAGCGCGAGGACCTCAACCACACCGGCTCCCACAAGATCAACAATGTGCTGGGTCAAGCGCTGCTCACTGAGCGGATGGGCAAGCCGCGGGTGATCGCGGAAACTGGGGCGGGCCAGCACGGGGTTGCCACCGCTACCGCGTGCGCGCTGCTCGGGCTGCAGTGCGTGGTCTACATGGGCGAGGTGGACACCCAGCGCCAGGCACTCAACGTCGCCCGGATGCGGTTGCTCGGGGCTGAGGTGGTGCCGGTGAAGACCGGCTCGCGCACCCTCAAAGACGCCATCAACGAGGCGCTGCGGGACTGGGTGACCAACGTGGACACCACGCACTACCTGCTCGGGACGGTCGCTGGGCCGCATCCCTTCCCGGTGATGGTGCGCGACTTCCACCGGGTCATCGGGTTGGAGGCCCGCGCGCAGATGCTGGCCCGGCATGATCGGCTGCCCGATGCGGTGGCCGCCTGCGTCGGTGGTGGCTCCAACGCGATCGGCATCTTCCATCCGTTCATCGACGACCCGGGAGTGCGCCTGGTCGGCTTCGAGGCCGCCGGCGACGGGGTGGACTCGGGGCGGCACGCCGCGACGCTGTCGGCGGGTGAGCCCGGGATGCTGCACGGCGCGCTGTCCTACCTACTGCAGGACTCCGACGGGCAGACCATCGAGACGCACTCGATCTCAGCCGGCCTGGACTATCCCGGGGTCGGTCCCGAGCATTCCTGGCTCAAGGACACTGGGCGCGCCGAGTACCGGCCGATCACCGATGCGCAGGCGATGGACGCCTTCCAGCTGCTGTCCCGCACCGAGGGGATCATCCCGGCGATCGAGTCCGCGCACGCGGTGGCCGGGGCGTTGCAGCTCGGGGCGGAGCTGGGGGAGGGGGCCTTGTTGCTGGTGAACCTGTCCGGCCGGGGCGACAAGGACGTGGACACCGCGGTGAAGTGGTTCAACCTGCTGGAGGGCGAGTAGTGACCGCCGACGCACTTTTCCGCGGAGGCAGCGACATGACCGCCCGGTTGGCGCCGATGTTCGAGGCCTGCCAGTCCGAGCACCGGGCCGCGCTGATCGGCTACCTTCCCACCGGCTATCCCACGGTGGACGGCTCCCGGGCACTGTTTGCCGCCATGCTCGACGGCGGCTGCGACCTGGTCGAGGTCGGGGTGCCCTACTCCGACCCGGTGCTGGACGGACCGACCATCCAGGCCGCCGCGGACGCCGCCTTGCGCGGCGGGGTGCGACTGCGTGATGTGTTCTCGGTGGTGGAGTCGGTCGCGTCGGCCGGAGGGCGTGCGGTGGTGATGACCTACTGGAATCCGGTGCACCGCTACGGCGTGAACGCCTTCGCCCGTGACCTCGCCGCTGCCGGGGGGCTCGGCGTCATCACCCCCGACCTGATTCCCGACGAGGCCGAAGACTGGCTGACCGCCGCCGAGGCGCACGATCTGGACCGGATCTTCCTGGTGGCGCCCTCGTCGACCGACCGGCGGCTCGCCGACACCGCGGCGGCGACCCGAGGTTTCCTCTATGCGAGTTCCGTGATGGGGGTGACCGGTGCCCGGGATGTCGTGAGCAGCGCTGCTCCCACACTGGTCCACCGGGTGCGCGAGCACGCGCCAGGGCTGCCGGTAGGGGTCGGGCTCGGCGTGCGCAACGGAGCGCAGGCGGCCGAGGTTGCGGCCTTCGCGGATGGCGTGATCGTCGGTTCAGCCTTCGTCACCGCTGCCGCAGACGGCGAACCCGGCGTCCGCGCCCTAGCGACCAACCTCGCCACCGGCGTACGCCGCCCCGCCCCACAACCCGCCTAACTCATCCCCATCCCGCGTTCAGCGGGCTCAGCGTGGTTATCGGTGCCCCGATAGGCCCGCTGAGCCCGCTGAACGCGCAAACGGCTCGGGGGATACCGTGTCGCCCGTGTCCGCCGCGATGTTCCTTGCCACGATTCCCAGCCCCGATCGCGGGGTCTGGTACCTCGGACCGGTGCCGCTCCGGGCCTACGCGCTGTGCATCATCGCCGGAATCGTGGTGGCCATCCTGTGGGGGGAACGCCGCTGGCAGGCCCGGGGCGGTCGGGCCGGGACCGTGACCGATGTTGCGACGTTCGCGGTGCCGTTCGGCCTGGTGGGCGGCCGGCTCTACCACGTCGCGACGGACTGGGAGCAGTACTTCGGGCCCGGCGGTAACCCGATTGATGCGCTGAAGATCTGGCAGGGCGGGCTGGGTATCTGGGGGGCGGTCGCGCTCGGTGGTGTCGGGGCCTGGATCGCCTGCCGGCGTCGCGGAGTCCCGCTGCCCGCGATGGCAGACGCGCTCGCGCCGGCCATCGTCGCCGGGCAGGCGATCGGCCGGCTGGGCAACTGGTTCAACCAGGAGCTCTACGGCGGCCCGACCTCGCTGCCCTGGGGGTTGGAGATCCGCGAGCGAGTGAATCCGGACACCGGTGTGCTCGATCCACTGGGTGGGATCGCGCAGGGTCCACCGGTGGAGATCGTGCACCCCACGTTCCTCTACGAGCTGCTGTGGAACCTCGGCGTCGTGGTGCTGGTCGTGTGGGCCGACCGGCGTTTCCGGCTGGGCCACGGGCGGGCCTTCGCACTCTATGTCGCGGGATACACCGTGGGCCGGTTCTGGATCGAGCTGATGCGCACCGACCCGGCCACGATTGTCTTCGGACAGCGGATCAACGTGATCACTTCGGTCGTGGTGTTCCTCGGCGCGGTGACATACCTGCTGCTGGCCCGGCGCGGCCGGGAGGATCCGGACACGCTCGGCGGCGGCACCTCCGACCTAGCGGAGCGATCCGGCCGCGGCGAGGCGAGTGCAACCCGGTCGCGGGACGGCAGCGGGTAACGGGGCAGCAAAGCCGTCGCACCGAGATGTAGCCATCCGGCTCCCACCTCCCGGTCGCTCAAACCGTTGAGACGGATCGCTACGCTGGCGCCGTGAGTCGACGCGCGAAGATCGTCTGTACCATCGGCCCGGCTACGGCGACCCCGGAGAAGATCCGGGAGTTGGTCCGGGCTGGGATGGATGTGGCCCGGCTTAATTTCAGTCATGGCACTCATGCTG
>JBQTHE010000026.1:0-26753 GCA_052390115.1 Pseudonocardiales bacterium | reverse complement strand
GCTGGTCAGGGTTGGCCTTGAGAACCCGTGCCCGACCCCAGTCGGGAAGCTCGGCGAGCCGCGCGGCTGCCGCCGCAGCGCCAACGAAGTCCGGAATGCGGCCGTGAGGGTCAGGACTCGCCCGCGCTTGCGCCAGCCGTGACCAGATCCGCTCGCGGATAGCCTGTTTTGCGTCTGACTCAGTCAGCACTGGGGAATGTCCTTCCACACTCGGCTCACGCTCGCGCCACGAGGGCAAGCAAACGGTCGTGAACATCCTGCACCGCAGGCGCGGACCGCCAGGGGTAGAGCTCTCGCCCGGCGCTGAACACCACCGTCAGGCCGCCACCGCCGCGACTGTTCTCGAGCAAGTCGATCGCCTCGTGCAAGGTGGCCGTTGCGGCGTCGAGCTGGCGCTGGCGGAGGTAGGCCAGTGCGAGGTTGCCCAGCACCAGCGAGCGGGTCTTGGGACGAGCGTGGAGGGCCTCGGCAGTCGACTTGAGAATGGGCTCCGCCCGCTCCGGATGCCCGAGGAACAGGTAGCACGATCCGGCCAGTCGCCCCAACTGCGTCGGCGAGAAGAACTCCGCGCCGGAGTCGTCGTTGCCGATTCGGCTGAAGCAGTCCTCAGCTTGGCTCAGCGCCTGCTCACAGCGGCGATACTCACCGACCATCGCGTAGGCCTCGCCGACGTGCAGCAAACTGAGGCCGCCGAGGGCGTTGCTCACGCTGCGGCTCTGCTCGGCAGCGATCTGGGCCGAGGCCAACCCCGCCTTCGGATCACGCACGTCAGCCTGGCCGTACATGGCTGCAAAGCCCTTGCGAAGTTCAGCGTGGGCGGCCGCGACCGCGTCACCGTGTTCGTGGGCGTGCTCGATGGCTATATCGCAGTAGGCGACGGTGGCGTGGTAGTCGCGGCGGTGTGAGGCGTCCCAGACGAGCTGGCTCATGAGCGTGGCCGACGCCGTCGCCGCAGCATGCAGTTCGGCTCGGACTGGCTCGTCCATGGCCTGGGTGAGAAGGAACTCCATCGTGGCGTGACACTGCCCGGCGTCCGCCAATAGCGAGGCGGAGGGGGCCGTCTCGTAAGCAGCGGCGACTCGCTGAACCCGGCTCCTCAGCTGTCGGGCGACCTCGACGTCAGCGAGGGCGGGTTGTGCATGCACCCAGTCGAGGCGGTCATCGTCGTCCTGGCGATTCGGGGCCATGTCGGCCAGCAGCTCGGCGAGAACGTCTCGCGAGATACCGAGCGCCTTGGCTAACCGCGGGCGAAGCCAGGGCTGCGGTGCCGTCTCGGCCCGTTCCCAACGCACGACGGTCGAGCGCTCGACTCGGAGCACTTCGGCCAGCCGCTCCTGACTGTAACCCGCCATCTTGCGGCGTTGCGCCAAGCGCTCCCGCTTGCGCTTCATCGGGCTACGCCCCTCCCATGGCGACGATCACTCGCACCGTACACGCACGTCACTGCCGTCGTTGCGCCACTTCTGCTCGTGAACCGCGCCGATCTCGCGCTGTCGGCGGTGATCCCGCACCACTTGGCTTCCCCCCAGGCCCCAGCGCCGGGCTGTGCGCCTGCCGGTGAATCCACGGACACCCCCGAATGTCCGTCCCGGTCTCGCCGCCCCGGCGCTGGGTGCCGTCCACGTGAGACGAGGAAGCAGGGCAGGAAGCGATGGCAGACGCACCAACGGGCATAGACAGCGTCCGTCACAGTGACGGCGCGGGCGCGTGCCAAGACCACGAAGTGCCAACCGCCATAGGGCATAGCATCCGGCCGGATGTGCCTTGTCCGGAGACCGTGCTGGTAGCGGTCATGAACGACGGTAGCTATCTGCTGGTGGGCTATCCGCAGGGTGAACCCGCGGCCTTCGTGGTGAGAGAGGATACGGACGTTCTACGGCGGGGGCTCGAAGGGGCTTTCGGAAACCCCACAGATGAGGCTGCCGGATGGAATGATGACAGCAACGGGACAGCCGTGCGTGGAAATGGAGCCCTGGGCATTAAGAAGGCACAGCTGTGATCCGCGAAGACCGGGAACTGCTGGCTGAGCTGGCACGGCTCAACACTGCAATGGCATCACTGGCCCTGCGCATCATGGACGGCAGCGCCAGCGTGGTCGAACAGCAGAGCTACGCGCAGAGCTTGATTGCGGCGGGCGAACGGCTGCAGCGACGAGCGGATGGAATAAATCGAGCGATCATTGACGGGGAGGTTGTCGTTGACATATCAATTGCTCTGCCTCCGCATACCTTGGAGTCTGACTGGAGATCGTGAGTGGTGTGCAGGAGATACGGCACCGGTTGCTCTTTGAACAGCTGGAACGGCGGGTGGCGAAACTCAGTGGTGAGAAGCCGGTTGAGCCGGAGGTAGTCGAAGAGCTCGCGGTGCGGCTCTTGGCGATGGCCGTCATGTTGCTGCGGCAGCATGGGGTGAACCAGCGACGACGATGCAGGTGTTGTGGCTCGTCGACGTGGAGGTGGCAGTTCTGGTGCCAACGGCCACGGTGCGCGGTGTTTCGAAGTGTCGATCTTGCCGTCGGACAGGACCTGGACGTGGTGTGGTGGCAGTTGTTTGGGAGTGTGGGGCGAGAGGCGAGGTTGGAGGAGGTGCGGGAGTGGGTAGAGCAACGGAAGCAAGTAGCGCGTGAGCTGGCCAAGATCACTCGTCCTGTTGGGCGGGTCAGGCACTGAAGCCGAACGACGCTACGAAGGCGAAATCGACTGACTTGTTCCGCAGCCCGGTGACCACGAAATCGTCGTATAAACCCGGCGGCACGTCGGTGTCCACGCGGACCCGGACGCTGACGAATGCTGGGGAGGCAATGCCGGCGAGGTCGACGGGCACCTCGACAGTCACCGCCCGGCTCGTCGCCCAGATGAATCCGACCTTCCCAGACAAGTTCTGGTTGCACGCTCAACATATGGCTCTCCCCTCGTGGTTGCTGTGCCGGCGGTGGGATTCGAACCCACACTGACGGGTTCCTAGGACCCGGGCCTCTGCCATTGGGCTACGCCGGCGTTGCGGATCTCCCGGTCCGCTGGGAGGCGACCAGGCCACAGGGTACGCGCTCAGACTCCGAGGTCTTTGCGCAGCTTGGCGACGTGGCCGGTGGCCCGCACGTTGTAGAACGCCTTGTCGATGCGGCCTTGCGCGTCGATCACGAAGGTGGACCGGATCACGCCGGTGACGGTCTTGCCATACATCTGCTTCTCGCCATAGGCGCCGTAGGCAAGCAGCGCCGAGCGGTCCACATCGGACAGCAGCGGGAAGTGCAGCCCCTGCGCGTCGCGGAACGTCGCCAGCTTCGCCGGCGGGTCTGGTGAGATGCCGAGTACCGCGTAACCGGCGGTGTCCAGTTCGGCGAGGTTGTCGCGGAAGTCGCAGGCCTGCTTGGTGCAGCCGGGGGTGGCCGCGGCCGGGTAGAAGTAGACCACCACGGACCGGCCGCGGTAGTCCGACAGCGAGACGGGCTTGCCGTCGGCGTTGGGCAGGGTGAAGTCAGGGGCTGGGTCGCCGGGTGACAGCCGGACGTTGTCGGTCACGAGGTCGGACGGTACCGCCCAGATGGGGTGGCTCAGCCACCCGGCTACGGTGTGCCGCACGCATAACCCCCGCGAGGAGGACTCATGGCCCGGGACGCCGACACCATCGAACGCGACATCGAGCAGGCCCGTGATGCGCTGGGCACGACGCTGGAGGAGCTCGGCACCCGGGCTGACCCCAGGCGGGCGATCGAGGCCGGCAAGGAGCAGGTGGAAGCCACCATGGCCGACCCGAGGGTGCGCTACTCGCTGATGGGCGTCGGCGCGCTCATCGTGCTGGTCTTGTTGCGCAAGCTCTTCCGCTAGGCGTCGAGAGTCACCACGGCGAAGGACTCGCCGTCCAGCCGCAGGCTGCCCCGCGCTGAGCTGGCATCTCCGGAGGCGAGAAGAACCTGGGTGGGCTGGCCGTCCAGCGCCACGGTGGCCGGTTGCGCGCCCAGATTCACCACCACCCGCAGCACACCACGGTGTAGCACCAGTGTGCGGGCGTCGGCGTTCACGTCGACGGCAAGCCGGTCCAAGCTGGGATCAGACAGCTCCGGACGGCCCTTGCGCAGCGCGATCAGCTCCCGGTACATCCGCAGCACGGTCGCATGCGGCTCGCTGCCGGGTTCGGACCAGTCCAGCCGGGAGCGCAGAAACGTCTGCTCGTCGTTCGGGTCAGGCACGCCCGCGTCGTCCCACCCATGCTCGGCGAACTCCGCGTAGCGGCCGCGGCGGACGGCCTCGCGCAGCCCAACATCGGGCATGAACGAGAAGAACTGGAACGGGGTACCCGCCCCCCACTCCTCACCCATGAAGATCATCGGTGTGTAGGGAGAGCACAGCACCAGCGCCGCGCCGCAGGCCAGCAGGCCGGGGGACAGGGTCGCCGAGATCCGGTCGCCGGTGGCGCGGTTGCCCACCTGGTCGTGGTTCTGCAGGTAGGCGAGGAACTTCCAGCCGGGAAGCCGTGCGGTGTCCACTGGGCGGCCGTGGCTGCGCTGCCGGAAGTGTGACCAGCGCCCGTCATGGAAGAACGCGCCGCGCAGGGTGCGGGCCAGGTCGGGCAGCGCGCCGAAGTCGGCGTAGTAGCCCTTCCGCTCCCCGGTCAGGGTGGCGTGCAGGCAGTGGTGGATGTCGTCGTCCCACTGCGCGGCCAGCCCGTAGCCCCCCGCGGCGCGCGGGGTGACCAGCCGCGGGTCGTTGAGATCGGACTCGGCGATCAGCGACAGCGGCCGTCGCAGGTGGCTTGCCAGGGTGTCCACCTCGACGGCCAGCTCCTCCAGCAGGTGGGTGGCCCTGGTATCGCGCAGGGCGTGCACGGCGTCCAACCGCAGCCCGTCGAGGTGATAGTCGCGCAGCCACTCCACCGCGTTGTCGATGACATAGCGGCGCACCTCGTCGGAATGCGGACCGTCCAGGTTCAGCGAAGGACCCCAGATGTTGCTCCCGGCGAAATAGGGACCGAAGCGGTCCAGGTAGGCGCCGGAGGGGCCGAGGTGGTTGTGCACGACGTCGAGGACCACGCCCAGCCCGCGGCCGTGGCAGGCGTCCACGAAGCGCTTGAAGGCGTCGGGCCCTCCGTAGTTCTCGGTGACCGTGTACCAGCCCACCCCGTCATAGCCCCAGTTGCGAGGCCCGTCGACGGCGTTGACCGGCATCACCTCGACCAGATCGACGCCCAGCTCGACCAGATGGTCGAGACGCTCGATAGCCGAGGCGAAGGTGCCGCCCGGGGTGAACGTCCCGATGTGCAACTCGTAGAGCACGCTGCCGGGTAGCACCCGCCCGGTCCAGCTCTGATCGGTCCAGGTGAATTCGCCGTGGTCATAAACCCGCGACGCCGCGTGCACCCCGCTGGGCTGCCACCGCGATCGGGGATCGGGAAGCGGGGTGTCCTCGTCGTCCAGCCGGAACCCGTAGTCGGTGCTTGGCCCGGCGCCGTCGACGTCCACGCCCCACCAGCCACCGGCGGTCCGGGTCAGCTCGTGCTCGACGCCGTCCACCACGACCCGCACTCGCTGCCGCCGCGGTGCCCACACCGTGAAGTCCACAGGAACCGATCCTGTCAGGGTCAGGTGGCATTGTCTGGTCATGACCACAGCGAGGGGGCACCATGGGGGCATGGCCACTGGGTTGGACGGGTTCGGCCCTGCGGGGGAGTTCACTGTCGAGGACCTCGAGCGGATGCCTGATGACGGGCTCCGCTACGAGTTGCTGGACGGGATTCTCCTGGTGAGCCCAGCACCGGGAGTGTGGCACCAGGAGGTGGCGTTTGCGCTCGCCCGGGCGCTGCACGCCGCGTGCCCGCCGGAGTTGCATGTCGTGATCGCCCCATTCGAGTGGCGCGGCAGCCGCCGGACCGCGCTGCAACCCGATGTGCTGGTCGCCCGGCGCGGTGACCTGCTTGCCGTGCAGGGTGGGAAGTTCCTCGAGGCAACTCCCGTGCTGGCCGTAGAGGTGCTCTCGCCGAGTACCCAGCGGATCGATCGGTTGTCGAAACTGTCTGCATACGAGGAGGCTGGCGTCGCCTCTTACTGGCTGGTCGACCCGGATCCCGAGAATCCCTCACTGCACGCGTTGGATCTGGTGGACGGCCACTACATCGAGGTCGGGTGCCCCTCGGGCGACCGCGCATGGCAGGCGCAGCGGCCGTTCCCTGTCACCCTGACCCCTGCGGACCTCGTCGCTGGCCTGCGCCGAGACTGACGGTGCTACGCGTCGCCCGGCGCGACAGCCATGACGTCCTCGGCAGTGAGCGCTAGGACGTCGTCAGGGACGTTGTCGACGCGCTCGCGGGCGCACAGCGCGAGTCGCACGGTTCCCAGATCCGCTCCGGGCACTGCGCCGACCTTCACGCTGAGCGCGCGAATCGTGCGGGCGGCGTCTAGCCGGGCCGCCCACTTCGCCTCGCCGGCGAGCACAGGGACGCGCCTCCGCCCGGCCAACGCGACCGCATCGATCTCCACGGTGCTGTCTGGCGACCACCAAGGGCCTACCGCGACGATGCCGTCACCGAGCTCACCCTGCGCGGCGAGCCCGCGCAGGTGAGTCCGGAACATCTCCTCCCAGCGGGGGCCCAGCAGGTCCGGCAAGCCCTCCAGCAAAACGGGCAGGATGGACTCCCCAAGTCCACGCTCGATCTCCGCGCGGAACCGAGCGAGTAGTTGCAACCAGAACGCGAGGAAATTGTCCGCAACCCGGTAGTGGACCCGCCGGGACCGCGCGGCATCAGTCACCGGGACCACCCGCTCTACCAATCGCAGCGCAACGAGCCGCTCAAGCGTGCGGGTCGGCTCGGCGCGCAGCGCATCCTTGATCTCCCCATGCTTGGTCCGCCCAGCCGCGATCGCATGCAGCACCGCTGCCGGGTACTCGCCCCGTTCGGTCTCGGTCGCCAGCACCAGCTGCCCCTCGGTGAGCAACGGCGCACCCGGGCGGCAGGCGAGCCGCAACAGGTTGGCTGCCAGGTCGGCATCCTGGTCCCACCACGACAGGTATAGGGGCATGCCCCCGAGCAGCCCGTATACGGCGGCCCGATCCGTCGCCGACAGCCGGGGGAGCAGCAGCGCCGCCTCGGATGGCCGGAACGGATGCACCTGGAGTGACAGCCCGAAACGGCCGTAGAGCGGGGCCCGTTGCTCCTGGAGTGACTCCATGTGCCGGACCGCCGACCCGCACAACAGCAGGCGCAGGCGCGTGCGCCCGGCGGCCCGGTCCAGGAAGGCCCGGAGCACCCCGGGCAACTCCGGTGACGTCAGCGCCAGTTCGGGAAACTCATCCAGCACTACCAGCAGGGGCTCCTCGGTCGCCAGTTGGGCGAGTCCATCGAACGCGTCGTCCCAGTCGGTGTAGGGGCGGGCGAGCAGGTCCCGAAGCTGGTGCGGGGCCGTGTGGTGCACCTGCCGAGAGAGTTGTGCTAGCTCACCTCCAGCCGGCCGGCCCGCCCCGGTGTGGAACACAGCGCGGCGATCGGCGGCGAAGCGCTGCAACAGTGCTGTCTTGCCGACCCTGCGCCGTCCCCAGACCAACGCGGCGGGCGAACCGGTGCGCCACCACTGATCCAGCGCCGCGAGTTCGTCGTGCCGGTTGACGAACATGGCCGCCTTCTCACGTTAAATGTGACTAACAACAGTTGTAACTTACACCTACTGGTAGTTCGACGCTCTCCATCAGAGCGGTAGCAGGCACCTGCCGAGTGCCCAGGCTGCTACGGTGCGCCCGCGCTGCGGGCGCACCGGGGTGCTGCCCCTGCGCCCGTGACTGACTGTGGAGGAGAGCCAACGGGTGAGCGACAGCGTGGATGAGTTCTTCCGTCGAATGGGCATACCCCGACACGACGAGGATCCGGCGAGCCGGCCGCTGCGGGATTCCGATTCCGGCAGTCAGCATGGTCAGCAACGAGCGGAGCCAGCCGCAAGGACTGGGTCCAGTGCGCCGGACGAACCCGGGTCGATATTTCATGAACTCGGGAAACTCCGTCGGGATGCGGAAGATCTGCAGCGGCGCTTCGCGGTCGATCCGGCCGCGCTGCACCAAGGTAGCGACGGGACCGGATCGGTCGCGGTCACCATCGACAGCGAGGGGCGGGTCACTGACGTTCACCTGAAGCAGTCCTGGCGCCACGCCGTCGGTGAGCAGTCGCTGGGAGCCGCAGTCCTCGACGCTGTCACCGACGCGGGCATGCGGCGGCTGGCGGCATGGGGCGCCGACGTCGCAGCGGTCGCAGCGGACGGGCTCGGGCCTTACGGCCCACCGGACCCTGCTCCGCAGGAGAACACTTCAGTGGCGGCGTTCCGGACGGCGATGGCTGCGGACAGCACCCAGACACGGCAGGCCGTTCAGGAACTGGTGTCGCTGTTGCAGGGTGTTGAGACCGAACTCGACGACCTGGAGCGACGCGTCGACCGCCGGCTGGCCCAGAACGTGGTCGGAGTGAGCCCCAGCCACCTGGTGAAGGTGACCGTGACCGGGGGCGGCCAGGTGACCGATGTCGGTATCCAACCGCGGTTCCTGAAACGGACGGACGACCCAGGCATCGCACGGGAACTGCGCAGTGCCTTTCAGGCTGCATACGAGCGGGTCGGCGCGTTGGGCCTGCAGGGTCTGCTCGGTGACGGGCCACTGGCCCGGCTGCACGCCCTCGGCGAGGACCCCGCTGGGTTGCTCGGCAAGCTTGGGCTCGACTCGCGCGGGGCGGGCGGGGAGTCCCGGGCATCGGGTATCGACGATCGCAGGAGGTGACCACGGTGGGTCAACCGTTACCGCCGGACACCGGCAACAGCATTGATGTCGACCTCGAGGCGATGCATCGCGACGCCCAGACCTGGCGCGTCGTCGCCGACCGGATGGGCGACGCCGCGGCTGCGGCAAGAAAATTACCCCTCAACGGTCATGCCTTGTCGCACTTTGCTGAGATGACGGGTCTCACGGACGCCTATCGGGATGTGCAGCAATGGGCGGTTGGCCTGCTCGAAGGAGCGCACAAAAATCTCGGTTCCATGGCTGATGCTCTGACCGACACGGCCGCTACTTACCGGGGCGACGATGCCACCGGCGCTGGGAGCTTCAACGGACTCACGCCGGGAGGAAAATGATGAGCGCACCGGTCGGTGTCGGGAGCGGGGAAGACATCCAGGAACTTCTCGGCAAAGCGCAACGGCTCCTTGAGCGCATAAGCAGCAAGATGCAAAATCTCGTAGATAAGATCAACAGTATACTGCGGAGTATTCCGTCTTTCCTTGTCACGAACTTCATCGTCGACAAGGTCAAAGCCGGCATACAGAAGATGAATGAGATGTTCACCAAGTTGGCCGACAAGATCCAGGAGTTCTTTGCGTCACCCGGGTGGCCCCCGGCGCTTTTCGAAGCGGGTGATCACTGCGGCGTGGGGGATCATCAAGTTCTGGGGTCGCCGTCGGTCTCGCGCTAGCCGGGCTGGTCGTGGCGATCATCGGTGTGATCGCGGCCTGTGTCACGGTGGTGGGGGCCCCTGCGGCGGTGCTTGCGGCGGTCGCCGCGATTGGCGGCGTTCTGGTCGCCGTCACGTCGGCTGCCTGGGCTGTGTTCGGCGAGTTCCAGGGCATCAAACAGGGGGCAAGCAGTCTTCGTGAGGAGCGGCAGTTCAACACGGACTTCGACGGCGACAACTGGCCGGCTGCCACCGCCGCGGGTGAGTGGAAGGCGGACTGAGATCCCATGTCCGGAAGCGAATCGGCCGTCCCACCGGGTAATGCGCCAGAGTACGCCGCTTTTCCACCCGGCGCGGGAGGTCACGAGCGGGTCAGGCTCTTGCTTTTCGCCGTTTTGTTGATAGCTCCTTTGGGATTTGGTGTTCCGCTGTTGAGCCTGGTGTTGCTCGCTTACCAGCCTGCGAGCCAGGATGTGTGGTCGGCGGTCTCCATCGGGTGCTTGGCGATCGTGATGTTTGCCGTGCAGGTGGGTGCACTCGTGCGGGCTCGCGTTTCTATCGTGGGAGATCGCGTCCACCTACCCGGGATCGCGCGGGCCAAGCGGCTCCTGATGCTGCTCAGCGCGGCCGCGGTGGTGCTGGCGTCACTGCTGGTCGTTGTAGCGTTCGTCGGTATCGGGTCGGGGATCGTCGGTGCCGTCACCTTTTTCGGGCTCGGTGTCATCGGATCGCTGGGTGCGCTGCGGTTGGGGAAGATTGAAAAATTCCTGTCGGGTCAGCCAGCGAGCAGCAGGGCGACGGGGTAGCGGTTGAGCAGGCCGGCTAGGGGAGCTGGACCCGACGCCGAGAAGCCGGTGAATGCGTCGGTCCACGAGCCCTCCGGTAGGGGCAGCGCGGTCTCGCCCCAGCCGCCGCGGGCAGCGAGCCCGACCGGCAGCCGGGTGGCGACCGCCACAACCCCGCGGCGGGCAAACGCGACGGCGTGCGGCGCGGCCACGCCGTCGGGGTGCAGCGGGCGGTAGCCAGTGAACCGCTCGGGATGGTCGCGGCGGGCCCGCAGGGTCCGGGACACCACGAGCAGCTTGGCCGCGCCGGACTTGTCCACGTCGGGCAGCCAGCCGTGGTCTATTCGCCGCAGCAGGTCGGCCCGGGCGGTGAAGTCCACCGGACGGCGGTTGTCCGGGTCCACCAGCGAGAAGTCCCACAGCTCGCCGCCCTGGTAGATATCCGGCGTGCCGGGCATCGCCAGTTGCAGCAGCACCGCCGACAGCGAGTTCGACCGGCCGGCTGGGGTGATCCGGGCCGCCACCCTGGCCACCGCGGCGCGCAGCGCGGGGTTGTCCAGCGCGGCGTCGGCGACGGCATGCATGGCGGTCTCGAAAGCCTCGTCCGGGTCGGTCCAGCTGGTGCGGGTCCGCGCCTCCCGCATCGCCTTGTCCAGGTAGGCGTGCAGCCGGTCCGGCGGTAGCGGCCACGCCCCCACCAGGGTCTGCCAGAGCAGGTGGCCCAGCGCCGGGTCGGGCACGGTGGCACCGGCCGCGTCGGCCAGCCTGGTGAACTCCCCAACAGCGTCTGCCCACAGCGCCGGCAACTCGGACAGCACCGCCAGCCGCGCCCGCACATCACCGGAACGTTTGGTGTCATGCGTGGACAGCGTGGTCATCCCGGCCGGCGCGAGCTCCTCGCGGCGGGCCAAAGCGGCGTGGAAGCCGTCGACGTCGAGTCCGAAGCGGGCCGGATCCCCACCCACCTCGTTGAGCGCGATGAACCGGGTCCAGCGGTAGTAGGCGGTGTCCTCCACCCCCTTGGCCATCACCGCGCCGGAGGTCTGCTGGAACCGGACCGCGAGCTCGTCGGCCGGGTCCCGCAGCCGGGGCGAGAGCGCATCCAGCGCCGCGGCCAGCTCGGGACGCCGATCCCGGGCGGCCACCAGCGCCTGATCCAGATGCTCGACTCCGTCCGGCAGGTAGGACCGGTAGACCGGAAAGCAGGCCAGTACCTCGGCCAGCGCATCGGTGGCATTAGTGACGCCGGGGGCCAACCCGGCCAGCCGGCGCAGTTCGGAGCCGAGCATGCCGGTGGCCACGTCGAGCTTGCAGTCGTGCGCCAGTTGCGTCCAGGTCGTCTGCACGCCGGTCAGCGCGGTGTCCAGCGCGGTGAACGCCGCCTCCCCGGCTGGGTCGACGAGGACCCCGTCGACCTCGGCGAGCGCGTCGTAGCCGGTGGTGCCCTCCACCGGCCAGGAGCCGGGCAGCTCCTCGCCGGGTTCGAGGATCTTCTCCACCACGATCCAGGCGTCCGGGGCCTGCTCGCGCAGCCGGTGCAGGTAGCCCGCCGGGTCGGTGAGGCCGTCCGGGTGGTCGACGCGCAGGCCGTCGACGGCGCCCTCGGCGACCCAGCGCAGCACCTCGCGGTGGGTGGCGGCGAAGACCTCGGGGTCCTCCACACGGAGCGCGGCCAGGTCGCTCACCGCGAAGAACCGCCGGTAACCCTGGTCGGCCCGCCAGGAGACCAGCCGGTAATGCTGTGCCTCGTGCACCTGCTCCGGGTGGCCGACCGTGCCGGGCGCCACCGGGAAGGCGCGCTCGTGGTAGCGCAGGCTGACCGACAGATCCGCCAGCGCCTCGGGTGAGTCGGCCAGGACGGGCAGCCGCAGCGGCCAGCCGGTGATGTCGAACCACCGGGCGAAGGGCGACGATGGCCCCTGTCGCAGCACATCCCACCAGGCCGGGTTGGCCTGCGGATCCGCGACGCCGAGGTGGTTGGGCACGATGTCGACCACCAGTGCCAACCCGTGCTCGCGAACGGCGGCCACCAGGGCGCGCCGGCCGGGCTCCCCGCCGAGCACGTCGGATACCCGGCCGGGGTCGGCCACGTCGTAACCGTGCTGGGATCCTGGCATCGCTTGCAGCAGCGGCGAGGTATACACCGCGCCGACGCCCAGCGACGCCAAATAGGGCACCACGGCCGCGGCACCGGCGAAGGTCAGATCCGGACCGAACTGCAACCGGTAAGTCGAGGGTGGAAAGGTCACGCGGTGCGCTCCAGAACCACCAGCGAGCGCGCGGTGACGGTGATCTTGTCCGCGCCGGCAGCGGTCACACCGCGGGTGCCCGGCGGTTCTCCGGTCGCGGTGTCCAGCACGACGGTCCACTCCTGCCCGTAGCCGTTTCGGGGCAGCTGCACGTCGATGTCCTCGTGGCGGACGTTGAAGCAGAGCAGGAATGAGTTGTCGGTGACGCGCTGGCCACGGGCGTCGGCGTCCGGGATGCCTTCGCCGTTGAGGAACACGGTGAGGCACTGGCAGACCTTCACCTCCCAGTCCTGCTCGGTCATCTCCTCCCCGAATTCGGTGAACCACGCGATGTCGCGCAGTTCGTCGCCGCCCCGGATCGGACGGCCGGCGAAGAACCGGCGGCGGCGGAACACCGGGTGCTCGCGACGCATCGCGATCAGCGCTGTGGTGAACGTGCGCAGCTCCTGGTCGGCTGAGTCCCAGTCCACCCAGGACAGTTCGTTGTCCTGGCAGTACACGTTGTTGTTGCCCTGCTGGGTGCGGCCGAGCTCGTCACCGTGCAGCAGCATCGGGATGCCCTGGGACAGGAAGAGGGTGGCCAGCATGTTGCGCCGCTGCCGGGCCCGCAGGGCCAGCACCTCGGGATCGTCGGTGGGGCCCTCGACCCCGCAGTTCCAGGACCGGTTGTCGTCGGCGCCGTCCCTGCCGTCCTCGCCGTTGGCTTCGTTGTGTTTGTCGTTGTAGGAGACCAGATCGGTGAGGGTGAACCCGTCGTGCGCGGTGACGAAGTTGATCGACGCGTAGGGCCGCCTCCCGTCCTCCTGGTAGAGGTCCGACGAGCCGGTGAGCCGGAAGCCGAACTCACCCAGCGTCCCGGGCTCGCCGCGCCAGAAGTCCCGCACCGTATCGCGGTACTTGCCGTTCCACTCGGTCCACAGTGGGGGGAAGTTGCCCACCTGGTAGCCGCCCGGGCCGACGTCCCAGGGTTCGGCGATCAGCTTCACCTGGCTGATCACCGGATCCTGCTGAACCAGGTCGAAGAACGTGGACAGCCGGTCCACGTCGTAGAACTCGCGGGCCAGCGTGGAGGCGAGGTCGAAGCGGAAGCCGTCGACGTGCATCTCGGTGACCCAGTACCGCAGCGAATCCATGATCAGCTGAAGGGTGTGCGGGTGACGCACGTTGAGTGAGTTGCCGGTGCCGGTGTAGTCCAGGTAGTAGCGCGGGTCGTCCTGGACCAGGCGGTAGTAGGCCGGGTTGTCGACGCCGCGCATCGACAGCGTCGGTCCCAGGTGGTTGCCCTCGGCGGTGTGGTTGTAGACCACGTCGAGGATCACCTCGATGCCCGCGGTGTGCAGCTCGCGGACCATCGCCTTGAACTGCGAGACCACCTCGTGCGCCCGCGGCCCGACGGTGCCCGCCGCGGCGTAGCCGTTGTGCGGGGCAAGGAACGCGACGGTGTTGTAACCCCAATAGTTGGTCAGGCCGCGCTCAGCGAGGTGGTGGTCGGTGATGAACTGGTGCACCGGCATCAGCTCCACCGCCGTGACGCCCAGCGCGGTCAAGTAGTTGATCATCACCGGATGCGCGAGGCCGGCGTAGGTGCCGCGCATCGCCGGCGGGATCTCCGGATGGGCGATGGTCAGACCGCGCACGTGCGCCTCGTAGATCACCGCCTCGTGGTACGGGGTACGCGGGTGCCGGTCCTCGGCCCAGTCGAAGAACGGGTTGATCACCACCGACTTCGGTGCGTGTGCGGCGGAGTCGTCGTCGTTGCGCAGGTCCGGATCGGTGAAGGGGTAACCGAAAACCGCTTCGTTCCAGTCCACCGCGGAGTCCTCCACGGGGCTGGACACCGCCTTGGCATACGGGTCGATGAGCAGCTTGGCGGGGTTGCACCGTTGTCCGGCGGCGGGATCGTAGCGGCCGTGCACCCGGTATCCATAGTGCTGACCAGGTCCGACGCCGGGCAGATAGCCGTGCCAGACGAACCCGTCGGCCTCGGTCAGCTGGACCCGGATCTCGGCCGCGCCGGTATCGTTGCTGCTGGCGCTATCGAACAGGCACAGCTCGACCTTGTCCGCGACCTCGGAGAACAGGGTGAAGTTGGTGCCTGCTCCGTCGTAGCCGGCACCCAGCGGGTAAGCAGCGCCCGGCCACGGCTGGGGGGCGGTCATCGGTCTCCTTCGTAGCGGTTCGGTTAGCTGCCGGGCACCGGATCAGCGTCACGGTAGCCGAAGCGCCGGTGTCACTCGCCGCGGTGGGTGCCGCCGACGATGCGCCCGTAGACCTCGCCCAGCCCGATGATGGTGGCCCCTATGGTGGTCGACACCGGGCCGGGCGCGGTGGCGGTGATCGACACTTCGTCGCCGTCGCAGAGGAAGCTGCGGGTGTGGCCATCCGGGAGGGTCAGCGGCTGCGCACCGTTCCAGCTCAGTTCGAGCAGCGAGCCCCGTTGGCCGGGTGCTGCCCCGCTGACCGCGCCGGAGCCGAACAGATCACCGGTGCGCAGGCAGGCGCCGTTGCTGGTCAGGTGCGCCAGCTGCTGCGCAGGCGTCCAATACATTCCGGCGAACGGCGGGCGGGATACCAGCTGACCGTTGAGCCGCACCTCCATCGTGATGTCCAGCCCCCACGGCTCGGTGCCGGTGTCGTCGAGATAGGGCAACGGGCGAGGGTCGCGCACCGGTGGCCGGATCCGCGCGGCACTGAGCGCCTCCAGCGGGACGATCCACGGGGAGATCGAGGTGGCGAAGGACTTGCCGAGCAACGGCCCGAGCGGGACGTACTCCCAGGCCTGGATGTCCCGGGCGGACCAGTCGTTGATCAGGCACAGGCCGAAGACGTGATCGGCGAAGGCGGTCAGCCCGACCGGCCGGCCCGGGACTGAAGGGGTGCCGACGACGAAGCCGACCTCGGCCTCGAGGTCCAGCGCTGTCGACGGACCGAAGGTGACCGTGCCGTCGGGAAGGCGCCGCTGGCCGTGGGGTCGGGTCACCGGTGTCCCGGAGATCACCACGGTGCCAGCCCGGCCGTGGTAGCCGACCGGCAGGTGGTGCCAGTTCGGCGGCAGCGGCGGCTGCCCGGGCCGCAGGAGCTGTCCGGCGTTGGTCGCATGCTGCTCGCAGGAGGAGAAGTCGACGTAGTCGGCGACGGTGAACGGCAACCGCATCGTCACGTCGGCAGCGGGTACCAGCAACGGCGCCAGCGCCCCGGCGTGCCGCTCGTCGGTCAGCCAGTGGGTCAGCGCGGCCCGGATCGCGGTCCAGGCCCGGGGCCCGGCGGCGAGCAACGCGTCGAGATTGCCGCCGCCGAACAGCCCGGCATGCTCGGGTAACAGCTCCGCACTGGCTGCCGTCAGGTCCAGGATCGCGTCCCCCACCGCCACCCCGACGTGCGGCTGCAGCCGGGCCGGGTCGGTGAAGACACCGTAGGGCAGCGTGTGCAGGCCGAAAGGGTGATCCGCGGCCACCCCGGTCCAGCTGGTCATCTGGCTGGGCCCCGACCCGACCAGCTCCACGGGTACGCCGGGTCCTCGCAGGCAACGCCGGCCTCACCCAGCTCCAGCGGCCGGAAGGTGTCCACCATGACCGCCAGCTCATCGAAGGATTGCACTCCGAGGCTGCGCTCGATCGCCCCCGGCTGCGGGCCGTGGGTGTGGCCACCGGGATGCAGGGAGATCGAGCCCGGACCGATGCCGCTGCCCTTGCGCGCCTCGTAGTCGCCGCCGCAGTAGAACATGACCTCGTCGGAGTCGACGTTGGAGTGGTAGTAGGGCACCGGTACCGCCAGCGGGTGGTAGTCGACCTTGCGGGGCACGAAATTGCAGATCACGAACCCGGTGCCGGCGAAGACCTGATGCGCCGGCGGCGGTTGGTGGATGCGGCCGGTGATCGGCTCGAAGTCGGCGACGTTGAACGCGTACGGGTAGAGGCAGCCGTCCCAGCCCACCACGTCGAAGGGGTGCCGCGGGTAGGTGTACGCCGTGCCGGTGACACCTGCTGCGCCGCGGTGCTTGACCAGCACCGTGACGTCGACCCCGTCGGCCACGGCCGGTGCACCGGGACCCCGCAGGTCGCGCTCGCAGTACGGGGCGTGTTCCAGGAACTGGCCGAACCGGGACAGGTAGCGCGGTGGCGGGGTGATGTGGCTGTTCGCCTCGATGCAGTACGCGCGCAGCGGATCGTCGCCGCTGGGCACCCACCGGTGGGTGGTGGCGCGCGGCAGCACAACGTAGTCACCGGTACCGACCTGTAGCGGACCGAACACCGTCTGCACCGTTGCAGCGCCGGACTCGATGTAGACGCACTCGTCGCCCAGGGCATTGCGGTACAGCGGCGAGGTCTCGCCTGCGACGACGTAGCTGATCCGCATGTCGGCGTTGCCGAGCACCAGCCGCCGCGCGGTCACCACGTCGTGGCGTTTCCATTCCTGGCCGCCGAAGAGTTCGTGCAGCCGCAGGTGCCGCGGTAGCAGCGGCTCGTTGGGTGCCGTGCGGTAGTCGGGCAGGGCCCACGGCCGGGCGTCGACGATCGCCGAGGGGATCTGCTCGTGGTAGAGCAGCGAGGAGTCCGAGGAGAAGCCGTCGGCCCCGATGAGCTCTTCGTAGTACAGCGAGCCGTCGGGGCGCCGGTGCTGGGTGTGACGCTTGGGCGGGATCGCGCCCGCCTGCCGGTAGAAGGCCAATTGCTTCTCCAGGGTTCTCCAGATCGCTGGCGCTACAGGTTGCCCCGGCGGGCCTGCTCGCGCTCGATGGCTTCGAACAGGGCCTTGAAGTTGCCCTTGCCGAATCCCAGCGAGCCGTGCCGCTCGATGAGCTCGAAGAAGACCGTCGGCCGGTCCTGCACCGGCTTGGTGAAGACCTGCAAAAGGTAGCCGTCTTCGTCCCGGTCGGCGAGGATACGCAACTCGCGCAGCGTCTGGACCGGAACACGGGTGTCGCCGACCCACTCGCCGAGGGTGTCGTAGTAGGAGTCCGGCGTGTCCAGGAACTCCACGCCCCGTTCCCGCATCGCCGTGACCGCGCCGACGATGTCGCCGGTGGCCAGCGCGATGTGCTGCACGCCCGGGCCACCGTAGAACTCCAGGTACTCGTCGATCTGCGAGCGCTTGCGGCCGATCGCGGGCTCGTTGAGCGGGAACTTGACCCGGTGGTTACCGCTGGTGACAACCTTGGACATCAGCGCGGAGTACTCGGTGGCGATGTCGTCGCCGATGAACTCCCTCATGTTCGTGAAGCCCATGACCCGGTTGTAGAACGACACCCAGACGTCCATGCGACCGAGTTCGACGTTGCCCACGCAGTGGTCCACGGCCTGGAACAGCCGGCGGCCGGGAACCACCAGCGGGAGCCGTTCGACGAATCCGGGCAGGAACGGGCCGCGGTAGCGGGACCGATCGACCAGGGTGTGCCGGGTATCGCCGTAGGTCGCCAATGCGGCCAGCCGCACCGTGCCGTACTCGTCGGTGGCGTCGGTCGGTTCCTCGAGGACGGTGGCACCCTGGCGGCGGGCGAACGCGACCGCCCGGTCCACGTCGGGCACCTCGATGGCGAGGTCATTGACCCCGTCGCCGTGCTCCGCCACCCGCTGGGCCAGTGGTGTGCCGGCCCGCACCGGCCCGGTCAGCACGAACCGGGCCCGGCCCGAGACCAGTACGTACTCCGCTGTATCCCGGTAGCCCTGCTCTGGACCCCGGTAGGCTACGCAGGTCATACCGAACGCGGTCGAGTAGAAGTGCGCGGCCTGCCGCGCGTTGCCGACGGCGAATCGCAGGTGATCCATACCGTGCACCGGAAAGGGGTCCAGTCCGAGGTCGTGTGCGATGCCACCGATCAGGGTGTCGACGTCGGTCTCCGCGGGCGTCCCGGTGTTGCCCGAAGCCCCGGTGGTACTCAGGGTGTGGCTCATGGCGTGGACTCCTCACGTACCGCCGTTGCTAGCGGCCGAGACGATGCCGTCACCCCTCGATGCTAACCCCGCCGCTCACAGTGGACCCACCGTCACTGCACGGGTAGGGGCATCGGTCAGATCAGGTGGTCGAAGTCGCCGTCCCTGGCTCCGGCGAGCATGGCCGCGATCTCGACTTCATCGAATTGGAGGACCGGGCTTTCGGTACCGAGCACCGAGTCCCGCACAGCGATGATGTTGCCGACCTTGGTGAACTCGACACAGCCCTGCTGGGGCTCGCTCGCGATCGCCTTCTGCCACTGCGCGCCGTCGAACGCTTCGACAGGCAAGTATTCCTTACGTTCGCGCAACGAACTGGTCCTTTCCCAGTGATGGATTACTTGTATTCGTCCGCCACTTTCCCGATGAACTTGATGGAGTCCACTGGGCCCAGCGCGGCGGCTTGGATGTACCCCCACAATTGTTCGTAGGCTTCGACCCGGTCGTGAGTGTCGAGGTAGCGGGCGTCGTCGTACTGTTCGACGTAGACGAAGTCCAGCGGCGAGGCGATCCCTGGTCCGGGGATGTGTATCAGCTCGAAGTTCAACGACGCGTAGATCACGGGGCTGGTGTTGTTGAACGGCAACACTTGGACCTGGACGTTAGGCAGGTCGGCGACTTCGATCAGTTTCTCCATTTGTTCTCGCATTACTGCGCGATTGCCGTACACACGGCGCAAGCTGGATTCGGACAGGACGAAGCTGACCGATAGGCGGTCCTCTCGCATGAGGATTGACTGTCGATGCTGTCGCGCTCGGATCACGTCGTCGATGTTCGGCCTTGCCCGGAACGGGATCGGGGCCTCGTGCAACGCCCGGACATAGTTCTCGGTTTGGACCAGGCCGGGAACGATCTCGGACTGGACCTGGCGAATGCGGTTGCTGTAGTGCTCCAGGTCCAGCAGCATCCGGAACGACTCAGCGTAGACGGTTCGGTAACTGGTCCAGTCGCCCTTCTGCCCGAGGTTGCGGGCGAGGTCCAGCATGATCTCGATCAGTTCGGGGCTAGCGCCGTAGAGCTCCGCGAGCAGCTTGGCGTCACCCGGACTGATTCTGGACTGGCCGAGCATGATCCGGTTGATCTTGGAGGGCTGGCAGCCGAGGTGTTGCGCGGCCACGGCGTCTTTGATACCGGACTTGTCCTTGAGTCGGTTCAGCTCGTTGACCAAGATCAACAGTGGAACTGTCTGTGCGATCGCCACCTGAGGCTGTCTCCGAAGGTAGTCGGTGGGTGTGGACATGGACGATCTGGTCACGAAAAGTAGTCAGTATATCACCGATTTGGACCAAGCAAAATAGGAACTCCTATATTAGCGTGATCCTACGTTGTGTGTGGGCTGGACGCAGGAGTCACCATGATGTGCAAGAGATTGTCGTAGCGCTAGCGAGACGGACCCATCACGACCAGCGGCGAAGCCTGCAGTATCGAGGAACAGAAGTCCCCTGGTCGGCGCCGGCCTGGGGACCATGGACCAGCAGAAGAAAGGAGGTGTGCAGACATGACTGTTGCGGAGCAGGAGAACGCCGTGGACGGGTTGTTCGTTGACCAGGCGGTCGTCGAGCTGGTGGACGGCGTCGACCGGTACTCGCGTAAGCCGAGCGGCAGCTCGGACCAGGGTTATAAGGAAGATTGATTCCCGGTGGGGTGGCCCGCCGAATCGCGTCCACCCCACCTCCCATTTCTATGGGAGTAACCGTGCTCAAGATCCATGTAGAGGTTGGCAGGCTGCATCAGTGGGTCTGGGATTCGGGCCGGTGGCGATCCGGCGACAGCTGGGTGGAGCCGGTAGCCAACCCTGCGCTTGAGCACGCGATGGTTACTGATGGCCTGTCGGCGCTGGTGCTGGTCCGCGAGCGGGCACGAGTGCGATCGCCACTGCGGTTCGCTGGCGATACGGTGACGTCGGTCGGCAGCGGGACATTTGAGGCCCTGCTCAGCGAGGTCCGGGGCTGGCCGCTGGAGTTCGCTGCGCTCAAAATCGGACCTGGCAGTGTTCGGCTTCACGCCGGTAAGTGGGGCACCGCTCCACTGTATCTGGCGGCAGGCGGTGACACGCTAGACGCGTCCTGGGATCTCATCGACTTGCGTGAACACATGAACGCCGATCTACTGGACGACCGAGAGATCACCCGGTTGTTGGTCCGGCGGCACCGCTATTCCCGCAGCACTATCTCCGACGTCATCACCCAGCTCACCGAACGCGCGACCGCCGAGTTTTCCTTCCATGGTGGGCTGGTGGTGCGCTACCCCGATCCGGGTACCCACTACCGGCCGCGTCAACTCCACGCCGATGCGCCGGTCCTTGACGTCTACGAGGGCTTGCTCGACCAGGCTATTGCTCAATGGGCCGTACAGCCAGAAGGCGTGGCGGTCGAGCTGTCCGGTGGAATGGACTCGGCGATGGTGGCGTTGAGCCTGGCTCATCGGCATCCCGGCCAGATCACCAGTTACGGCCTCGTAGTCGACGGGGAGGCTGGCATCCAGCAGCGCCGCAGGCGCACAGCGTTGGTCCGTCACGCGAAGTTGAACGATCTGACGGTCTCAGCGCTGCGGTGGGCGCCGTTCGACCCGGACGGAGTGCGCGGGCAGGGTGGCGTGTGGAACCCGAGTGATGAGCCCTACAGCGAAGCGCTGCACGCCATTGTGCTCGCGGCAGGACGACGGGTGGTTTTCACCGGGATCGGTGGGGACGAGTTGTTGGCGTTGAGACCGGACGAACGTAACGAAAGTACCGCAACAACGCACAGTCAGCCGTCGTGGTTGGGTCCGCGAGTAAGAGAACTGCTGGCCGTCCTCGATGAAGATCTGGCTCCGGTGAGCGCAATCTACGAGACTGCGCTGATGGCGGCGTCCTGCCGTTCAACGGTGTTCCTGCGGGCTGGTTGTTGGCCGGTGTCGCCGCTGTGTTCACCCGAGCTAGTGCGGTTTGGGCAATGGCTTCCCCGGCAGTGGCGGATCGGTAAGCAACTGCCCCGTGCACGACTGGCCCGGCTTGCGTTCTCCGAGGACGTAGTGCAACCCGTGCTCCCGGAGAACTTCGCCGGTGTCATGCAGCATGGCCTGCGTCGGCATGGGCTTGGGCTGCTCGCCGGAATTGTCGGCAACTCGATGCTCGTCGACCTCGGCTACGTCGACGGCGCGGCGTTACGTGCCGCCTACGACACCGCGTTGACCAGTGAGATCATCGACACCACACTGTACGAGGTGATCGCGATGGAAATCGGATTGCGAACCCTACTGGGCCAAGGAGGTGATCTTACAGCTCGCCGGCTTCCCACTGGCGGATCTCCTCGTTGAGATCGGCGTCGGTGCACGTCGGTGGGTGTGCAGCGATGTGCTCGATCCACTGATGCAGCACTGCGCCCGCGTCGCGCACGTTGTCCTCCGTGATGGTTTCGTACACCGTGAAGAACGCAAGTACCCCTTGTGCGGCGGGGTCATCACGGTCGCAGCGCGGGCACAGCGGCACAGTGCGCCAACCGCGCACTTCGACGTGATCAGGCCGGGCGAACGAGTGCGGGACGCGCACCGCCAGCAGCGGTGGCTGCAAGCAGCGGTGGCACGACAGTTGTGCCCGGTTGACCTCAATCGGGGTCATCAGGTAGCCACCGTGATTCCGGCGATGGCCTTCAGTTCGCTGACGAGCGCTGAGCCCACGGTCACTGGGTAGTTGTCGATCGCCACCACCAGCGGCGTTTCTCTGCCTTCGTTGCGCAGGACGATGTGCACGGGCGTGTTGCCCTTGTGCGCGAGTAGCGTGCCGCGTAGTTCGGTGGCCACGTCGTGATCGAGCTTGCTGACCTCGGCGCGGAGCACGAACGCGGGTGGTATGTTCGGATTGTGCTCGGCGTCACTGATGTCGAGTGGGATCACCTCCGATCCGAAAACCGACATCTTGTCTTCCCGCCAGTTCACCCGGCCCTTGACCGCCACGGCGGTATCGGCCACGAGAGCTTCGTGGAGCACCGAGTAGGACTTGGCGAAGAACAGAACCTCGATCGAGGCGTCCAGATCCTCCAGCGTCACGATCGCCCACGGTTCGCCCTGCTTGTTCACTCGCCGGTCGACGGTCGTGATCATGCCGGACATCACGACCTCGCCCTCCTTGGGCGCCTCGTCGAGCACAGCCGCGATCGGTTTGGGCGCGTGCTTGCGCAAGATTCGCTCGGTCCCGTCCAGCGGGTGAGCAGACACGTAGAGGCCGAGCATTTCCCGCTCGTGGGCGAGCAGGTCCTTGCGCGGCCATTCCTCGGTCTGCAGCGCCAAGTGAGCCAGTGGCGAGGCGTCGGCCTGCGGCGCGGTACCGCCGCAGGAGCCGAACAGGTCGAACTGTCCCATCGCCTCCTGCCGTTTCAGTCCGGTCACCGCATCGACGGCCTCCTCGTGTACCTGGACGAGCGACAGGCGGCTGTGACCGAAGGAGTCGAACGAGCCGGCTTTGATCAGCGATTCGATGGTGCGTTTGTTGCAGCACACCAGCTCGACTTTGTCCAAGAAGTCGGTGAACGAAGTAAACCTGCCTTTCTTCTTGCGGGTGGCGATGATCGACTGCACGACATTCGCGCCGACGTTGCGGATCGCGCCCAGACCGAACCGGATGTCGCATCCGGCGGCGGCGAAATACAGATCGGAGTCGTTGATGTCCGGAGGCAGTACCTTGATGCCCATGCGGCGGCATTCGGCCAGGTAAATCGCGGACTTGTCCTTGTTGTCGCCGATCGAGGTGAGCTGGGCGGCCATGAACTCGGCCCGATAGTTGGCCTTCAGGTAGGCCGTCCAGTACGAGACGAGTCCGTAGCCGGCGGTGTGGGATTTGTTGAACGCATACCCGGCGAACGGGAGCATTACGTCCCAGAGGGTCTGGGTGGCCTCCGCCGAGAAGCCCTTGCCAGTCATCCCGGCACGGAAGCGTTCGAACTCCTTCTCGATGATCTCCTTCTTCTTCTTGCCCATCGCCCGGCGCAGCAGGTCCGCGCCGCCCAGGCTGTAGCCGGCGAGCTGCTGGGCGATGGCCATAACCTGCTCTTGGTAGACCAGTAGATGGTAGGTCTCCCCGAGGATCGGTTCGAGCGCTTCTTTCAGCTCAGGGTGGATCGGCTTGATTTTCTGGCGTCCGTTGGAACGTTCGGCGTAGTCGTTGTGGGCGTTGGCGGCCATCGGGCCGGGCCGGTAGAGGGCAAGCACGGCTGCGATGTCACCGAACTTCTTGGGCTGCATCCGGCGTAGCAAATCGCGCATGGCGCCGCCGTCGAGCTGGAACACCCCGAGCGTGTCGCCGCTGCCCAGCAGCTCATAGGTGGCCGGGTCATCCAGGGTTAGCGTGGCCAGATCGATGTCCACACCGTGGTTGGCGTGGACCTCCTTGACGGTGTCATCGATGACGGTCAGCGTGCGCAGACCGAGGAAGTCCATCTTCAGCAGGCCGACTTCTTCGCACGCGGGGAAGTCCCATCCGGTGATGACCGAGCCGTCGTCGCGCTTCCACAACGGGATCACGTCGAGCAGGGGTTGTGCGGACAGGATTACCGCGCAGGCGTGAACGCCGGCGTTGCGGGTCAGCCCTTCCAGGCCTCGGGCGGTATCCATGATCTTGGCGACCTGTGGGTCGGACTCGACCAGGGCGCGGACTTCGGTGGCCTCGGGGTAACGCTCGTGTTGCGGGTCGAAGATGCCTGAGAGTGGGATGTCCTTGGCAAAGACGGGTGCCGGAAGGGCCTTGGAGATGCGGTCGGCGATGGCGAATCCCGGTTGGCCGTGCAGCACGCGGGCGGCGTCCTTCAGGGCTGCTTTGGTTTTGATCGTTCCGAAGGTGATGACCTGGGCGACGTTCTCCGCGCCCCACTTGTTGACTGTGTACTCCATGACCTCGCCGCGACGGCGCTCGTCGAAGTCGAGGTCGATGTCGGGCGGGCTGACTCGTTCAGGATTGAGGAATCGCTCGAAAATCAGCGAGTGCTCGATCGGGTCGAGGTCGGTGATGTGCAGGATGTAGGCCACCAGCGACCCGGTCGCTGAACCACGGCCGGGGCCGACCGCGATCTGCTGGGACTTGGCCCATCGCACCAGATCGCCGACCACAAGGAAGTAGCCGGGAAAGCCCATCTGGGAGATCACACCGAGTTCGATCTCGATGCGCTCCTGGTGCTCCGGGGTGAGCCCGTCCGGGAAGCGTGCTGGTGTGTACTGCTCGACTTCGCGGCGCAGCAGCAGGTCTACAGTCTCGCCCTCGGCCAAAGGGAACCGAGGCATCCGGTTGACCTCGGCAAATATCTCGTCGTAAGGCTCGACCCGTTCGGCGATCAACAGTGTGTTGTCCGCTGCGCCGGGAACCTCAGTGTCCCAATAGGCACGCATCTCGGCGGCCGACTTGAGGTAGTAGCCGTCGCCCTCGAACTTGAATCGGTTCGGGTCGTCGAGCGTCTTGCCCGACTGCACGCACAAGAGCACAGCGTGTGCATCGGCCTGGTTCTGGGTGACGTAGTGGCTGTCGTTGGTCGCCAACGGCCTCAGGTCGAGCGCCCGACCGATTTCCAGCAGGCCCTCACGCACGGATCGCTCGATGGGTAGACCGTGATCCATGAGCTCGAGGAAGAAGTTGTCCGCGCCGAATATGTCCCGGTAGTCCGATGCTGCCTGCATGGCTGCGGCTCGCTGGCCGAGCCGCAGCCGGGTCTGTACCTCTCCCGACGGGCAGCCGGTCGTGGCGATGATTCCCTGGGAATGCTCGGCGATGAGGTCCCGATCCATGCGGGGTTTGCGGTAGAAGCCGTCGAATGATGCGAAGCTGGACAGCTTGAACAGGTTACGGAGACCTGCCGCGCCGGCCGCGAGCATCGTCATGTGCGTGTAGGCGCCACCGCCGGACACGTCGCCGCCCTCGCCGTACTCGTCGCTGCCGCGCTGGTTGGCCTGCCCCCAGAAGACCGGTTTCTTGTGGTAGCGGCTGCCCGGCGCGAGGTACGCTTCGATGCCGATGATCGGCTTGACGCCACACATCTTCGACTGACGGAAGAACTCAGCAGACCCGTACATGTTGCCGTGGTCGGTCATCGCCACCGCAGGCATCCCCAGCCGCTCAACCTCGGCGAACAGCGGGCTGATCTTGGCCGCGCCGTCGAGCATCGAGTACTCGGTGTGCACGTGGAGATGAACGAACGAGTCGGGCACAATGTGCCCAACGAGTAACGCTACGGGACGATCTGCTTACGGAAGGTCAGCTAGCCTGGGGTTGAGCGGGACTGGACGGCGGCGTCTAGAGCGTCACGCATCGGGGCGATCGGTGCGCTGTGGCCGGTCATCAGCTCGACCTGCTCGACCGCCTGGTGCAGCAGTACCGCCAGACCGCTGACGATCCGGCAGCCCGCGGCGAGCGCGGCCGCGGCGAGCGGGGTGGGCCACGGCGCGTAGACGACATCGAGCACCACTGGCCTGCTAGACCAGCGCTGCGAGCTCAGCGAATCGGCGGCGCCGGGGGGGAGGGTGGAGATGACGACGTCGGCCTCGGGAACGGCACGGTCGGGTAGCCCGCCGGATATCGCCGGCTGGACGCCGAGCCGGTCTGCCGCCGCGCGGAGGTCGCCTGTTCTGGCCGGATCCCGTACGAGAACAGCCGGTGCCGCCTCCCCGAGCTCGCGCAGCGCGGCGAGCGCAGCCTGGGCGGTACCGCCGGCCCCGAGGATGACCGCTGCGCCGACCCGGTCCAGCCCCGCTTCGCGCAGAGCGGCGAGGATGCCGGCCACGTCGGTGTTCTCCGCTCGGCTGCGGCCGCCCGGCTGCCCCAGTACGAGGGTGTTCGCGGCGCCGACTGCGCTGGCCAGCGGGGAGACCTCGTCGGCCACGGTCAAGGCAGCCCGCTTGAGTGGCATCGTCAGCGATAGACCAGCCCACTCCGGCCCGAGCCGCTCAACGAAGGTGGGTAACGCCGCCTCGTCACATTCGAACGCCTCGTAACGCCAATCGGTCAGGCCCAGCGCCGCATAGGCGGCACGGTGTACCACTGGTGACAGCGAGTGCTGGATCGGGCAGCCCAGCACCGCTGCCCGCCGCGACGCCGATCCGTTGCCCACCGTTTCGTTGCCCACCGTTTGCCGACCGTGCTGCACGGCACACCCCTCGCTAGGCACAGAATTAGTGTTCGGCATCGACACCAGCAGGGGAGAGTGACCGAGTGGACCGACCGAGCTGGGCAGCGTCGGGCGATGTGGATCTTGAGCATCCCAGCATTGCCAGAGTGTATGACTACTACCTCGGTGGCTCGCACAATTTCGCAGCCGACCGGCGGATGGCTCGTCGGGCGATCGAGTTGTGGCCGGAGCTGCCGCTGATCATGCAGGCCAACCGGGCGTTCCTGCGTCGTTCGGTGCGTTACCTGGTCA
>JBQTHE010000025.1:0-10144 GCA_052390115.1 Pseudonocardiales bacterium | reverse complement strand
GCCATGCTTCCGTAGTTGGTGCGCTGACCCGCAGGACGCTGTGCCATAGCCTTGAGCGGCAGGTCGGCGCCGCCGGGATGAGCGAGGCACCAACGATGGGGACTCCCATGTCACGCAAGCCCCGAGCGATGGCCAGCCCAGTGGGGGTTCCGGCACCTGGGATGAGCACCGGCGACCTCTGCCGGTCGGCGGGATCGCGACCGTTACTGTCAGTCATCTGTGCGACGTTAGCTCATGGCGCAAGGAGGCAACCGACGGCCGGCTTCGCCGCCACACCTTGTCCACCCGAACTGAGCCTGGCCATCTCGCGCGGACGGCACCTCAGCCGGGATCCGCCGAAGGTTGAGCCTCGCGGTGGGGGTGTCGAGAGAGGGAATGACGGTGTCGCCGGTAGGTGGCGCGGGTGGTCTCCTCGATCTGATGGCCCGGAGCCATTCGTTGAGCACGTAGCCGAGCGTGACGTTCGTCCGGGCCGCCGTGGCGTTCTGCACCTGCCGGCGCAGCTGGTTGCGGAGCACGATCGCCGCGTCCTCGGTGTCGACCGAACCGCTGAGGGAAGAGCTGCCGACCGGTCAGGGGGTCGTACCCGCAGGAGATCCGAACCTGATAGGTGCCATACCCCACCTCATTGTCACTAGCTCGGGGCTTCCGATGCCTTCCTTTACTTTGCTGGGCATGGTCTGTAACGGTTCTCATGATCCGGGCGAAACGTTCGGTATACGTCGCTCAGCGGAGTGACCATAGCAGGAGAACCTGATGACACGTCCGGATCCGCAAGCCCCGCAATCAACCCACGACCGAGAGTCGACAGCTATTCCACGGCAGCGGTCGGCGCAGATCGGGAACGTGCCATTCATCCTCGCACTACTGTCCGCCGTGCTGACTTTCATTCCGGCCACGCGCACCGCCGGGATGGTACTTCTCCTGCTGCTAGGAATCCCCGCTCTGGTCGCCTGGATTCGTTCCCGCAAACTCACCGACGGCAGCCGAGGTCTGACCACGAGCACGCTCGTCATCTGCGCGTTGGTCTTCGTGTTTGGGGCGGCCATGAGCCCCAGCTCTCCGCCCTCTGCACCTACGCCCGATGCGACGAGCACGGCGCAGGCCCAACGAGCGCCGGCACAGCTTCCAACGGCCGAACCCCCCGCACCACAGGCGTCCCCCGCACCGGCACCGGTCCAGCTAATCCCGCCTGTCCTACAACCCGCGCCGGTGGTTGTCCCTGCACCCAAGATCGCGCCGATCCCACCAGCGCAGCCGCCCGTGCGGTCTCCGGCCGCGGGTACGTCCTGCGGCGCGGGCACGTACGTCAACGTCGATGGGGATTGCGTCCAGCGGCCCACATCGGCTTCCAGTCCGCCCCCTGGCGCCACTGCCCGCTGCAAGGACGGCGAGTACAGCTTCAGCCAGAACAGGCGAGGAACCTGCTCCGGTCACGGCGGCGTCGCGGCCTGGCTCTGAGAATTCTGCTGTCGGACACGAGACCCAAAGCAGCTCGACGTGCGCGTCAGACGTGACGAACAAGCTCGCGGCCATCGACGCCAAGAAACGGCCTGGCGTGCGCAAACGGGTACCTGCGAACTCCTCGCGCAGCCGGGCCACGGCAGGACGCATCCGGTGCATGGACGCGCCGCTGCACCCTGGACATGCCGCTGCACCTGGGCATCGACCGAGAACTGGACGAGCAGCTGCGCCGACGGGCCGCCGCTGAGCACATCCCATCTCCGCGCTGGTGGAGCCAACCCCGGTAGCCGCGACGCGCCGCCCTGGTGGGTGAATGGGGCTGTTGCCGCGCGGGACAGCCGTCCGTGCGCCGAGTTCGACACCAGGGCTGTCCAGGCGGGGGGGCTTCGGACAGCTCTGGTGTCGAACTCGGCGACAGCAGAGCGGGTCATGGTCACCCGTATTTCGAAGCGAATCGCTGTCGCTGGGACGATGAACTGATGTACCGGCCGCATCGTGACCACTCTGCGCGGCTGCAGTAGTCACGCAGAGTGAAAGTGCGGCTGTAGCGTTAGCGACAGTGGTGGTCAACGACCTACTCATTCCGCGGTAAACGTCCTTCGCCGATGAGGCGATCCCCGTCCGTTGACGGGCCTGGCTGCTTTACTGGACCAGTGACGTCCCATCCGCCCCCACCCGACACCGGATCGTGGCCACCTCCCGCCGGTGGCCACTCCGGCGCCACCTCCGCCGAGGAACGCAACTGGGCAACGGCAGCCCACATCGGCAGCCTGGTCGCGGCGTGGTTCGCGCTCGGTCTGTTGGCGCCGCTCATCGTGCTGCTGGTCAAGGGCGGCAGCTCCCCCTACATCCGCCGCCACGCCGTCGAGTCTCTGAACTTCCAGATCAACGCCTTCCTCTACATTGTTGCCTGCTTCGTGCTGATGTTCGTGCTGATCGGATTCGTGCTGATCGTGGTCTACGGCATCTTCTACCTGATCTGCGTGATCACCGCGACGGTCCGCGCCTCGAACGGTACGGAGTACCGGTACCCATTGACGCTCCGCCTCGTGTCCTGAGCCCGCCGAATGGCGCCGGGCAACCACCAGGCGGCTTCGAGCGCCAGCGGCACGTTCGCCCGGACAGCAGGGAGCTCGTGGCCAAAGATCGTTCTCATCAAGAGAAATCGACCTTAAGATTGCATGAAATACCTGTTCAGATTCGGTGTTGCCGTGGCGCGCCCGAAGAGATTCGAACTCCCAACCTTCTGATCCGTAGTCAGATGCTCTATCCGTTGAGCTACGGGCGCCTGTTCTGTTGTCGGCCAGCAAGAAATCCGACCTTTGCGGAGGCTCCGGGATTTGAACCCGGGAGGGGGCGTAACCCCCAACCGCATTAGCAGTGCGGCGCCATAGACCAGACTAGGCGAAGCCTCCCGGGGCCCTTCGAGGCCGCCAGGGGAACAGCCTACACAGCAGGCCTCCGATCGGGCAAAGCGGGTAGCCGCCCGCCCGGCACCGGCAACGCTGCTGGTCACAGGCTTACATGCGCTGAACTGTCGGACCCCCGCCGTACCCTCGTATCCGTGAACCAGCCACTGGTGCAGATGGTCGCAGGACGGCCGCGACCGCGGTTGAGTCCGTTGGTCGCGCGCTACACCGGATACCGGATCGAGGGCGCCGAACCCGGCGTACACCGCGGTCTCCCGTCGCGTCATCTCACCTTCATCGTCACCCTCAGCGGCACAGTGGACCTCGCGACGATGCCCGTTCCCACCCAGCCGCCGGCCTCGTTCGTCACGCTCGCCAGCGGGCTGCACGCCGCTCCGGTGTTGGTCCAGCATGACGGCCACCAGCACGGCATCCAGCTGAGCCTCACCCCGCTGGGCGCCCGGGTGCTACTGGGGCTACCCGCCGGTAAGCTGGCCACCACGGTGATCGATCTGGACACGCTGCTGGGGCCGATCGCCAGTGAGCTCGTCGACCGGCTGCGGTCCGCGGGCACCTGGACCGAGCGCTTCCTCGAACTGGACCAGACCCTCAGCAGCATCGCTGGCAAACGGGAACGGGACGGACCGGCGCCGGAGCTGAGGTGGGCCTGGCGGCGGCTGACCGCCTGCCACGGCCGGGTCGAGGTCGGCACACTGGCCAAGGAGATCGGGTGGAGCAGAAGGCACCTGGGTGAGCGCTTCCGGCGCGAATTCGGCCTGGCCCCGAAGGTGGCAGGCCGGGTGATGCGGTTCGAGCTCACGAATCGCATGCTCCGAGCCGCCGTGCGGCCTGGCCTGGCCGAGGTAGCCGCCCGCTGTGGTTACGCTGACCAGGCTCATCTGACCCGCGAATGGCGCGAGCTGGCCGGCTGCACCCCGTCGAACTGGCTGGTCGAGGAACTCCCATCCGTTCAAGACACGACCACACGCAGGAATCCATCGTGGACAGCATGACTGACAACACTCCTGCGCCCACCGTCTGGCCGTGCCTGTCCTACTCCGACGAACGTGCCGCGATCCGCTTTCTCGTCGAGGCGTTCGGCTTCGAGGAGACCCTCGTCGTTCCCGGCGACCGGGACGGCGAGATCGTGCACGCCGAACTGCGCTGGCCCGAAGGCGGCGGGATTATGTTCGGGTCCGGCGAGGGCGAGTTCGGCGTGAAACCCGGCAACGCAGCGCTCTACGTGGTCACCGAGGCGCCCGATGCGCTGGTCGAGCGAGCCACCGCCGCTGGCGCCGAGGTCGTCCGGGGCCTCAAGGACGAGGACTACGGCTCGCGCGGCTTCACTGTCCGTGACCCGGAGGGCAACCTCTGGAGCTTCGGCACCTACCGTGGTACCTAAGGCCTGAACACCCCGCCGCGCGATGAGCCGGCGCGCGGGACGACCTGGTCGCGCGGGTAGCCGGCCGAAGCCGGCCGCGAGCAGTTGATCACACTTACCACTGTCTGTGACCGCTGACGCGCATGTCCGCAGCCAATCTACGTCTGCGATCACCCCACAGATGTAGACACCATCGGTGAGCTACTTCATCTGATGTACCGGGACTGCATGGCCTGAGGTACGTCGAAGATGGTCTGTGGAAAGGACGACCCACCCTGAGGCGTCCGGCATATTTGTGAGCAGCACGAAGGATCACGCCTCGGCCGCCGGCGCCGGTGTGTCGAGGCCGGTCCATCTGCGCAGGGCCCGGTCGTCTTCGCGTTGTATTGCGCGTTCACATCGGGGGCGTTGCTGCTGTTCATGCACTGGTTGCCGGGCCGTCCCGCCGGACGGTTCCTGCTACTGGGCGCACGGGTCTTCACCGACAGAACTCGTAATACCGCCGAAACTTGACACAGCGGCTGGTCGATCAGCAAAAGGGGCACCTGTGGCTACGCTTTCAGTATGTGACCTGCAAACGTCGGTCCCAGATGGGCACGACGCAGTCGCAGATGTCCAATCACTGACCGCGCGATCCGCGCAAGCGATCGAGACCCAGGTCATCAAAAAAATCATCGCGTTTCCTCCTGATGAGAGCGAAGCCAACACCGCAATCGCAGACGACCTCGCGGTCCTTGTTGGTGCCGCCGTCGACGGTGTGCGAGATGCCATCGAGGGAGTGCTCCGCTGGATCCGTCCTCTCGTAGTGCGGTACTGCCGCTCCCGGCTCGGCGTCCAGGACAAGACTCTCGTTTCGGCTGATGACGTAGCCCAAGAGGTGTGTCTCGCAGTGCTCACCGCGCTGCCGAGCTACCGTGACCAAGGTCGACCCTTTCTCGCCTTCGTGTACGGCATTGCCGCGCACAAGGTGGCCGACGCCCGCCGGTCCGCGGCGCGCAACCGTGTCGAGCCGGTTGCGGAGATACCCGAGAACTTGGGATTCGCTGACAGCCCGGAGACCCACGTGATGCAGGGCGAGTCTGCGGAGCGGATGGCACGGTTGCTGGACACGCTGCCGGACAAGCAGCGGGACATTCTCGTCCTGCGGGTTGTGGTGGGGCTGTCTGCGGAGAAGACCGCCGCGGCCGTTGGGTCGACTCCTGGTGCGGTTCGAGTGGCGCAACACCGGGCTTTGAACCGGTTGCGTATCGCACTGAAGTCGACGGCCCGTTCTGATTATTCTGATTATGGCAGCAGAGCGCGGCTGCACGCCCCAGCGGTGACCGGCAAGGTCACCGAAAACCTCGGGTGCTTCACCGAGTGGATGTCCGAGGGGTTTCGGCACAAAAGATCACTTCAGCGCCCGCCAGCAAAATCACACTGTAGCCAAATCACGTGAGCCGCTTCGCCGAGTTCGTAGTGCCGACATACCAACCTCCCGCGGACAGCTTGCCGCCGATATCTTCCCGCAGCTTCTTGAGTCGCAACTCCTTGACTCACCGGGTCTCCCTGGAGCGCTGCACGACCACGGCGACCTGGTTGCGAGTGACGTCCCGCAACCTGCGGATCGACCGTGGTGAGACAAGGCTTGGCCGCACCCGAGCAGTTGGACGATCTTCCACGTACCCCAGGTCATGCAGCCGCGCTACATCAGGTGAAGTAGCCCGAGTGGGTCGCTACATCTGTGGGATGACTGTGGCCGACCCGCTATGGAACAGGCCACCACATCCTATGATGGGTTGCCTTCGACCGGGGTAGGTGGAACAATAAGGACGAATTGGCTAGTCGTGCCTGACGTGCGCTGGCGGCGAGGAGAAGCACACGATGATCATTCCTGAGGCACCTCGCGTTAGTGGGGTGCGGGGAAGCTCCCATGCACAGTCATGGGGCAAAGGCATCATAGTGGCGATTGCGACGCTTCTTCTGGCCGCTGGCTTCGGTTTTGCAGGCGCATCTACTGCGACAGCTGCACCAGCGTTCGCGAACAGTCATGTGGAGGAACCTCCCTGTAGGGGAGAAAAACCTGGTGTCTGCCCCAACTCCTCGGCCAGGCAGCAGTCAAACGGACAGGGGTCAGTGCACCAGTCAAACGATGGGTCGACGACGCAAGAATCGAATGACCAGCCAGCATCAACTCGATCAAATGAAGAGTCGGCAGGAAATCAATCTCCATCATCATAATTGTGACGATGGAACTGACCCTCGGGGAGGTCGGCCATAACACTGACCGCCTGTCACAGTAAGGAAACCCGATGAGAATCCCGGGGTGGATGCCGAACCGCATCCAGATGCCACCCTCGGCAAAACGGGACGCTTTCCTCATTCCAGCGCTCTTCATCCTCAACGGTTTCTTCTTTGCTTCGTTTAATCAGTTATTTAACGTGGCGAGCCAACCATGGTTGATCCTCGTGTGGCTATACGGGCTCGCCATGCTCATACCTCTAGCCTGGCGGGACAGGGCACCGGTGGCAGTCTTCAGTAGTCAATGTGTGCTCACCGTGGCCGCCTGGCCGTTCATGGCTCTTTACACCCCTGTCGTAGGAGTTCCGGCTGCTCTGCACGCGGTTTCCGTCCATCGCAGCAGGAAAGTTGCCCTCCTGGCGTTGCTGGCATCTTTAATTCCACTTGGGCTCGCCACCGCCACGCTGGGGTTCAGGGTCTGGGCTGACTCTTCCCCTGCCGTGCAACTCCAGGTATTCATCACCAATTCCATCATGCTTGTCATCGTGACTGTCGGGGCGTGGGCTGGGGGCCGTGTGACCCGGACCACCCACCAGCATCTTCAACGCCTGGAACGCGAGCGGGAAACAGTCCGGGAAGCGGTCGCCGCGGAGCGCGGCAGAATCGCCCGAGAACTACACGACATCGTCTCCCACGCGGTGACCGCAATCGTCTTGCAAGCCGCCGGCGCGGCCCGCGTCGCCCATACGAACTTTGCCCAGGTCACCCAATCACTGGCGAACATCGAAGCCACGGGTAAACAGGCGATGGCTGAGTTACGGCGATTACTCGGGGTGCTGGAGGCCAGCGACCCCGCTAGTTACGCTACGAGTACAGGCGAACTCGGTCCGCAACCCGGGCTGGCGGATCTGACGATGTTGCTCACCTCACTACGGGACGCCGGAATGCCGGTCATCGTCCACGTCGAGGGCACACCCCGCAATCTGGACCCGAGTATAGATCTGGCCGCGTACCGGATTGTGCAGGAAGGCCTGACCAACGTCCTCAAACACGCCGGCATGAAATCCAATCCGCGTCTGAAGCTGGTCTGGGAACCCCACAGCCTGCTCATCCAGATCGACAACGACATCGACCTTGCGCAGGCGCGCCGAGGGGAGGCGCTATCCGTCGGTCGCGGCCTGGTGGGCCTACGCGCGCGGGCGCAAGCAACCGGTGGGCGTCTGCACGCAGGACCGCAGCCCAACGGTGGCTACCGGCTGGCCGCGACCCTGCCCCTCGGGGGCACTGCGCAGAATTCCTCGACCACCACCAATAGGGTCAGCGAGGGCCGCGGAGGTCAAGGGAGGGTGTCAGCGTGATTCGAGTCGTGGTAGTCGATGACCAGCCGCTGGTCCGCGCCGGCATCGTCATGCTGGTCAACGCCGAGGAAGACATCACCGTCGTCGCCGAAGCCACCGATGGGCAGGAAGCGCTTATCCAGATCCGGGTCCAGCGCCCGGACGTGGTCCTCATGGATGTACGCATGCCGGGCACCGACGGCGTCGCCGCCACCCGCGCTGTGGTCGATGAGGGTCTGACCACGCAGAGCGGCCAGCCCATCGGGATCATCATCCTCACGACTTACCACATCGATGAGGCCGTCTATGCCGCACTGCGAGCGGGCGCTTCGGGCTTCCTCCTCAAAGACGCCGCCCCCGCCGAGATCGTCAACGCGATCCGCTCGGTAGTCGCCGGCGAGGCGTGGCTGGATCCCGCCGTCGCCCGCCGGCTCATCGACGAGTTCGCCGCCAGGCCTGAACCACACACACCCACACCCGCCGAGATGGCCCAACTGACTCCACGTGAGCGGGAGGTCCTCTCCCTGATGGCCCGAGGCCTGTCCAACGCCGACGTCGCCGCACAGCTGTTCATCAGCGAAGCCACCGTCAAGACACACCTAGCCCGGGTGATGATGAAGCTCGGAGTTCGGGAGAAAGCACAGGCGGTGGCCGCCGCCTACCAAACCGGGCTCGTCCAGCCGCCGGCCCGGTGACCAGATGGTGCACCCGCGAGGCCGACGAGCCGACCTCGGCCCGGGCGCGACGGCGTGTGCACGTGGGCCGCGCGTAGGCCGGGTGAAGCAGCGGGTGGAGCAGAAGGCACCTGGGTGAGCGCTTCTGGCGCGAACTCGCCGGCTGCACGCCGTCGACCTGGCTGGTCGAGGAACTCCCATCCGTTCAAGACACGAGCACACCGAGCGCCCATCCTCGACAACATGACCGATAACACTCCTGCGCCCACCGTCTGGCCGTGCCTGTCCTACTCTGACGAACGTGCCGCGATCCGCTTTCTCGTCGAGGCGTTCGGCTTCGAGGAGACCCTCGTCGTTCCCGGCGACCGGGACGGCGAGATCGTGCACGCCGAACTGCGCTGGCCCGAAGGCGGCGGGGTTATGTTTGGGTCCGGCGAGGGCGAGTTCGGCGTGAAACTCGGTAACGCAGCGCTCTACGTGGTCACCGACCAGCCTGATGCGCTATTGGCGCGAGCCACCGGGGCGGGTGCCGAGGTCGTCCGAGGGATCAAGGACGAAGACTACGGCTCGCGCGGCTTCACCGTTCGCGACCCGGAGGGCAACCACTGGAGTTTCGGCACCTACCGCGGTACCTGACGGGCGCCCGCTGCTTCACCAGGCCCTGTCCGTAGATCACGGACCGGGTCAGATAACCGGATCTCAGGTGCGCTCAGCCTCCCGAGCTCAACAGCAGTGCTGTTCAGTCGCCTTGGGTTCAGGGAGTCCTCGCAACACCGGTGTTTGGTGGGGTCGAGGGTAGGGGTTATTGGTTGATCGTGGGGACTGGTGCCGTTCTTGTCGGTAGGCGCGGCGGGAGGTCGGGTCTTTGACCTTGCACGCTGGGCGCTGGTGTGGCATCCCGTCGGCCTGGCGCAGCCCGACCGCGCGGCAGCCCGAGGGCAGCATCGCGCCGTACCCGCCGCTAACCTCGCTGGGCCTGCCCTCGGGGTGCCGTGTGGTAGCCCTTGAGGAGGTCGAGGGGATGCCACACTCATGCCACCCCACACTCGGGCGGCTGGTTGCTCGGTTCGGGCCCATCCCGGAGACCTGCCCGCCCGGCGAGGGCGCTTGTTCGGTGTGACCGCCGGAGGGGCCGGAACGTCACGATGAGGCCTGCCGTCGTTGCTCACACGACCTGGTGAGTCCCCAGGTCGTGTGGTTTATCCCTAGCTGGCCAGGAGCCGGGCCAGGGCTTGGGCGGGGGTGTCCCAGCCGAGGGTTTTGCGGGGGCGGTCGTTGAGCTCGTCGGCCACCGCGGCCAGGTGCTCGGCGGTGTGCACAGCCAGGTTGGTGCCTTTGGGGAAGTACTGACGCAGCAGGCCGTTGGTGTTTTCGTTGCTGCCGCGTTGCCAGGGTGAGTGAGGGTCGCAGAAGTAGATCGGCAGGTCGGTGGCCAGGGTGATCTCGGCGTGGCGGGCCATTTCGATGCCTTGGTCCCAGGTCAGTGAGCGGCGCAGCGCGCTGGGCAGGCCCTGCATGGCGGTGATCATGGCGTCGCGGACGGCTTCGGCGCCGTGGCGGCTGGGTAGGTGCAGCAGCATCACGAACCGGGTGGTGCGCTCGACCAGGGTGCCGATCGCGGAGGCACTGTCCTTGCCGATGATCAGGTCACCTTCCCAG
>JBQTHE010000024.1:0-29760 GCA_052390115.1 Pseudonocardiales bacterium | reverse complement strand
GGCGCCTAGTGCGTCAACCATCGCTCCATTGTCCTGGCACAGCCGAGGCGCCGGGATCCCCAGCCGCACCCCTGGCGCGGCGCAGCGCTGCGCCGCCATTGCGCGCAACCGGGAGTTGGCGGCGACCCCACCCCCGATGAGCAGGGTGTCGATGGACCGGTCGGTCGCGGCCCGGATCGCCTTGGCGGTGAGCACGTCGACCACGGCTTCCTGGAACGCCGCCGCCACGTCGGCCACCGGGATCGCGACGCCCTCCCGCTGCAGAGCCTCGACGTGCCGGGCGACCGCGGTCTTGAGCCCGGAGAAGGAGAAGTCGTAGGGCGCGTCGCCGGGACCGGTCAGGCCGCGGGGAAAGCGGACGCTCCCCGGATCCCCGTCCCGGGCAGCCCGGTCGATGAACGGCCCCCCGGGAAAGCCCAGCCCCAGCAGTCGTGCCACCTTGTCGAACGCCTCCCCGGCGGCATCGTCCACGGTGGCACCCAGCGGGTGCAACGGCGCCTCCAGTGACGGGACCTGCAGCAAGCTGGAGTGCCCCCCGGAGACCAGCAGTGCCAACACGGGAGGCAGCGGGCCGTGTTCGAGGGTGTCCACCGCGACGTGCGCGGTGAGGTGGTTGACCCCGTACAGCGGGACGTCCCAGGCTGCCGCGTAAGCCTTGGCCGCGGCCAAGCCGATCAGTAACGCACCGGCCAGCCCAGGACCCGCGGTAACCGCCACCGCGTCCACATCGGACGCCCTGACATCGGCAACTCGAAGCGCGCGGCGCACCGTCGGCACCATCGCCTGCAGGTGGGCCCGGGACGCCACTTCGGGCACCACACCACCGAACCGGACGTGTTCATCCACACTGGACGCGATCTCGTCGGCGAGCAGGGTGACCGTCCCGTCGGATGCCATCCGCACGACGCCCACGCCGGTCTCGTCGCAGGAGGTCTCGATGCCGAGAACTATCACAATCGGGGGGTCTCCTTGCGCATCGTGAAGGCGTCGGCCCCGCTGGGCCGGTAGTAGCCGCGGCGGGTGCCGATCACCGCAAAGCCCTCGCTGCGATACAACTGGATCGCTGCCTCGTTGTCGGTGCGCACCTCAAGAAACACCGTGGCCCCAGCGGCATGGTCGAGCATTGCCCGCAACAACGCGCGGCCGATCCCCCGGCCCTGGTGCGCCGGGTCCACCGCGAGGGTGTGGATCTCCGCCTCGCCACCGAGGCTGGCCAGGCCCGCGTAGCCGATCAGGGAGCCGTCCTCCCGCGCGGCGAAGTAGTGATGACCCGCGGTGAGCGCCTCCAGGAACGCCTCTGGGCTCCACGGATCGTCGCCGTCGAACAGCAGTTGCTCCAGTTCGGTGCAGCGCCCCACGTCGGCGGCCGTCATTGGCCCGATCAAGACACTCATACCGGCGTCACCCGCTTGACCGGCCCAGGCTCGAGCGCGTCGGGACGGCGCAGGTACAGCGGAGTGAGCGGGCCTGGCGATGCGTGCGCCCGCACCTGCGCCGCCACTACCGCGAGCAGTCCTAACGGATCCGGGTGCCGGGGCGACACCACCGACAGCACCTCAGGCGGCACCCCAGACGACACCGCGGGCGCCACCACCAGTGACGGCCCCATCGCGTCGGCGGCGCCGGCCACCCGGGCCACGCCCGTGAGGGGCACATCCTGCGGCCGATCCACGTGGGGACCGTCGACCCGGGCACCGGCCCCGTCGTAACGCGCCCAGTAGACCTCGCGGCGCCGGGCGTCGGTCACCACCAGCAGGGGGGTGCCCGCACCCGCGCGGTATGCGATCGCATCCAGACTGCCCACGGGATAAACCGGGATGCCCAGGGCATCGCCCAGCGCCGCAGCGGTGACCATCCCGACCCGCAGCCCGGTGAAGGGACCCGGACCCACGCCGCACACCACCGCGTCGAGGTCGCGTAACCGCACCCCAGCGAGCGCGAGGACCGCGCCCGCTGACGGCATGAGCAGCTCGCCGTGCGCCCGGGCGTCCACCGTGACCCGCTCGGCGAGAACCTCCGGGAGGCGCGCAGCGGGCAGCCGCAGCACACCGGCAGTCACCGCGGGGGTCGCGGTGTCAACAGCCAACACCAGCACAGCTGACGAGCTTACGGATCCGACGTTTCGGGCACGGCGGCGCATGGCTGCGCCATCGAAACCTGGGGCAGCATCCGGGCCGGACCACGCAGCTCGGCGAGCCTGCTTTCGTCCTCCCGGGGCTGCAGCCGGATCAGCAGATGCTCGTCGGACAGCCGCTCAGCCATACCCTCGCCCCACTCCACAACCACGGCGGCCGCCAGCAGGTCGGTGTCCAGGTCGAGGTCGTCCAATTCAGCGAGTCCGCCGAGGCGGTAGGCGTCGACGTGTACCAGGGGTACTCCCCGCCCCCCGGGCATCGCTGGGTGCTCGCGCGCGATGACGAAGGTCGGGGACGTCACCGGCCCGCGGACCCCCAGGCCGGTGCCGATGCCGCGAGCCAGCACCGTCTTGCCGGCACCCAGCGGCCCGGACAGCACCACCACGTCACCCGGGCGCAGCCGCTCGCCCACGGCCCGGCCCAGGCGCTCGGTGTCGGCCGGGCCGGCCAGCTCCAGCACTAGATTCATGTACCAGTCCGGCTGCGTGGCTGGGCCCCGGCGCATTGGGCGATCAAGTCCAGCAGGTGCTTATTCACATACTCTGGCTGCTCCAGCATCGTTACGTGGCCCGACCTCGCCACCTGCACCAGCTCAACGTCGGTGAGCAGGGCAGCGATCGCCTCTGAGTGCTCGTACGGCATCAACCGGTCACAGTCGGAGCCGAGCACCAGGGCCTTGGCGTACTGCAGGCCGGCCAGCGCCGCGTACCGGTTGTGCGCTCCGAAAAGGGCCAGGAAATCGGTCATGACTTCGAACGAGGTGGCTCTCATCATGGTGTCCATCAGCTCGACCACTGCCGGATTGACCGTCTCGTCGCCGAAGGAGAGCTTGCGGATCAGGCTCCAGATCAGACACCCGCCCATATCGCGCCCGCGGTCAACCACGCGGGCGCTAGGCGGCCAGCGAGACAGCCGCCTGGCCACCGGCATGATCGGGTTTCGCCGGGACAGGAGCGGCCGGGGCAGGCCCGACCGGCCGATGTCCCCGGCGCTGGTGTTGAGAAACGCCACCCCGCAGATCTGCTCGGCGAACAGCTCAGGGGAATCCGCGGCCAACTCCATGATCGTCATACCGCCCAGGGAATGCCCGATCAACACAACCCGGCCCTCAGGCGCGGCCGCGCGGATCACCGCGTGCAGGTCGCGGCCGAGTTGCTCGATGGTGCACGCATGGCGGGGTGAGCGACCGGAGCGACCGTGGCTGCGGAGGTCGTAGAGCACCTGGCGGACCCGCGGTGCGGTGGAATGCGCCAAGTCGTGGCGCTGGAACAGCCAGGACCGCCGGTCCAGGGTGTAGCCGTGGATCAGGACGACGGTGAACTCAGGTGCTCCCCCATCGGCCGGGTCGAGTTCCTCCACCGACAGTTGCACCCCATCGTCGGCCACCACCGTGTATTCACGGTCTGGCGGCAGCATGGTGGGAAACCCGTCAGGGAGTTCCGCAGCGTCGCGGCGCAGTTTGGCGATGCGGTGGTGATGCGCGGCCCCGGCCGCCAGCGCGGTGGTCGCAGCCATGCCCAGCACGCCACCGAGCACCCAGCGCGGAGAAGTCATCGGACTACTCGAGCCAACGCCGGGCTGGCATCCACTGTCGGGTTGGGACCCAGAGCCGGATGGCGACCGCGCACCGTCCGGGTCAACCGGGGCCGCACCATACCCGCGACCACTTCGTAGTGGATGGTGCCGAGCTTGTCGGCCCATTCCGCCGCGGTGGGCGCACCGCTCTCGCCGGTGCCGAAGAAGATCACCTCAGCGCCTACGGACACCGGGTCGTCCCCGCAGTCGACCATCACCTGGTCCATGCACACCCTTCCCACCACCGGGCGGCGGCGGCCAGCCAGCCACACGTCGAGCCGGCCGGTGAGCACCCTCGGGACGCCGTCGGCGTAACCGGCGGGGACCAATGCCAGGGTGGTTTCCCGATCGGTATGCCAGACGTGACCGTATGACACGCCCTCACCGGCCGGGACGCGCTTGAGCAACGCGACCTGCGAGCGCAGCGTCATCGCTGGCACGAGATCATCACCCACCTTGGGTACCGGCGAGAGCCCATAAACAGCGATGCCCGGTCGGACCATGTCATAGTGCAGCTCGGGCCGAGTCAGTGTTGCCGCAGAGTTTGCCAGATGTCGCAGCGGCCGCAACCCGGCAGCTCGCGCCACCTGGTAGGCCTCCTCGAAGTGCTGGACCTGCTGTTCGATGATCGGGTGCCCCGGATCGTCGGCATGGGCCAGGTGCGACCAGATCGCGATGACCTCGACACCCGGGGTAGCCGCGGCAGCGCGGACCAGACCGGGCCATTCGCCGCGATAGGCGCCGCCACGGGTCAGGCCGGTATCGACCTTGAGGTGCACCCGGGCGGTGCGGCCCGTCGCGGCGGCGGCCGCAGCCGCGGTGTCGAGCTGGCCGGTGGAGTAGACGCCGAGGTCGATCCCCGCGGCAACACCGGCGGCGAGGTCCTCCCCGGGAGCGTGCAGCCAGGCCAGCACGGGAGCCTTGATTCCGCCATGGCGCAGCGCCAATGCCTCGTCGACGCTGCACACCCCCAGCGCGCTGGCTCCGGCCTGTAGCGCCGCCTCGGCGACGTCGATCGCGCCGTGGCCGTACCCGTCGGCCTTGACCACCGCCATGGTGGCGGCGCCGGACGCGGCGGCGGATCCGGCGAGGATCCCGACGTTGTGCCGAACCGCGTCGAGGTCGATCACCACCTCAGCCCGTGGCCGGCCGTAAGCGCCCTGCATCCCGGTCATCCTCGCATCCCTGCCACTGTCCGCAGACCACGAATCGCGTCACTCAACGCCCCCAGAATCCCCGAAGCCGGCGCAGGTGCCCCCCCGCTGAGCCCCGCAGCCGCGTTCTGGATGCAGACCGCGGCGGCGGGGCGGCCGATTACCGCATTCTGCATCCAGAACGCGGCTGCGGGCGCGCCTCCGGCGGCGAGGGTGGCGGCGAATTCCTGGGCGTGTGCTGCGGCGGCGGCCGCGAGAGCCGGTTCCAGACCGGCGGCCAGCAAGGCACCGAGAACGCCGGTGAGGACGTCGCCGGAACCCGCGGTGGCCGGCCAGGACGATCGTGCCGGGTTCACCAGCACCCGCCCGTCGGGCGCCGCGACGATGGTGGTGTGTCCCTTGAGTACCAGCACGGCGTCGAATCGGGCCGCGGCGTCCCGGGCGGCCGCGACCCGATCGGTGCCGGGTGCCCGGCCGGTGAGCCGCTCGAACTCCCGGTCGTGCGGGGTGAGCACCAGCGGTGTGTCCGGGTCCCGGCGGTCGGCCAGCTCGGGGTGCCGAGCCAGCAAGGTGATCGCATCGGCGTCGGCCACCACCGGCACCCCCGCGGCCAGCACGTGGGCCAGCACCTGGCGGCCGGCAGCGCCGGTGCCCAATCCCGGCCCGACCGCCCACGCCTGCACCTGCCCGGCGTCGGAGACCGACCCGGTGGCCACCACCTCCGGCCAGCGCCCCCGTACCGCGTCGGCGGCGGTGCCAGCGAAGCGCACCATGCCCGACGTCGCCAGCACCGCGGCACCGGCACAGAGCACCGCCGCGCCGGGGTAGTCCGCCGAGCCTGCGGCGATCCCCAGCACGCCCTGGCTGTACTTGTCACTGGCCGGGCCGGGCACCGGCCAGTGGGCGCCGATCTCGGCCGGGGTCAATACCCGCAGATCGGGCTCGCCCAGTTCAGGGAACAGGCCGATGTCCACCAGGTGCACCGGGCCGCAGCGCCACGGGGCGAGCAGGTGCACCGGCTTGCGGGCGCCGAAGGTGACGGTCTCGCTGGCGGTGACCGCGGGCCCTTCGACCGTGCCGGTGTCCGGATCCACCCCGGAGGGCGAGTCCACTGCGATGATCGGTACCCGGACGGTCTCGACCAGCCGGGCCGCCGCCGGCCGCAGCACGCCCCGACCGGACAGCCCGACGATCCCGTCGAGCGCTAGGTGGGCGCGGTCTGGCAGTTGGTCGGCGATCTGGCCGCCGGCTCGGCGCAGCGCGGCCAGGCCAGCCGGGTGGGCGCGGTCCGGGGACAGCAGGACAGCGGTGACCGCCACCCCGCGGCGGCGCAGGTACGCCCCGGCCCACAGCGCATCCCCGCCGTTGTTTCCCGCCCCGACCAGCAGCGCGACGTGCCGGCCGGACACCCCGCCGGTGTGTGCGGCGAGCGTGGCGGCAGTCCGGGTGGCCAGCCCGAACGCGGCGCGGCGCATCAGGGTGCCAGCTGGGACGCGGGTGAGTAGGGCGTCCTCGGCGGCCTGCACCCGGGCCACCGACCAGGCGCCCTGTGAGTGGCGATGCGAGCTATTACCCGAATTGCCACTCACGGGGCCGAAGGCCCTCATTCGACCGTGACCGACTTAGCCAGGTTGCGTGGCCGGTCCACGTCGTAGCCGCGTTGCCGGGCGATCTCGGCGGCGAGCACCTGCAGCGGCACGGTGGATACCAGCGGCTGCAGCAGGGTCGGCACCGCGGGCACCTCCAGCACGTCGGAGGCGTACAGCCGCACGCTCTCGTCGCCCTCCTCGGCGATGACGATGGTCCGCGCACCGCGGGCCCGGATCTCCTGGATGTTGGACAGCAGCTTGGCGTGCAGCACGGCCCTGCCTTTGGGCGAGGGCATCACCACGACCACCGGCAGGTCCGGCTCGAGCAGCGCGATCGGGCCGTGTTTGAGCTCGCCCGCAGCGAAGCCCTCGGCGTGCATGTAGGCGAGCTCCTTGAGCTTGAGCGCACCCTCCAGCGCCACCGGGAAGCCCACATGACGGCCGAGGAACAGCACCACCTTGGAGTCCGCGAGCTCGCCGCCCAGCGCGCGCACCTGATCCACCGTGCCCAGCACGTGGCGCACTGCCGCGGGCATGGCCTCCAGCTCGGCGAACTCGCGGGCGACCTCGTCGGAGTACTTGGTGCCGCGAGCTTGCGCCAGCGCCAGCCCGACCAGGAAGTTGGCCACGATCTGGGCGAGGAACGTCTTGGTGGCGGCCACCCCGATCTCGGGTCCGGCGTGGGTGTAGAGCACCGCGTCGGACTCCCGGGGGATCTGCGCCCCGTTGGTGTTGCAGATCGCCAGTACCCGCGCCTTCTGCTCCCTGGCGTGGCGCACCGCTTCCAAGGTGTCCATGGTCTCGCCGGACTGCGAGATCGCCACGACCAGGGTGGAGCGATCCAGTACCGGGTCGCGGTACCGGAACTCACTGGCCAGCTCCACCTCCACCGGCAGCCGGCACCAGTGCTCGATGGCGTACTTGGCGACCATCCCGGAGTGGTAAGCGGTCCCGCAGGCGATCACGAAGACCTTGTCGACGTCGCGCAGCTCCTGGATGTCCATCCGCTGCTCGTCGAGCACGATCCGGCCGTCGATGAAGTGCCCGCGCAGGGTGTTGGCGATGGCGCTGGGTTGTTCCTGGATCTCCTTGAGCATGAAGTAGTCGTGGCCGTCCTTCTCGGCCGCCGACAGGTCCCAGTCGACGTGAAAGGGCGTGCCATGCGCGGGGGCGCCGTGGAAATCCGTGATCTCGTACCCGTCGCGGGTGATCGTCACCAGCTGGTCCTGGCCGAGCTCGACAGCGTCACGGGTGTGTTCGATGAACGCCGCGACGTCGGAGGCGACGAAGTACTCACCGGCACCCACCCCCACCACCAGCGGCGACGAGCGGCGCGCCGCGACGATCAGATCGGGTTCGTCGGCGTGAGTGACGACGAGGGTGAATGCCCCGTGCAGCTGCCGGCACACCGCGCGTACCGCGGCGGGCAGATCACCGCAGTGCGTGTACTGCGCGGCGATGAGATGCGCGGCGGTCTCGGTGTCAGTGTCGCTGGACAGCTCCACCCCGGCACGCTCCAGCTCCGCGCGCAGCTGCGCGTGGTTCTCGATGATCCCGGTGTGCACCACGGCGAGCCGGCCCGCGGTGTCGGCGTGCGGGTGGGCGTTGCGATCGGTCGGCGCACCGTGGGTGGCCCAGCGGGTGTGCCCCATCCCAGCGGTGCCGATGAACGCGTCGCGACCGGTGGCGTCGAGCTCGCCGATCAGGTTGGCCAGCGCCCCGGCCTTGCGAGCCACGGCCAGCGTGCCGACCCCATCGAGCACCGCGACACCGGCCGAGTCGTACCCGCGGTACTCCAACCGGCCCAAACCCTGCAGCACGACGTCGAGGGCGCTTCGATGCCCCACGTATCCCACGATTCCGCACATGGTGCGTCACGCTAGCCCAAGGCGAGTTTGGGGATCCGATACCGTCCGGGCCCATGGCACGCACCGACCCAGCGGTCCGGCGAACGGCTGACGAGCTCGCCCGGCCCGGCCCGCACCGGGTACTGCGCGGTGACTTGGCACTCGTCGGGCTACCCGGCGTGATGTTCACGCCGCAATCCGGGCTCGGGCTGCCTGCGGTCGCGTTCGGGCACGGTTGGTTGCAGCCGACGGCACGCTACGAGGAGTTGCTGCGCCACCTGGCCTCCTGGGGGGTGGTCGCGGCGGCGCCCGCCACCCAACCCGGCTGGTGGCCGGCCCATCGTCAGTTCGCTGTAGACCTGTCCACGGCGTTGGACCTGTGCGTCGGGGTGACGCTGGGAGACGGCGACATCAGTGTCGATCCCGGCAAGCTCGCCGTGGTCGGGCACGGCATGGGCGGCGGCTGCGCGGTACTCGCGGCAGCCACCGACGACCGTTGCCGGGCGGTAGCCACCCTGGCGCTGGCCGAGACCATGCCGTCAGCAGTGGTCGCCGCGCACGAGTGCACGATGCCCGGCCTGCACCTGGCCGGCGGCAAGGATCGGGTGGCCCCACCGATCGGGCACGCGCAGCCGGTGGCCAAGGCGTGGGGGGGACCGGTACAGATTCGAACCCTGCCCAAGGCGAGCCACCTGGGCTTCTTGCAGGGCCAGCACTGGACGGATCTGCTGGTCGACGGCAGCCCCGAGTACCACACCCGGCGAACGTCCCGCGCCCTGGTCACCGCTTTCCTGTTGCACCACCTCACCGGCACCACCGACTACGACGCCCTGCTGGAAGACGCCTGATCCGATGAGGTCACGGCTCGGGTAGCGGGGCGGTGACGGGGGTGAGCGTGCCGCCCGGCATCCAGCCATCCGGCTCACCGTGGGTGTGCCCGAGCTCGGCGGGCAGGAAAGCGATCCGCGCCGAGGCGTAGAGCCGGGTGGCTCCGGGCCTGTGGTCCACCGCAGCACCGCCCGACCAGCCGGCGAGTCCGGCAGGTGAAGCGAGTGCCGGGACAGCCCTCGCCCGCAGGGCGGCGAGATAGCGCGCAGCGAGCTCGCCACGAGGGTCGAACCGCAGCGCGGTGATCGCGCCCGTGCTGTACCTGAGCAGCGGCGCCGTGGCCAGCCAGGGGGCCAAGTAGATCCCGCTCGGCGCGGCGGCACCCCGGGTGTGCTCGACGAGCAGCTGATCGGCCTGTTCCCAGCCGCCGAGCAGCAGCACCGCGCCGCCGGGTTCGGCGGCCTTGGCCAGCCGTATCCCGCGCGGCGCGGCGGCCTGGTGGACCTCGACCAGCGCCGCCATCGAGCGCGGCGAACCATCCACGACCGGGTGCACGCTGAGCCCGCGCCGGTGAAGGAAGCCGACCAGGGTACGCAGCGTGGCCGCATCGGAGTCCGTCAAGACGGCTGCCGGGCAGCGCACCGGCAGCGCACCGCCAGGGCGTCCAATGTCTGCGCGCCCAGTCACGTACCCGCCCACTACGGCGGTGAGGCACTCCGGGCCGTCAGGTCCGGTCAGCGCACCGAGGGGGCTCGCCGGGCCGGCCGCGTCCAGCCGGAGCGGGACGCGGTGCTCGCCGTCGCCGATCCACAGCTGAGAGCGCCCCGCGGGCAGGTCGATCAGGGCCCACCCCCCGGGGGCACCACGCCGCGCCGCCGCATCCACGAGGTGCTCGGGGTCGGTGCCGACGCGGTACCCGGGCGCACCCACATGCACCAGGTTCGGCCCGGGACGGTGCGGCGTGACGACCACCGGCACGGACCGGGCCCCCACGGCGACGGTGCGCAGCACCGGCTCTCCGGCCTTGGCCGCAGCAACCGGGGGGTCCACGGCGGCCAGCGACGCGCCAGCCAGCAGGGCCACCGCGAGCACCGTCACCCCGGCCCGGCCGAGACGCTCACCCGGCCGCTCCGGAAGCCTGCGATGGGCGGGTACGTGCGTCGACTCGCGCAGCCTGCGGTAAGCCAGCACAGCGAGCACCACAACGGCAACGAACAGCACCGCCTTGGTCACCACCACCTGGCCGAACAGGGATCCGGCGCTGGTGGCGTCGGGTCGTAGCTGGGCCTGCCAGGCCCGCACCACACCGGTGCCGGCCAGGAGCAACGCGGCAGCCACCGCCACCGGGATGTGCCTGCGCAGCAGGGCCCGGCGCGTTCCCGGCTCCCCCGCGACGACCAGAACGGCCGCGGCCAGCCACACCGACGCACTGACGGTGTGCACCCAGCCCAGCAGCGACGCCGACCCGGCACGGTCGACCACCGCCTCCCAGCCCAGCACAACGACCAGCAGCGCCCCGGCACCCACCGCGGGGATGACGCGGGGCAGCAGGGTTGCCGCCAGCACGGTCAGCGTCGCCTGGCCCAATGCCCAGATCGTCGCGGTGCCCAGCGTGGGTACCGAGAAAGCAAGCCCGCCGGCAGCGATCGCCGCCGCGCCGAGCACCACCCGAGCGGTTCGCGGGCCCGGCGGCCCGGACAGCGGCCGCAGCAGCGCGACGCCCGCGACAACAGCGCTGGCGGTGAGCACCACACAGCGCAGCATGATCGCGACCCAGCCCTGCGCGGCAGCGGCGACCGAAACGCCGTGCCCGCCGTGGCCCCCGGTCTGGGCGAACGCGGGCGCGCTGCTGAGCACCACCAGCCCGACCACCAGACCGGTCACGGTGGTGACCCGGGAGGCGCCCGCTGGCATGCCCGGACGCATCAGCGCACGTCGTCCTCCGCCACCACGAACAGCTGGGAATGTGGCTTGGCGTCCCCCCAGTCGCCGTGTGGCCAGCTGGTGCGGTTGAAGTCGACGCAGGTGCCGCCCCGCTTCTCGTCCAAGAAGGTCGGATCCAGCCTCAATTCGCCTTTGCGGCTGACGTCCACCATGCAGACCTTGTGGTTACCGTCGATGCCGGTCCGCGCCACGAAGTAGTTCGCGATCGAGATCCGGCGGACGTCGGTGGTCTCGCTGTAGGTGCCGTCGGCGTTGCGCACGTAGTTATCCAGCGCACCCCAGTGCGGTCCGCCGGTGCTGGAGTCCTCGATCGGCAGCACGTCGATCAGCGCCGGGCAGTCCGACTCCGCACCACCATCGGAGACCTCCTGGATGGTGTCGATGGAGCATCGCGGGTTGTTCCCGGACGCCAGCAGTTTCCGGATATCCAAGGTATAGATCATCTTCGGCGACCCCCGGTCCTCCCCGTCCAGCAGGCCCGGGCCACGCCCGATCACAGCGTGGTAGAGGTAGCGGTCGTCCAGGCTGGTCTGCACCCAGCCGCCGCCGTCGCAACCCGCGCCCTCGGTGACGGCCGGGTCGATCCGCTTCGCCGCGGTGGTGTTGTCGAAGACCTCGTGCCACTGCGGCTGCGGGTTGGTGATGTCGGGGGTGTAGAAGATCGCCCCGCCACACATGGATTCGGCGAACGCGCCCTTGTGCTGCGGCAGGTTCGTCACCGTGGTCTCCATGATGGCCATGTTTTCCTCGTGCGCCGGGTTGCGCTCCTCCCGAGGGCCGTCCGGCAACCGGGAGACCGACACCACTGTCGGGTTGTTGCGATCGGCGATGTCCCAGATCCGGACGGTCCGCCGCGTGACGTTGTGAGTCAGCGGTCGCACCGGGTCGAGAATGATGTCGCGCGGCTGGGCGTAGTCACTGGTGATCATCCGGTTGAGGTCCTCGCGGACCTGGATGCCATGCGGGTTGGCGCAGCTGGGCACCGCTCCGGGGCTGTAGCACTCCGCGGGATTCTCCGCGGTGGGCAGCGCCGCAGGCAGCTCCGCCAGCGTCTTGCCGTCCTCGCCGAGCCGGACCACCGAGCCCGGCGTGCCCGCGAATCCGTTGCCCACGCGCACCGACCCGTCTGAGTAGGTGCACGGTCCTGGCAGGTCCGGCCCGCCCATGTAGGTGCCGTAGGCGGTGCCGTCCTGCAGCACCCAGTAGGCGTCGGGCACCGAGCCGCACGGCGTATCGAGCGGCGTGTTCACCCCGGACAACTCCAGCTGCGGGAGCTTGCTGGTGTCGAGTACATAGGTGATGTCGGAGTAGAGCCCGCCCGCGTAGATCTTGTCGCCCTTGGTGTGGATGTACTGCATGTGGTGCGGCTCGTTGCCCACCACCGGCCCGAGGGTGACCGTGTTGACCACCTTGCCGTAGTACGGCGAGCCGCGATCCGCGTCGATCACGGCGAGGAAGTCCGGGCCGGGTAACCGGTCGCTCGCCTGGGTGATTTCCTTGCCGGGGCTGACCTGCAGTGGGGCGTTCTTGATGTCAGCACCGATGATGTCCGTGGCGTTGGCGTCGCCCGCCCACACCACCAGGTACTCCTTGGGCTGGTGCCCCGTGTCTCCAGGAGAGGCGATCCCGGGCAGATCGACCAGGTGGTTGGTCGCGGTGAACAGCTCACCAGCGCTGGACAGCACCGACGAGGTGACGATCTCTGGGGATGCGTCGGCTGAGCTCGAGGGCCCGAGCAGCACGACGCCGCCGATCAGGACAGGCAGCGCGGCCAACGCCACCGGCCAACGCTGGCGCAGGATCAGGGACATGGCGAGGTCTCCTGAGGGGAGCGGACAGGGACGTGATGCAGTCGCGTGCCGATGCCGGGCAAGCCCGGCAGGCAGGATCACGCGGCCCAGTGACACCGCTGGTCGAGGTGCCCCCTAGCGCCTTCTGCCCCAGAACAGCTCCAGATCCCCGACCACCAATAGCCGCAGATCCTCACCTATCCAGTCACGCTGCGCAAGCAGTCCGCTACGCCGCGTTCTGGATGCAGAACGCGGTAATTACGAGTCCGTAGGCCGCGTTCTGCATCCAGAACGCCGTGATTCAGCAGACTTGGGCGACGATGGCGGCTATGCGGTGGGCGATGGTTTCGGCAGCAGGCTGGGTGGGGGCCTCGACCATGACGCGCACCAGGGGCTCGGTTCCTGAGGGGCGCAGCAGGACGCGGCCGGTCTCGCCCAGTTCGGCCTCCGCAGCGGCGATGGCGTCGGCGACCGCCGGTGCCGCCGCGACGGCCGACCTGTCCGCGACCGCGACGTTGACGAGCACCTGTGGCAGCCGGGTCAGCACGCCGGCCAGATCGGCCAGGCTCCGCCCGGAGGTGGCCATCCGGGCCATCAGCCGCAACGCGGTGAGCAACCCGTCGCCGGTGGTCGCATACCCCGGCAGCACCACGTGCCCGGACTGCTCGCCACCCAGCGAGTACCCGCCCGCCCACAGCGCCTCGAGCACGTACCGGTCACCGACCGCGGTAGTCCGTACCGCCACCCCTTGCTCGCGCATCGCGAGGTGCAGCCCGAGGTTGCTCATCACCGTGGTGACCAGGGTGTCGGAGACCAGCTCACCGCTGTCCCGCATGGCCAGCGCGAGGATCGCCATGATCTGGTCACCGTCCACCACGTCGCCGGCGGCGTCCACGGCCAGGCAACGGTCCGCGTCGCCGTCGTGCGCGATACCGATCGTGGCGCCGTGGAACAGCACCGCCTTGCGCAGCTGCTCCAGATGCGTGCACCCGCAACTGTCGTTGATATTGAGGCCATCGGGCTCGGCGTGCAGCGCTACCACGTCAGCGCCGGCCCTTCGGTAGGTCTCCGGAGCGATGACGGACGCCGCGCCGTGCGCGCAGTCGACCACCACGTGGATCCCGTCCAGCGGGTGTGGGGTGGCCAGCAGGAGGTGATCCAGGTAGCGGCCGGCGGCGTCGGCCACGTCGCGCACCCGGCCGATCCGGGCACCGACGGGACGCTCCCAGCCGCGGCTGTCCAACCCGGCAGTGATCTCGTCCTCCACCACATCGGGCAGTTTGTGCCCGCCGGCGGCGAAAAGCTTGATGCCGTTGTCTGGCATCGGGTTATGCGAGGCGGAGATCATCACGCCGAGATCTGCGGACAGCTCGGCCACCAGGTGGGCGACCGCCGGAGTGGGCAACACTCCGACCCGCAGCACGTCAGCGCCCGCTGAAGTCAAACCCGCGGTGACGGCCGCCTCCAGCATCTCGCCGCTGGCCCGAGGGTCGCGGCCTACGACGGCGACCGGGCGATGGCCGAGGTCCTGGGTTGCGAGCACCCTTGCCGCTGCGACGGCCACCGCCAGCGCCAGCTCGGGTGTGAGCTCACCATTGGCCAGCCCGCGCACCCCGTCGGTGCCGAACAGGCGGGGCCTCAACACAGGCGGGGCCATCGACGCGCCGAGCGCTGGTGCGCCGAGTACTAACGCTTCGAGTACTGGGGTGCCTTGCGGGCCTTCTTCAGACCGTACTTCTTGCGCTCCTTGACCCGAGCGTCACGGGTGAGGAAGCCCGCCTTCTTCAGCGCCGGGCGGTCATCGATGTTGAGCTCGACCAGGGCCCGGGCTATGCCCAGCCGCAGCGCGCCGGCCTGACCGGACGTGCCACCACCGGCGAGGTTGCCGATCACGTCATAGGCCTCGGGCTTGTTGACCGTGAGCAGCGGCTCCCGCACCAGCTGCTGGTGCACCTTGTTGGGGAAGTACTTCTCCAGGCTGGTGCCGTTGAGCGTGAAAACACCGGTGCCGGGCACCAGCCGCACCCGCACGATCGCTTGCTTGCGGCGACCGACGGTCTGCGCTGATCTGTCGCTGATCACCGGCACCAGCGACACGGCCGGCGCTGGTGGCGCGACGGCAGGCGGATCGGTCTGCTGCGGGATCTCCGGGGCAGTCACGGCGTCTCTCGGGTCCTCACTGGGTGTGATCACTGTGTCGATGTTCGCTGGGGGGCCGGTCCCTGGATCGATCGTCCCTGGGTTGTCGATCGTCCCCGGGTCGATCATCACTGGGCGACCTGCGTGATCTGGAATGGCTGTGGGCGCTGAGCGGCGTGCGGGTGATCGGGGGTCGCGTAGACCTTGAGCTTGCGGGCCATCGCCCGGCCCAGGGTGGTCTTCGGGAGCATCCCCTTGACGGCCCGTTCCACCAACCGCTCAGGTTTGGTGGCGAGCATCTCGGTAAAGGAGCGCCGCTTCAGCCCGCCGGGGTGGCCGCTGTGCCGGTAGACGAAGCTGCGGTCACCCTTGTTGCCCGACAGCGCTACCCGACCGGCGTTGACGATCACGACGAAGTCGCCGGTGTCGATGTGCGGGGCATAGGTGGGCTTGTGCTTGCCGCGCAGCAGCGTGGCCGCCTGGCTGGCGAGGCGGCCGAGCACCACGTCCGTGGCATCGATGACATGCCAGGCGCGCTCGACCTCGCCAGGCTTGGGGCTGTAGGTGCGCACGGATCTACCTCGTCATCACAGTTCGCAGGGGTACCGGTGCGGCTTCCACGCCCGTGGAGGTTACAGCGCGACGCGAGCCGCGCTAGCCGCACAACAGCGGATGACGATACCGGCCGCCGCGCAAGGTGGTCAAAACGGGGTCGCCGCGGCAGCTACGCCCAGCGGCTCTTGTTGGCTGCCTCGCCGGCCTGGTAGTTCTCGTTGGACGTGCCCAGTGCCACCCCGATCTGGTTCAGCACCTGGTTCATGTCCTGCGCCGCTCGGTCCCACTGCGCCTGGTGGGCCTGGTAGGCAGTCGATGCCTCGCCGGTCCAGGTACCCACCATCGGCGCCAGGAACCGTTTGAGGTCCTCCATCTCCCGGCTGATATTCGTCCACGTCGTCTGGATCGAGCTCCGCGCGTTCTCAAGCTCACCGAACGTAACCAGGATCTCGCTCACGTGTCAGTCTCCTCAGTGTCTGAAGCGGTGCGGGTCGGCCGGCGGGGCTCAGCCCAGCGCCTGGCTGATCCGCGAGTAGGTCTGGTTCTCGGCCTCGTCGGCCTGGGCGTAGGTGGCGCCGGATCCCCGGATCTGCTCACCGATGCTGTTGAGCGCCTCGTTGAGATTGCGCGCGTCGGTGTCCCAGCGCTGCATCAACAGGGTGAAGGCGGTTGCGGCCTGGCCCTTCCACGCACCGGCCAGTGGCGCCAGGTGGTTGCGCAAGCTCGTGAGCTGCCCCTGCACGCTCTGGTTCACCTCAGCGACGTGGTTTGCCGCCGCCGCCATCTGCTCGAACTCGGCGCCGAACTGCTGTGCCATCTGCTGCTGCCTCCTCGGGTTGGTCGATCTACGACAGGTGGGACGCCACACTGCCAGACCCGGTTCCGTTCTGTGACCACTTGGTCGCAGAACGTTGCAACCGCGAACGGCGGGTCATCGCCAGGCGTCCGATCCTGGGTCACCGGACGGCGATGACGGGGAACGTCTGGTCGTAGTGGAGCTGCACCCGGTCACCCGCGATGACGGCGTGCGCGAGGGCCAGTGCGTGACCGTCGTGGCCGCGGGTGATCCGGTCGATCGCGAGGACCGGAGAGCCGAGATCCAAGCTCAGCGTCTCGGCTTCGGCGCGGGTGGGCATGCGGGACGTCACTGACTCTGAAGCGCTGACCGGCGGGTGGCCGATCGCGCTCAGGGCGCGATAGATGCCACCGACGACCTTGCCCGCGCTGGCGAGCGGGGTTCCCTCGACCAGCGTCAGCGGAAGCCAGGTCTCCTGGAGTTGGCCGACCTGCTCCCCGGCGTACATGTACTGAAGCCGGTGGACCACCGGCGCACCCTCGGGGATGCCCAGCCGTGCAGCTACGTGCGGGTCCGCGGGGCGCTGGTGCACAGCCACAATCTCGGTCCGACCGGTGACGCCCTGTTGTGCGCAGGCTGTCTCCCACGGCCCACGATCACCGGGGCTGGCAAGCACGTCGGTGTATCGGGCCACCGGCAGGCGGACCGGGGTGCGGTCCCGGACGATGGTCCCGCGACGCCGGATCGGGGCGACGAGTCCTTCGGCGCGTAGCAGGGCGATGGCCTGTCGGACCGTGGTCGTGCTCACGCCGTAGGTGGACATGAGCTCGGCCCGTTTCGGGATGGTGTCGCCCGGTCGGTAGTCGCCGCGGAGGATCGCGGCGCGCAAGTCCCCGGCTATCTCCCGGTAGCTGGAGGTTGCCACGTGCGCACCTCCGTCCGCGGTGCTCCGATATGAGGCTCCCTATGTCAAGTATAGGGCGCCACCTGTACTGGCGGTCGCCGAGCTGCGATCGCACGCTCTATTGACTTCTCCCTCGACAGGCAGCACTCTCGTCTTATGGCGCGCCATAATTTGGCCTGGCGCGGTACCCGTGATCGGTCCCGCGACGTCGGTAGAGCGCTGTTCACGGCGAGGACTAAAGGTTCCCGATCCAGGTGCCCTGACGGCACGCACTGCCAGGACAACAGTGAAAGCAGCGGCCTTCAAGCTCCACCGGCCACCGCACCGGCCACACCGCGAGCGCGGTATGAACAACCAGGGGAGGATCACCATGTCGACACTGCTCGACGCGCCACGTGTACCGGTTGGATTCGTCGATGACCCGATCGCTTCGCACTCCGCGCAGTTCGGGCTGGCCCGCCCGATAGGAACCCCGGTCGGGCACGACGCCCCATCCCCGGTCGGGATTCGTCCGTGGAATTTGCGGGGCGTGCAGGTCATGGACCGCTGTGGCGCACGGGTGGGGGTCTGGCGCTACGACCACGACCGTCAGCTCGCGTTCACCCGGGATGGGCATCTGGTAACGGAGATCATCGCCGCCGACCCCAGCGCGGACTCCGTGACCGATCTGGACGGTGACGAGGGGAAGTCCGAGGACTGGGAGTACGAGGACTGGGAGTACGACTTCTGGCCCGACACCCCAGGCATCCCAGCGTGACCATCCTGATTCTGGCTCGGGACCTCGACCCCACCGCCGACCGTATGGTGACCGTGCTGGGTGAGCGTGGCGTCGAGGTCTTCCGGGTCAACACCGCGTGGTTTCCCACCCAAGTACAGCTGTCGGTCGAGCTGCGCGACGCACGCTGGCACGGTGCCCTCACCGCCCCGCGCGGGAGGCTGGACCTCAACCGGGTGCAGGCCGTCTGGTACCGGTCGCCGGAGGCGTATCGGATGCCGCCGGAGTTGTCCCCGACCGAGGCCCACCACGCACGGGTCGAGGCGAAGTACGGGCTGGGTGGAGTGCTGGCGTCGCTGCCGGTGTTGTGGTGTAACCACCCGAGCAGGGTCGCGGACGCGGCCTACAAACCAGTGCAGCTGGCCCGCGCCGCTGCGGCCGGTTTGACCGTACCGGACACGCTGATCACTAACGAACCGGATGCAGTCCGGGCGTTCGCCGTGAGTGGGGCCACGGTGACCAAGCTGGTCGGGGGCATGGCCATCGACGAGGAAGGCGTCCGCAAGAACGTCTACACCCGGCTGCTTAACGAGAAAGACCTCACCGACTTACGTGGCGTCGAGCACAGCACACATTTGTTCCAGCGCTGGGTGCCGAAGACCCGGGAATGCCGAGTGACCGTCATCGGACAACACATCACCGCCGCAGCGATCACAGCCGGTAGCCAGCAGGGGTATGTGGACTACCGCACCGACTATGACAACCTGTGCTATGAGCTGGTGGAGCCTCCTGACCAGGTCATCAGGGGGATCCGGCTGCTGATGGACGGATTCAGCCTGGTGTTCGGAGCGCTGGACTTCGTGATCACCCCATCAGGTGAATGGGTCCTGTTGGAGATCAACCCCACGGGCCAGTACGGATTCATTGAGCACGCCACTGGAGCACCCCTGACCGCGCAACTCGCTGACCTGCTCGCCGGGGCCACACCATGACCAGCACGGACACCGATTGGATCGGCTATGGGGCCGGGCTGGTGGCCGCTCTTACCGACTCCGGTGATCTTCACGACCCCGCGTGGGCGGCGGCTATCGCCGCCACACCTCGCCAAGTGCTGGTGCCCACCGCCTACCAGCAACAGCCAGACGGTTCCTGGGACGAGATCGATACCAGCGGGCAGGGCCTTGGGCTCGTCTACTCGCCAACCACCCTAGTGACCAGGATCGACGCAGATGGCCGCGCCGTCTCCTCCAGCACCAAACCCGACCTCATGGTGCGGATGCTGGAAACCCTCGACGTCCGCGACGGGCACCGCGTGCTGGAGATCGGCACCGGCACCGGGTACAACGCCGCGCTGCTCTGTCACCGCCTCGGGGCCGGGAACGTGTTCTCCGTCGACGTCGACACCGATCTCGTCGCGGCAGCTCGGCAGCGGCTGGCTGCCATCGGGTGCCACCCCCAGCTCGCCGCCCGCGATGGCCTCGGCGGCTGGCCGCAGCACGCCCCTTACGACCGGATCATCGTCACCTGTTCCGTGCTCCGTGTCCCCTGGACCTGGGCACAGCAACTCGCCGTGGACGGCAAGCTGCTCGCCGACGTCAAGCTTGGCACCGGGGCTGGCAACCTCGCCCTGCTGCACCGCTACCACGATCGACTGGAAGGCCGGTTCACCAGACGGTGGGCTGCGTTCATGGCCATGCACCACGACGGCGACGCCACCCCCGCACGGCAGCCGAAAGCCGAGATCAGCCAGCAGCGCGTCACCACCACGCCCGCCCAACCCTGGAACACACACCGGGAGGTATGGCTACTGGCCTGCCTGACCCTGCCCACCAACCTGCGCCACGGCTACACCCTCGATCCCACAACCCGCACCCCCAAAGCCGCGACGCTGTCCGCGCCGGACGGCTCCTGGTGCGAGATCGACCTCACCGCTATCGACAACGGCAACCGGATGATCCGCGAAGGCGGACCAACCCCACTATGGGCACACGTCGAACACGCCCACCAAAGCTGGCAGAAATGGAAGCAACCAAGCTGGGAACGCTTCGGGCTCACCATCACGACCGATACCCAGGTGGTGTGGCTCGATGACCCCCACAACATTCTCCAGCGGTCCGATCGCCCCTGAGGGGCGTCGGCCTAACACACGGTGGGACGCGCAGCATCGCCACTCACGGGTCGCACCAGGGTGACACCCAGGCGACCTGGATGAGTTGCTGGCCGGCTTTGCGGCCCACCAGGGTGCCCCGGCCGGGCGGCATCGAGGATGGCTTGACGGTGCCGAGCAACGGGCCCTCGTCGGGGCTGCCGCTCATCACGATGCCGGGGGTGGACAGCTCCCGGAGCCGGGAGATCACCGGTTCGAACAGCGCCCGCGCAGCACCGCCGGAACGCCGGGTGATGATGAGGTGCAGCCCCACGTCCTTGGCCTGCGCCAGGAACTCCAGCAGCGGCGCCAGCGGGTTCGGGCCGCCGTGGGTGACCACCAGGTCGTAGTCGTCGACCAGGACGTACAGCTCTGGACCAGACCACCAGGAGCGGTCCCGGAGTTGCTGCTGGGTGACACCAGCACCGGGCAAGCGCCTGCGCATCGAACGTTCCACATCACCGATGATCGGAGTCAGCACGTCGGCAGACATCCCGTACCCGATGACGTGCTCGGACTCCAGGAAGCCGAGCATGGTGCGGCGGTAGTCGACCATCACGATGCGGGCTTGGTCCGGGGTGGCGCGGTCCACGATGCCCCGAGCGATCGTCCGCAGCAGGTTGGTCTTGCCCGACTCCCCGTCAGCGAAGCACAGGAAGTGCGGCTCGGCGGCGAAGTCGAGGCAGACCGGGGCGAGCTCGGCCTCGTTGATCCCGATCGGGATCAGCTGCGGGTGCCGGCCGTCAAGCGCGGGCAGCTGCTCGTAGCCGATCCGCTCGGGCAGCAGCCGGACGCGGGGACCGCGGGGACCGTGCCACGCGTCGCGGATTCGCGCCACCGCGTCGGCGACGCCGACCCCGACGTCTTGCGCGCTGGTCACCGCGTCGATCCGGGGCAGCGCGGCGAGGAAGTGCAGTTTCTCCCGGGACAACCCCCGTCCGGGCCGACCCTGCGGCACGTTCACAGCCACCCGCCGGTCGATGTCGGATTCGCCCGGGTCACCGAGGCGCAGTTCGAAACGGGTACCGAGCAGGTCCTTGAGCGCGGGCCGGATCTCTGCCCACCGGCTGGCACCGATCATGACGTGCACCCCGTAGGACAGGCCCTGGGTGGCCAGGTTGACGACGCGCATCTCCAGATCGGTGACCTCGAATTCCTGCCGGAAGCCGTGCCACCCGTCGATCACGAGGAACACGTCACCGAACGGGTCCTCGGCTAGTTCCCCGCGCTGCTTGCGGGCCCGGTAGTCAGTCATCGAGTCGACGCCCAGCGAGCGGAACCGCTTCTCCCGGGCGGCCAGCAGCCCGGTCACCTCGGCGATGATGCGCCGGACCGTGTCGGGCTCCCCCCGCCCGGCCACTCCACCGCTGTGCGGCAGGCCGTCCAGCGACGCCAGCGTGCCGCCACCGAAGTCGATGCAGAAGAACTGCACCTCCTCGGCAGTGTGAGTAAGCGCCAACGACATCAGCATCGAGCGCAGCAGGGTGGACTTCCCGGACTGCGGGCCGCCGGTGACCACGGCGTGCCCCGCAGCGCCAGACAGGTCCGCCCAGAGCAGGTCGCGGCGCTGCTCATAGGGTTTGTCCACGATCCCGACCGGGACGGCGAGCCGGCCGTTGCCGAAGAACCCGGCCGGGGACAACCCCCGATCCTCGGTGGCCGACAGCGGCGGCAGCAGCTGGTCCAGCGAGGGCGGCTGGTCCAACGGCGGCAGCCACACCTCATGGGCCGGGGGACCCTGCCCGCGAAGCCGAGCCACCACGATGTCCAGCACGCTGGGTTCGGTGACCGGTTCCACCGGCGCGTCGACTACAGCCTGGGGGCCGGGCAGGTCGGATTCCGGCGGTAGGTCCACGTAGCCGGGCACGAACAGCCGTGGCCGGCGGTCCGAGGTGACCACGACCGTGCTGGCCGCGACCGTGCTGGCCGGGACGCCGCCGACGCGGTAGGGACCGGAGACGTAGGCGGCCTTGAAGCGCTCCATCGAGGCGGTGTCGAACTTCAGGTAGCCCGACCCGGGCACCGGCGGTAGCTCGTAGGCGTCCGGCACGCCGAGCACCGCCCGGGACTCACCGGCGGAGAAGGTCTTCAACCCGATCCGGTAGGACAGGTGGGATTCCAGGCCCCGCAGCTTGCCCTCCTCAAGACGTTGCGAGGCCAGCAGCAGGTGCATCTGCAGCGACCGGCCCAGCCGGCCTATCGCCACGAACAGGTCGATGAACTCCGGCTTCTGGGCGAGCAGCTCGGAGAACTCGTCGATCACGATGAACAGCGCCGGCAGCGGATCGAGGTCGGCGCCGTTGTCCCGGGCCCGCTCGTAATCCTTGACGTTGGCGAAGTTGCCCGCAGCCCGCAGCAGCTCCTGGCGGCGGTTCATCTCGCCGGCCAGCGCGTCCTGCATACGGGTGACCTGAGTCAGATCGTCGGCCAGGTTGGTGATCACGGCGGCGACATGCGGCGCGTGCTCCATGCCGAGGAACGTGGCGCCGCCCTTGAAGTCGACCAGCACGAAGTTCAGCATCGACGACGAGTGCGTGGCGATCAGGCCCAGCACGAGAGTGCGCAGGAACTCCGATTTCCCCGACCCGGTGGCCCCCACGCACAGCCCGTGCGGGCCCATCCCCTCCTGGGCGGCCTCCTTGATGTCCAGCTCCACCGGCTGGCCGAACTCGCCTACCCCGATCGGCACCCGCAGCCGGTCCCGCATCGGTCGTGGCCGCCAAGCCTGGGTGACGTCGAAGGCACGCGGATCCGCAGGCAGGCCGAGCAACTCCAGCAGTCCCGGGTTGGCCAGCAGCGGCTCGTCGGCCCCCTCGGACTCCGGCGCGCCGATCCGGTACGGGGACAGCGCGCGCGCCACCGCCTCGGCCTCCGCCACACCGAGTGAATCGGGGGCGCCGAAGAATTCGATCCCGGTTGCCGCAACGGCGCCGATCGCCGCACCCTCGATCGCCAGCTGCAGCCCACGGCGGGTTGTCAGGGTGCCCAGCGAATCCGAGAGGTCGAGCAGGGTCACCCCGGCCAGGCCCTCCTCCAGGATGATCTGTTCCGATCCGGTGACCTCTCCGCCGTCGATGACGATCACGATCTGCGGACCGTCGCCGTGAGTCTGGGCGTTGCGGGAGAACCGTGGCCGGTCGGCCAGCTGCTCGCCGAGCAGTTCCTCGATCTGGGTCAGTGATCCGGCCATCATCCGCCTCGGCCCGGCGCCGTCGACCAGGCTCGGGTGCTGGACGTGCGGCAGCCATTTCACCCACTCCCAGTCCGCCTTAGCCCGCCCGGCGGTGACGACGGCGACGAGCAGGTCATCGGGGGGCTGGAAGGTGGCCAGCTGGGCCACCATCGAGCGGGCCAGCCCGCGCGTCGCGGCATGCTCGCCAGAAATCCCGATCGCGGCGAACCCGCGAACCGACAGCGAGATCGGCAGGTCCGGCACGATGGAATGGGCCCGGACGAACTGGCGCAACGCCAGCGTGGTGATCGGTTCCAATTCGTCCACCGGGCCGGTCTGCGGCGGCACCAGCCGGGTGGCCAGCCGCTGCGAACCCCGGCAGATCCGCACGTGGCAGAAGTCCGGGTCGCCGCCGCGGCGCTCCCACATCCGACGGCTGCTGGCGATCGACCACAGCGCCGCGGGATCGGGATGGCTCCACTCCAAGGCCGCGCGCTGGTCCTGCGCGGCCTCCCTGGCCCGCTCCCGCATCTGACCCAGGTAGCGCAGGTAGTCCTTGCGGTCCTCATTCATCTCGGCCTTGGCCTGGCCGCGCCCGCGGCCGCCGCCGGCGAACATGCCAATGGTCGACACCAGCATCATGATCGGGAACAGCAGGAACACCGGGTTGCTCTTGGCGTCGCCGGTGGTGAAGACGAACGCCACCATGCCCAGCACCGCCGCGATCATCACGACCGGGAGGATCTTCTGCACGATGTTGCCCGGGATGACCCTGGGCACCTCGGGTGGCGGCTCGAGGTGAACCTCACCACCGGGCATCTTCGGCGCGGCCAGCCGAGGGGACCGCCGGAACTGCACGGTGCTCACGCCCTCATTCACCTCCGCACCCTGTGGGCGAAGCGGACACCCTAGCGTTGGCCCGAGCTGACGACGGCTTCGAGGACCGGATAGCGGCCCGCTCCGCGGACGACCTCTGCGGATAGGCCGGGATGCCGGCTAGGCTGCTCAGGCGGCCCAGGCGGGGGCTGGTTCAGTGAGCAGCAGGCGCAGCAGGATCGGGTCGGGGTCGAGGGTTTCGCCGCTCCAGGTGGGGGTGAGGCTGTCGTCGGTGATCTCCAGCTGTTGTGCGGCGTGGGTTTCTATGAGGTGTTCGAGGGTGCCGGTGGTGGGTGGGGCGACCTGCGGGATCGGTTGGTCGTCGGGTCGGCGGAACTCCAGGTCCCCGTTGACCCATCGGATCCGGTAGCCGTGATCGTGGATCAGCCCATGGTGGAACCGGCAGACCAGCACCAGGTTGCAGACAGCCCCGTCGCCATCAGTCCTGGCACAGGTCGTCGGGGTTGAACTGGGCGACGGCCTCCGCCCAGTTCTCGGTCAACTCGACACCGGCGGCCGCGAGACAGGTGGCTGGAACGGGATCCGCGACCGGCTCCAGGGACTTGGTCAGGTCGAACACCGTCCATTGGGTGAGGTCACCGACGGCCAGCCACCGTCCGTCTGGACTGAACGCGGCGACGTGCCCCTCGGGCGTTCCGGCCATCCAGCTTCCAACGAGGACCGGCGACCTGAGGTCCGTCACATCCCATATTGACACAGCGCCACTGCCCCATACGGCCATCAGCGGCAGGTCGGGCAGCAGGGCGAAGTTGAGTCCGCTGGTGGCCGCTGCTTCACGCGCGGAGCCGATCACGACGGGGGCTGCGGGATCGGACACCAAGAACAGTCGAATGCCCAACTCCGTGCCGACGGCGACATGTTCCCCGTCTGGCAGCCACGCCAACAACGAGATCCTTCGATCATCGTCCGATGGGAGCGTGCCGACCTTCGTGACGGTACTGTCGCCGACGTCGTACAGCACGGTCTTGCCGTCAAGTCCGCCCACGGCTAGACGCCTTCCGTCCCGGCGGAAGCTCACGAAGGGGGCTGGGCCGAAATCTGCGTCGAGCTGGCCGACCTGCATCAACGCCTCAGGAGCGACTCGCCACAGAAAGCCAGGGCCCTCGCCGTCCCCGGTCGCGAGCAGTGAGCCGTCTGGGCTGAACTTGATCACTCCGACGGGGTAGGCGTTTGGTTGAGTGCCGACGCGGGCGGTCCTCGGTTCCAGCGCGGCAGCGTCTACCAGGCCGAGGAAGCCCTCGAAGTCGCCGACGGCCAGCCCGCGGGTATCGTCGTGGAATGTGACGGCGCTCAGCCGTGTGCGGCCGAGGTCCGGTGTGGTTCCCACTAAATGCGCGGTCCCCTCCTCAACGCGGTAAAGCTGCGCAATCCCAGACATCGCGCTGCTGACCGCGACCAGGCGGTCCCTCGGCGCCAGCGCGAGCGTGCCGATTTCCCCGGGTCCGCCTCCGGATGCCAGCACCTCCGGTTCACCCCGCGGACGGCTCAACCATTCGGTGACGCTCCCGTCCTCGCCCCCGACCGCCAGGTACCGGCCGTCCGGGCTGAAGGCGAGGACGAAGGGAATGACGCCCTGTTGTCGGAACTCGTTTATTGGGGCACTGGCCCGTGCGTCGACGTCCCATAGCGACATCGTCTTGGCCTGATCGGCCACGGCCAGAACCGCGTCCGGGCCCGGGGCGAAGGCGACATCGATGGCCTGTGACTCCAGAGGGACCGTGTAGGCCGGGTCGCTCGTCTGGGCGGCCAGCTCATAGACGTTCACCTGACGGTTACCGATGGCGAGGAGGCGATCGTCCGGTGAGAAGGACACCGTGGCGCTGGCAGGCGGCGCGACCTCAATGACCTTGCGCCGCACCGGGGCCGCCGGGGCGGTGACGTCCCACACGGTGACGGCGTATTCATCGGCAACGGCGAGCAGATGACCGGAGTTCGAGAAGGTGACGCCGGTCACCACCCCGCCGGTAGGTGGAAGCTGCGCCGCCTTCTGAACTGCACTTGAGTCCGAGACGGTGAGTAGGCCCGCGGCGTGGGAAAGCGTTCCGGTGGCGAGCAGTCGCCCATCCGGCGAGACGACCACCCGCCCGACCTCGACATCGGCGACGGTGGTGTCATAGGCGATGACCGGTGGACCGTTCGGGGAAGGCCGCAGGATCAGGATGCGTCCGCCGGTGCTGACGACGATCGTACCGGTCCTAGCCGCGGCCGCGATGCTCTCAATCATGGTGCCGAACTGGACCGCGGCGACCGGCTCATGGTCGCCGTTCCCGTACATCCGCAGCGTTCCGTCGAGCCCGGCCGAGTAGAGGGCATTGCCGTCGGCGGTGTAGGCGAGCGTTCGTGTCTTGTTGCCACGCTCCGGTAGGTATCGACGGAGGTTGCTGGCCAGCAAATCGCGGGCAAGGAGCGCGCGCCCGGACGGCGTCTGATCGAGCGAATAGGCAGCGACCTGCAGACGTAGCGACCGCGCAGGATCAGTCCGCGCGGCCCGTCCCGCCTCCGACCGCAGCTGCTGCACCAGCTCCCCGCGCCGGGCCATCTCCTCCTGCTGACGGCGGTCGAGGGCATACAGCGACGACGCAATCAGAGCCAGTACCACAACCGACGCGACGACCACTCCGCGAACCTGTCGACTTCGGCGTTGCCGCTGACTCCGTTCGATGAACTCCAGTGCCACCTGTGATGGCACGGCGACCGGTGCGGACTCGTGCTCCTGTTGAACGTATGTTCGAACACTAGCTGAGGCCACCGACACAAACGGTCCCGCGGAACAACCCTCCCCTAACGCTGCGACCACGCCGTTGCAACAAAGAGGCGGTTGACGAGTCGCCCGACTGTCAGCCTGACGGGCGGGTGGCGGCGGCGAGGTTGGCGAGGTCGAGGTCAACCGGGAACGGTTCAGCCAGGCGCAGGACCTGGCCAGGCTTCGTCGAAGCGACCTCGACATAGCGGCCCCGTTGCAACTGGTACGCCGTCGAGCCCGGCCCCGGGTTGGCGAGTTCGACGCGCAGGTAGTGCTCGATGCCCGCGGCCGAGTAGAGCTGTGGCTTGATCGCACGATCAGCTGCGACACTGCCCGCACTGACGATCTCGACGACCATCGCTACATCGGCCGGGTCCCAGACCGTCAAGTCCAGCCCAGGGTTGGTCACCACAACGAGATCGGGGATCAGGATCCGGCCGGGCGCCACCCGGACGTTGATGGCTTCCAGAACTTCCAGCCAGTTCGGTGCCGCCAACCCCAGCGCGTGACAGAGGTGAAACGACAGCCGCTGGTGCCGGCCCCCGGCTGCCGGGCTCACCAGCAACCCACCATCGAGCAGCTCGATGCGGCGACGATCTTCGGGCAACGCGAGATAGTCCCGCTCCGTCCATGGCCCAACGTGATCGAGCAGGCCGGACTGGGCAGCCGACGCCATCCGCAGCTCACCTCCGCGCGTCTGAGGAACACCACCATGGTCGCATGCTGCTGGGAAGCACCGACAGTTCTCAGCGAACCCGCCGCGTCACAGCCATCATGCGGAGCTTCTGGTTGCACTCTGCACAGCTACCGGGCACGCCGCGGGCATTGAGGGTGAGGCCGATGACGGTGATCGTCTGGCCGCACCAGGCGCGATGGCGGGAGCCCGCGAGCGGGAACTCCGCGGACGCGACCAGGTGCGAGATCGTGCTGCAACCGGTGATCGCCCACCCACAGTAATAAGCGGGTGAGCCGTCCGCGCTGCCTGTGATGTAGGTCGTGCGGCGCATCGGCGGGCTCCGTGTCGGCAAGGTGGCTTGCAGCGTCGGCGGACCGCCGGCGGTCAGGCGCTGGCCCGCGCAATCCGGCGCTGCGAAGGACCGGGTCGCGCGGGCCAGCTTTCGATGCACGGCAGGTGGGACCGGGTCGCGCGGGTGGTGTCACGTGCGACCCGCTCGGAAACCCACCCTCAGGCTTGCCGCGCACCTGATGGGGTCACCTCGCGGTCACGAGCACCGCAGGCGGGGGGTGACCGCCGTGGGGTGCGCCGCGGGGTGACCGGCCGGGAGGGCTCGAAGGCATGGGAGCCGACTGGAGTGGAAACCCGGTGAGCGGGGACGGGTCGGGGCCGCTCCCGCCCACCGGGCAGCTGTGCGTTGGCTCGTGTCCTGGACCCCCACCGAGTCAGATGGGGAGCTTTGATGGACATCCATCTTGTATCCTCCTTGGACCGTCAGCCAACATAGGTCAAGCTATAAAATGGAAGTACAAGATGTAAATACACTGTTGGAGTGAACGCTGTTGTGTACTCTCCGTGACCCCACCCGAAGGGACCTGCAGATGACCGCCCCGGCCACCGCGATCGGCATCCAGCGCCGCCAGCTCGGCAACGAGCTACGCAAGCTCCGCGAGGTCGCCGGACTCACTCAGGAGCAGGCCGCCGAGAGCCTCGGCAAGGCGGCCAACAAGATCAGCCGGGTGGAGAACGGCAAGGTCGGCATCTCCAAGACCGACCTCGACGCGCTGCTGCGGATCTACCAGGCATCGGCCAAGGACGCGCTGTGGTGCCGGGAGTTGGCTCAAGGCTCGCGGCGCCGCCGCACCCGGGCCACCGCGGAGACCACCTTGTACCTGGGGCCGAAGTGGTTCCGCGCGTTTCGCGACTTCGAGCAGTCCGCCTCGCAGATCATGCAGATCGGCTCGGAGATCGTGCCCGGCAACCTGCAGACCGAGAGCTACACCCGGGCGATGGTCAGCGGCCGGGGCAGCTACCCGGACCACCAGACCGTCGAGGACATCGTGCGGGTGCGCCGGGACCGACAGGCGTTGCTGACCCGGGAGAACGCGGCGCAGTTCTCCTTCGTACTCAGCGAGTCGGCACTGCGCCGGATGATCGGCGGCCCGAAGGTGATGGCCGAGCAGCTGCGCCACCTGGCCGAGCTGGCCCTGCTGCCCAATGTGGACATCCAGGTCATCCCGTTCGACACGCTGTCCTACGAAAGCCTCAGCTATGCCTTCACCGTGCTGCGGTTTGATCACGACACCGCCACCGACATCGTCTACATCGACATGTACGACAGCGGGGTCTACCTGGATAAACCGTCCGAGACGGTGCGGCAATACGTCGAGCTGCAGCGAAGGCTGCAAGCCATCGCCCTGGGACCGGTGGAGTCGCGTAACTTCATGGTTGAACTGGCCGGCCAGTTCGCTGCGAAACCAGACTAAGAAGGGCTAGTCCCATGTCATCCGCATGCTTCCAGGAGAGGGCCTGGTACACGTCCAGCTACAGCAACGGCGGTCAGAACGACTGCGTCGAGGTCAACCACTCGCTTGCGGGTCGCGTAGGGGTGCGTGACTCCAAGCTCGGCACCGCCAGCCCGGTGCTGGCGATCCCGGCACCACAGTGGGCCCGCATCATCGCCGCGGTGCAGGACGGCACCTTTGGCGCATGACCAGGCAGCGGCAAGCGTGCCGATGTCACCGGTGATCGCCGTTTCGGAAGAATCAACCGTGCTGAGAGGCTGTTGCCGATTTGCGCCGTGAAATCGGAGCCACCGCCGTGACACGGCCCGATACCGGGCGGGGGGGGGGGGGTAACCGCCCGCCCCCCCCTT
>JBQTHE010000023.1:0-137839 GCA_052390115.1 Pseudonocardiales bacterium | reverse complement strand
CCGTGAACTCGACGAGACGGACATGTGGAAGGACTGGGAATGTCGGCCGCGTCGAGTTCACGGACAGCACCCCCGGGCAAGCCAGCGAGGGAACACGCCTGGTCGGGATAGGGCGAAGCCCGGCTAGTGATATGAGAGTCGCAACTTCCCCAATAGGATGTCACCCAACAGGGGCACCGCTGGCATGTGGTGGCCGCGTATTTGGCCAGCAGCCTGTCGATCGCCTCATCACCGATGGGCGGCGAGCGCCGCGTGGGTGCGCCGGCCCCGAGCAGCGCCTCGACCGTCCCCGGATAGTCGCCGTCCTCGGCCCCTCCCCTCCTGAGCGAGATCGTCGCGCGTGAGGGCTGTGGTGGCATTCGCGACTGGGTGGCGGCGCTACCCGAGGTGGTTTCGAACCTGGCGCAACGCTGGGCGCTGCAGATCGCGCAGCCCTACGAGCCGGGCGGGCAGTGCTCGTGGGTCGCCCCGGCACGAACCGCCGCAGGAGAGGATCTGGTGCTCAAGGTGGGGTGGCACCATCCCGAAGCCGCACAGGAGGCCGACGCGCTGCGATTGTGGCAGGGAAACGGTGCGGTCCAGCTGCACGCGGCGGCGACCATCGATCGGTCCAGCGCGTTGCTGCTCGAGCGTTGCTCGCCGGGGACACCGCTGGGGTGGTCGGCGCCGGAACCTGTGCAAGACGTGATCGTCGTGCACCGTTCTGCTGTGTACCGATCTGCACGGCGGCAACATCCTCGCCGCCCAGCGTGAACCGTGGCTGGTGATCGACCCCAAGCCCTACGTCGGCGACCGCACCTACGACGCACTGCAACACATGCTCAACTGCGAGCAGCGGCTGGTCTCCGACCTGGTGAGCTTCGTGCAGCCATGGCTGGCCTGCTCGACCTCGACGCCGATCGGCTCCGGCTCTGGCTGTTCGCCCGGTGTGTGCAGGAGTGCCTCGACCAACCGGTGCTCTACGAGGTCGCCGCCCGACTCGCGGCGTAACCCGACCACAACGGGCCGGCCTCCGCTACGCCCGTTGACTCAACTCTGGTCAGTCAGGGATGGTGCGCACGTACTCCGTGCCGCGCTTCTCTCCCCGCCGCTCGAGCAGACCGCGCTCAGTTAGGCGGCGCAACATAGATCCCACAGCGGTGCTGTCGAGACCGGTGAGCCTGCGCACATCTTCGTTGCGGATGGCCTGTTGCTTTGCCGCATCGAGCACTAACTGCTCGATCTCCTCGTCTGTCATGCCGTGAGCAGCGCCCCGTATCAATGTCGGGTTCAGTAAGTAGTAAGCACCCCCGCGTTGGCCGTGCTGGGTGAGAAATCCCTGGTCGCATAAGCGCTTCAGAGCCGCCCGTGCCTCTTCCCGGTCCAAGCCGGTAATCTTCCGGACCTCCGCATTCGTCAAGCGGCGCGGCATCGTTAACTGGCTGAACTCGCCCAACCCCCCGTCGGGTAATAACTCGAGCTTCAAAACCGGTTCACGCCGCGCGGCGTGAACAAGCAGCAACCGCTCTGCGGGCTCCAACGTGCCCCGCTCTTCCAGGTCCTTCAGCCAGGCGCGCTCCTCCGGCGTGATCGGCCCTTTGATCGGTAGCGTGACGCGCACGAACTCACTTATTTCTTCGAATATCGGTGGATCGAGCATCTCGTCGCGCATCACGTCCTGCATCACATCGACGCCACGGCCAGCATCCTCGGTCAGCCCGAACTGGCGGAGCACCGCGATCACGCTGGGGTTCCGAGCTGCCTGCGCGTGCCGCATGGTGTCAACGGTGACGCCCTCGGGCAGCGGACCTGGCGATGTCACTACCACCTGGTGGGGCCGAATCTCGATGACGATCGCGCTTTGATCACGTTCGTAGGATCGGTGGGCGACCGCATTTGCGATGGCCTCGCGAACAACCACGGATGGTAACCGCGGCAGGTCGCGCCGGCGGATGCCAGTGACGACGAGGTCGCTGCCTAGTTCGTCGATCACGAGTTGCGCGGCCGTGCTCACCTGCTCGGGCAGTGGACCCCCGATGGTCATCCGGCGGCGGGGATCTGGACCCGCGCCTTCGTACCAGCGGATCTCCACGACCAGCTTGCTCGCGTTCAACGTCTGTGCTGGATCGGTGAGCACAAGCGCTCCGGCTACCGTCAGCTCGTCGTCATCACGAAGCAACCCCCGCTCGCGCAACCGATCGTCGAGATCAACCACGGCAGAGCCCCAGCCATACGCCACACATACGCGCTGCAGCAGCTCTCCGTCGACGTGGCCTCGTCGTATGCCTGCCGACGAACGCTCAAAACGTCGTAGCGTTCGCGACGATGCCAGTCTCCACACGTCATCGCCGATCAGGGGCTGGTCCCGGGCGCCGCGCCTGACGAGTATCCGACCGTCGCTCGTCTGAGCAAACCCGTCCTCGCGCCGACTCACCTCCACCACAACGACCGGCACCTGGCCGACGGTGATCTGCCGGATGCGGTAGCGGCCCACGTTGTGAGCGTCTACCGCAGCTGCCCGATGGATCTGGTCGTCCGTGCCCTGGTCCAGTGAGCGGCCGACGACCTGACGGTCATTGTCGACTCCGATGAATATCAAGCCGCCGTCGGTGTTGCTGAAGGCAACAAGCGCCTCTTGGAGCGACTTGCCGCTAGCGCCAGTCTTCAGCTCGATCCGATCGCTCTCGCGATCGATCAAGAAGCGGAACTCCTCCGTAGAGTAGTGAGCGCGGAGAACAGGTGGCGGCACAGCGACAGTATGCCATACTTGCGAACTTGACCAGCGACGCTCCGCAAGTATGGCATAACCCGTAGCGGGGGTCGGCGGTTTGCGCGTCCGTAGCATCGATCACGGGCACGCCCGCGAGGCGATGGCATCGACCATCCGATGCTCTACTAGGCCGCCACCCAGCTCACGCTGCCCGACCGTGCATGAGGCCGAGGCGGACCTGTTCAGTCCAGCTCGCTCTCGCCGCGGGGGAAGACGTTGAACAGGATCTCGCAGTCGCAGTAACCGCCGTTGCCCTCCAGTTCAACGCGCAGGCGCGGCCAGTCGACACCGGCGCCTTCTGCCCAGTGCTGCGCGGCACGCAGGGTGTTGTCGCAGCCGCGCTCCTGCAAGTTCGCGTTGACGGCCACGGCCAAGGCGACCTGCTGTACAGACGTGAGGTTCACGACCGGTGCCTGCTCGTCCACCTCATCCCACCAGTCGTCCGGCTCATCGTCTCGTTCGCGCAGATCCGCCAAGCGCGCCGACCACCGTGGATCACCGAAGGAGTAGTTCATGACGGCGATGGTGACACGAGCCGCCGACAGTTTTGGCGCCGTCCTACGCCGGGGGCCGGCCACCCGATAGGCGTACGACAGCAGCGTTCACGCGCTGCGAAGCACCGCGTCGGCCCCCGCGAGCTGGGTCAGCCGATCAATCACTCCGGGATGCGCGCCCAGCGGCGCGGCCACTACGTCGGCCCCGACCTCGGTGAGTCTGCGGTGGAACAGCCCCGGGGCAAGCAGCCACGAGGCCACCGCCACCCTGGCCGCACCGGCCGCCCGCAGGCCCGCGACCAGCGGCGCCACACCGGGCACTCCGGTGGCGACGAACCCGACCCGGACCCGGCGGCCGAGCTCCGCGGATAGCTGACCCGCCGCGGCACCCACGTCGGCCACCGCATGTTGGTCCGATGAGCCCGCCGCGGCCAGCACCACGGTGTCGCCGCGGCGCCAGCCTGCGGCCCGTAACCGGTCCCCCATCGCGCCAACCAGCAGCCGGTGCGGCCCGAGGGCGGCGGTCACTGTGACGTCGCTTCGGCCGGTGGCGGCCACCTCCCGCGGAAGGTCGGTCCGCACGTGGTATCCGGACGTCAAGAATGCCGGTACGACGGTGAGCGGGCCGGGCACGCTCGCGACCACCTCCCGCACCGTCGGGCCGAGCACGTCGACGAAGGCGAGCACTACCGACCGGCCAGGCAGCCGGGCGCGCAGCGCACCCACCAACTGGTGCGCCACCACGACGCCAGCGGGGTCCCGGGTCCCGTGCGCGGCCACCACAACGGTCTCTTGCGCTGCGCGCTCGTGAGTGGCGATGCGAGTCATAGCTTCCATTGCCACTCACATGGCGAAGCCATCATTGGCAGTCCCCCGGTTCGAGAGCCAGCCGGTAGCCTCGCTTGACCACGGTCTGCACAAGCCGTGGCGCGCCCAGCGCGGCGCGCAGGCGAGCCACCGCGGTCTCCACAGCGTGCTCGTCGTCACCGGCCGCCGGCATCACGGAGAGTAGATCGGCCCGCGGCACCACCCGCCCAGGGCGGGCCGCCAGCAGCCGCAGCAGGGCCATCGGGGTCGGCGGCACGGCACACAGCTGGCCATCGACCACCGCGGCGTGCCCGCGCAGCTCCAGCATGTGGCCGGCGACCGGCCAGCGTGGCGCCCGGGCCGGCAGCGTCTCCGACAGCGTGCGCACCAGCGCGCCGATCCGGGAGCGCTCCGGTTGCACAGTAGGCACGTCTCTGGCCACCAGCGGGCCCGCGGTGACCGGCCCGACGCAGGCAGCGAGCACGTCCCGGCGCAACCGTTGCAGCAACGGCGCCAGCACACCGAGCTCGTCGGCCCGGCTCAGCATGCTGGCCGCGGCAGGTGCACTGGTGAAGCTGACCGCATCGGCGCCACCGTCCAGAACCGTCCCGAGCAGCCGGTCCAGCGGGCCGAGGTCATCCGGTGGCACCCACCTGTAGACGGGCAGCTGCACTACGTGCGCGCCCGCGCAGCCCAGCGCGTCGACGAAGTCCGGCAGTGGCTCGCCGTGCAGCTGCACAGCTACCCGCACCCCCTCCAGGTCACCGGCCAGGAGGTGCTCCAACACCTCGGCCGAGGACTCCGATGGGGGTGACCAGGCGTCGGTCAGGCCGGCCGCACGGACCGCGCCGCGCGCCTTGGGACCTCGGGCCAGCAGGGTCGCCCGGTGCAGTGCCACCACCAGCGCCTCGCCCAGCCCCCACCCGTCGGCGGCCTCCACCCACCCGCGGAACCCGATGCCGGTGGTGACCACAACGACGTCAGGTGGGTGGCTGATCAGCTGCTCGGTGGCCGCGTGCAGTTCGGCGTCATCAGCCACCGGCACGATCCGGATCGCTGGGGCATGCAGCACCTCGGCGCCCCGGCGCTCCAGCAAAGCACCCAGCTCTGCGGCCCTCCGTGCGGCGGTGACCCCGACGGTGAATCCCGCCAGCGGTAACGGCTCCGGTCGCGGCCCCAGCGACGGGGCGGTCATATCGCCGTCTCCGCGAAACAGCGTTCACCAGCGCCCGACACACCGGGCACCAGGTGCGGACACGCCGGGGGGAGGGGAGCGGTCATGGTGGGCCGACCTCGACGGTCCCGTCGACCACCCGGACCGGATACGTCGGCACCGAGACGTCCGGGGCGTCCAGACAGACCCCGGTGGCCAGCTCGAACACCTGCTTGTAGATCGGCGAGGCCACCGTGGCCCGCCCGCCGCGGTCCCCGACGATCCCCCGGGAGAGCACCGAGGCGCCGCTGAACGGGTCCACGTTGGATAGTGCGAACACCGTGCCGTCGTGGGTGCGGAACACCGCCACCGCAACGCCGCCAACCAGCGCCGCCACCCCCCGTTCCGGGATGATGTCGTCGTATCGGCACACCGTGGTCCAGTGCGTCCGAACCTGCGCGGCCGCTTCCGCGGTCATCGGACCACCGCCAGCTTCGGGCCGGCGATCAGCACCGGCTGGCCGGGCCGGCGATGGGCAGGCGTGGGCTGGCCGCGCTCTTGGACGAACTCGACGGTCGGATCGGGTACCCCCGGCGCGTTGACGAACGAGGTGAAGCGGGCCAGCTTGTCGGGATCCTCCAGCACGCCGCGCCACTCGTCGGAGTAGCCCGCCACGTGAGCTTCCATTGCCGCGTCGAGGTCGGCGCAGATCCCGAGCGAGTCGTGCACGATCACGTCGCGCAAGTGGTCCAGGCCGCCTTCCATCTCCTCCAGCCACGGCGCGGTGCGCTGCAGCCGATCGGCGGTGCGCACGTAAAACATCAGGAACCGGTCGATGGTGCGCACCAGCGTCTCGGTATCGACGTCGGATACCAGCAGGTCGGCATGCCGTGGCCGGAAGCCGCCGTTGCCGCAGACGTAGAGGTTCCAGCCCGTCTCGGTGGCGATCACCCCGAAGTCCTTGCTGCGGGCCTCGGCGCATTCCCGGGCGCAACCCGAAACCGCGGACTTGAGCTTGTGCGGCGCGCGTAATCCGCGGTATCGCAGCTCCAGCGAGATGGCCATGCCCACCGAATCCTGCACCCCGTAACGGCACCAGTCGGTGCCCACGCAGGACTTCACGGTGCGCAGCGCCTTGCCGTAGGCGTGCCCAGATTCAAAACCGGCGTCAACCAGCCGGCGCCAGATCGCCGGCAGCTGCTCCACCCGGGCGCCGAACATGTCGATCCGTTGCCCGCCGGTGATCTTGGTGTAGAGCCCGAAGTCGCGGGCCACCTCGCCGATGACGATCAGCTTCTCCGGGGTGATCTCGCCGCCGGGGATCCGGGGGATCACCGAGTAGGTGCCGTTTCGCTGCAGGTTGGCCAGGAAGTGGTCGTTGGTGTCCTGCAGGGTGGCCTGCTCGCCGTCCAGGATATGACTCCCGGGCGACAGCACTCCGCTCAGCGAGGCGAGGATCGAGGCGACCGCGGGCTTGCACAGGTCGCATCCCCGGCCCCTGCCGTGCTTGCCGACCAGCGCGGAGAAGGTCCTGATCCGGGTGGCGGCGACGATCTCGAACAGCTCCGCTCGGCTGTGCTCGAAGTGCTCGCACAATGCCTTGGACTGCTCGACACCGTTGGCGGCGAGCAGCTTCTTCAACGTCGGCACGCAGGACCCACAGCCGGTGCCAGCCTTCGTGCACTCCTTCAGCGCCGCCACGGTGGTGCAGCCCTGCTCGGTCACGGCCGCGCCGATGGCCGCGACGGTGACCGCGTGGCAGGAGCACACCTGAGCGCTCGCCGGGAGGGCACCGGCGTCCAACTCAGCGCCCGAGGGGGAGATCAGTGCCCCGGGATCGGCCGGCAGCTCGGCGCCGACCAGCGCGCGCAACGTGCCATAGGCCGCGGCGTCGCCCACCAGGATCCCGCCGAGCAGGGTGCGAGCATCGTCTGAGACGACGAGTTTGGCGTAGCGGCCGGCAACGGGATCGTTGTGCACGATCTGCAGCGCGCCCTTGGTCTGGCCGTGGGCATCGCCGAAGCTGGCCACGTCGACCCCGAGCAGTTTGAGCTTGGTGGACATGTCGGCGCCGGGGAAGGTGGCGTTGCCGCCGAGCAGCCGGTCGGCCACCACCTCGGCCATCGCGTAGCCGGGTGCGACCAGCCCGTAGCAGCGGCCCTCGACCGCCGCGCACTCCCCGATCGCCCAGATGTCCTCGTCGGAGGTGCGGCAGCGGGCGTCGACCAGCACGCCACCGCGCTCACCCACCCTCAGCCCGGCGTCGCGGGCCAGCGCGTCGCGCGGTCGCACCCCGGCGGAGAACACCACAACATCGGTGTCGAGCTCGGTACCATCGGCGAGGCGGACCAGCAGCCGCCCCCGGTCGGGCTCGATGGCCTGGGTGGCGTGACCGCAGTACACGTGCACCCCGAGACCCTCGATGAACCGCCGCAGCAGCGCCCCGCCGCCCTCGTCCACCTGCATCGGCATCAGCCGGGGGGCGAGTTCCACCACATGCGGCGACAGCCCGAGCTGGCGCAGCGCATGGGCGGCCTCCAGGCCGAGCAGCCCGCCGCCAACCACCACCCCAGAGCGCCGGCCGGCCGCGGTGGTGTGCATCGCGCGCTGCGCCGCAGCGCGGATGGCGTCGAGGTCCTCCGGGGTGCGGTAGACGTAGCAACCGGGCAGGTCGTGACCGGGCACTGGGGGCACGAACGGCGCCGACCCGGTGGCCAGCACCAGCGCGTCGTAAGCCACCCGGTGCCCCGACGCGGTGCGCGCGGTGCGCTTGTGCCGGTCGATCGCCACGCACGGATCACCCAGTCGCAGCTCCACCCGCTCGTCCTCGACGGCGGGCAAGGCCAACAACTGAGCGTCCCAGGTGTCCACATAAGACGACAGCGCGACCCGATCGTAGGCGGGCCTGCCCTCCTCGGCGAGTACGATGATCCGCCACTGCCGCGCGACGTCGCGGCCGATCAATGCCTCCACCATGCGGTGCCCGACCATGCCATGGCCTGCGACGACGAGAGTGCGCATCACGCTGCTCCTTCCTGCCCAGCGGGGATGACCCATCCCCCGATCCCGCGCCGAGTGGCTCGTCGCTGGTCAAGGTCTGCCATGCAGCAGCGGGCTGGTGAGCCGCCCGGGATGACAGCGCGGCTCACCAGCCGTCCAAATACTTTCTGGTCATACTTGACATTTTGAGCGCGCTACGTGAACGCAGTGTTTCCGCACTGTTTCGTCACACCCCGGCATACGCCAGTCGCGGATGCTCGGTTACTGCAACGGGTGCCCGGCGCAGATATACCGCGTAGGTGACGAGGACACATGCCCCGTAGAAAACCAGGAAGGACCAGAACGCCGGTATCCCGGACTGCGCGGTGAGGAAGGACTGCCGGAAGGCAAGGTTGATCAGTAACCCACCCAGCGCACCGATCGAGCCGGCGATCCCGATCACCGCGCCGGACAGCCGGCGAGCCCTCATCAGCGCGGGCCGGCTGGGCTCACCAGCGCCGATCGCCACCCGTGCCTTGCCGGCGAAGATCGATGGGATCATCTTGTAGGTCGACCCGTTGCCGATTCCGGAGAGCACGAACAGCGCGATGAAGCCAGCCGTGAACAATGGCAGGGATTTCTGCTCGGAAGCGATGATCACCACACCGGTTGAGATTGCCATCCCGACGAAGGTGGAGAGAGTGACTTTCGCACCGCCGAACCGGTCCGCCATCCAACCACCGACCGGGCGGATCAGCGAGCCGATCAGCGGGCCGATGAACGCCACCGAGGCGGCCTGCAGCGGGGTGCGGCCGAACTGGGTCTGCAGCACCAGGCCGAAGGCGAAGCTGTAGCCGATGAACGAGCCGAACGTGCCGATGTAGAGGAACGACATCACCCAGGTCTGCGAGTCCCGAACCGCTTCCCGTATCGCACCCTTGTCGTTGCGCACCGAGGAGATGTTGTTCATATACCGCGCGGCACAGACGGCGGCGATCACGATCAACGGGACGTAGAGAACCAGCACCAGCCGGGGGTAGATGGCGCCTGCCGTGGCGATCACCAGCAGGCCCACCAGCTGCACCGCGGGTACACCGATGTTCCCGCCGCCGGCGTTGAGCCCCAGCGCCCAGCCCTTGCGACCCTCCGGGTAGAAGGTGTTGATGTTGACCATGGACGAGGCGAAGTTGCCACCGCCCAAGCCGCCGAGCGCTGCGACCACCATGAACGTGGTGTAGGACGTGCCCGGTTGCATGACGATGATCGCCAGCACTGTCGGGACGAGCAGCAGCAACGCGCTGACGATGGTCCAGTTTCGCCCGCCGAACCGGGCCGGCGCCATGGTGTACGGAATCCGGATCAGCGCGCCGATCAACGCTGGCATGGCGACCAGGAAGAACTTGCCGGCCGGATCAACGCCGTACGCCGGGCCCATGAACAGCACGAGGACCGACCAGACGGTCCACATCGAGAACCCGATGTGTTCGGCGAGGATCGAGAACCACAGGTTCCGATTCGCCACCTTCTTACCGGTCTGCTCCCAGAAGTCGCGGTCTTCCGGCTCCCAGTGGTCGATCCATCGCCCCCCGCGAGCCGGCTTGGCCGGCGCCGTCATCTCGGTCGTGCTCATCGCGCCTCCTGAGCTGGTGGGTACGACGAGCGACGCTAAGTGCCGGATATGTTCGGAGTGTTGCTGCTTGTTGCAGCGCCGAGAACTCCCGTTCACATGATGGTGCGGTCCCGGCGTGAGGCTCTGGCAGCGAAACGAGGATGCGCCGCAAGGATGATTCGCGGTAGCGTCGTTCCCATGATCTGCTGAGATTCCCTGCCGCGCCGTCGTCCCAGGACACCGTCGAGCGCGGGGTGCGCCGAACGCTGCTCGAGCGGCGGCGCCGAACTCCTGCTGGTTAGGCCTTCGGACTCGTCAGTCCAGGGGGCCACTGAGCCCGTACGCCGGGCGCTCTCGCTGACCACGTCGACTTGAGGGGACCTCATGACACAACAATCCGAATCCCGGGACCAACACCAACCGGACGATGCGGCCTCGCCAGCACCCAACCGCCGGGAGCGTCGCGGTGGGAAGTCCGGCGTATCCGCGCAGCACGGCGGCAAGTCCGCAGTGGGGCGTAGAACTGCCCCGATAGTGCATGCCCGGCAATACTCCACGCGCCGCCGCAGCGGCTGACGCGGGCTGGCAGGCCAGTACCTCGACAACACCTTCCGCACCGTCCTGTTGCGAGTATGCCGAGAGTATGTCGTTTGGTATGTTGGTGGTATGAAAATCGCAGTGTCGCTTCCAGACGAGCAGGTGGCCGCTGCTCGTCGCGCCGTGGCCGCCGGTCGCGCGCCCAGCGTGTCCGCCTACGTGGCGGACGCCCTCGCCCGTGCCGAGCGGGAGAACTCGCTGGCCGAGTTGCTGGCAGAGCTGGACCGCGAACTCGGTGAGCCCAGTGCTGAGGCCCGCACTTGGGCAGACCGTGAGCTCCGTCGCACCGGCCTCATCACGTGACCCCAGCACGCGGTGGCTTGACGCTGGACACCGGCGCGTTAATCGGACTCGAGAGAGGTGACGAGCAAGTCCGCAGCCTGCTCCAACGCGCCGTAGCGGACGAGATCCCCCTCGCAGTGCCCGCCGGGGTCATCGCGCAGGCATGGCGCGGTGGGCCCCGACAGGCCCGGATCGCACGGCTGCTGGCTGATCCGGACGTCCACGTGGTGGTACTCGACGATCCCACGGCGCGGGCGGTGGGATCCCTCATCGCGCGCAGCGGTCACCACGATGTCGTAGACGTCTCCGTGGCCCTGTGCGCAGCCGAGCGGGGCCACGTGGTGCTCACGAGCGACCCCGACGATGTCGCCAAGGTGGATCCACGCCTAGCCCTCATCGCGCTCTAGCGAGTCGAGCCTGTGAAGATGCGGTGCTAGGGAATGGGAACGCACACCGAGGACGTCGTATTCGCGCTACAGGACCGGTTAGGCGCTTACCATTCCACCAGAGATCCGCAGCTTCTCCTGCTTCCAGAGGCGCTCGCCGAGGCCGACCGGCTCTACTACACGGTCGACTGGTACGCCCCTCGCGAAGACTGGGTGGACGCCGCCCGCGCCTTCACCATCGCCCTCATGGTCGCGAGACTGCACTGGGAACGCTGGCAGCTCCTCGGCGAGCAAGACCTGCCCGAACCTATCGCACGCGATGCTGTGCCAGATGATCTACCCGCTTGCCCCGCAGCACGTGCCGGAGCGGCTGTGCGCCGTTTACGGGGCACAGGGCCACCAGCCACAAACGATCACCGGGCACATCGTAAAGGCCAATGGTCTGGCCGTCCCGCGCCAGCCGACCCTACTGGGCACCATACGTCCACATCGGGCCGTGAGGCCCTGGCCGACGGCGGAGTCCCCGTCAGTCCCCGCCGCGCATGAGAGTGCAGACCCTTAGTACGTGGGCAGCGTGGGGTCGACCTGCTTGGCCCAGGCCAGCACCCCACCGCCGACGTGCACGGCGTCCCGGAAGCCCGCCTTGTGCAGCGCGGCCAGCGCTTCGGCGGAGCGCTGGCCGGACTTGCAATGCAGCACCAGCGGCTTGTTTTGAGGCAGCTCAGCCAACGCCTCGCCGGACAGGATCCGGTCCTTGGGGATCAGCGTGGAACCGGGGATCTTGACGATCTCGTACTCGTGCGGCTCCCGGACGTCGATCAGGGCGAAGTCCTTACCGGAGTCGATCATCTCCTTGAGCTCCACGGCAGTGATCGTCGCGCCCGCCGCAGCGCCGGCGGCGGCGTCGCTGACCGTGCCGCAGAACTCCTCGTAGTCGATCAGCCCAGTGATCGGCTCCGCTGCCGGATCCTTGCGGATCTTGATGGTGCGGTAGCTCATCTCCAGCGCGTCGTACACCATCAGCCGGCCCAGCAGTGGCTCACCGATTCCGGTGATCAGCTTGATCGCCTCGGTGACCATGATCGAGCCGATCGACGCGCAGAGCACACCCAGCACGCCGCCCTCAGCACAGGAAGGCACCATCCCAGGAGGTGGGGGCTCTGGGTACAGGTCGCGGTACTGCAGTCCCTGCCCTCCGGGGGCATCCGCCCAGAACACCGACGCCTGGCCCTCGAACCGGAAGATCGAGCCCCAGACGTAGGGCTTGCCGAGCAGCACGGCAGCGTCATTGACCAGGTAGCGGGTGGCGAAGTTGTCGGTGCCGTCCAGGATGAGGTCGTAGTCGCGGAAGACGTCCAGCGCGTTGGACGAATCCAGCCGCAGCTGGTGCACGTTCACCTGGACGAACGGGTTGATCTCCTGGATCGAGTCCCGGGCGGACTCCCCCTTGGGGCGCCCGATGTCGGACTGGCCGTGGATCACCTGGCGTTGCAGGTTGGACTCATCGACCTCGTCGAACTCGACGATGCCCAGCGTGCCAACGCCGGCGGCGGCCAGGTACAGCAGGGCCGGGCTGCCCAGCCCGCCAGCACCGATCACCAGCACCTTCGCGTTCTTCATCCGCTTCTGACCGTCCATCCCGACATCCGGGATAATCAGGTGGCGGCTGTAGCGAGCCACCTCCTCCTTGGTCAGCTCCGCGGCGGGCTCCACCAGCGGCGGCAGACTCATCGGCGCACACTCCTCACGGTGTCAGTGCCTCTCGATCCCCTTAACGTCGCCGATCTCGTTACTCTTCCCGACTCGGTCTCGCGTTCTGGATGCAGACTGCGCAAACCGGCCCTCGAATTACCGCAGTCTGCATCCAGAACGCGAGTTTGGGTCAGTTGACCGTGGGGAAGGGCCAGGCGTTTGGTTGGCAGACTAGGCCGTCTGGGGTGACCTGGTCGGTGCCCAGTACCGCGAGGTAGTCGTCGGCCACTCCCCAGGTCTGCTGCATCATCACCGGCGCCAGCCGCCCGTTCGCCTCACACGCGATGTGTGGAAAGCCCAGCCCGTGCCCGACCTCGTGGTTGACCACGTACTGCTGGTACTGGACCACATTGCCCTGGAAGGCCACCGCCCCGCGGGCCCAGCGGGCGGTGTTGATCACTACCCGGTTGTCCTCGGGTTTCCAGCAGGAAGCGTCGAAGGGGATCCGGAATCCACACAGCCTTCGGGTGGTCAGCTGCGATGTGAGGCTGATCCGCAGGGTCGCCACCCGGCTGTCGTCTATCCGCTGGAAGCGGTAGCGGCCGCTGCCGATCCAGCTCTTCGGGTTGTTCAGCGTGCTGTCCACTGTGGTGACGAAACCTGCCGGACCACCTTCGAGCTCGACCCCATTCTCGACCTCGACTGTGTAGGTGAACAGCTGGCCCGTCCCGAAAGGAGCGCCGGCACCGGGGATCACCCGCCATGTCCCCGCGCCCTCAACGGTGAACGGCCCGCCACCGGGCAGCTCGGCAGATGCCTTGGCTGCTTCGAAGCCTGGGCCGGCCAACGGGTTGGGAATCAGCGGGTTCTGTGCCGGGCCGGATGTGCTGGCCTGGTTCGACGGCTGCACGGTCGCTGACCGGGCTGCGTCAAGCACCGCCAACACGGTGAGCACCACAAGGACGGGCAGCGCATATACCCGCCAGCCATAGGTGGACACCGCACGGGCCAGACGCCCGGAACCACGGCGGGGCGGACCACGGTGTCCGGCACTACGGTGTCCGAAACCCCGGTGTCCGGCACCACGGTCCCCGGAACCGCCGTGCCGCGATACCGGCTCTGGCCCCGGGTCCCAGGACGCGGCCAGCGGCTCATCGTCGGCGATGCGCGAGCCGCCATACCTCTCGAGGCGTCGCGCCGGGATCCGCTCGTCGTCTCGGCGCCGGCTGACAGGTCGGCTCGGGACCGCCGATCGGAGGCGGCCACCGGCAGGCGCGCGGCCTGCTGGATCGGCTCCCGTCGGGCGGATCACCGCGCAAGGATCGCACAACCGGATTGCGTGCTTCGCGCATCACTGGAATACCGGCGAGTAGGGTCAACCCGTCAACGAGGTGACGGTGGAGGAGGCCGATGACCGAGACGGCATCGACCCGGGCCGACGCCGCACCCCGCGGGGTGCGGATGCCCCGGGACGAGCGGCGCGCTCAACTACTCGCCGCGGCGACCGACGTCTTTGTCAACAATGGGTACCACGCCACCGTCATGGACGACATCGCCGAGCGGGCCGGGGTCAGCAAGCCGGTCCTCTACCAGCACTTTCCCGGCAAGCTTGAGCTGTATCTGGCGTTGCTGGAGCGCCACACCGACGAGCTGGTCCGCCGGGTCCTGGGGGCGATCGAGGAGACCCACGACAACTGGCAGCGGGTCCGCAACGCGGTCGGGGCCTACTTCGATTTCGTCGACGGTGACGGTGAGGCGTTCCGGCTGGTCTTCGAGTCCGACCTGCGCAACCAGCCCGCCGTGCAGGCAGTTGTGGAGCAGGCGAACACCGTCTGCGTGGAGGCCATCGCGCAGGCCGTAGCAGCGGATGCGGGGCTGGACACCGACCACGCCTGGCTGGTTGCGGTCGGCGTCGTCGGGATCAGCGAGCACAGTGCCAGATACTGGCTCACCCGCCGCCACGAAGTGCCCAAAGAAGAAGCCGTAGCCCTCACCGCATCCCTAGCCTGGAAAGGCCTAGCCGGCTTCCCCTTACAACCCTCCCCCGCCGCCCATTGAGCGGGCTCAGCGGGGCTATCGGAGTGCCGGTAAGCCCGCTGAGCCCGCTGAATGCGGATCAACGCGTCAGGCTTGGGCGGGGACCAGGAGTGTGAAGGTGGGAGGGGCGGGACGGGTCAGCCGGAGCCGGCCGCCTTCCGCCTCGGCCAGGCTGCGGGCCAGCGCGAGCCCGATCCCGTGCCCGTCGGCCAGGCGCGATCGCCGGGTGAACAGCTCCGGTTCGGGCGCCGTGATGCCGGTGCCCTCGTCGGAGACGTCGATGGCCAGCGCGTCAGCGGCATTGCGCACCGCCACCGACACGGTGCCCGAGCCGTGGGTGGCAGCGTTATCCAACAGCACCGTGAGTACCTGCCGCACGGCCGCGGTCGAGGCAAGTGACACCGGGGCCGCTGCGTCCACCGCCACCCGGAGTTTGCGGTCCTGGGCGGCCAGCCGGTCATGCCAGCCCCGCTCGATCTCGTCAAGCAGGCCAGGGACGTCCAGCGGCGCGGCGTTGGAGCTGCGGGTGTCCCGGGCCAGCGCGAGCAGTTCCTCGATGGTCTGTTCCAGCCGGTCTGCGGCGTCGATTCCGGCGGTGATGGCGTGCCGCAGATCCTGCCCTGGCCGGTCCAGTGCCGCTTCGAGCCGCAGGCGCAATCCGGTCAGCGGCGTGCGGAGCTGGTGGGAGGCGTCAGCGGAGAACGCGCGTTCCCGCGCGAGCATGTCGTCGAGACGCCCAGCGGTGCTGTTCAGCGCGGTGCCGACAGCGTCGATCTCGGGAATGTCCACCGGTTCGGTTCGGACGCTGAAGTCACCCTCGCCGAGGCGGCGCGCCGCGCCGGAGAGCTCCTCGAGCGGACCCGCCAGCCGCCGGGCCTGGCGTCGGGCGACCAACCAGACCGTCCCGATAGCCAGGATGGCCAGGCCGAGCATGGCCAGCCATACCAGCATGACCTGCTGGTAGACGGCACTGCGCGGGCTGGCGGCGCGCACGGCGCCGATCACATCGCTGTCATGCGTCACCGGTACGGCCACCACCAGATGACCGTCGACGTCCCCGGTGTCGATCTCGCCGCGCAGGGCACTATTGACGATGGCGTCCCCGCCTTGGGGCCCGGTACCCAGGATGCGCAGGCCGCGGTCCACGTAGACCGCGAGGCGGGTCTCACCCTCCGGTCCGGGAAGATCGTTCGGTAGGTTCCCGCGGAGGATGTCTGCCGTGACGGCAGCCGCGGCAGCGTTGGCCGTTCGCAGCAGCGCTGTCCGCTCATCGGACAACGCGTACTTCAGCACGCCGGCGGCCAGCGGCACCCCGAACAGGCCGATGGCTAGCACAGCGGCGAGCACGGCGAGGCCGACGATCCGAGTCCGCACGAGACCCGTCCCCTCTCAATCCGATAGCCACGTGCCCGTGCCAGTGTTTCCCCCCACAGTGTCTCCTACCAGCACAGTGTTTCCTACCAGCACAGTGTTTCCTACCAGCACAGCATGCCTGGGCGAGATCGGCTCCGTTCTGCCGCCGGATTTTGCCGACAGCTAACCGATCTCGGATCAGCGGATAGCCAGGATCCAGTCTGGGGCCGGTCCCAGGACCGGTCAGCGCACCGGGGAACCTCCCTGTTTACGAGGCTGCTACGCCATCGGGGTAAGGTCGTTGCAATGGCGATACTGCGCGGTGGGGGTTCGGTGGTGATCACCCGGCCTGCGGTCGCCCGCTGTGTAGCCGCCACGCTCATCGGGCTGGTGTTGATCGTCAGCGGTTGTACGACGGCCCCCGACTCTCCACCTCCCGGCGGCCCGCCTCCCTCCAACCAGGTCGGCCCGCTCCCGGCGGACTGCGCCGACCGGATCACCGAGCCCGAGCAGGCCACCGCGGCCCTGGCGCAGGCCCAGCCGGGTAGCAGGGTGTGCCTCAGCGGAGATGGCCTCCAAGATACTGAGCTGGAGGTGACGGCCTCCGGGACGTCTCAGCAGCCGATCACCATCGTCGCCGATGGCGCGACCATGCGAAGCATGAACGTCAAGGCCGACTACATCGTCATCGAGGGCCTGACGCTGCGAGATGGGGATGGCCTGACGATGGCGGGTCGCGGACTCGTCGCCCGGAACAATGTAATCTACAACGCCACCAAGGACGGCCTCGTCTGTAGCAATTGCGTTGACGCCATCATCGAGTCGAACACCATCCAGCGTGCCGACGGAACCGGGATCTACCTCGCCGGCGAAAGGATCACCGTCCGGGACAACACGGTGAGCGAGTCGGTACTACGCACCCAGGGCGACGCCGACGGTATCCGGTTCTTCGGAGTCGGCCACCGGCTGACCGGCAACACGATCAAGGATATCAAGGCGTCCGGCTACAGCGACGACCCCCGAGGGGGCCCGCACACCGACTGCTTCCAGACCTTCAACACCGCCAGCGACCCACCCACCTACGACATCGTCATCTCCGACAACATCTGCACGAATGTCGACGTCCAGTGCCTGATCGCCACCGCCAAGGAGGGCGGCGCACAAAGCTCCCCGGCAGGGCAGACCGCGATCACCTTCGAGAACAACACCTGCTCGGTGAACGGTTCACAGGCAGTGCTGATCGAGAACTTCCCCCACGTCATCATCCGCAACAACAGCTTCTCCGGGCCCAGTTCCCGCGCGGTGCAGCTCGGTATGGGTTCCACCGACTGCGCCGTGATCGGCAACACCGTGACGGGTGACATGCGCCCGTTCGAGATCGACCGGCAGTCCCGTCCGGGGTTTCAAGAAGGTGGCAACACCTCACGCTGAGCCCTCGGCCCGTGAGTGGGGGAAGCTCAGCTCTCCGGAGCCTCCAGCCGGTACCCGTGCCCGCGCAGGGTCACGATCCGCGGTACCGAGCCGAGCTCGGCCATCCCGGCCAGCTTGCGACGCAGCGCGGCGACGTGCACATCGAGAGTCTTGGTCGGACCGAACCAGTTCTCGTCCCATACGTCAGCCATCAGGGTCTCCCGGCTGATCGCCACCTCCGGCGCTGCCGCTAGGCGGGCGAGCAGGTCGAACTCCTTGGCTCGCAGCGGTATCTCCCGTCCTGCGATGGTCGCTCGCCGGCCGCCGGTATCCACCAGCAGGTCTGCGACCGCAAGCAGAGGTTGAGCGCCCAGCGTAGCCGGGCCCACCCGGCGCAGGTGCGCGCGGACCCGGGCCAACAGCTCGGCCAGCCGCACCGGCTTGGTCAGGTAGTCGTCCGCACCCGCCTCGAGTCCGACCACGACGTCCATCTCATCGGTTCGGGCCGTGAGGATCACCAGCACCGTCGTTGGATTGCTAGCCCGCAACTGCCGGCACACTTCGACGCCGTCGAGGTCTGGCAATCCGAGGTCCAGCAGCACCAGGTCGAATTCCGTTTCGGACGCCGCGCTCAGCGCGCGACGACCGGTGCGCTGCCATACCACGTGATGCCCGTGTGCACGCAGACTGGAGTCCAGCACACTGCCAATGGTCTCGTCGTCCTCCACTACCAGCACCCGGGACATCCCGCGAGCCTAATGGATCACTCCGCGGGCAACCGCAGGTTCGACTCGACCGCGGGTCAACCGCCCACCGAGAAGCCGACCCGGCGGCTGTCCGCAGGCCCGATCTCGACGTAGGCGACCCTCGACGCAGGCACCATGTACCGCCTGCCCTTGTCGTCGATGAGGGTCAGCAGGCCCTGGGTGTTCTGCAGCGCCTCGGTGACCAGCGCCTCCACCTGGTCCGGTGAGTCCGCAGTGGACACCGTCAGCTCGCGAGGGCTGTCCGCGACGCCGATCTTGATCTCCACGGAAGAACCTCCAGGTGCGATCGATGTTGACGTCAAGGCTAGTCGAGCCGCGCGCTGGCACTCACCCCAGCCCGAGAGCTGCCATCCGGCGGCAGTGCAGGACCTGCACCCGGCGGATCAGCGTGGCGAGACCCGCCAGGTCCCCGGAGCCGCGGATGATCAGATCGGCGAGGGCGTCCCGCTCGGCCACGACGTGCTGAGCATGGGTCACCGCCTCGCCGAGTAGCCGCCGCCCCCACAGGGCGAGGCGGTCTCGGGTGATCCGGTCCCGCCCGCAGGCTGCCCGCACCTCCCGTTCGGCGAACGCCGAATGCCCGGTGTCGGCCAGCACTTCCTTGACCAACGTGGCGGTGGCCTCGTCCAGCCAGCCACCCACCTCGCCGTAGAAGTCGGCTGCCAGCCCGTCTCCGACGTAGGCCTTCACCAGCGACTCCAGCCAGGATCGGGGCGCTGTCGAGGCGTGGAACTGGTCGAAGCGCGCCACGAACGGGCGCATCGCATCGTCCACCGACACCCCCAGGCCGCGCAGGTGACGCTCGAGTAGCCGGAAGTGCCCGATCTCGGCGGCGGCCATGGAGGCCATCGCGGCCCTGCCGGCCAGCGTGGGAGCGCCTCGGGCGTCCTCGGCCAGCCGGTCGAACGCGGACAGTTCGCTGTAGGCGAGGACCCCCAGCAGATCGACGATGCCCTCACCTACCACGTCCACGACCGGAGCCTAGGCCCCGTGTGCGGTGTCACGAGCGCGCGGGACGCCCGGACGGGTATGATTCGTGCACAAGGCGTGACGCCACCCTGGCCACACGTCCCGGCTCGGTGGCAGATGCCACCGGGTTGCATGCATGTGAGCGCGCACCTCGTGTCCTCGTTCCCCGCTTCGCTGCGCTACCTAGCGGCCCGGAGCTGGTCGAGCGAGATGGCGGCGGGCGCGCCGTACGAGAGAGGCGATCACGCTGACCGTCAGTCAGACCCACCTACCCGACACCAAATCCCCGGAGCACGTCAACCCCCGAACCCTGGACCATCTCGAGACCGCCGTCGACGAACCAGCCCCGCCGCAACCACTGCAGGCGGGCGCTCCGGTCCGGGATGACTCCCCCACGTTCGCTGAGCTCGGCGTCCGCGACGAGATCGTCCGCACGTTGCGCGCCGCGGGCATCGAGCGCACCTTCGCGATCCAGGAGCTCACCCTGCCGCTGGCTCTGGCCGGCGATGATCTGATCGGTCAGGCCCGCACCGGCACCGGCAAGACGCTCGGCTTCGGCGTCCCGCTGATTCAACGGATCACCGCAGGAGACATCGCGCTCGACGGCACCCCGCGCGCCCTGGTCGTCGTACCCACCCGCGAGTTGTGCCTGCAGGTCAGCGCCGACCTCAGCGACACCGGCCGGGATCTGGCCGTGCGGGTCCTTTCGGTGTACGGCGGCCGGCCCTACGAACCACAGATCAAGGCACTGACCAGCGGGGTCGACCTGGTGGTCGGCACGCCGGGCCGGTTGCTGGACCTCGCCGAGCAGCGCCACCTGGTATTGGGCAAGGTTCGGGTGCTCGTTCTCGACGAGGCGGACGAGATGCTCGATCTGGGCTTCCTACCCGACATCGAGCGGATCCTGCGGATGGTGCCCGAGCAGCGCCAGACCATGCTGTTCTCAGCCACCATGCCTGGTCCGATCATCACGCTGGCCCGGACTTTCTTGACCCGGCCGACGCATATCCGCGCCGAGGAGCCCGACGCCACCGCCATCCACGAGCGGACCCGGCAGTTCGTCTACCGGGCGCACGCGATGGACAAGGTGGAGCTGCTCTCCCGCATCCTGCAGGCCCGGGAGCGGGGCCTGACGATGATCTTCGCGAGGACCAAGCGCACTGCGCAGAAGGTGGCCGACGAGCTCACCGAGCGAGGTTTCGCGGCCGCGGCCGTGCATGGCGACCTCGGCCAGGGGGCTCGCGAGCAGGCACTACGAGCGTTCCGCTCGGAGAAGGTCGACGTGCTGGTTGCCACCGACGTCGCCGCCCGCGGTATCGACATCCCCGAGGTCACGCACGTGATCAATTATCAGTGCCCGGAAGACGAGAAGACCTACGTGCACCGGATCGGGCGGACCGGCCGGGCGGGCCGGGAAGGCGTCGCGATCACTCTCGTCGACTGGGACGACGAACCGCGCTGGAAGCTGATCAGCGACGTTCTGGACCTCGGCATGCCGGAACCGGCGGAGACCTACTCCACCTCCGAGCACCTGTTCAGCGACCTGGACATCCCCACCGAGTCCACCGGGCGGCTACCACTGACCCGACGTACTCGGGCCGGGTTGGCCGCCGAGCCCAGCGACGAGGACGGCCAGCCCCGCGGTCGGCGGGCCACTGGCATCCGTCGTGGCACCCGCGGTGGATCCGCCGACGGTCAGGTCGCTCCGGTCCGGCCCCGTAGGTACCGCACCCGGGGTGGAGACCCTATCGGAGCCGGCGGGGAGAAGGCGCCGACCACCGAGCACCCTGATCACAGTGACGCCCGGCCGCGTCGTCGGCGTCGGCGCAGCCGAGGTCGTGGCGCTGGCGCGAGCAGTGGCGGCCAGGGCGGTGCCGGCTCAGGAAACGTTGTCACGGTGCAGGAGCAGCACAGCGGTCAGCCCCGCGCCGCGGGCTGACTGTGGACGGATGCCCGCTCCCGAACGCCGGACCCGGCTGGACCTGATCGTCGCGGCGCTATCGGCCGTGACCGTGTTCGCCGTGTCTACCGCGCTGTGGTGGACCAGTGACGCGCGACGCACCACCTTGATCCCGGCTCCCGGCCCAGCCGGGCAGGTCTCCGCGAGCGGCCAACTGCCACCGACGCTGGCTGAGGCGTGGCGGGCGCCGAGCCCGGCAACCCCAGAGCCGCTGGTACAGGGCGCGACCGCGGTCACCGGGAACGGCGGAGTGGTCGCCGGCCGCGACCTCATCTCCGGCGCCGTCCGCTGGAGCTACCAGCGCGATCGGCCGCTGTGCACGGTCTCCGCAGCGTTCCACCAGGCGGTGGCGGTGTACCAGCGAGGCGAGACCTGCAGCGAAGTGACCGCCTTGGAATGGGCCGATGGCCGGCGTGGCCCGCAACGCACCGGTCCGGTGGAGACCCCGACCCGGCTGGCCGCCAACGGCAACCAGGTCGCCGCCAGTGGGCAGCGCTATCTGGAAGTGTGGCGCTCCGACCTGGTGCGCACGCTGACCTACGGACAGCTGCCGACCCCAGTGAAACCCGGAGCCCAGCCACGACCGGACTGCACCCATGGGTCGATCGCGCTGGGCTCTGCTGGCGAGTCCGGGGCTGGCGAGTCCGGGGCTGGCGGGTCCGGGGATCGGCTGGCCGTGGTCGAGCACTGCCCAGGCGAGCGCGCGCGGCTCACGGTGCAACGGTCCGAACCCAAGCAACCCGACCAGCCCGAGGTGGACTTCAGCACCCTGCTGGGGGGCACTCAGGCCCGAGTTGTCGCGGTGAGCCGCGAACGGGTCGCCGTGGCACTGCCCGATCCGGCCCGGCTGGTGGTGCTCGACGAGCGGGGCCAGGCGGTGGCCGAGCATCCGTTGACGGTCCCGAACTCCGATCTTCGGGGGGATCCATCCGGTGGTCTGGTCGAGGTTACCGTGACCCCGACCGCGGTGTACTGGTTCACCGGCTCAGCCACCGTCGCGTTGGACGTCACCGACCTGCGACCACGGTGGACCCGGCCCGGATCACTGGGCGCCGGCTCGGAGGTCGCCGGACGGCTGCTGTTGCCCGTGCCGGGGGCACTCGCTGTGCTCGACACCACCACAGGTCAGCAGGTCGGTGCGCTTCCGGTGGACCGCAGCGGCTACCACGGCCCGGTAGGTACCGCCAGCTCCGGCGGCGTCGTGCTAGAGCAACGCGGCGCCACCCTGGTCGCGCTGCGTTGACGAATCATGACCGCCGACGCACTCCGTCCCGCGGAGGCGGAATCAGACGCCACCGAGCCGATCATGCGCGCTGAGGGGATCGAGGCGGTGCAGCGGCTGCGGGAAGCTCGGGAAGGGATCGCCGAGCCACCCGAACTAGGGCACAGTGCGCCGACCGCGCCCGCCTGCCCGTCGGTGGGCAACGGGACCACATGCACGATCCGGGCGGTCTCCCCGGTCACGTCGGGGCGGTCATGCCTCCAGCGAAAAGCACAGCGCCACCCGGACCGGGCAACGAATCCTCGGATGGGCCACGGCAAGGCAAGGGGCTGTCGGGGTTGTCTGACCGGAACTGCACCTTAGAGTAAGTGGTCTAACCACGGCGTGCCGTAACCAGTGACGCGTCTTGAGGTGCACACGGCAACAACGCGACAACGGCGGCCCCGGGACCGAGCACCGCCCCAAGGCGTCGGCAGGACCGGCAAGCGCCCCTGCCCATCGATCGGATGGGCCAGCAGTAGCTCGTACAGCGTGGCGGTGGCCCTGAACTGAACCGATCCGATCCCACCCGCAGCACCAGGTCCGTGCTGCACGCCGTCTTGTAGGACCCGCCGCAACACCCGGCACATGAAGTCACGAGGCTTATGCGAAAGCAAGGTAACGAAACGCCAGCGCGCCCAGCGCAGGCGCCCACCGTGCGGATTGCTGGACACCGTCATCCGTCGTCTGATCGCTCTGGATGCGCCGAGTTCGACATCAGAGCTGTGCACCAAGCCCGGGACAGCTCTCCTGTCGAACTCGGCGCACCCCGAGCGGTACCAGCTGAATCGACCGCTGAGTCACACATGGCGGCAAGCGAGCTGATGATCTCAATGGCCGGCGAACTGCTCGCCGTCTGGGACGGAAAGCCCGCGTGAGAACATCGCACCGAGACAAGCCCTGTGACATTGACGGTTCGCCACGGCTCGCATCGCCACTCACGGCTCAGGCCCACCAACCGAACCAGAGCACCACGGCCGCGATAACCAGGACGGATCCGGAAGCCAACGCCGCGGATGGGCCCCGGAGGCGGTCGGCCACCACCTGCAGCACCACGGCAGCCAGCGCTGCGACCACGTGTCCGACGACCTCCGCCATGCCAGGGCCGGGACGGCCTGACGTACCGGCCAGCCACTGCGCCACGCACACCACGACCGCAAGCCCGACCAGGCCACCGGCCAGCAGGCCAGACAGCCTCCCCCCAGCGCGCACACCTGTCCCGGAGGTCACGGTGCGAGCAGCGCCCACGGCTGGAGATCTGGTGCACTGGCTCGGCCCTCTGGACAGTGCCGCCGGAAGTCGCACCACGAGCAGGCTCGGCCGGGCGTGGGGGGGAACAGGATCTCGGGATCGCCTCCCGCGGCCAGGGTGTCGGTGGCCAGCGCGATCTCGCCGGCCGCCTCCTCGGCACGCTGCAGGTGCCTGCCCAGCGACTGCTCGGTGTGCTCCCAGCCGGCGACGGTGCCGGTGGGCAGGTGATGCAGCTCGACCCGGCGGCACTCGCGGCGCAGCGTGCGCCGCGCCGCGAAAGCGTAGAGCGCCAGCGCCTGCGAACCGCGTGCGTCATCGACGGACAGCCCGTACCGACCCGTCTTGTAGTCCACCACGACCAGCTCACCGTCTCGCTCATCGATGCGGTCCACCCGCCCCTCGGCAACGATCCGCTGGGTCGGGGCGGAGACCCAGCGCTCCACCCCTACCGGATCAAGGTCGGGATCCAGCTCGTCGACGTAGCGGGCCACCCAGTCCTGCGCGCGGTTGCGATAGTCGGCGGCCTGCGCGTCATCAGCAAAACCCTCCCCGGACCAGTGGCTAGCGACCAAAGCGGCGGCGGTGTGCGGGCGGCGCCGTCCGGGCGCCAGATCGAACAACGCCCGCAGCGCGGTATGTACCACCGCTCCCAGCGTGTTGTGCGCCCACGCCCCGCCCCGCGCAGGCGTGGGCCGGTCCAGGTAGGCCATCCGGTAGCGCCGGGGGCAGCCGGTCCACGCGCCGAGCTTGGCGGGGGTCACCCGCACCAGGGGCCGGGGAAGACCGCCGAGATCCAGCTCTCCCTGCGCTCGCCGTGCCATCCCGCCCACCGTACTCACCCACATGCCGGGTCTTCCCCCGGCGGGCCGTCGACTCGTCCGCTCAACCAACGACCGCGACGCCGCCGCTGCGAGCCGCCAGTTCCTGGATCCGCTCAAGCATCTCCGGGTCGGTGGTCTCCTGGCCCAGGTGCGCCGTCTTGTTCGTGCCGTGGTAGTCGCTGGAGCCGGTGATCAGCAGGTCCAGTGTGGCTGCGAGGTCGCGCAGCTCTCGGCGGTCGTCGCCGGTGTGGTCAGGGTGGTCGACTTCCACCCCGGCGAGACCTTCGGCGGTTAGCTCGGCGATCACACTCGAGCCGATCACCGGCCCGCGGCGGCTAGCCAAGGCGTGCGCCAGCACCGGGACCCCCCCTGCTGCGCGAAGCATCCGGACCGCCGCGCTGACGTCGGTGTCAGCCCGACCTGTGTAGTACCGACCTCCGGTGACCAGGTATCGGCGGAACGCCTCGTCCACGCTGCCTACGACGCCTGCCGACACCAGTGCCCCGGCCAGGTGCGGTCGACCGGCTGAGGCTTGCTGCGGCAGGTCACCGAGCAGCGTGTCGGGATCCACCGGGAACCCGTCGGCGGCCATCCGCTGCGCCATGGTGTGCAGCCGCACCCGCCGCTCCTCGCGCAGCCGGGACTGCTCGGCGATGATCGCCTCCGAGGCAGGGTCGAACAAGTATCCGAGTAGGTGCACCGAGACGCGCCCACCCCGGCCGTCGGGCGCGGTGCAGGAGAACTCCGCGCCGCGGATCAGTCGCATGCCCGCGGGCAACGCATCGACGGCCTCGGCCCATCCTGCGGTGGTGTCGTGGTCGGTCAGCGCAATCACGTCAAGACCGGCCGCGGCGGCGGCCGCGACGAGCTCAGCGGGGGTATCAGTTCCGTCGGAGGCGGTGGAGTGGGCGTGCAGGTCGATACACACGACTGCCAGTCTCCGGGACTACCTCAAGGTCCGCCCACAGGTCCCCTAGCGAGGGTCCAGCGTCTGCGGGGCGGCGGTGGAAGCATACCGGTACGAGCTTCCTTCTTCTCACCGAAGATCAGCTCGGAGATCGCATCAAAAGTCGCCTCGGGTTTGGGCAGGTAGTCGACCCGCTCGAGGTCTTGTTTCTGCCCGGCCGATTCCACCCTGAGCGTGCCGTAGCCGAGCATCCGCCCGCCCAAAGTCCGCAGGTAGCTCATGTCGGTCACCTTCGTGATCGGCATCATGGAGATCTTCGTCACGACGAGACCGCTAGTGATCATGAAGCGCTTGTTGGTAATGATGATGAGTTCGACCCACCACTCCAGCGCCTTCCAAATGAAGCGCAGCACCGCGGCGGCCGCGACGTACCAGAGGACTGACTGCACCACCCACAGGTCGTCCCCCGCGCCGCTGAGCAGCTGAGACAGCACAAACGCCACGATCACGACCCCGAAGGTCTGCGTCATCACTCCCATCAGGCTGGCCCAGTGCCGTCGCACCCGGATCACCCGCCGCTCCACGGAGGGGTCGAGCAGGTACTCGTAGGGATGTCGCCCTATGAGCATGTCAGCGTTGCCTGAACCGGGGCCGCATGAAGCCAGAGTACTACCGTGCCTGCTGATGACAGGCTCACGCGTGCAGAACATCCGGTGTGTCGGAGCGGTGGTGTTCGACAACGTGGGAAGGTTGCTGCTGGTCCGGAGGGCCAACGAACCGGGACGGGGACGCTGGTCGGTGCCCGGCGGCCGGGTGAAGGCCGGTGAGACCGACCATCAGGCGGTGCTCCGCGAGGTAGCCGAAGAGACCGGGCTGGAGGTCGAGATCACCCGTTGGTTGGGCGGGGTACAGCGCTGCGCACCGGGAGGCGCAGTCTTCGGTATCCATGACTACCTCTGCCGGGCAACGGGCGGGACGCTGCGAGCCGGCGACGATGCTGACGATGCCCGCTGGTGTGATGGGGAAACCCTGGCGAGCCTGCCGATCGTGGACGGGCTCATCGATGCCCTCACCGGCTGGGGCTGCCTGCCACCCGGTGGGAGGTGACGGGGTGGGAGGTGACGGGGTGTTGTTAGCGCAGGGCGTTCCGCGGGAGGTGCCGCGGGATGCCCCGGTCAAGCAGACCGTGGACGGGCTGACCAAGTTCGGTCATGATCTTTACACGGCGGCGGCTGCCCCGGCCAGGAACACCGTGATCTCGCCATTGAGCATCGGCTACGCCTTCGGTATGGCACGCGCCGGCGCCGCCGGGCAGACCGCGAGCCAGCTCGATCACGTATTCGGCTTCCCGGCACCCGGGCCGCACGCGGCATTCAACGACCTCGATCGGCAGATCGGCACCGTCAGCGAGCTACCGCCGCGGCAATCCCCCGGTGCAACCAGGGCCCCGGACGAGCGCCCCGCGCCACCGGTGGTCGCGATCACCAACGGCCTGTTCATCCAGGACGGGCTGCCGGTCGCGGACAGCTTCCTGCGGACGTTGGCTTCGCAGTACGGCGCAGGCGCACGGACCTTCCGCTCCGGGCAGGGCGCCGAACAGATCAACGCCTGGGTGCGCGAACAGACGGCGGAGCGGATCGGCAGGTTGTTCGACCAGCTGGATCCGGCTACCCGGCTGGTACTAGCCAATGCCGTCTACCTGAAGGCGGACTGGCTTACCCTGTTCGCCAAGAATCCGACGCAGGAAGCCACGTTCACCCGCGCCGACGGCACGACCGTGGCGGTGCCGATGATGCGTCAGCAGGAATCCTTGCACTACGCCAGTGGTGAGGGCTGGCAGGCAGTTGAGCTGCCGTACGCCGACAGCGAGCTGGCCATGCGAGTGATCGTGCCGCAGGGGGCGCTCACCCCGGCCGAAGTGTTGTCTCCCGAGACGCTGACCGAGGTCCAAACGGGCCTGCGGGGCGAGCGGGTGGGCCTGTTCCTACCGCGGTGGGACTTCGCCACCAACCTGGACCTGCTGCCTGCGCTGAACGCGCTGGGCCTGACCGCCCTGGACGACTTCTCGGGTATATCGCAGGCGGGGCTCACACTTGATCAGGCAGTACACCGGGCGAACATCACGGTGGACGAGTGGGGCACTGAGGCCGCCGCTGTCACTGGTCTGGTCTTCACCGTGTCATTGCCGCCGGAGCCGCAGTTCGTGGTCCGCGCCGACCGGCCGTTCGCCTTCACGATCGTGCACCGGCCGACCGGGGCGCCGCTGTTCATCGGCCACGTCGCAGATCCCCTCTCAGGGTGACATCATCCAATTGTTACTCGCGTATCCGGACGAGGTCCGGGGCGAGGTGGAGTGGGTTGCGGCGGGCTGCGCCGCCGATCCAGGGTGGTGGGTGGAATTCCGGAACGCCGTTGGCCATTTCGATCCGCCAGGAGGAATGATGCACGAGTCGGTGGTGGCGGCCGCAGAGTAGAACGCAGTTGGCGAGGCTGGTGGGACCCAGTTCGGCCCAATGTTTGACGTGATGAATTTCGCACCAGCGAGCCGGTATCGAACACCCTGGGAATGCGCATCCGCGATCCCGGACGATCACCGCTCGGCGGATCGCCGCAGGTACCGAATGCGATGCCCGCCCGACGTCGAGAGGTTCCCCGCGGGTGCCGAGTACCACCGGGATCACTCGCGCGTCGCACGCGATTCGCCGGGCGGCCTCGGCGTTGACCGGCCCTCCGAAGTCCAGTGATCCGGTTCCGATCCGGCCCGCCAGCACGGCCAACGGGACGGTGACCACGACCTGTGGGCGTTCGCCGCCCTCGGTGGGCAGCTCACCGGTAACGAGAGCGCGCTGCGCCAGTTCGACCAGGGCGTCGGCGTCGCGCTGAGCGGAATCGCGCAGGTCGACCTCGGTGTCAGTGGCCGGGCGGGGCGCGGCCAGCGGGCTCAGCGCGGAGCGAACGATCTCGGCGGCCTCCCGGTCCAGCCAACCGGACAACTCGTAGCCGCCGTCACGGTCGGTGAAGCTCAGCCGCCGCCGGGTCTCGGCGATGTCTTTGGGCGGCGTGCCGTCCTGATCCAGGTAGGCAAGGATCCGTTTGCCCAGCGTCGCGAGCTGCCCGGGGTCCAGTGTGCGGGAGTGGCGGGCCAACTCCGCCTCGACCTCTCCCCGCTGCTCGGCGCCGATATGCGCAGGAATCCGGGCCAGCACCGAGCGGATCACTGCGACTTCAGCGGAGCCGATCACATTTTCGGCCACCGCGGCCGCGGTGTGCGGCAGCCGCGGCGCGATCGGTGCACCGTCCAGCCCGCGCCCGGGTAGCACATCCTCTGCGGCGGTGACCCGAGCCCGAGCCTCACCCCGGGTCACCCGCGCCAGCGCGCGGACCAACTCGACCGTGGTGCCATATCCTTCTTTCCCGGCAATCCCCCGGGAATCAACCTCGGCCACCACCGACAACATCTGCGCCCACGTCGATCGCATACGGGTTTCCAGCGCCCGCAGCTCAGCGAGCAGCTCATCGCCACTCGCCTGCCACGCCGGACCCATCGACATACCAGTATTCTACGGAGGCACACCGACAATTCCGGGCTACGAGGAGACGATTGACGACGCAGCCGGAACTGGTCTGGTACGTCAGCTACGGGTCGAACATGTCCGCCGACCGGCTGAAATACTATCTCGCGGGCGGAACCCCGCCTGGAGCGCAGCGCCCCCATTCCGGTTGTCGCGATCGCCGCCCGCCGCGCCGCGCAATCGGCCGTGAAATCCCCGGCGGGGTCTACTTCGCAACGGAATCGGCAACCTGGGGTGGTGGGCGCGCCTTCTTCGACCCAGAACTCGCCGGCACGGCGGCCGCGCGCGCTTACCTGATCACCGCCGGGCAGTTCGCAGACATCGCCGCGCAGGAGATGTACGGCGTCGCTGGCGCGGACATCGACCTCCGACCAGTGCTGGCGACCGGTCGAACCGAACTCGGTCCCGGACGCTACGAGACCCTGCTGCACATCGATGACCTCGATGGGCACCCGTGCCTGACCTTCACCGCCCCCTGGCATGCCGACGACGTACCCTGCACAGTTCCGTCGGCCTCCTATCTGCGGATATTGGCGGCAGGACTGCACGAGGCCCACGGATGGGATGTTCACCGGGTGGCCGACTACCTTGCCCAGCTACGCGGGGCGCGAGGGCACTGGACTCCGGCCGCCATCGCCGCCCTGTGACTCGCGATGTCGGGCCAAGACGCGGACAACGGTGACTGATCGGAATACCCCGTCTATGCTCTGGACGCGGGTCGGGGGCTCGTTCGTGCAACCCCAATTCAGGAGCATGCGTGACGCTGAGCCTGGGCACGCCCATCGGCCACTACACAGTGATAGAGCACGTAGGCGCCGAGGGAACCACCGCCGAGGTCTACCGCGCGCGGGACGACCGACACGATCGGGTCGTCGCGTTGAAGCTACTTCCTGGGACAAGCGAACTTAGCCGACGGGAAGCTGCCGCGGTGACCGCTCTCGACCACCTCAACATCGTGGCGACGTTGGACGTCACCGAGCACAACGGGCGGCTCTGCCTGGTCCAGGAGTGGATCGACGGTGGGAGCTTGGCGGACGAGCTGGGCTTGGCCGGCCAGCTCGGTGTCGAGGAGACCGTACGACTGGGCCGCGACGTGGCCTCCGCGCTGCGCTACGCGCATCAGCACAACATCCTGCACCGTGACATCAAGCCCTCGAACGTACTGCGCACCATCGAGGGCACCTACAAGCTGGCGGATTTCGGAGCGTTCGGGCAGCTCCAAGAGCGGCCACGATCCTCTTCGGCGCCGGTCAGCGTGACGAGCTCACCAGGTCGTTGAGGATGGAAGTCGACCAGGTGGTGAGAAATCTCAAGTCATTCGACGCCAAGTTCCTTGGTATGACCGTGGTAGCGATGATCCACGAATACGAAGAGGCCAGAGAATCGTCGGAACGTCAGGCGGCACTGCTCAACGTGGTGGTGCTCATGGAGAAGCTGCAGGCGCGCCTGTCCCCCTGGCACGTTCGCCACAAGGATGCGATCGCCACCGCCGTCGCCGTGGTTGGTGCCCTCGCCGGAGTGGCCAGCGTCGTCAGCGGTTTCCTGATCCGGTGACATATTGCTGCCACCAGAGTATGCTTTGATGCATGCGGACCACGCTGCGGGTCGATGACGAGCTGCTGCGCCGGGCCAAGAGCCTCGCTGCGCGCCAGGGACGAAGCCTGACGTCGGTTTTCGAGGAGGCGCTTCGCCAGCTGCTGGCCGAATCCGAGCGGCACGAGGAGCGCAGTCGAGTCGAGCTTCCGGTGTCCGTCGCGAGTGGGGGCGTGCTTCCCGGCGTGGATCTCGATGACAGCGCGGCACTGCTGGACGTGATGGAGGGTCGTGCTCCTTCCTGACGTCAACGTGCTCGTGTACGCGTTCCGGCAGGACACCGCAGACCACCAGCAGTACCGGGCCTGGCTGGACGGCATGGTCAACGGCGACTCCAGCTACGCCTGCTCCGACCTGGTGCTCAGCGGTTTTGTGCGGGTCGTCACCCATCCGCGGATCTTCCGGGAACCCAGCCGGCTGACCGAGGCGCTGACGTTCGCCGGCGCGGTACGAAACCAGCCGATCTGCCGCCAGGTGTTTCCTGGCGCGCAGCACTGGTCGATCTTCACCCGGCTGTGCCAGCAAGCAGGCGCGAAGGGAAACCTGGTGCCAGATGCCTTCCTCGCGGCCCTGGCGATCGAGTCGGGATGCGAATGGGTGACCGCGGACCGGGACTTCGCGTGGTTTCCCGGCCTGCGCTGGCGGCATCCGCTCAGCACGTGATCAGGTGGTCGCGGTACCCGGGCCCATGGCCAGCTTGGCCAGCAGGTCGCGCGCCTGCTCGGCATGCCGTGGCTGGCACAGCACGTCGTAACGCCCTGCGACCAGTTGGCTTGCCGACGCGAAGTCCCGCCGACCGCGGGTCGAGGCGTAACCGGCGGCCGCGAACACCGACCCGAACACCACGCCGGTGGCCACGCCCACCAGGATCGGGATGAACCCGGCCCCAGCTTGGGTAGCGAACAGGCTGAGCAGCACTCCGACGAACAGGCCGAACCAGGCGCCCGACGCGGCCCCCTGGGCCAGAACCCGGCCCCAGGTCAACCGTCGCAGCACCCGCTCAACCAGCATCAGGTCCACTCCGACGATGGTGACTTCGGCGACCGGAAAGTGACTGTCGGCGAGGTGGTCCACGGCGCGCTGCGCCTCGGCGTAAGTGGCGTAGGAGCCGATCGGCCAACCGGTGGGTGGGGTGGGCAGGCCAGGCATCTGGCCCTGACTACTGAACGGGCTGGTCACAGTGCATCACCTCTGGGTGCGGGGTACCCATCGTGCCAAGGCTCATGCGTATTGCCCCGATTCGGATCAACTGCGCGCAGCGTACTCCCGCAGCAGCCCCTTACTGATGATCGTCTTCTGGATCTCGCTGGTTCCCTCACCGATGAGCAGGAACGGTGCCTCGCGCATCAGCCGCTCGATCTCGAACTCCTTGGAGTAGCCGTACCCCCCGTGGATGCGGAAGGCGTCCTCGGTGACCTCCTTGCAGTACTCGCTGGCCAGCAGCTTCGCCATCCCGGTCTGGACATCGTTGCGCTCGCCGGAGTCCTTGAGCCGAGCGGCGTTGACCATCATCAGGTGCGCGGCCTCGACCTTGGTGGCCATCTCGGCGAGCTTAAACGCAATCGCCTGGTGCTGGGCGATCGGCTTTCCGAAGGTCCGGCGCTGCTGGGCGTAGCCGACCGCGAGTTCGAAGGCGCGGATCGCAATGCCACAGGCCCGGGCAGCGACGTTGACCCGGCCCACCTCGACGCCGTCCATCATCTGCGCGAAGCCCTTGCCGGGAGCGGCGCCGAGCACCTTGTCGGCGCCGACGCGGTGGCCGTCGAACACCAGTTCGGTGGTATCCACGCCCTTGTAGCCCATCTTGTCGATCTTGCCGGGAACGCTGAGCCCGGGAGCGACCTCGCCGAAACCCGCGGGCTTGTCCACCAGCAGCGTGGTGAGGTTGTGGTGCGCCTTCGCCGCTCCCTCGTCGGTCTTGACCAGGGTGGCCACCAGAGTCGACGTGGCACCGTTGGTCAGCCACATCTTCGCGCCGTCGACGACATAGTGGTCCCCGTCGCGCCTGGCCCGGGTCTTGATCGCCGCCACGTCGGAACCCAGTTCTGGCTCGGACATCGAAAAAGCACCGCGAACGCTTCCCTCGGCCATCAACGGCAGGTAGTGCTGCTTCTGCTCGTCGGTGCCGTGCTGGCAGATCATGTACGACACGATGAAGTGAGTGTTGATCACACCGGACACGCTCATCCAGCCCCGGGCGATCTGCTCCACGACCAGTGCGTAGGTCAGCAGCGACTCCCCCAGACCGCCGTACTCCTCGGGGATGGTGAGCCCGAACAGGCCCATCTCCTTCATCCCGTCGACGATCTCCTGCGGGTAAGTGTCGGTGTGCTCCAGTTCCTGGGCGACCGGGATGATCTCCTTGTCCACGAAGGACTTGACCGTGGCGAGGATCTCCTGCTGGATCTCGGTGAGACCGTCAGTCTGAGCGAGCCGGGCCATGAGGACACCTTTCGTCGCGTACTACCGGGCGGCTGGCATCGCGGATCCTTGGTGAAAACTGTAATCTCTCTGGCGTCTTGTGTAGGGGGCCCGAAGCGATGACCATCGTCACCGAAATGAACCTGCCAGCCGACCCGACCTTCTACCGTAGCCCGGCCGACGCAGCCGCAGCACCGGCCGAGAAGCTCGCCTACGTCGCCGCCTTCGACCGTGCCGCGCAGCGGCCCGACGCGCTGACCGTGGTCGACGTCGATCCCGGCTCGCCACGATATGGGCAGGTGGTGGGCTGGGCAGACCTTCCCACCCTGGGCGACGAGCTGCACCACTTCGGCTGGAACGCTTGCAGCAGCGCGCTGGCCCACGAGGGGCATAACGTGGACGGCCTGGAGCGCCGCTACCTGCTACTGCCGGGGCTGCGCAGCTCGAACGTGCACGTCTATGACACCCACCCGGATCCCGCCACCCCCACCCTGGTCAAAACGATCGACGCCAAGGAGCTGGCGGCAAAAGCCGGCTACTCCCGGCCACATACCCTGCACTGCGGCCCCGAAGGGATCTTCCTGTCCTGCCTCGGTGGTGGCAACGGCGCGGACGGGCCGGGCGGGATCGCGCTGCTCGACCACACCAGCTTCGACGTGCTGGGTCCGTGGGAAAATGATCGCGGGCCGCAATACCTGGCCTATGACGCCTGGTGGCACCTCAATAAGAACACGCTGGTCACCAGCGAGTGGGGGACCCCGTCGATGATCGAGGACGGGATCAATCCGGAGCTGCTGTTGGGTAACAAGTACGGCCACGCGCTGCACTTCTGGGACCTGGCCGCCGGCAAGCACCTCCAGCGGGTCGACCTGGGCGCTGAGCACCAGATGGTGCTCGAGCTGCGTCCAGCGCACGATCCCGAAGCGACCTGGGGGTTCGTCGGCGTCGTCGTGTCCACCCAGGACCTGTCCGCCTCGGTGTGGCGCTGGCATCGTGAAGGAGGTAGCTGGGCCGCCGAGAAGGTGATCACCATCCCGGCCGAACCCGCCGACGCCAACGCCCTCCCGCCGGCACTGAAGCCGTTCGGTGCGGTGCCCCCGCTGGTCACCGACATCGACCTCTCGGTGGACGACCAGCAGCTGTACGTGTCGTGCTGGGGTACCGGTGAACTCAAGCAGTACGACGTGAGCGACCCTGCCCACCCGCGCCAAACCGGGTCAGTGCGGCTGGGCGGCATCGTCGGCCGCGCGGCGCATCCAGCGGCTCCCAACCAACGGCTTGCCGGTGGCCCGCAGATGGTGGAGGTCAGCCGGGACGGCCGGCGGGTGTATCTCACCAACTCGCTCTACGGCGCGTGGGACGACCAGTTCTACCCCGACGGCGTCGGCGCGTGGCTGGCGAAGATCGACGCCACCCCCGCCGGCGGCCTGACCATCGACGAGGCGTTCTTCCTGCACGGCGACGACTTCCGGGGCCTACGGGTGCACCAGGTGCGCCTCCAAGGTGGCGACGCCTCCTCAGACTCCTACTGCTACAGCTAGCCGGGCTTCGCCCTATCCCGACCAGGCGTGTTCCCTCGCTGGCTTGCCCGGGGTGCTGTCCGTGAACTCGACGCGGCCGACATTCCCAGTCCTTCCACATGTCCGTCTCGTCGAGTTCACGGGGCGCGGCACCGACACACACCCGCCTATCGCCCTGGAGCCGACTCAAACCCCACAGTTGACTCGATCATGACGGCCGTGCCGTCTAAGCCAGCTAACTCGGGTGCCGGCAGGCGCCATGCGGAACCGAATGGCGCCGGCCGGGGTGCCGGTGACTGCCATCCGGAACCGAATGGCGCCTGCCGAGGTGCCGGGGTCGCGATTGCTTCGGAATACGGGCGACAGCAGAGCTGTGACGCGCGGCAGGAGACCCCATTTCACCCACCAGGGTGGCACGTAGCGCCTACGGGGTTGGCTCCGAATGGCAGCGCGGTGTCAAGCGGTAGACGTACCAGCACCTGGCACCGCCAGCCCACCTGTACGTATCAACTCTCGGGCACAGAGATGACCAAGTCCCGCCTATGCGCGTGCTGGCGCTCAGCAGGCGCCACTGGTGCTACCTGTCGAGAGACAGAACGTTCGAGCTATTGGATCTTCGAGGTGTAGTGCTGGACTAGTGCGCTGAGCTGCTCTGCGTGTTCACTGAAGAAGTCCCATATGGTCAGCATCGAGTTGGGATCTGGCATCGGATTACGCACAAGACGAACCTGGCGCGTACTCCCGGCGATCTTTTCGACCGTTAACAGCCGCGTCTCGACGTTCTCTTCCGTGAGATCCCAGGATAGGTGTAGCGCCTCCAGCAGCGCCATGTTAGTCGGCTCGGCGGTTCCAGAAAGCCGACGTTGCAACCAGTCCGCGGGTGTCGGATAAATAGTGCTCACCCGTTTGATCAGATCGGGAAAGACTGTGCCGTCCCACAGCGGGACACAACCAACTCGCGCACATTTTATATCATCTTGGATAGCAGTAACGTAGAGAGACGGCAAATGCCGGTCAATGTCCAACGGCCAACCCCGGATCAGTGCGTATAGAAGATCACCAGAGGGAAATATGTGCGACTCGATGTCCACACCTGTAAGCTCCTCGCCGACACTTCCCAACCAGGCCGCAATGATTCGCCTCCAGGACTCCATGCCACGCAATGCCTCATCGACACCGGCGCGATAATCACGCCATTTCATGGCGTCATTGGACGACGCGGATCCGATGAAATGGCTTGGGTTGCGAAGGTTCCATCCAGCTATTTCTGCGATGATGTCGCTCTCATCACAGAAGGGCTCGAGTCGGTTCGCGGAAATCCCCCGAGGCAGCACCTGTGTGATTCTCCAGTCTGATTGCGGGGACACGAGCCGGGCGAACATCTCGCGGCTTGCCAGCTCGGCGCTTGCTTCTGAATTTATGCCTGCGAGCATCAGCCAAACCCGGATGTTGTCCCTGAGCCGTTCCTCAACACTACGCTTATCGACATCCCAGTCGACCTGAATATCGGTTCTGGGCGGTGCAGGCTCAACAAGAGACTGAAACTGCTCTGGGTGTGTATGATCCGGATCCGCATCCCCGATGACCAGGTACAGCATGTACGGTCGGGCTAATCTTCCCGACCTTGCGAGATCGTGGTCGAGCCGGACGCCAATTACGTCACTTGCGCCCACCTCATCGGCGCGACGGACCAGGGTTTGCCACCCCGCTTCACGCGCTTTCTCCGTCCAAAAGAGAAACAGCATGTGGCCGTAGGTCATACCGTACCGATGAAGTTGACGAAGCGGTTGGACACGTTCAGCGTTGATTAGCTGACCGGATTCGTCACAGATCAAACGATAACCATCTAATCGTTGCTCCGATCGACGGACCGCCTCACTGAAAGGCGCTGACAGCTCATCCCAGATAGTCGAGGCGATTATAGCTCTTATCCGATCGTCGGCATATCCTTCCGCTCGTGAAAGTAATTCCATGTACTTACCGACTTCGTGACAGGGCTGGGTGATTCTTCGGCGCTGGTCCGGTGGATCGAACCGCTATGGTGCCGCAGGGAGATCAAAACGGCGCACTCGTCCGCGATGACCTCCGCAACAGGCTCGAAGCCAGTGGGTACGCTCCCGAGATGTGACAGCCACTAGCATCCCCTCTGTGGACGATGAGGAAAATCCACCTGATTGTTCAGTTACCTTCATGGCGGAACTCGTCGGCAATCTTGAGTAGAAACTCCCGTGCCGCATCACCACGTAGAGCGTAGCGCTGGTACAGGGCGAACAGGTCCAGGTAGTAGCGCACGTCGGTGGGGTCGCGCAGCACGAGCACGTTCAGCGGCCCAACCGGAACCCGAGTCCGGAACGGGATGATCTCGATCGTCACGTTGGGCAACCCGGCTACCCGGGCGACGTGCTCTACCTGCGCAGCCATGTCGACGGAGTCGAGCAACCGCCAGCGCAGCGCAGCCTCGGTGAGCAGAAAAACGAATTCCTTATCGTCTCGATGCAAGATCGTCTGGCGCTGCACCTTGTGGTTGACGATCTCCTCCACCGCCGCCGGCGAACGCTCCTCCGGCCAGCTCAGCGCCTGCCGCGCGTAGGCGGGAGTCTGGATCAGTCCGGTGACCATGGTGGGTAGGAAGTGACGCTGCACTTGGCACTGTGCCTCCAATGCCTGCAGGTCCCGCTGCCGCACGGCGGTTCCGGCGCGGGCTCTCAGCCTGCCCGGCCGGAACTCAGTATTGGCTGCCCTGGCCAGCGACACCAGTTCACGGCTGCGTTCAGCATCGACGTCCAGCGCGTAGACCAGCAGCTCGACGTCGGTGACGCTGGGAACGATGCGACCCGTCTCGATCCGGGAGATCTTGGTCTGGCTCATGTAGACCCGAGCGCCGAGCGCCTGCCCGGACAGGCCAGCAGCCCGGCGCAGGTCACGCAGGGCCGTCGCCAACTCGAGCCGGTCCGCCTCGGACCACTCGGGATCGAGCATCAATACTCGATGATAGCCCGGTAGGTGAAGAACGGGACGGCGTGCTGAAGCGCGATCTCCCGGTAGCGACGGAACTCTGCGGGATCGGCATCAGGCAGCACCTCCCGGCCCAGCTGGGTGCCGTCCTCGGCGTAGGTCTGTTTGAGGACAATTTCGTCGTCGAACAGCCAGAAGTCCCAGTCAGGCAGGCCGGGATCGGGTGTCCTGGACAGGTCCAGAATGCGAATGTCTTCGCCGCCGTGGCTTACATTCCCGACATATCCCCAGTCGAACTGTCTACGGATGTAGTTGGTCAGAGGTGGAGTCAGAACCCGGACGCGCTGTACGTACCGCCCACTAGCAAAGTAGCTGCGAAGCCTGCAGTGCCATCTTTCGTTGTAGCCCGCGGGCATCGGTTCGCCAGCAAGGTAACGCTCCAGTAGACCCTCTTCCTTCGCGACCCGGTACTCGGGCAAGGTTTCGAGACGGAAGGCGGACCGTTGGAAGGTGTCCCACTGTGACGCGGTCCCAAGCCTGGCGGGAAGGCGACGTTCAGCGGAGGGCACGGGCCGCTCTCAGCAGCAGATCGGCAGTGATTTCGACGATCGCCTCGCCATCCGGGCAAGTAAACTCAGACAGTACGGTTCCTTGTACGCCAACGGTGCCGCGGTCGGTGCGGTACACCGCCAGACAGTCATCGTCGTCGCAGTCTTCTCCCGCAATCTTCGTCAACTTCACGGTTCCTCCTCGCTGACTGTCTCGCCTACCAGCGTAGCTCCCCGCGCTGGTCGCAGACAAGCACCGAGGGCGTCTATTCGCGTTCTCGCATAGTCTATCGAAATTGGCCGCTATGCGCGTTCCGGCATCACGAGAGTGGACTGGAACGCTTGCGCATCCGAGCCGACTCCGGTTGTGTTCCTTCGTCGCCCCGGTGCACTCGGCCCCGACAGTGCACCGGGGCGGCTTCCAGACCCTCCGATGCACGAATCTGACACGAAACGAGAAAACCATCGACCATGCGATACTTCGTATGCGCGTATCCACGACCAGGAAATGTCGCGCAAACCCCTGACGGCGCGACGCCGGTGTGGTGCGGTGAGCGTCCGTTGTGGACGGTTGGGGCCTGGCCGGTAGCTGACCGGGTCGTCGTCTCGGGGAACGGGTGGCGGCTCGCCGCACTCGGCACCGTCACGACTACGCCGGACGAGCTGCACCGCGCAGGCGCGCATTACGACCGTACCTTGGACCCGGCGGCGCTGGCCGATCTCCCGTGCGACGCGCATTTCGTGTGGAGCGATACGGCGACCGATCTGGGCGACACGGTTCTCGTCGGCGCGGGCGAGTCGCCGATCTTCTATACCGAGCATCGCGAAGGGTGGTACGCGTCGTCGGCAGCTGCGCCATTGGCCCGGATGATGGGCAGCAAAGTTGATCGCTTCGAAGACGTCCGATGCACCCGTCTTGGGCACGCCCTGGTGCTCACGGCCATCGGCGTCGCCGAGACGCAGATAGCGGCTCCGGACTTAGGGGAGGTGAGCGGACGCTAGCCTCTTCCTGTGGCCACTCCTCCCAGGGTCTATGCGGCCCGGGTTGCCGGGCTACCGGTCTTCGGGCCCGACGGCGAGCAGTTCGGCAGGGTCCGCGACCTGGTGACCGCGCTGCGCATCGGGACCCGGCCACCTCGGGTGCTGGGACTGGTGGTCGAGCTCGTGATCCGGCAACGGATCTTCGTGCCGATGTTGCGGGTTACCTCGATCGAGCCCGGCGCGGTGGCGCTGGCGACCGGCACGGTGAGCCTGCGCCGGTTCTCGCTGCGCCCCAACGAGACGCTGGTGATCGGGGAGATCCTGGACACCCGCGTGCATGTGGCCGCCACCGGGGCGGTGGCGGTCGTGGTGGACGCCGGGATCGAGCAAGCCCGCACCCGGGACTGGGTGATCACGAAACTGGCAGTGCGGGAGCGCATCGGCCGGCTCGGGCGGCGGGGCCCGGTCCAGGTGCTCGGGTGGGACGAGGTCGCCGGCCTGACGCTGGCCGAGGTGTCCTCCCGCGGGCAGGGCGCCGAGCACCTGCTCGCCGTCTTCGAGGGGATGCGCGCGGTGGAGGTCGCCAACGCGCTACGCGACCTGCCGGCCAAACGCCGCCACGAGGTGGTCGATGCGCTGGACGACGAGCGGCTCGCGGACGTGCTCCAAGAGCTGTCCGAGGACGAGCAGGCCGAGGTGCTCGCCCATCTGGGCGACGAGCGCGGCGCCGATGTGCTGGAGGCGATGAACCCCGACGACGCCGCCGACCTGCTGGGCGAGCTCGCTCACCCGGAGCGGGAACGGTTGCTGCGGCTGATGGCACCCGAGGAGTCCGCGCCGGTGCGCAGGCTGCTGGCCTACTCGTCGGACACCGCCGGCGGCCTGATGACCCCGGAGCCGGTGGTGCTCACCCCGGACGCCACCGTCGCCGAGGCACTGGCCCGGGTCCGCAACCCGGAGCTGACCCCCGCGCTGGCGAGCATGGTGTTCGTCTGCCGTCCCCCCTCGGCCACCCCGACCGGCCGCTACCTGGGCTGTGCCCATTTGCAGCGGCTGCTGCGCGAACCCCCGTCGGACCTGGTGGCCGGTGTGCTGGACACCGAGCTGGCTCGGCTCGGACCGCAGGCGTCGCTCGCCGAGGTCACTCGCTACTTCGCCGCCTACGACCTGGTCTGCGCCCCGGTGGTGGACACCGAGGGCCACCTGCTCGGGGCGGTCAGCGTAGATGACCTGCTGGACGCCGCGCTGCCCGACGACTGGCGGCAGCAGGAGGCCTGGCCCACCTCCGACTGGACTGGCGAGGTGGCTCATGGCTGAGTCCCGTTGGCAGTATTCGCGGCTGGACCTCCCGCGCGGGCCACGGCGACTGACGCCCCGGATGGACCCGGATGCCTTCGCCCGCTTCTCCGAGCGGATCGCCCGCTTCCTGGGCACCGGGCGGTTCCTCGCGGCGCAAACGGTCTTAGTCGTGGTGTGGATCACACTGAACCTGGTAGCGGTGACGCTGCGCTGGGACCCTTACCCGTTCATCCTGCTCAACCTGGCGTTCTCCACGCAGGCCGCCTACGCGGCGCCGCTGATCCTGCTGGCGCAGAACCGTCAAGACGACCGCGACCGGGTCGCGCTGGAGGAAGACCGGTCCCGCGCCGAGCGCACCAAGGCCGACACCGAGTACCTGGCCCGAGAACTCGCGTCGCTGCGGTTGGCCGTCGGTGAGGTGGTCACCAGGGACTTCCTGCGGTCTGAGCTCGTTCGGCTGACCGAACCCAGAGAACTGGGGTCGCCGGAATCGGCAGCATCAGAACGGTCTGGGACGGAACGGACCGGGTATCGACGGGGTGGCAGGACCTGACCGACGGGCCTGGCAGCTGGCGGGATGAGTGTCACGTCGGCTACGCCTAGCATGGGGAGAAGTCCACACTCAACCGGAAAGTCGGTGCCACCCGTGGCCTCCACCCAGACCGTCCCGTCGATCCACGCGGTCCGAACCGCGCTGGACGGGGTGCACGACCCCGAGATCAACCGGCCGATCACCGAGCTGGGCATGGTCAAGGACGTGACCGTGGCCGAGGACGCAACGGTTGGGGTAGCGGTATGGCTCACCGTCGCCGGCTGCCCGATGCGCGACACCATCACCTCCCGGATCACCACAGCGGTGTCCGCCGTGCCGGGTGTGCGCGGCGTGCAGGTTGAGCTCGACGTGATGAGCGACGCCCAGCGCACCGCGTTACGCCGCCAGCTGCGCGGCACCGCCGAGGAGCCGCGGATCCCGTTCGCCGAGCCTGGATCACTGACCCGGGTGTACTGCGTCGCCTCCGGCAAGGGCGGGGTCGGCAAGTCCACGGTGACGGTGAACCTGGCGGCCGCGATGGCCGATCGGGGCCTGTCAGTGGGAGTTGTCGACGCCGACATCTACGGGCACTCGGTGCCGGGCATGCTCGGCACCACCGCGCGACCCACCCAGGTCGAGAAAATGATCATGCCGCCGACCGCGCATGGGGTGAAGGTCATCTCGATCGGCATGTTCACCAAGGACAACACCCCGGTGGTGTGGCGGGGACCGATGCTGCATCGCGCGCTGCAGCAGTTCCTCGCCGACGTGTTCTGGGGCGACCTCGACGTGCTGCTGCTCGACCTACCGCCGGGCACCGGGGACATCGCCATCTCGGTGGCGCAGCTCATCCCCAACGCCGAGCTCCTCGTGGTCACCACCCCGCAGCGGGCCGCCGCGGAAGTGGCGCAGCGGGCCGGAGCGATCGCGCTACAGACCCGCCAGCGGCTGATCGGTGTGGTGGAGAACATGTCGTGGCTGCAGATGCCGGACGGGTCGCGCAACTACCTGTTCGGTTCCGGTGGGGGCCAGGTGGTCGCTGACTCGCTGACCCGTGCGGTAGGTAGCGAGGTTCCGCTGCTGGGCCAGGTACCACTGGACCAGCAGCTGCGCGAAACCGGCGACGCCGGCACCCCGCTGGTACTGGCCGATCCCACCGCGCCTGCCGCAGTCGTCCTGCGAGAAGTGGCGGATCGGCTTGCGACCCGCTCCCGTGGCCTGGCTGGGCGACTGCTGTCGGTAAGTCCCAGCTCCCGGTGAGCTCTCGATAGGACCGAATCAGGTCGCGTCGGGATCGAACGGTGCGCGCTCACCCGGCTGCAGCGGCCGGGATACCGGGATGCCCCGCCCGGTGGGGGCGGCGTAGCCGTTGGGCTTGATCACGCCACCGAACGGGTCACCGTCCAGATCGTCGAGCAGGTGGCGGGTGATCGCGCTGCGGGGACTGAACCCACGCGAGTTGAAACCGCGCAACCCACGCAGATCCTCCAGTGGCTGGCGAAGCTCGTCGAACTCCGGACCTAGCTCGGAGCGCAGCTGCTCGCGGGCCCCGGTGGCGTACTCCCGCACCTGACGTATGGTGCGGCCCAGCCACGCCGCGGCTGATGGCAGGCGTTCCGGGCCCAGGATGAACAACCCGGCGACGACCAGGATCAAGACCTCCCCCCAACCGATGTTGAGCATCTGCACACACCTCCGAAACCAGCCCGACCAGCGACCCCAGCCTAGACTCCGCCACGCCGATCAATCCGACTTCAGCGTGACGGTCACCACCAGCGGCCGCCCATCACGAACCAGTGAGATCGGCACCGGTTCGCCGATAGCCCGTTCGCGCACCGCGACGATGAGCCCGTCGGCGCTGCCAACGATCCGATCGCCGACCTTGATGATCACGTCGTTCTCCAGGATGCCGCCTTCGGCGGCTGCGCTGCCCTGTTGCACGTTCTGCACCCGGGCACCGTCGGACTTGCCGTCGGTCACCGACGCGGCGTTGACGCCCAGCTCGGCATGCTGGTAATGCCCGGTGCGGATCAGCGCCTGCGCGATCTTCGTAGCCGTGTCGATAGGGATGGCGAAGCCGAGCCCGATAGAGCCCCCGCTCTCGCCGGCGCCCAGGGTGCGGATGGCGGTATTGATGCCCACCACCGCTCCCGCGGAATTCACCAGCGCTCCGCCGGAGTTGCCCGGATTGATCGCGGCGTCGGTCTGGATCGCGTCGATCACCGCGTTACCGTGACCGCCATCGCCCTCCAGCCGCACCGGCCGGTCCACCGCGCTGACGATGCCGCTGGTCACCGTGCCGGCCAGCCCCAGAGGAGAGCCGATGGCCACCACGGAGTCCCCCGGTTTCAGCGCCGACGACCGGCCCAGCTGCGCTACCGTCGGGTTGGCTACCTCCACTTTGACCACGGCGAGATCGGTCTTCGGGTCCCGCCCCACGATCCGCGCCGGCAGCCGGGTGCCGTCGTTGAACACCGCCTCCAAGGTTGCCTGCGAGGTGGTAGCGGCGGGGGCCACCACGTGGTTGTTGGTCAGCAGGTAGCCCTGACCGTCGATCACCACTGCGGAACCGAACCCCCCCAGGTCGCCGACCCGGAACTCCAGGGACACCACCGCAGGCAACACCCGGCTGGCCACCGCCGCCACCGAGCCCACCGGTCGGTCGGTGACGGGCTCAACCTGCGCCAGGGTGGCGCCTGGATCAGTCAGCAGGTTGCCGCCGTCGGCGGTGAGCCGGCCGACGAATCCGCCGACTCCGCCGACCAACAGCACCAGCGCACCTAACAGCGCCAGCGCGCGATGGCTCAGCTGACGGCCGAACAACGCTTCCTGCAGACTCAGCCGGGCTCCCAGCGGTGGGTCGACAGAGTCTCGATGGTGTTCGGGAACCGCGGGGCCTCCCAGTACCGCCGCCGCCCACGGGTCACGCCACGGGTTGTGTCCCGCGCCCTGCGGCCAGAAATCGTCCTCACCCGGTGACCTTTCCGGGGGATGCGCACCGTTGCGGCCGGGCGGGCGCTGCAGCCGCTCCGCGGATCCCGACGGCCTGCCAAAGGCTGCCGCCAGCACCTCGCGGGGCGGTGGGGCGGCAGCCGACAAGCCTCCAGACGTGTCGCTGGAGGTATCGCTGGGCTTGCCCCGGGAATCACCTGCCTGAACGGCAAAAGCTCCGGCAACCCCGGAGGGTCGGCCGAATACCTGTGCCGCCGCTGGATCCACCTCGGGTCCCTGCAGTGGTCTCGGGACGAATGCGGGCGGCGCTGGACGCCCCTCGGTTGCGAAGGGTTCGTCGGGGTTGTGATCCTGCGGCGGGGTCATGGTCTCCCGGAGTCACCTGTGCGCGCTGACGACTACCGAGCTTGCCCATACCCCGGTGAAGTGTGCGTAGCGCTGCTATCGCCCGATCCAGCGACCGAGTACCGAGGGCCCAGAACCCCAGCGCTGGCTCGCACCCAGCGGGGTGCCGGTACCCAGCGGCGCGGTTCCCGGTGCAGCGGCCCGGCCGCGGTCGGCGATCTCGACGACGGTGCCGTCGGCAGCCACCGCCAGCCCATCCGGAGTGCCGGGTAGATCAGTGGTGCGCGGGATGTCACACAACGCGGCAAGCAATCCGGCGGGGACCCGTGGGCACTGCGCCGAGCGCATCACACTGCGGGCCTGGTGTTGCCCGGCCACCTCAGCGGCACACGACTGGCAACTGGCGAGGTGTTCGGCGGCCCGGTCGCGGGCGGCCGCGCCGAGCTCGCCGTCGACGAAGGCCACTACAGCGTCCACGGCGAGGTGTTGCCCTGCGTTGAGGCCGGCTAACAGATCGGAGAAGGATCGGCCGCGCAGGTCCGTCATCCAGTCTCCTTCTCAGCGAGCGCACGGCGCCGTTCAAGCGCCACCCTGAGGGCCAGCCTACCCCGATGGATCCGGCTGCGGACCGTCCCGAGCTTCACCCCGAGCGTAGCGCCGATCTCCTCGTAGGAGAGACCCTCCACGTCACAGAGTACGACGGCCGCCCGGAACTCCGGCGCGAGGTCGTCCAGCGCCTCCTGCAGATCCGGATCGAGGTGGGTCTCGGAATAAACCTGCTCCGGGCTGGGCCCGCCGCCGACCAGCCGGTCGGTGTCCTCAGGCAGGCCCTCCATCCGCAGCCGGGAGCGCCGCCGCACCATGTCGAGGAACAGGTTCGTGGTGATCCGGTGCAACCAGCCCTCGAACGTGCCGGGCTTGTAGGAGCCCAGGCTACGAAACACCCGGATGAACGTCTCCTGCGTGAGGTCCTCGGCGTCATGCGGATTGCCCGACAGGCGGTAAGCCAACCGGTAGACCCGGTCGGCGTGATCCCGCACTACCTGTTCCCAGGACGGTGGTACCCATCCGTCAACGACCCGGGTCGTCTCGTCGTCAGCCCTGGTGACGGGGATCGCCTGCCCGGGGACAGGGTCGCGGAAGCCGGTCTCGGTGGCCATCGGGTGTGTCTTGCACCTCCTGGGTGGTGACAGTCCACGGTCAGACAATGCAACACCGGCCTGGCTGTCAATGTTTCGTGTCGAGTGATCCCACGTTGATGATGGACGATCAGCGTGTGCCCCGAGTAAGCATCGACTAAGAGGATCCTGAGAGCTGTGGAAATACATCGTCCGGCGCGGCATCACCCCGATGGACCGTACGACGGCGCTACGCTGCGCGACGTGATGTCGACCGGCACCACAGGCGGGCCGCCTGCCCCGGCCGACAGCACCGTGCGCCAGGACGCCGTACGCAAGTACGTGGACAGTTTCGTCACCGAGGACGAGGCGATTGCCGCAGCCCGCGAGCGTGGGCAGGAGTTGGGCTGCACGCCGATCGGGCCGGGCGCGGGCTCCGCACTTCGGTTCCTGGCCAGCGCGCTCGGTGCCCGCGCCGTGGTCGAGGTCGGTACCGGCGCAGGCAGCAGTGGCCTGTGGCTGCTGCGCGGGATGGCCCCTGACGGGGTGCTCACCTCCATCGACGTCGAACCTGAACACCAGCGCGCCGCCCGGCAGGCGTTCACCGACGCCGGGTTCCCGCCGTCGCGCTATCGGCTGATCATGGGGCAGGCCCTGGACGTGCTGCCCCGGCTCACCGATCGCGGCTACGACCTGGTGTTTGTCGACGCCGCGAAGCCCGAGTACCCGCGTTACCTGGAGGTCGGCGTGCCGTTGCTGCGGACCGGCGGCGTGATCGCGTTCGACAACGCCCTGTGGGGTGGCAAGGTGGCCGATCCGGCGTGCCGGGACCCGTCCTCCATGGCGCTCCGCGAGATCGGCGCAATGGTGCGCGACGACGAAACCCTGATCCCCCTGATGCTCCCCCTAGCTGACGGCCTCCTGCTGGCCCTGCGCACTTCGTGAGCAAGCACCGAGCAGAGCGAGCAGTGAAGGACGCTGAGGCGGATGAGCACTTCTTCGTCAGTTACTCCGCCGTCGACGCTGCGGATTTCGCTTTGACGTTGGCGGACAAACTGGTCGCGGGTCCTCCGTCGTACCCGGTGTGGGTGGACAAGCGAGATCTACGGCCCGGGGAGGACTGGGACGAGCAGGTCGTCGAAGCGCTACGGACCTGCCGCGGGCTGCTGTTCGTGATGACCGCCGACAGCGTCAGCCCAGAGTCGGGCTGCAAGCAGGAGTGGGTGCGCGCGTTGAAGTACAAGAAGCCGGTGATCCCGCTGCTCCTGACCCCCGATGCGGAGCTGCCGTTTAGGCTCGAGTCCCGCCAGTTGATCGACTTCAGCGGCGACATCAACACTGGACTGGCGCAGCTCCGCGACCACCTGGCGTGGACCAGCACCCCCGCCGGAGTGCTCCAGGAGCTTCGCATCCACCTGGCCGATACCCGCCGGGAACTTCCCCGTGCCGCCCCCGGTCGGCGGCCCTTGATCGAGGGGGAGATCACGGAGCTGGACCGGCGGATCACGGCACAGCAGCACCTCATCGACAATCCCGCCGCTGCGCAGCAGCAAACAACCCAGCGCATCGAGGCCGGGCTGGAGCGCGAACGTCAACCCGAGCGGCCAGTGACCGCCGCCCCCCGGGCGCGGTTCGTCAACCCGCCGCCGATGACCGCTCCCACGTATTTCCAGGACCGGGAGAGGGAGACTGCCCTGGTCGCGGACAACCTGCGCATTCCCGGGCTGCGGATGACGACGGTGGTGGGCCGGGGCGGGGTGGGCAAGACCGCGCTGGTGTGCCGGCTGCTCAAGGCATTGGAGGTGGGCCGGCTGCCCGACGACCTCGGGGAGCTCGTGGTGGACGGGATCGTCTACCTCAGCCCGGTTGGTGCGCATCCAGTGAACTTTTCCGAATTTGTTCGACGACCTGTGCCGGCTGTTGCCGGACGATGTCGCCGAGCGGCTGCGGCAGCGCTACCGGGACCCGCAGGAGACACCGGCGAGGTTGATGCTTGCGCTGCTGGAGGCATTTCCCGGCGGCCGGTCGGTGGTGTTGCTGGACAACGTCGAGGACGTCATCGATGCCGGCACAGGAACGATCACCGATCCGGCGCTCGACGAGGCGCTCCGCACCTTGCTGACTGCCCCCGAGCACGGCATCAAGGTAGTGATCACCACCCGGGTTACCCCCCGTGACCTGCTGCTCACCCATCCAGCGGCGCAGCGGCGGCTCAACCTGGACGAAGGGTTGACCTCTCCGCACGCGGAGAACATCCTGCGCGCCATGGATCCCGATGCCAGCCTCGGACTGAGAACCGCCCCGGACGTGTTGCTGCTCCGGGCGCGCGACCGGACCCGCGGCTACCCCTCGGGCGCTGGAGGCGCTCGCGGCGATCCTGGCCACCGACCGCGACACCACCCTGACCGAGCTACTGACCGAAACCGAACGACTTCCCGACAATGTGGTCCACGCGCTGGTCGGCGAGGCGTTCACCCGGCTCGATCCGCTGGCCCAGGAGGTCATGCAGGCTCTCGCCGTCTACACGGTGCCGGTCCCTTCGGTGGCGGTGGACTACCTGCTGCAGCCTTACCGGGCCGCCGTCGACGCGGCCCCGGTACTCACCCGCCTGGTGAACATGCAGTTCGTCCGCCGCGACGCCGGCCGCTACTACCTGCACCAGGTCGACCGGGACTACGCGCTGCACCGCGTCCCGCTCGGCGGGCCCACTGACCGGGACGCCGACCCCCCACCGTTCACCCGGTACGCGCTACAGCACCGCGGCGCCGACTACTTCGCGCAGACCCGCACCCCCCGCGAGACCTGGAAAACACTGGACCACCTTGTCCCCCAGCTCGCCGAGTTCGAACTGCGCTACCAGAACCAGGATTACCACACCGCCGCCGACGTGCTCCACGGGATCTACTTCGACTACCTCGCGCTGTGGGGCCACTACCGGCTCAGTATCGACATGTACCAACGCCTCCACGGTCACCTCACCGACCCCTGGATCACCAGTGCGCACCTTGCCGGCCTCGGCAGCTGCTACGTCACCCTCGGGCAGATTCCCCAAGCCATCGACCACTACCAGCAGGGCCTGACCATCGCCCGCGACATCAGCTACCGGGGGAACGAAGCCCATCTCCGGTGCAAGCTGGGGGATGATTTCTCAGACCAGGGAGCGTGGCGGGCTTCCGTCGAGCAGTACTTGCAGGCTATCCAGATCGCCGACGAAATCGGCTACGCCCAGGTGCAATACGAAGCCCGGGTGTCCCTCGCGCAGGCCCACCTGCTATCGGGCGATCTGGACGCCTGCCGCGCAGCCGCCGAGAGCGCCACCGCACACGATCACCCGCCCAGAAGAGCACAGGTGCACCTGCTGCTCGGCATAGCCCAACTCCGTCAGGGCGCGCACCTCCAGGCCCAACAGTCCTTTACCGCCGCCGTCGGACACGCCGACGCGCAACTCCAACAAACCCCCAATGACTATTTCACCCTCGAATGCAAGGCGCTCGCGCTCTGCGGGCTCACCCTCACCGACCACCCAGACCAGCTACCCGAGGCCATCGCCCTGTTCCGTACCGCCCGCGCGATCACGACCGCTCCCGGCATCGTTACGAGGACACTGCGCCTGCTCGACGCCATCACCGCCCACGACGCCACAGGGCGCCTCGCCACCACGCGCGCAGCCGCCCAGGGTGACCCTGGCTGAACTTATTACACTGTCACGCAGGCAGTATGGTGGGTCTGCCCGGCGAGAAGCGCCCGGATCGAGTCGTCCTCACCGAACTCCCAGCGTAGCGATCACCGATGAAACTCTAAGTAGTTCGTTACCGTTGTCAGACTATTCATTGATGTCATCCGGTCAACGAACTCGACGCCGTTGAGGTGGTCGATCTCGTGTTGGATCACCCTGGCCACATACCCAGAGTATTGCTCCCTGACATCGGCACCCTCCGCTGAAATGTATTCGACGGTGATGGTTTCGGCTCGTGGCACAAGGCCCATGAACCCGGGCACGCTGAAGCAGCCCTCCCAGCCAGTCGCGGTCGTCCCGGACTGTTCCACAACCACTGGATTGATCATCCGTAGCAGCGGGGACGTCGGACGGTCGGGGAACACATCGGTCTTTCTGACCTCGACAACAATCACCTTGACAGAGGCACCGATCTGCGGAGCGGCCAGACCGGCACCATTCAACTCGCGCAGCCGATCGACCATGCGCGCAAGGAGTTCAGCGGCATCACGGACGTCGTCAACAGCTTGGGTCTCGGCCTTGAGCCGGGGATCGCCGATAGTGACGACATCATCGCCGGCGATACCGGACATCCAGCCACGATCGCTCTTGGCGAGTTCCACCTGCCGGCCTCCTTCATCGTATTCGTCTAGGCGTAGAGGACGGTCCCGTCCACACTGTTCGGGTCACGCGCTGGGTGCGTATTTGTTCTTCACCCGTTCGACGTTCTGTTGGAGGGCCCGCCTGACCTCGCGATATTCCGCTAGGTCAACAAGGCTGGACACCCCCAGTCGCTCATCGTGGCGCAGCAGTTGCGCCGAGAGGAAACCGTCCTGTACCGCCTCGCGCAGGGTTCGGATGGCTGCCTCGGTGTCGCCCAACTCCGCCAGCACGTGCGTGAGCCGGTACTTGAGGTACCCATTGTGCGGCTCGGCCTCAGTCAACCGTGCGACCTTCGCGCGTGCTTGCTCGGTGTGACCCACGCACGCCTCGATGTTCGCAAGCCACGACTGCACGCGCAGGTTGTGCTGGGTCCCTGTCCCAGCGTCTCTATCGATGTGCTCGATTCCCCTTAACCAGGCATATTGCGCGGCGGCCTTGTCATCACCAAGACGATGTAGATAGCCAAGCAGATTCCAGACCGTGACGTCGTCGGGGTCTGCATCGACAGCGTCTTGGGCAGTGCGAATGGCTTCGTGGAGATCGCCACCGCCGAGGTGAGCCAACGCGACCGCCCAGCGAGTGTTGGAGTCTCGCGGATAGGTGGGCAGGTAAAGGCGCGCCACCTCCAAGGCGGAGGGGTAGTCACCAACCATCAGATGGTTCCAGATGAGCAACTTCAAAGCAGTGGGGTTGGTCGGGTCCACCTGGAGGACTGCCCGGGTCAGTGGCAGGGCTACCTCGGCCATACCGCCGTTGTTCAGCGCGCGAGCGAACGCGAGCGCGGCGTCCAGACTGCCAGAGTTCTTCTCGTACATCGCTCGACCGATCTCCAGCGCTCTTTCGTGCCAGCCCATGTCCCAGCAGATGCGGATGAGCGTAGTGTGGGCACCGATGGAGTCGGGATCGAGCCGTAGCGCGGCGTCGACGTCGCCGAGCGCTCGTTCCAGTGTCGATAGATCCGACTCCCACCCGGAGAAATACTTCCGCCACTGGGCATAACCACGAGCGGCTTGGGCTCGGGCGAAGCATGGATCGATATCGAGGGCGCGGTCCAGCAAGGTCGTGGCAGCTTCGACCCGCTGCTTCTCGTTAGTGGCTAACAGCCCTTGACCCCGCAGATACAGCTCGTAGGCTCGCTCCACGTTGGCCGGCTTGGCCTCAAGCAGGGAGGGGTCACGGAGCGATGGAACTAGGTTCATTGCCAATGCCAGGCCTCGACCGGCTACAGCGGCCGCGTCCAACGGCAGCAAGATTTGACGACCGTCGATCACGACTGGCAGCAGTATGCCGCTCTGAGGAGTCGGTGCTGATGAGAACGTTGGGGCATCTGCATCAACGCTGACGGTATCGGCAGCGGTAGTCCTGATGGCGAGCAAGTCGCTGACTGCGGCACTAAAGCGGGTCTGGACATCGCCGGATGCTTTCGCCAGCGCCGTGTCCAGGATGGCCTGAGTCTGAGACATTGGCTGGATGTCACCGCCACGCGCCTCCCACTTGGCGACGGTCCGCGCAGCAACACCGAGATAGCCGGCGAACTCGTGCATCGTCATACGCAGCGCGGCCCGCAAAGCCTTGGCTTCGAGGCCCGTCCACTGACGCACGGTCGTCGTCACGGTGACTCCCCGGGATCAGGCGTGTAGTTAGCCTCGACCCTACCGGCCACGGGTGCATCCGGAGCGCACATCGAGTGCGTGCTCGGGTCGTCGTGCTTGAGACGGTCGCCGACCAGGCTGTTCATGGGCACCGGGATGGGTGCCGATTTGCTCCGCCCTTCCCGGTGCCGACCACCCACTCCGCAACGGGGAACAACAGAGGAGGCCCAAGTATGACAAGCGCTGACGGGCCGGTGGGAGCCGAGCAGTGACCATGCCAGAGTTGAAGTGGGCAGCGTCTCCTAGCGGCAAGGTCCACGCCATAGAGCCAAGAGACCTTGACCGAGCGAACGGTTCGGTCGAAACCCTGTGCGGCTTCCGGCTCGCCACTGAAGGTTTAGACCCCAAAGATCGACCATGGGGCGATCTATGCATCCCATGCGTAGCTGGCGTTGCCGCAGACCTGCCCGACCCTGGCCGTATGGGCACGGCCCTATGAGCCCCGGTCTTAGGAGAGGATGAATCATGGGCAAGGACGACGACAACGATAAGGACGACGACGGCAAGCACCGTCAGGAAGACAACACACGTGATGGAAGGCCGGATCCGCCCCGTCCGGTGCCGCCGCCTCCGGACCCCAACAAGCACGATCGATGACCGGACCGCGGATCGACCCCGGCGAGCTGCGGGCGCGGATGGTTCAGCGGTTGGCGGCGAACACCTACCTGGCCCAGTGGGAGGCGCCGTTGGCGCCGTGGCGGCCGGCGCTGGCGGCCGTGCCCCGGCACCGGTATATCCCGAACACCGTGTGGCTCGACAATGACGGCAACGGACCGACATTGCTGCCGCTGCACCGGGATGACGATCCGGACCGGTGGCTGGAGCTGGCCTACGCCGACGATGCGGTGATCACCCAGATCGATGACGGACGTCCAGCGGGACCGGGTCTGGGTGGGGCGATGCCGACCAGTTCGGCGTCATCTCCCATCATGGTCGCGGTGATGCTGGCCGCGCTGGACGCGGCTTCGGGGCATCGGATCCTGGAGATCGGCGCCGGTACCGGCTATAACGCGGCACTGCTCGCCCACCGGCTCGGTGCCGCGCACGTGACCAGCATCGAGGTCGATCCCGATGTGGCGGCCCAGGCGCGTAAGGCGCTGTCCGACACCGGCTATGGCGAGGTCGGGGTAGTCACCGGCGACGGCGCTCTCGGGCACCCGCCAGGCGCCCCGTACAACCGGATCATCGCCACAGCCGCCGTGCGGCATATCCCGTATTCTTGGATAGAGCAGACCCGACCCGGCGGCAGGGTGCTGGTGCCGTGGGCCAACAGCTATATCGGTGCGCTCGTGGCATTGACGGTCGACGACCACGGCGGCGCGAGTGGCAGCATCGTTGCGGAGAGCAGCTTCATGTGGTTGCGGGATCAGCGGGAGCGGCGTGGACCCGTAGCAGCCGTAGTCGGCGACGACGAGGACCGAGCCGAGGTCACCATGACCGACCTGCACCCGTACTGGGTCACCGGGGACCAGGGCGCACAATTCGCCGTTGGTCAGCGGGTGCCGCGATGTCAGTGGCGGTACTGGCCCTACGAGGAGAAGGACGGGGTAGGGGTGCTCTGGCTACTGGATCCCGAGTCTGGCTCCTGGGCCAAGCTGATCCACCTCACCCCGGACGCCAGCGACGACGAGTTCCCGGTGCGCCAGCACGGCCCTCGGCGGCTGTGGGATGAGGTCGGGGCCGCCCACGGCTGGTGGGTGCAGCAGGGCAAACCCCGCACTGACCGCTGGCGGTTCACGGTCACCCCGCAGGATCAGCGGATTGAGCTGGCTGAGGCATTGTGAGTGGAGCGTCAAACTGCCTCGTGGATCGGGTTCAGCGCTCGCTGCAGGTCGCCGAGGAGTGTGGAGAGGCCGCGGACCAGCTCGGGGTCTCGCAGCGCAGCGTCCGGACCGAATGCCTCGTGGGCATGTCCTACAGACAGCTCACCGTTGAAGACCCGGGTGCCGGCGCGCGCCAGAACCTTCCGGAGCTCGGCTTGCGCTCCTGCAGCGCCAGAGGGGCTCGGACTGGCACACACCACGGCGACCGGCTTACCGGTCAGGACGGCGTCACCGTAGGGGCCTGGTTGCGCTCAAACCCTGAGTGCGACGCGGAAGCGATCACGACGTCCCCACGCGATGATCGCGCTGACGACGAGAAGAACTGCCGCCGAAAGCGGGCTCACGCCCAGCAGGAGGTCGGTGATCACCGCACCGACCATCACGCCGGCCAGCAGCAGCGCACCGTGCGCGACCAGCCGCGGGATCAGTAGCGCCACGGCACCGACGATCTCCAGTCCGCCGGTGAGGTAGCGGAACCACTGCCCGATACCGATCTCGTTGAACAGCTCCACCATCGGTTGGGCCCCGACCAGCTTCATCCCGCCGGAGAACAGAACATCGCCGCGACGAGGACCTGGAGGACCCACAAGATCACGTGCCAGGCAGTTGCCCGCGGGCGCGCGACGGTGTCCTGGTGTGTTGCCGACATGGTCGTCTCCTTAGCTGTTGCCTCACCTGCCTCGACCCTGCCGACGTGCGCTTACCGTCGGCTGCTCGTCGGCTTACGGTCCGCTGCCCCAGGCGGTTATCGTCGATTCATGCGGTTCGGGTGCTCGGCCCGCTCGCGGTGTGGACCGACGAGGGGGCACCGGTGGCGATCCCGGGCGCCAAGGTTCGGGCATTGCTGGCCGATCTGCTCGTCCACACCGGCGAGCCGGTGTCGGCGGACCGGCTCATCGACGAGCTCTGGGGCGACACCCCGCTGACCAACCCGGCCGGCTCGTTGCAGGCCAAGGTCTCGCAACTGCGCCGCGCCCTGGAGCAGGCCGAGCCCGGGGCGCGGGCACTGGTGGTGTCCCGCTCGCCCGGCTACCTGCTGCAGGTCCCCGCCGACGCGGTGGACATCGGTCGCTTCGAGACGCTGATCACCCGGGCCCGCGCCGCGGGTGAGCCGGCGGCTACCGCCGCGCTGCTGGCGAGCGCGCTGGCGATCTGGCGCGGACCCGCGCTCGCGGACTTCGCCGACGACTCCTTCGCCCAGCCGGCGATCGCCCGGTTCGAGGAGCAGCGGCTGACCGCGCTGGAGGAGCACATCGAGGCCCGACTCGCGCTCGGTGAGCACGGTGCGCTGATCGGCAAGCTCGACACGCTGGTCGCCAGCCACCCATTGCGCGAGCGGTTACGCGCGGCGCAGATGCGCGCGCTGTATCTGGCCGGACGTCAGGCCGAGGCGCTGGACAGCTACCAGCAGCTGCGCACCCAGCTGAACGACCACCTGGGCTTGGACCCCGGCCCCGAACTCGCCCGCCTGCTCCAGGCGATCCTGACCCACGATCCGGCGCTGGCCGTCCGCGCACCTCCCGCGCGCCACCGCACGAACCTGTCCCAACCGCTGAGCAGCCTGGTCGGCCGGACCATCGCAGTGGCCGATGTGCGCAAGCTGCTCGACACCGGCCGGCTGGTGACGCTGACCGGTCCGGGCGGCGTCGGCAAGACCCGGCTCGCCCTGGAGACCGCCGTGACGCCGCGCGGACCGTGCCCCCAGCGGGGCGAACCGAGGAGCTGACCGAGCGGCTGATCGCGGCGCTACGACACAAGCAGCTGCTGCTCGTGCTGGACAACTGCGAGCAGGTGATCGATGCGGTGGCCGAGCTGGCCGAACTGCTGCTGCGATCCGTACCCGGGGTGCGAATCCTCGCTACGAGCCGGGAACCGCTGGGGCTGTCGGGCGAGCTGCTGTGGCCGGTCCCGACGCTGGAGCTGCCCGACCCCGCCGTCACTGACGATCTGGACGCGGTGGCGCGCTGCAGTGCCGTACAACTGTTCGTGCAGCGTGCGGCCGCCGCGACGGCGGGCTTCGAGCTCACCCCGAGCAACATGGCGGCGGTTGCGGCGATCTGCCGGCGGCTCGACGGCCTCCCGCTCGCGCTGGAGCTTGCTGCTGCCCGGGTGCGGGTGCTACCGGTGCACGAATTGGCGGCCCGGCTCCACGACCGGTTCCGGCTGCTCGCCGCCGGCACCCGGAACGCGCCGGCCCGGCAGCAGACGCTGCGCGCCGTGGTCGACTGGAGCTGGGAACTGCTCAGCGGGCCAGAGCAGGCGATGCTGGGCCGGCTGGGGGTCTTCGCGGACGGGTTCACCCTCGCCGCCGCCGAAGCGGTCGGCGCGGCGTCGGAGAACGGCACCGACGTGCTCGACCTACTGGCGCGGTTGGTGGACCGCTCGCTGGTCGTCGCCGAGGATGGCAGCACGCGTATTGGTTCCTTCGCGGCCGGCATAGCGAGGGCCGCCGCCTGCTGGCGATGGCGCTGTCAGCTACGGCACTGCCGACCGATAGCCAGGCGCTCGTCGCTGCGCGGGCCGGGGCGCTGGCAGGGCTGGCCGGTCTGGGTTCCCATGATCGGACCAGCACAGGCACAGCGGAGCACGGCCGAGCCGCGCTCTCCCTCTACGCCGGGCTGGAGGATCCGGCGGGGTTGGCCCGCGCGCAGTGGTTGGTCGGCCTGGTCATGGCTGACGGTGGTGAGCCGTCGTCGGGCAACCGGCTGGTCGCCGACGCACTCGCAGGCTTCCGCCGGCTCGGCGACCGGTGGGGAGTGGCCGCGGCGTTGAGCATCCGCGGATGGGAACAGCTGCGCCGCGGCGAGCTGCCCGGCGCTCGCCGCGACGGCCAGGAGAGCTGGTCGCTTTTCGTCGAGGTCGGCGACCGGTGGGGCCAGGTGCGCAGCGCCGACCTGCTCGGCGTGCTCGCCGAGATCGAGGGCGACTACGACCAAGCCACGTCGCTACACACCGACGGGCTGCGGCGAGCTGAAGAACTCGGGCTGTGGCCGGTGGTCACCCAGCAGCTGGGTCGTCTGGGCCGACTCGCCGTGCTGACCACCGATTACCCGGCCGCGGTGGCGTTGCACGAGCGAGCCCTGCGGCTGGCCCGCGAGCAGGCCTTCGAGCCCGGCGCCAGCTTCGCCCAAGCCGGTCTGGGCATGATCGCCCGGCGGCAGGGCCGGCTGGAGACCGCCGAAACGCAGCTGGCAGAGGTCCTCGACGCGCACCGCGTCGCGGGCTTCCACCCCGGTATGGCGTTCGTCGCAGCTGAGCTCGGCTTCGTCGCCGAGCTTCGCGGCGACCCCGTGGCGGCTCGCGCCCGGCACCTGGAGGGCCTCGGCTCCGCGCGGGTCTCTGGCGACCCCCGCGCCATCGCGCTGGCGCTGGAAGGGCTTGCCGGTGCGGACGTGTTGACCGGCCATCATGACCGCGCCGGGTGGCTGCTGGGAGCCGCCGACACGGCCCGGCGGTCCGTCGACCGACCATTGCCACCGGCTGAGCGCATCGACGTCGACCGGATCAGCGCGGCAGCGCGGGCCGCCCTGGGCGACGCAGCTTTCGACACCGCCTGGCGCCGCGGTGCGGCGGCCGGACTCGACGCAGTGCTGGCCACTCTCGACCGGTTGCCGCGCCCGATCGCCATTCGGAGCCGAATAGCGGGTTCGGGCACCCACTGAACGCCATTCGGAGCCGAATAGCGGTCTGCGACGCCCGAAAGTCATCGGTCGGCTACTGGTTTGGTGGCCGAGAGGATGCTGTAGAACCACGCGCCGTGCCGCAACGCCTGGTACTGGCGTATCGAAGCGATCACGTTGCCGTGCTGGACGGTGGAGCGAATACCCGTGATGCGGCCGAACGCGGCCAGCGGGTAGGTCCAGTACGCCATCCGGTACAGCCGGCGAAGCGACGGGCGGGTGTGCACGGTCACATCATCGAGCTGGGCATCGGCGAATCCGACTGCGGCCAGATGCCCCAGATGTTCACCGGGGGTGTCGATGTCGGGGACCGCCCAACCCTCCAGCCATTGATGCAGTAGTCGCTCGCCGTTCTGGTCGACCGGGCGGGCGGCACGGACGAAGTCGGCGACGACCACCCGTCCACCAGGACGCAGCAACCGGGCAGCTTCCCGGTAGAAGGCAGCCTTGCGCGGCGCGTGGCACAGGCTCTCCACCGCCCACACGATGTCGAAACTCGCATCCGGGAAGGGCGTCGCGGTGAAGTCGGCCTGTTCGAAGCGGACCCGGTCGGCCAGCCCGCGCCGGGCGGCGTGGCCCCGCGCCATCGCGACCTGCTTGGCGGCCAACGTGATCCCGACGACGTCGACATCGCGCTCTTTGGCCAGCCACAGGCTGCTACCGCCGACTCCGCAGCCCGCATCCAGGACACGCTCGCCCGGCTGGATCCGCACCCGCTCCGCCAGCACCCGATTCATGTTCTTCAGCGCGTCGGTGTGACCACGGGTGCTGTCATCGGTGTAGCCGAAGTGGACTGCAAGGTTGTCCGGGTTGAGCCAGAGCACGCGGTAGTCGAACCAGGTTTCGTCGTAGTAGCCGACGATCGCCGCCGTGAGCGGGTCGGCCGGCGCTGGGTCGACCGGCTTTGGGCCGGACGCCTCGTCTCGGGTGGTCATGGGCGGCCTCCCAGCATTGATCGATTCAAGCCTACCGGGGTATGGGGTGACTCAGACCGGGCGGCGCCGTGCCAGCAGGACGGCGGCCAGCGGCCAGAGCGCCTGGGCGCCGGCGAGTACCCGCTCAGCCAGACCGATACGCGGACCGTCGCCGAAGAATTCCAGCCCGAACCAGCCCAGCATCCCGAGCAGAACCACGGCGGCAACGAGCCAGGTGGCAGGTCGTGGCGAGGCGCCGCGCCGCGCCGCCAAGGCGGGCCACAGCGACAGGGCGGGGAAGACGATCGCTGCGGTGGCAACGTGCGCAGTCGAGTCGCCGGTGACCGGTTGCGGGAAAGCAGCCAGTAAGACAGTGGCGACCCCGCCGGTGGCGAGCAGCAGACGACCGGGAACCGCTGCCGACCGCAACCCCGCAGCCGTGATCGCGTAGCACACGCCGACGCCAACCAGCGCCGTAGTCATGATCCAGCGGTCGGTGGCGCCGCGGGCAGCCAGCTCACTGATCGTCTGGCGCACCGGGTCGAAGCCACCCTTCTGCCGGGCCGCGGCGAGTTGCCAGCCACCGATCAGCAGCACCGGCGCGCAGGTCGCAGGAAACACAGTCCACCGAGGTACGGTTCGCACCTTCGGCAGGCTAGCGCCATCGGCTACTCGGCGTGAGCGCCTTTACCGAGCACGACCACTCCGCCACCGCTGACCGTGTAGCGCTCCCGGTCCAGCTCGGGATCCACGCCGACGTGGGCGCCATCGGGTATCACCACGTTCTTGTCCAGGATCGCCCGACGCACCACGGCCCCCTTCCCGACCCGCACACCGGGCAGCAGCACGCTGCCCTCGACGTGGGCACCGGCCTCGACCACGACGTCGCCGGACAGCACCGAATGACTGACCAGCGCGGCCGAGACGATCGAGCCCGCTCCCACGATCGACTCCTGGGCGCTGCCGCCCTGGACGAACTTCGCGGGGGGCAATGGGGGCATCGCAGTGCGAATCGGCCACGCCTGGTTGTAAAGGTTGAACACCGGATGCACCGACACGAGGTCCATATGCGACTCGTAGTAGGTGTCCAAAGTGCCGACGTCGCGCCAGTAGCCACAGTCCCGATCGGTGGCGCCGGGGACCACGTTGTCGGCGAAGTCATAGACCGCCGCTTCGCCGGCATCGGCCAGCATCGGGATCACGTCACCGCCCATGTCGTGGTCAGAATCGTGGTTGGTGCTGTCAGCGCGCAGCGCGGACAGCAACATGTCGGTGGTGAACACATAGTTGCCCATCGACGCGAAGGTCACCTCAGGGTCATCCGGCGTTCCCGGTGGCACCGCCGGCTTCTCCAGAAACTCGGTGATCCGCCCGGAGGCGTCAGCGCCGATACACCCGAAGGCGCTGGCCTCCTCGCGCGGCACCCGGATCCCGGCGACGGTCACGCCCGCGCCGGTGGCGATGTGCTGAGCCACCATCTGCGACGGGTCCATCCGGTACACGTGGTCAGCACCGAAGACGACGATGTATTCGGGCCGCTCGTCGTAAACGAGGTTGAGCGACTGGTAGATCGCGTCCGCACTGCCGGTATACCAGCGCGGGCCGAGCCTCTGCTGCGCGGGCACCGGGGTGATGTACTGCCCCAGCATCGACGACAACCGCCACGTCGTGGTGATGTGCCGGTCCAGCGAGTGCGACTTGTACTGGGTGAGTACGCAGATCCGGATATACCCGGCATTGACCAGATTGGACAGCGCGAAGTCGATCAAACGATAGTTGCCCCCGAACGGCACCGCCGGTTTTGCCCGGTCCGCGGTGAGCGGCCACAACCGCTTACCCTCACCGCCGGCAAGGACGATACCCAGCACGTGCGGCTGCCCTTTCACGATATGTCACCCTAGCCCCGGTTCGGCGGACGAGCCACGTGGCACTCACCGCCGGTCATTGACTGTTCATACCTGTGTTCATTCCCGGGTTCACCGCCGGGGTTGATCGCCGGGTTCATCGTCGGGAGGCTAGCGTGACACGGCGTGCGTATCGGAGTCCTGACCCGGGAATACCCACCCGAGGTGTACGGCGGCGCGGGGGTGCACGTCAGTCACCTGGTGCCCGAGCTGCGGCGGCGCTGTCAGGTCGAGGTGCACTGCTTCGGCGCCCCCCGTCCGGAGGCGCCCCCTCTGGAGGTGTACAGCCACGCTGTTGCGCCGGGGCTCGCTGGTGCCAACCTTGCCCTGCAGACCCTGTCGGTGGACCTGGCGATGGCTAACGCGCTGGGTGCCGTGGACCTGGTGCACTCGCACACCTGGTACACGAATATGGCGGGTCACCTGGCCCGGACCCTGCACGGCGTGCCGCACGTGGTCACCGCGCACTCGCTGGAGCCCCGCAGGCCGTGGAAGGCCGAGCAACTCGGCGGTGGATACCGGGTGTCCTCCTGGGTGGAACGTACCGCCTACGAGCACGCCGACGCGGTCATCGCGGTCAGCGACGGCATGCGCGCCGACTTGTTGGATTGTTACCCGGCCGTGCACCCCGAGCGGGTGCACGTGGTGCGCAACGGTATCGACACCAGCACCTACCGCCCGGTCGAGGAGACCGACGTGGTTCGCCGGCTCGGGGCCGACCCGGCGCGGCCGATCGTCGCGTTCGTGGGGCGGATCACCAGGCAGAAGGGAGTCGGGCACCTGCTGGCAGCGGCGCACCACATCGATCCGGCTGCCCAGCTGCTGCTGTGCGCGGGTGCGCCGGACACCTCGGAGATCGAGGCCGAAGCCCGCGCTGCCGTCGCGACACTGTCCGCAGTGCGGCCCGGGGTGATCTGGGTGCCGGACATGCTGCCCATCGCCGACGTCCGGCAGGTGCTGTCCGCGGCTACCGTGTTCGCCTGCCCTTCGGTCTACGAGCCGCTGGGGATCGTCAACCTCGAGGCGATGGCGTGCGGCACGGCGGTGGTCGCATCCGCCGTCGGCGGGATCCCGGAGGTTGTCGACGACGGCGTGACCGGGCGGCTGGTGCCTTACAACGAAAACGACCCCGAGGAATTTCAGCGGAGCTTCGCGCACCGCGTCAACGAGCTGCTGGCCGATCCGGACCGGGCCACAGCAATGGGCCAGGCCGGCCGCAAGCGAGCCGTCACTGAGTTCTCCTGGTCAACAGTCGCCGACCACACCGTCCACATCTACCACCAACTCCTCTCCTAACCCAGCCCCCCATTTCCCCGACATGGAGACTTATCGGGGCTATGACGTCCCGATAGCCCCGATAAGTCTCCATGTCGGCGCGGAGGCGCCTGTCAAGGGTGGAGGGGGGAGGGTGTGGGTGGCGAGCTTGATGTGGACAGGTCGGGGGTTCTGAGTGGGGGGTGTTGGACAGGGCTCGGGTTGCGGGACACGGTTCGCGTCGTGGGCAGGAATATCAGGGCCGCGGACATCTGCGGCGTCTTCCGCGGATCCGAGACCGTTGCAGCCGGCGTGCTGACCGCTGACCAGCTTCGGGGGCCCCGGTTCCGCCGCCTGTATCGCGACGTCTACCTGCCAGCCGCGATGCCGGTCACGCATCCGGTGTGCTGCGAGGGCATCGCACTCGTCCTACCGCCGGCGGCGGTTATCACAGGCCGCTCGGCTGCAACGCTGCGGGGGATCCAGCTGGCCCGCGCCAGCGATCCAGTCGAGATCGTCGTGCCATTGCAGACCCGGATTGCACGACGCAGCGGCGTGGATGTTCGCCGCTGCGACGTCGCTGCCGGCGAGAGGGCGCCGTGGTCGCGAATCGGCCTGGCCACGCCGCTGCGGATGTCCCTGGACCTGCTATTCGACCGCGCACTACCCGATGCGGTGGCTGACCTCGACACCGTGCTGCGAGCTGGGCTGATCGATCTTGACGCACTTCAGCGGATGGTTACCGAACGAAGCGACCGAGGCATCGTCGGGGCGCGCCGCGCCGTCGAGCTGGCCGATCCGCGGGCGGAGTCGCGGCCGGAGTCCCGGCTGCGGGTCCACCTGGTACTCGACGGCCTCGAGCCAGAGCCGCAGTACCTGGTCTGCGACTGGCAGGGGGTAATCGCGCGGGTGGACCTCGGGTTCCCCCATCAGCGGCTCGCCGTGGAGTACGACGGCGAATGGCATGGCGAATGGCGGCAGATCAGCGCCGACCGGGAGCGGCTCAACCGGCTACAAGCCGCTGGCTGGGACGTCCTATTCGTCACCGCCCGCCAGCTACGCGACCCCCGCAGCGTGGTAACGGCAGTCCGTACCGCCCTCGCCCGGTAACAGCCCCGACATGGACACTTATCGGGCTATGACGACCCAGATAGCCCCGATAAGTCTCCATGTCGGGACGAGTTGGTGGTGGAGCGCATTGTTGAGAGGTCGGTTCTTGCTACGTGTTGGTGTCGATGATGCTCCTGGTCTGCCCACCCGCCCCCTGGCTTCTTGGGAAAGAGCATCCGGTCGGTTCGGCCGTTGTGTTCGACGGTGAGCCAGCCCTCCTCGATGTCGATGTTCGGGGTACCGTACTCCCCCATCGTGCCGAGCTTGACCAGATGGATATCGCGATCCACCTCGGCGATCGCGAACATCGCGTTGAAGGTGCCGAGGCTGTCGCCCAGCCCAGGTAGCCGTCACCGCCGAGAACGAGGATCCGCACGTATTGCCTCCAGCCGTGAAACCAGCCATCAGTGGGTGCATTGCTTTCAGATGACCCCGGCCAGCACCAGCAGCGCCTGCCTCGGCACCCGGACCCGTCGGCAACACCGTCTGTCAAGATGAAGGGGTGCTCCGACGGCTCGCCAGCTCCCGACTAGCGAGGCTGTTCACCCGGTTCGCCGCGGGCACGGTGGTTTCCACGGTATGCAGCCAAGTGGCTTTCGTCCTACTGTTCGGGGTTCTGGCAGCCTCGGCCACGGTCTCCGGGGCGGTGGCTTTCGTCGCCGGTGCGGTGCCGAACTTCCTCATCCACCGATACTGGACGTGGCGCCGCTCCGGCCCAGTGGGGATACGCCATGAGCTGATGCCCTACCTGGTGGTGATCATATTCAGCGGTCTGGTGGCGATCGGCATCACCGCAGGCGTCGACCGGCTGATCGGCGAGGCCATCGACGACCGCGCGCTGCGCACCGTCGTCGTCGCGGTGGCCTTCAACGCCAGCTACCTGCCGCTCTTCATACTCAAGTTCGCGCTGCTGGACCGGCTGGTCTTCGGTCGCGACGAAGTCAAGAAGCGCTCCCACCACCAGGTGCCCAGCATCACCCGGGCGTAGCGCACCCCGTACACGAGATTGTGGGCCTTCCTGGTCTTGCCCGCGGTGCGGACCGCATCGTCATGGCTGCTCCAGCACCCGGTAGCCGTGCGAGATCACCCCGAGCAGCAGCTCGGAGGGCCCGGTGACGACGTATCGGGCGCCACCGCGGGATCACCGACGATGCTGCGGACCGCCGGGGCGGGATGCGCCCTGTGGTCGACCACGGTGACCGGGTTGCCCCGGCTGGCAAACGCCGTAACGGCGGCGCCACCGACGAATCCGGCTCCCCCGGTGATCACGACCCGACCACTGCAACCTGGTGGAGTTAGCATCGGCGCGGAGCCTAGCCGTTGTACGAGCAGGCCAATTCGATCAGGGTGCGGGTGGCGAACCCGGTGCCGCCCGCGTTGACCTCGTCATAGTCCTGCTCGGCGCGGGCCGGCCCGGCGATGTCCAGGTGCGCCCAGGGCAGCCCAGCGGTGAACTCCCGCAGGAACAGGGCCGCGGTGATGCCTCCGGGTCCGGGCGGGCACTGCCGCAGGTCAGCGAGTTCGGAGCGGACCCCGTCGACATGGTCGGCGACCAGCGGCATCGGCCACCAGTCCTCACCGGCCGTCTCGCCCGCGGTCCGGATGCGCTCGGTGAGTTTGGGTCCGGTGGCGAACAGCCCGCCGGTGCGCAGACCCAGGGACACCTTCATCGCCCCAGTCAGCGTCGCGACGTCAACCAGCGTGCTGGGCGCCAGCGTGCGCGCCGCATGGGCCAGCGCATCGGCGAGCACCAGCCTGCCCTCCGCGTCGGTATTGGTCACCTCGGTGGTGGTGCCACCCACGTGCCGGACCACATCTCCCGGGCGCATCGCCGACCCGGAAACGTGGTTCTCCGCGCAGGGCACCAGCCCGGTGACCCGCAGCGGCAGCTTCAGCTGGCCCACGGCCAACAGCGCGGCGATCACCGCGGCACCGCCGGACATGTCGGTGCGCATCAGGTGCATGTTGTCGGCTGGCTTGATCGAGATTCCCCCGGTGTCGAAGGTGATGCCCTTGCCGACCAGCACCAGGTGCCCTTCGATCTTCGGGCTCAGGCCTGGGCTCACTGCGCGGGCAACCATGCCAGCTCGAGCAGCCTTGGGGGTCGGGCCGAGCCCCCGCCTACCGCGAGCACTCCGCCGAAGCCATGCTCGGCCAACCAGCGGTCGTCACGCACCGTGGTCCGCAGGCCGGGCACGGTGGCGGCCAAGCGAGCGGCGGTCGCCACGAGCCATCCTGGGTCCTTGTGCCCGCTCGGGGTGTTGGCGAGGTCCCGGGCCAACCCGGTGGCACGGCCGAGCACCTGTGCCCTGGCGACCGCGGTGGCGAGCGGTTGCGGTGCGCACCCAGGGAACGCGACCAGCCGAACCGTGGTCATCCACAGGGGACGGTCGCCGCTGGCGAACCGGTAACGGTGCGAGCCCACCACGCACCCCAGCGCAAGTGCCGCCGCCTGGTGGGCTGTCGTGCCAGGCGGTAGGTGCACCTGCACGGTGCGCGATGCCCGCCGCCCGGCCGCGGCGTCGGCCGCCACGCGCGTCGACGTCGCCCGGATCAGTGCGCCGCCGGCCGCCCGCCAGTGCTGCGCGCTGCCCTGTCCAATTCCCAGCAACCACCCGTGATCGGGTCGCGCCGCGGCCAGTGCCACCACATGCACGGAACCTGTGGTGGAACGCACCCGGTACTGGGCCAGCCACCGCTCGTCCACCCCGAGCAGGTCTGCGCCGGGACCCAAGACCGGCGGTTCGTCCACCGTGGACATCCCAGGTAAGGACGGTGCAGACGGGCGCTGTCCGTTCGGCGACGGCCCGTTCGGCGACGGCCCGTTCGGCGACGGCCCGTTTGGCGGCTGCCCGACCAGGACGACATCAGGCACCCCGGGACTGCGCCGCGCCTGGACCCGGACCTCGACCAGGGGGGTAGGGACCTTCGGTGTCGCGGGCACTGATGTCTCCCGGTCAGCGCGTGGCCGGCCCCGGTGCGCCTTCCAGGCGCCGGCCGAGGCCACGTGACGATGGACGGTGGGTGCAGACCGTCACTCCACGACCTCTCGTAATGCCTCGCCAAGCTCGCCTGCCTCGTCCGCCGACATCTCGACGACGAGCCGTCCACCGCCCTCGAGGGGGACGCGCATCACGATGCCCCGTCCCTCCTTCGTCACCTCGAGGGGACCGTCGCCGGTCCGTGGCTTCATGGCCGCCATAGCGTGCTCCCTCCGTGCATTCGTCACCGCAGGTGGCCACGCGACACCGGTGACCCCCTGCATTCTCCCTTATCGCCGCAGAGCCCCGAAAAGCAACCGATGATCTCGGGTAGGTGCAGCCCACCGTCCACCTGGGACCTGTGCGCTCATCAGCTCCTGAGCTCACTGCGCAGTGCGGCGGAAGCAGCCGGCGAGATGGTCGTCGACCATCCCGGTGGCCTGCATGAGCGCATGGCAGGTGATGGGGCCCACGAAGGTGAAGCCACGACGTCGCAGGGCGAGGGCCAACGCCTCGGACTCGGGGGTTCGGGCCGGCACGTCGGCCACGGTGCGTGGCGCCGGGCGCCCGGCGGGGTCAGGCGCGTAGGACCACAGCAGGGCGTCCAGGTCCTCGCCGAGCTCGGTGGCTGCCCGGGCGTTACGCACCGTCGCCTCGATCTTGGCGCGGTTGCGGACGATGCCTGCGTCGGTGAGCAGGCGCGCCACGTCGTCGTCGGTGAAAGCGGCGACCACAACCGGGTCGAAGCCCGCGAAGGCCCGCCGGAAGGCGTTCCGCTTGCGCAGGATCGTGAGCCAGGACAGGCCCGACTGGAACGCCTCCAGGCTGAGCCGCTCGAACAGGGCAGCCTCACCGTGCAGCGCAACCCCCCACTCGGTGTCGTGGTAGCTGCAGTAGTCGGGGGCCGAGATCGCCCACGGGCAGCGCGGGCGGCCGTCCGGGCCCGGAGCTGGACCTGACAGATCGCTCATCCGGGGTAGTCCCGGCAGAAGCCGGCGCAGCGGTCCAACGAGCGCTGCAGACCCCAACCGACGATCGGACTCACCACCGCGAACACCATTGCGGCGGCGCGTTGACGTCGACCGCGCGCGGTCAGATTCACTGCTGCGCCTCCAGCTCGGCTACCCGGGCGCGCAGCGCGTCGAGCTCGGCAGCGGCCCGTTGCAGCGTCCAATCCACTTCCGACATCCGGTAGCCGCGAAACACCTGGGCGAACCGCACGGCGCGCACATCATCGCCGATGATCGGTCCGTCTGGCAGCCAGGTCGGAGTAGCGTCTGGCGGCAGTGCCGCCAGCTCCTCGCCCCGGCCGAAGACCAGCGAGGCGATCAGGAAGACCACTGCGGCCACCACCACCGCGACGACAAGATAGATCAGCACCGTGCCCACGTGCCCGATCGTGGCACGTTGGTGGCTCTTCAAGGACGGCCAACCCCCGTCCGGAAGGTCATTAACCGCCACCAACCCCTCCTGACGTCAGGAGGGGTTGGTGGCGGTTTGCGGCAGCGGCGACGGGGGTTGGCCGTCCTTGAAGAGCCACCAACGTTCAGGCTGAGCGCGCCGGGAGCACATCGCGCATCGGCGGGCGGTCGGCCACCAGCACCCCGGTCTCGGTAGGCATGAAGCGGTCACGGAACTGCACGAACTGGGCGATACCTGCCGATCCCGAGACCTCAGCCACCCCGCATCGAGGCAGTGCAGCGCCGAGAATCTGCCGAGACATCACACCCAGCTCGAGCAACGAGCGGTTACGGTGCTTGCGCACCCCGAGGTTCACCTGAGCCAACCCGGCCAGCCCATGGCCGGTGTGCACGTCGAGCAGCAAACCGATCTCCACGCCGTAACCGGCGGCGAAGGGCACCGACTCCAGGAACGCGCGGCTTGCCGCATACTCGCCACCCAGCGGCTGCACCACCCCGGCCAGCTCGGGGCGCAGTGCGTTAAGCAGCGGTCGGGCCAGCAGCTCGGTGACCCGGCCGCCACCAGTACCCACTTCGACACTGTCAATCCGGAGCGGACGCCGGTAGAAGCCCTTGACCAGCTGGACCTGGTGCCCCATCCGAAGAGGGCGCTGCTGGTGCTGGTGGCGCAACAGCAACGGCCCGAGTAGCGCGGGCACGAATCCGACATCGAAGTCGACCAGGTCGGAGTCGATGAACACGAGGAAATCGCCCGAGGTAGCTGCCAAGGATCGCCAGAGCACCTCGCCCTTACCCGGCCATGGCTCCAGCTCGGGCAGCACATCGCTGCGATGCACTACCCGGGCGCCGGCCTCGCGAGCCACCTCGACGGTCCGGTCGCGTGAACCGGAGTCCATCACCACCAGCTCGTCGACCAGCCCCCCGACCAACGGTCGTAGCTCACCGACCAGCGCTCCCACCGTTGCCTCCTCGTCGAGCGCGGGCAACACCACGCTGACGGTCCGGCCCTGCTTGGCCGCCACAAGCTCCTCGACGGTCCACGGCACACGGTGCACGGTGGCCCGGCCGAACCACCGCCGGGTCTGCGGAAGCAGCGCCGGTCCCTTCACGACGGCCCCCTCATGACGGTCCCCGAATGGTCAGGCCCCGGATGGCGCGCGCCGGTGGTCGGGTTCCGGCGATCGAGGCCACCATCTCCAGCACGCGGCGGGTCTGGCGCACCTGGTGAACCCGGAAGACCCGGATACTGGCCCAGGCGGCGATCGCGGTGGCCGCCAGGACGCCATCCACCCCGGCGTCCATCCCGGCGTTGGGGGTCTCCCCGAAGTCCTTATTGGACAGCGTCATGAGCACCGGCCACCCGGTGGCGACCAAGTCGTCGCTGCGGCGCAGTAGCTCCAGGCCATGCCAGGTGTCGTTGCCGGTGTCGTGCGTGGGGTCGATCAGGATCGCCTCCTTCTGAACACCGAGCCCGACCAGCGTTGTGGCCTGCGCGGTGAGATCGTCGATGACGTCGCACACCACACCGGTGCCAGGGACCCGGGGTGGCCGGGTTCGCCGCGATGCGCGCCCGGTGTACCGGCACACCACTCCGCACCCGCGCTCGGCGGCGAGCTCGGCGAGCGCGGGATCGGCACCCCCTCCGTTGAGGATGTCGGCCCCTGCCTCGAGCACTGGCCGTGCCACGTCGCACCGCCAGGTATGGACACAGATCACAAGCTCGGGGTAGCGCTCACGGACGGCCGCCACGAATGGCACCACCCGGGAGGCGTCCTCAGCCGCCCCGATGTCCAGGATATCGGCACCCTCGTGCACAGCGCGGTCCACCGCGGCCATCGCGACCTGGTCAGGGCAGTTGTTGGGGCCGGTGACGCCGTGATCGGAGCACGGGTCCGGGGGCCGCGTGACGGTGGCCATCACCGCCGCCCGATCGGCGGGCAACCCCCGAGGCCCGAACCGCACCGTGGACAGTGGCCGGCCGGGTCCGGGAGTCACCCCGTACTCGCCTGGGGTGCGGTCTCGACGTCGGTGGTGGCGATCAGCGCCGACCCGCAGCAGCCGCGAACCCGCCACCCGCTCAATGCGCGTCCTGCCAAGCCTGGTAGGACGCGCCGACCAGCCGTACCACGTCGTCTACGTCGTCGGTGATGTGCAGCAGGGCGCGCTCAGACTCGGTGATCTTGCCCTGTGCCACCACGGTGTCGGCCAGCCACGAGTGCAGCCCGCCCCAGTAGGCTCGTCCGAGCAGGACGACGGGGAACTTGGTGACTTTCTTGTTCTGCACCAGGGTCAGCGCCTCGAACAACTCGTCCAGGGTGCCGAATCCGCCGGGCAGGCAGACGAAGGCCTGCGCGTACTTGATGAACATGGTCTTGCGGGTGAAGAAGTAGCGGAAGTTGATTCCAAGGTCGACCCAGGGGTTGAGGCCCTCCTCGAAGGGCAGCTCGATGCCCAACCCCACCGACAGACCGCCCGCCTCGGACGCCCCGCGGTTGACCGCCTCCATGGTGCCGGGGCCACCACCGGTGATCACCGTGAAGCCGGCGGCAGCGAGCGCGGCGCCCAGCGCCCGCCCGGTGGCGTACTCCGGATGGTCCCGGGCGGTGCGAGCCGAGCCAAACACAGTGACCGCGCGGGGCAGCTCGGCGAGCGCCCCGAAACCCTCGACGAACTCGGCCTGGATGCGCAGCACCCGCCACGGGTCGGTGTGTACCCAGTCGCTGGGGCCCCGCGAGTCGAGCAGCCGCTGATCAGTAGTGGTCGCCTCGTGGCGCCGGCCCCTCCGCAGCACCACAGGCCCGCGCTGCTTCTCCTGGGGCCGCTCTTCGGGCCCCCCGTTCCTGTTAGGCCCTCGCGACCCGTCTACCGGCATGACGCCAGCCTAATGAGCCAGCTTTATCCGCCCCGGTGGCACCGAGGGCGACCGGCCTGCCGGCTACCCCGGTGTAGCAGCACCGCCGGTCAGGTAACGGCGCAGCACCTCGGTGCAGGCCGTGATCCGGTCGGTGTGCACGTGCTCGTCCCGGGTGTGCGCGAGGTTGGGGTCGCCGGGACCGTAGTTCAGCGCCGGGATCCCCAGCGCGGCGAAACGGGATACATCCGTCCAGCCGTACTTCGCGACCGGTGCCACCCCGATGGTGGCCAGGAACTCCTGCGCCACCGGAGCGTCCAGACCCGGTAACGCACCGGGAGCGCCATCGGTGAACTCAAGGTCGAAACCGTCGAGCACCTCACGGACGTGCGCTTGGGCGTCGGGTAGCGAGCGGTCCGGGGCGAAGCGGAAGTTGACCGCCACCTCGCAGGCGTCGGGTACCACGTTGCCGGCGACTCCGCCGGAGATGCCCACCGCCTGCAACCCCTCCCGGTAGGTGCACCCGTCGATCTCGACGCTGCGCGGCCGGTAGCGTCCGAGCCGGGCCAGCACCTCACCTGCAGCGTGGATCGCGTTGTCCCCCAGCCACGACCGTGCACTGTGCGCGCGAAGACCGCGGGTACGGACGTCGGCTCGCAGGGTGCCCTGGCAGCCCGCCTCGACAGCACCACTGGTGGGTTCGGCCAGGATCGCCAGCTGGGCGACCAGCCACTCGGGATGTTCCCGTTCGACTCGTCCCAGCCCGTTGCGGGCGGCCTCGATCTCCTCGCAGTCGTAGAGCACCACGGTCAGGTCACACACCGGCTCCGGCACGGTGGCCGCCAGGTGCAGGATCATCGCGTCGCCCGACTTCATGTCCGAGGTGCCGCAGCCGTAGAGGACGCCGCCGCAGCGCCAGCTGGGCAGGTTGCCGGCAACCGGCACGGTGTCCAGGTGCCCGGCGAGCAGCATCCGCTGCGGTCGGCCCAGGTCGGTGCGGGCCAGCACGGTGTTGCCGGAGCGCATCAAGCGCAGGTGAGGAGCCTGCGCGGTCAGCGCCTGCTGCACGGCATCGGCCAGCACCTCCTCCTGCCCCGACACGCTGGGCACGTCCACCAGCGCTGCGGTCAGCTCCACCGGGTCAGCAGTCAGATCCAGGTCCACAGCTACGACGGTAGCGTGGCCCCTTGTGAACGACCCGCAGATCACTTCCGCGCATGGCCTGGGGCTGGCCACCCTGACGCCGGACGGGACCGTGCTCGACACCTGGTTCCCTCAGCCGGTGCCGGGCCTGCCGGCACGCGTCCCAGAAGAGGTCACCGCCGGCACCGTGCGGGTGCACCAAGACGAAGCGCCCGATGAGTTCGCCGCACTGCTCGGACCGGACCCGGCACGCGGTGTCGAGCTGCTGGTGGTGTGCACCGCGGTGCCGGACCTGCAAGCTCCGCCACTGGACGCACACGACGTCTACCTGCGCCTGCACCTGCTGTCGCACCGCCTGGTGACCCCGCGCAGCATCAACCTCGACGGGGTCTTCGGGCTGCTGTCCAACGTGGTGTGGACCAGCTTCGGGCCCTGCCCGGTGGAAAACTTCGAGGCCACCCGCATGCGGTTGCGCCGGCTCGGGCCGGTCACCGTGTACGGGGTGGACAAGTTCCCCCGGATGGTCGACTACGTGGTGCCCTCGGGAGTGCGGATCGGCGACGCGGACCGGGTACGGCTGGGTGCTCACCTGGCCGCCGGCACCACGGTGATGCATGAGGGATTCGTCAATTTCAACGCCGGCACGCTGGGCACTTCGATGGTGGAGGGTCGGATCTCGGCCGGGGTCGTCCTCGGCGCCGACTCCGATCTAGGCGGTGGCGCGTCGATCATGGGGACGTTGTCGGGCGGTGGCAAGGAACAGATCTCGATCGGACGGCGCTGCCTGGTCGGCGCCAACGCCGGGATCGGGATCTCGCTGGGCGACGACTGTGTGGTCGAGGCCGGCCTCTACGTCACCGCGGGCACCAAGGTGACGTTGCCCGATGGCGCGGTGGTCAAGGCCCGCGAGCTGTCCGGCGCCGGCGGGGTGCTGTTCCGCCGGGACTCCATCACGGGCACGGTGCACGCGGTGCACCGGGCAGGTAGGCCCGGCATCGAGCTCAACGCCGCGTTGCACTCCAACGACTGATCCGCCAGTCCGCGCCGACCATTGTTCACTAGGATCGATGACTGTGAGCCTCGCCACTCGTACTCCGGCCCGCAACCAGCGCCGGACCACCCCACCCGGCAAGCTGATCAATCTGGGTGACCCGGTCCAAGCCCGGCCGTCCGACCCTGCCGTGCACCAGTTGCGCGCCGCGCTGGACACCCGGCTGCGCACCCTGCTCGCCCGCGACCCCGGCACCCGGGTCGGCGAGGATCCCGAAGAGCTGCACCAGATGCGGGTCGCAGTACGGCGGATGCGAGCCGCACTTAAGGCCGCCCGGCCGTTGCTGGACCGGGCCTGGGCCGATGAACTCCGCGCCGAGCTGGGCTGGCTGGGCCGGGCGCTAGGACCGGTACGCGACGCCGACGTGCTCATCGAACGCCTCCGCGGCCGCGCAGCGGGCTTCGACGACACCAGCCGCGCGGCGGTGGAGACCCTGATCGAGGCGCTGGTCGCCGACCGGGAGACGGCGCGCGCCGAGATGCTTGCCGCGCTGGGCAGTGACCGCTACACCGCGTTGCTGCGCCGGCTGGCTGCCGCAGTGTCCAAGCCACTGCGGAAGGCTCGCAGCAGCGCCGGCAAGCCCGCTTTGGTGGAGCTGGTCTGCACGGAGTACCACAGAATGTGCAAAGCGGTGCGCCGGGCCGGTGCAGACCCTCCCGACGAGGTCCTGCACGCGCTGCGGATCCAGGGCAAGCGGCTGCGGTATACCGGCGAGCTGGCCGCCACGTCGGGTCGCAAGCCGGTGCGCGAGCTGGTGGAGTCGACAGTGGCGCTGCAGGATGTGCTGGGCGAGCACCAGGACGCCTGCGTGGCCCAGCACGAGGTGAAGCGGCTGCTGGACGAATTGGGCGATGTCGTCGACTTCGACGTGGTCTTCGCCGCCGGGCGGCTGGTCGAGCGCGAGGAGGTCAACCGGGTGGCGATGCGGCAGGCGTGGCTGGCCGCGTGGCAGCAGGTCCAGGACCAAGCGCAGTCCGCCTTGCCAATCTGAATAGATGAAGTCCCTGTTCCGAGGTTGTTCCCGAACAGTTCGGCGACCTGGCGGTACATGCGGTTGAAACAGACGACGCCGTCGTGGGGTCAAGGGTGTCCCTTATCTTCTGCATGCGCTGGATAACCTCGGCCACGACACCCGACGGCACCCGGCGACGATACTGTTGAGTCACTCGTCCGCGCCGGTGCCGATTTATTTCCATGGTTACACTAATCCTGGGTAGTGGGATAGTCGACTTCGATATCTGGCATCTTGGCGAGCAGCCAGTGGACACTGTCGTCTCCGCCGAGTTCAGGGAAGTGGACGATGGCCTGGTTGCACAGCCACACCAGGTGCTCTTTCTTGGTCTTGTGTCCAGATTTTTTTGCTCTGCGGCAAAGTCATAGTACTCGAATGTGGGCGCGGCGTTGATCGTCGTGAACCTCGTCATAAACGGAGCACGTATTAGCGGGGTGCGGGTGAGGAGGTCTGCGATGGGGTAGAGCAACCCGCCCATGGCAGCGATGAACGTACGTTCTAAGTGGTACCGGGGACTGGGCTTCTCGGGTTCCAGGTGTCGGGGCAGGGTGTAGAGCTTGTCGAGCATGCACAGCGTGTAGCAGTAGGCGGCGTTGAACAGGTCGGCGAGCGCGACGACATCAACTTTGTCCTTGAATAGGGCGACCGTGGGATCCACGGGTACGTTCTTGACAACTCCGATGACCTCGATCTCATCGCGGATGCGCTTGAACTTCGCATAGTGTGACAGCTCGTCCAGTCCGGGTGTGGGGTTGATCGGATCGATGGGGACGGACGCTTTGTCGGGGTTCACGCCCTCGCCCTGGTCGACGATGATATCCATCGCGGTCAAGGCGCTTCTCAGGTTGTGGACCACGACAGAATCGCCTCCGCCGTCGCGGTTCCAGTAGGCGCCGACGTACTGGTATGGTTTGCTGGCCTTGGCTTGTGACCACAACTCGGAGTCGTGATCATTCAGGTACCAGAAGCCTTCCCTGATGCTCTTATAGAACTGTCCGATGGTCTTAAATTGACCGGGCTGCGCTTTGGCGCCGTGTTCGGCAGGCAGCTCCAAAGGCATGAACACGCGGTCAATCAGGCCCGTGGTGCACCGCTCCAGATGGAGTTCGAGATCAGGGACGCGATGCGCCATCAGGCTGGGGTATATCGGCATGAACTTACGGTCGTAGAAGGTTATCTGGTCGCCGGCACCGATAGCGAGCATGAGGTTGCGGACCAGTGCCAGGTGCAGCATCTCCTCCAGCACGATGCTGATGATCGTGCGGAACGCCGAGATGCCCGGAGCCCATTGGCTATGGCCCTTGGTCTCGATGGAGTATGCGGCGTAGAGGTACAGCGGGATCGTGGACATCTCCAACTGCGCCGCCTGGTAGAGGTGCTCGACCAGAGCGCGGCGGTCGTGGATCGGTTTGTTGGGGTCCAGGTCCCCCTCCTGCAATGGCGTGATCACGTACGGCGGCGGGGGAGCTGGTGTCAAGGTCAGAGGTGCTCATCAGACTCTCCGATGCGAGTGAGGGCTGAGGCGGGTGCGCGGCGAGGTTGGGGTAAGGGTCGGCGCGAGCGGATGACCTTGGGCCGGATCGCCGGTGCACATGCAGTGAACAAGCCCACCTCAACCCAGCCCCTGATCCAGGGGTGGGCGGCCGCGGGTGGGATGCCGACCGTCGTTGCGGCGGCGGCGACGGTCTCGCCGTCAAGCAAGGCCGCGAGCAGCCGACCGGCGGGCGGGGTCAGCTCGGCGACCAGCACCGCGTAGGCGCGGCGGTGGACGGCGAGTACGGCCGGCTGGGCCCGCGGCGGCTGTGGTTGCCCACCACGGGCTATGGCGGTCGCATAGGCGTGCACCGGGTAACGGGTGGTGACCAGGCGCAGGCACGGCGCGGGCCGAAGCGTCAGCCCCGGCCAAGCCGGGTCGGTGTCGGCCGGGAGATCCGCGGGACGCAAGACCGGGCCGGTCTCGGTGCCTGGCCCGTGGTAGATCTCGGCGAAGATCCGTTCGAAACGCGCCAGGTCGATTAACAAGTCCACCCAGGGTTCCCGCTGGGCGGGCGGCCGGTCGCGGTCGGGGCGGGTGCGCTCCAGATGGTTGGCGAAGCGTTCGCCGAGTCGGAAGAGCGTGTAGCTACGGGAGGGACAGGCATTAAGATAGTCGTCGGCGAATGCATCGAACAGGTCCCGGCCGAGCAGGTGACACAGGGCGGGAAACGAGCCCCGCAGACACTCCAGCAGCCGCAGCCGGTAGACGGCGAGGCGCTCGGCTGGATGCTGCCGGGTCGAGGCGGTGATCACCGTCGCCACCTCGCCGGCCATCGCCTCGCCGGCCGCCGCGTCCTCAGGCACGGCAGCCGACACGTCGGGGTTCATCACTGCCCCCTGGAACCAGCGTTGAAGTTCGGCGAGACTCGCGCCGGGCAGGTCAGCCATCGCGGGCTCCGACCAGAGTGGCCTGGTCAGCCACCTGGTGTGCGTGCTGGCGGGCGAGGGCCAACTCGGCCATCAAGCGGATCGGTGCTGCCGATCGACAGCGACACCCCGTGCAGGACCACTGGGTACCGCTCGGCCACCCGTTCCAGGACATGGCGTGGGTAGCCGCCGCTGTCCAGATAGTTCTCCGAGAGGACCTCGAACCAGTCCACCTCCGGGTACTGGTCGAGAACATAGCCGTAATGAGGGGCGCGCAGGCCGACCCCGAACCCGAGTGCGGGCAGGCCGAGCCTGCCCGACCGGCCGCCGGGCGTCATCGATGCCGCCACCGCAGGTTGGAGGATCCGGCCACCGCCTGCGGCGAGCTGCACCGGGCTCATTCCGGTGTCCGGCCTGGTGGCGAGGCAGGGGACGCTGGTATTTTCGGTTTTTTCGACTCATAGATTGGCACCATGGCATCCGGATAGCCTTCGCCCGGAGAAGGCCCGAACGCGACGCCCGCGGCGTACATACGGGCTTCGAACAGCTCTCGAGCCAGCTTCCAAACACTCTTGCCTTTCGCTGGCCCGCCGGCGAACACCCGGCTTTCGTTGATCGGACTCGCGCAGCTGCCGTTCCACCGGCACGCCTGTTCACCCGGTCTGGCCAGTTCCGCGTCGGGACCGGTGTATCCGCAGCCTCCCTGTCCCCGGCACGCGTTCGCCCCGTGGCAGACATGGAGTACGGTCGCGCACTGGCCCATGCCAGCCATCTGCGCGTCACCGGGCCGGTCATGCCCCTTGCAGGCGTTCAGCCCCATGCACACGTGCAGCTCGGGGATCTTCTGTAGCTCTTCTGCGGTCCAGCGTTCCTCGTCCTCGTCCCAGACCCCGGAAGACTCGCTCATGCTGGTCCGTTGCGCCTCACCGAGCGCGCCGCCGGAAACCACCTGATCGATTACTCGAAGGTAGTTTTCGCGGCGGATCTCTTCCGGTAAGTCCGGGGCGGTACCGACGTCATCGCTCTGACCACCCTGCATATCGCTCATGAGCGTCTTCCCCCTGGTCCGATGTGGATCAATCCATCGATCATTTTCATTTGATCACTTCATTGATTCGATATAGGGAACTAGCCGCAGCCCCACCGACATGCCCTCAATTCCCTCGGGAGGAAATTACCGGGATCAGTGTCCGGATCAAGTTCGACGACAAGACCGGAACAATGACACAGCAATGCATTAACTAAGGCATTGGAAATTCACTGATGAAGCGAGCGCCCCACCCGTCAGAGTGATCGTCGACGTTTTTACAGTCTGACCATACGATAGTTCCCCCAGCAACTCACCACATCATGACCAGCCAACAACTAACCGGCGCACCAGCCGGGTTCCGAGGACCCACCCAGGGCTGTCAGCTGACATCTTCCACTTTTGAGGAAGGACCTACGTAAGTCAACCATCGAACCTAAAATTTCTCTCTTCAGGTGATGCCGTCGACGTGATCGTCTGATGATCCGTCGCTCTGGATGAGTACCAACACGTGCGGTGACGGTCAGGATCTGGCAAAGTCGTCCGTTAGGGTTTGGCCTGCGGTGTGGGTTATACGCCAGAGATCGCGGGGGGCATGCGGACATAATCCCCAAGGTGATCATCAAGGTTCCGTTGATCACCGCCCTCGATCCACCGCCAACCAGCGTACTTTCTGACACGTCGCTAGCGTGACTCTCGTTCGGTTGTTCCTACCGGGCCTAGACCAAGCGGGGGCCAGCTAGGGCGTGTCCGACCTCGACGACGACCGATCGCCTCCGTACTGGCCGAACTGCGCATCGCCACCCTGCAGGTCGCATCCGGCAGCGGACGCCGCCGAGCTGGCCCGGCTCGCCCACGCCCGCCGAGGATCCGCTCCCCGATGACGACGCCTTCCCTGACTGAGCCACCCCACAACCGGTTTAGCGGAGGATCCGGTACCGCTGCTACTCAGATCCCGCTTGGGCCCGAGCAGATAGCCGCGCGGCTGCGGGTGGACTTCCCCGATGATCCGGAGATGTGGGTGTCCCACGAGACGACGTGCAGGGCCGGAGCGCGTTGCGGCGCGATCTGACTCAGCGGCTGCGCACCGGTCGAGCCCTGCGCAAGCCCCCGCGACGAAGCGGGGCCCGACGCCCCCGGACACCCCGAAATCCCCCGATCAGCCCATGCTGCTTACTCACATCGGTCATACACGCTGTGTGCCACCGGTCACGGCAGCTCGGCCAGCCGCTGCACGGCGACGCCGACCCGCTCGTCCGTTGCAGTCAGCCCGACCCGGATGTGTCGCGAACCGGAGGGACCGTAGAAGTCACCGGGGGCGACGAGCACACCGACCTCGGCCAGCCTCGCCACGGTGTCCCAGCACGGCTCACCTGCGGTGCACCACAGGTACAGCCCGCCCTCGGACCGATCCACCCGCAAGCCGGCCCGGTCCAGCGCGGCCCGCACCAACCCCCGGCGCCGGGCGTACCGGTCACGCTGCTGCGCAACGTGCGTATCGTCGGACAGCGCGGCCACCATCGCCTGCTGCACCGGCCGGGGGACGATCATCCCGGCGTGCTTGCGCACCGCGAGCAGGTCGGCGACCAACCCAGGGTCACCGGCCACGAAACCAGCCCGGTAGCCGGCCAGGTTGGACGACTTGGACAACGAGTGCACCGCCAGCAACCCGCTGTGATCTCCACCACACACCTGCTCGTGCAGCACCGAGACCGGCTGCGCCTCCCAGCCCAGCGCGAGGTAGCACTCGTCGGAGGCCACCACAGCACCAATCTCTCTGGCCTGACGCACCGCGATGGCGAGCACCCCTGCGGGCGCGACGTCACCGGTGGGGTTGCTCGGCGAGTTCAGCCAGCGCAGCCGGGTGCCCGGGGCAGCGGGTTCGTCATCGGCGAGCCGCACTGCGGTCGCGCCGGCCAGCCGCACGCCGACCTCGTAGGTGGGGTAGGCCAATTCCGGCAGCGCCACAATGTCCCCAGGTCCGAGCCCGAGCAGCGTAGGCAGCCAGGCCACCAGCTCCTTGGAGCCCACGGTGGGTAGCACCGCCTCAACCGGCACACCGGTCACGCCGTGACGTCGCTCCAGCGCGGCGACGGCGGCCTGGCGAAGCTCTGCCGTGCCGTGCGTGCTGGGATAGCCGGGCAGCGCCGACACCGAATGCAACGCGGCCCGCACGACCTCGGGTACCGGGTCCACCGGGGTGCCGACGGACAGGTCAACGGCACCTCCGGGATACTCCGTCGCTCGGCGGGTCTCGCTCGCAAGGCGGTCCCAGGGGAAGTCGGGGAGGCCCAGGCGCGTCGCGCCCGGGGTCATCCCCGCGTCACTCCTCGTTCTGCGGTGGCAGGCTGACGACCATCGGCGGGTCATCGTTGACCTGGCCGACCTTCGACGCCCCGCCGGGCGAACCCAGTTCGGCGAAGAAGTCGGCGTTGGCCTTGGTGTAGTCCTTCCACTGCTCGGGGACGTCGTCTTCGTAGTAGATGGCCTCCACTGGGCAGACAGGCTCGCAGGCACCGCAGTCGACGCACTCGTCGGGTTGGATGTAGAGCATCCGGGCACCCTCGTAGATGCAGTCCACCGGGCATTCCTCGATGCACGATTTATCCATGACGTCCACGCAGGGCTCTGCGATCACATAGGTCACGGGGGTTCTCCTGCTCCTCACTCACGGTACCCGGACGGACCGTCTACCTGCACAGTATCTCCGGTAACCGGCTGGTGACCACCGACCCCACCACGAGCCGAGATTGCAACGACGGGGCGCGCCAGTACCCGACCCAGCACCAGGGCTGCGGGGAACAGCCCGCCGCCCAGCAGCAGCAGCGAACGCCAGTCCGAAGGAAGCAGCACGTCGCCTCCCGGCCCGGCGACACCGAGCACACCGAGCGCGAGCAGCCAGACCACCAGCGGCACCGCGGCCACCGACCGCGGCCCACCCAACTCCGCCGCGCTACGCACCAGCCACCGCGTGCTCACCACCGCGAGCAGGATCGTCGCCGGAACCGGCACTGCGCCCACCCGCAACGGGAGATACAACAGCTCCACTGCGGCCAGTGCCACAGCATCGAACACCAGCACCACCAGGGTGATGCGCGCGGCGATACTCATCCGGGGCTCATCGTGCCGTGGTCAACGGTCCGGGCAACCCGCCGAACAGGTCGCCATGTGCCCCATCGGCCGGACCGCGCGCGAGGGTGAGGTGCTCGGTGTCGAGCACCGGCCGGGCAATTCCGTCGGACAAGGCGAACGCCTGGTGCGGGCCGGCAGCCCACACCCTGACTTGGGTGCGGTGAGCACGCATCGCCGCGAGCACGGCGCTGCGGTGGGCGGTGACGTCCAGCCTGGTGGTCACCTCGGCATCGGCCACCCCGGGCAGCCCGTCGGCGTGCGGCAGCGGGAAGGGCAACCCGGGCATCGCGTGCAGCGCGGCGATCCCGTCGGCCACCGCCGAGACGGGCTGCACCGCCCAGAACACCCGGACCACCTCGGGTACCCGCGCCGCCGCGGCCATCGTCACCTGGTGTGCGCGGACGTGGTCAGGATGGCCGTAGCCGCCGTCCGGGCCGTAGCTCACCACGACTTGCGGGCGCACCTGTCCGAGCACCTCGACCAGCGCCTCGACCTGCTCAGCGAGCACCCCAGCGGCGAACGCCCGGGGATGTAGGTCCGGTGGCACACTCGCCCTGGCGCCAGGCTCGACGACCATGCCGGAGTCGCGCCACCGGCCGATCCCGCCGAGGAACCGCTGGTCGGTGATACCGAGCGCGGCGCAAGCCGCGTGCAGCTCTCCCACCCGGTAGCCGCCGAGCTGATCGGCTCGATCGGCGGCCAGGTCGCGCAACTCGGGGGTGAGTACCTCACCCTGCTCACCGAGCGTGCAGGTCACCAACGTCACGCCGACGCCGGCAGCGGCATAACGGGCGATCATCCCGCCAGTCCACAGCGTCTCGTCATCCGGATGCGCATGCACCAGCAGCAGCCGCCACAGCCCCGTCACCACCCCACGACCTTACGACGAACCCACCCACCGCCCCCGCATTGAGCGGGCTTAGCGGGGTAAATCGTCGCCGATAGCCACGCCCAGCCCGCTCAACGTGGAGGGGGATGAGAGTTCGGTGTGGTGGCAGGCGGTGGGGTGGGCGTGGGCGTGGGTGATCAGGGGTGGGATTTCGGTGGTGCAGCGGTGGCGTTGGGTGTCGGTGAGCTGGGTGGCGAACAAGGGGCAGCGGGTGCGGAACCGGCAGCCCGAGGGCGGATTCGCCGGGCTGGGCACGTCACCGCTGAGGATGATCCGCTGCCGGGCTCGCTCCTTGTGCGGGTCAGGCAGCGGGATCGCCGAGATCAGGGCCTGGGTGTACGGATGCGCCGGCGCGCTGAACAGCTCATCAGCCGTACCTGTCTCCACGATGCGACCCAGGTACATCACGGCGACCCGGTCGGCCACGTGTCGCACCACCGACAGGTCGTGCGACACGAACAGGTAGGACAGGCCCAGCTGCGCCTGCAGGTCTTCCAGCAGATTGAGTACACCGGCCTGGATGGAGACGTCCAGCGCGGACACCGGCTCGTCCAGGACGAGAACCTTCGGTCGCAGCGCCAGCGCGCGGGCGATGCCGATCCGTTGCCGCTGCCCCCCGGAGAACTCGTGCGGGAATCGGTTGCCATGCTCGGGCTTGAGCCCGACCAGCGCAAGCAACTCCCGCACGGCATCCCGACCGGAAGGGTAGTAGAGGCCGTGGATGCGCAGCGGTTCGGCGACGATCTCGTTCACCGGCAGCCGCGGGTCGAGTGCAGCATAGGGATCCTGAAAGACGATCTGCAGTTCGCGGCGCAGCCGCTGCATGGCCTTGCGGGACAGCAGGGTCAGGTCGGTGCCCTCGTAATGAACATGACCAGCCGTGGCGGGCTGCAGGTTGAGCAGCACCCGCGCGGTGGTGGTCTTGCCGCAGCCTGACTCACCGACCAACGCCAGCGTTTCGTGCGGGTACAGGTCGAACGACACGTCGCAGACGGCGTGCACGTCGCCGAGCTGGCGACGGATCAAGCCGCGGCCGCGCACCGGGAAGTGCTTGACCAGGTTTCGCACCGACAACACGGGCTGCCCGGTCATCATGCCGCCTCCGCGGGACGACGTGCGTCGGCGGTCATCATGCCGCCTCCGCGGGACGACGTGCGTCGGCGGTCACAATGCCGCCTCCGCGGGACGAAGTGCGTCGGCGGTCACAATGCCGCCTCCGCGGGACGACGTGCGTCGGCGGTCATGATGTTGTGTCCCGGGAGATGGGGTGGAACAGATCAGCCGGCTTCAACCCGTCCAGGCGGGCGCTGAAGTGGCAGGCCGACAGATGCCCGGCGGTGCCGGTCGGGGCCAGTGGGGGTTCATCTGTCTCGCAGACCGCAGCGGCCAGCGGACAGCGGGGAGTAAACGGGCAGCCCGGTGGCATGTTGATCGCCGAGGGGGGCGCGCCGCTGATCGGGTACAGCCGCTGCCTCCGCAGGTCCAGCCGGGGCAGGCTGCCCAGCAGCCCCAGCGTGTAAGGCATCCGCGGAGCGTAGAAGATCTCCTCGACGGTGCCGGCTTCGACGACCCGGCCGGCATACATCACCAGCACCCGGTCGGCTTGCCCGGCGATCACCCCGAGATCGTGGGTGATGAGCAGCATGGCCGCTGCGGTCTCCACCTTCGCGGTGTGCAGCGCCTCCAGGATCTGCGCCTGCACGGTCACGTCCAGCGCGGTGGTGGGCTCGTCCGCGATGATCACCTCGGGCCGGTTGGCCATCGCGATAGCGATCACCACCCGCTGCCGCATCCCGCCGGACAACTCGTGCGGGTAGCTGCGGGCCCGCTCGATCGGGTTGGGGATGCTGACCAGGTCGAGCAGCTCCACCGCCTGCTTGAGCGCCGCATCGCGGGTGACGTCATGGTGCGCCCGGATCGCCTCGGCGACCTGGTACCCGACGGGATAGACCGGGTTGAGCGAGGTCATCGGGTCCTGGAAGATCATCGCGATCTTCTGGCCCCGGACCCGGCTGAGCTCTTTGTCCGACGCCCCGAGCAGCTCGGTATCTTCCCGACGGCCCCCCGAACAGCTGCTGAAGCGCACCGAGCCGGATGCTCGTGCCGTGCCGGGCAGCAACCCCATCATGGCCAGCGAGGTCACCGACTTGCCGGAACCCGACTCGCCGACGATGCCAAGCACCTCACCGCGACGGAGCTGGTAGCTCACCCCGCGCACGGCCTGCACCTGGCCCTCGTCGGTGCGAAACTCCACCCGCAGGTCCGCGACGTCGAGCACGGCGTCTCCCCTGGATGTCACAGACGTCACGGACGCCACGACGGGCACCAGATGCCGACACACCGGGCACAGGAGACGGACACGCGGTGCACGGGGCACGGACACGCCGGGGTGGGGGTCATCTGCGTACTTTCGTCTGCTGGGGGTCGAAGGCGTCGCGCAGGCCGTCTCCGATGAAGTTGATGGACAGCGCGATCAGGATGATGAACAAGCCTGGGAAGTAGAACAACCACGGTCGGGTCTGCACCGCCGTCTGTGCCTGGCTGACCAGCAGCCCGAGCGAGGTGTCCGGGGCCCGCACCCCGAAACCGAGGTAGGACAGGGCGGTCTCAGCCAGGATCGCAAAGGCGACCAGGATCGTGGCATTCACGATGATCGAGCCCAGCGCGTTGGGCACCAAGTGCCGGAAGATGATCCTGGCATCACTGGCACCGAGCGCCTTGGCTGCCTCGATGAACTCCTTCTCCCGCAGCGAGAGCACGATGCCGCGCACCACCCGGGCGACGTAGGCCCAGGACAGCCCAGTGATCACCGCGGCGGTCAGCCACCAGCTGCCCCCTGCGTTGTGCCCCAGTACCACAGCGACCGCGAGCAGCGGCAGGGTGAGGACGAGGTCGACAATGCGCATCATCACGGTGTCGACCGTGCCCCGGTAGTAGCCCGCAGCGGCTCCCCAGACGGTTCCTATCAGGGTGGCGAACACCGCGACCAGCACCGAGATCCCGATCGAGATCTGGGTGCCGCGCAGCACCTGGGCGAAGGTGTCGCGCCCCACTGCGTCGGTGCCGAAAGGGTGGTTCCAGGACGGCGGCTGCGACTCATCCGGGGTGAGGTCGGCACCGGAGTACTTCCACAACCAGCCACCGACGAAGGCCAGCACCACCAGCGCCAGCAGCACGACCAGGCTTGCCACGGCCAGCCGGTGCTGCCGGAAGCGGCGCGCAACCAGCTGCGCCTGACTGCGCTCGGTGATGGTGAACTCCCGGTCAGGCATAACGGATCCGCGGGTCGAGCACGGCGTAGAGCAGGTCAGCTGCCAGGTTGAACAGGATGACGAAGGTTGCTGCGATCAGCAGCCACCCTGCGACGGCATAGACGTCGTAGCGCTGAACCGATTCGAGCAGGAAACTGCCCGCCCCTCGCCACTGGTACACGTTCTCGGTGACGATGGCCCCGGAGATGATCGCACCGAGATCCAGCGCGGTGACCGTGGTCAGCGGGATCAGCGCGGTACGCAGGGCGTGCCGGGTCATCACCGTGCCCCGCCGCAGCCCCTTGGCCCGGGCCAACCGGACATAGTCGCTGTTGAGCACTTCGAGCATCGCGGCCCGCTGGAAGCGGCTCCAGGCCGCGAATGACAGCAGCGCCAGGGAAATCGTCGGCAGGATCATATGACCGACAATGTCGGTGATCGTCGCCCAGGCACCGCCCTCGACGTAGACCGAGCTGTCACCGATGGTGAACAGTACCTGCCTGCCGACCGCATCATTGAAGCTGATGCCGGCTTCCTTGAGCAGTATCGCGAACCAGAAGGACGGCATGGCCAGGAACAGGAACCCGAAGAAGGTGAACGTGTAGTCGGTCCCGGAGTATTGCTTGACCGCGCTGATCACTCCGACAAGAACGGCGAGTACCACCGCCAGCAGCATCGCCACTGCGATGAGGCGGAACGTGACCAGGAAGCGCGCGGCCAGCTCTGGGCCGATCGCCTGGGTGGACTGCACCGATGGGCCGAAGTCACCGTGGATGACCCCGGTCAGCCAGTGCCAGTAACGTGCCAGCAGCGGCTCGTCGAGATGCAGCCGTTGGGCTTCCAGCTCGAGGGTGCGGGGCGGTGGCGGCGGATTGCGGGTCTTGAGCTCGGAGAGCGGATCGCCGGACAGCGACACCATGACGAAAACGACGAATGTTGCGATGGCCAGAATCGGCACTGAGACGAGGATCCGGCGCACTGCATAGGCAAGCATGGTGATCAGCCGGCGGAGCGGAAGCCCCACTCCGCGACGTTGTAGGACGGACCGTCCAGCGAGGAGTTGTTGCGGACGTTCGCGATGTTGTCATACAGCGCGATAAACGTCGGCTTCTGGTACAGCGGAAGCACGTAGGCATCCTTGGTCAGCAGCCGGTCCGCCTGGTTGAGCATCTCCTTGGCCAGCGTCTCGTCCGTCTGGCTCACCGCTGCGGTAATCAGGCGGTCGACGTTCGGGTTGCTGTAGTTGCCGAAGTTGTTTCCCTGCCCGGTGGTCCAGAGCTGCACCGCATTGGCGTAGGGGAAGGGACTGGCGACCCAGGCGTAGACCGCGATGTCGAAGTCCCTCTTGGACAGCGTGCCGCCAAGGTCGTCGGTCGGCACCACCTGCACGGTGATGCCCAGGGGCTTCACCTGCTGGGCGAACAGTTCGCACTCAGCCTGGCGGATCTGGTTACCGACGGTGTAGCGCATCCGCAGCGGCGGCACCGGCCTCCTGAACGGTGTCCGAAGCTGGTCACCTTCGATCTTGTAGCCGGCCGCCGCGAGAATCTCTTTAGCCCGTGCCACGTTGCCAGAACCCTGACCGGACTCGCTGACCACGTCCTCGTAACCGCTCTCCTGGGGAACGAAGTTGTGGCTGTTCAGCGGTTGCACCTTATCGGTGAACTGGCCCACGGTCTTGTCGATGATGGCCTGCCGATCGACTGCGGTGAAGATGGCTGTGCGCAGTGCCGGGTCGGCCAGAAACCTGTTACTCAGGTTGAGATCGAAGTGCTCCCAGCTCAGTCCGAGCCCGATGAAGGAGGAGACGCCTGGAATGTTTCGCACCTGCTGCACCAGGTCGACCTGCGGCTGCGGGTAGATGACCTGGACCTCCCGGTTCTGCAGCGCCGTCGGCTCCTGGTTGGCATCGGTGATGACCCGATAGATCAGCCGGTCGAGCTTCGGGCGCTTCCCGTACCACTTGGGGTTGGGCACCAGGGTGACGGATTCCTTGTTCCTGAAGTTGTCGATCTGGAAGGGCCCACCGGAGTAGTTCGGTACCGTGGTGCCGAACCAGGTGAACGACGCGGCCAGTCCCTGCGCAGTGTTGATGTCCCCATGCTGCGCGGCAATGTGAGCAGGGTAGAGCGGTGAGCCGCTCCCCCAGATCTGCTTCCAGTCGGTGAACGGTTTGGACAGCGTCGCTGTCACCGTCTTGCCGTTGTCCGAACCGGCGACCGATCGAACCTGATCGAAGCCTGCGGTAGAGGCTGGCGTGCAGTTCGGGCAGTCCCGCCCGTTCTGGACCTTCCAGTTGTAGACGAAGTCATCCGCGGTGATCGGCGTCCCGTCCGACCACACCGCGTTTGCCTTGATCTTGTAGACGATGGTCTGCGGTTGGGTGTTGGTCACCTTGGCCGATTCGAGCAGATCATTGTTCATCGTCACCGTGAGGTCCGGCTGGGTAATGAACGTGGGGGGCAGCAGTCCCTTGAGTACCCAGCCGGTCTCGAGCACGTTGCCTTCGCTGGACAGCAGGTTCCAGTTCGCGATGTTCTTTTCTATGACGTAGACGAGCTGGCCACCTTGCTGAACCTTGCCGCGCTCGGCGGAGTTGCAGGTGTTCGGGTTCGATTCGCAGGCGGCGAACGCTAACCCGGTCTGGCGCTGACCGTCACCGGCACCACCGCCACCACCACAGGCCGCAAGCACCACGATGGCACTCGCGACGACCGCACCCACGCGCAGCATCCCTGATCGCCTCATGGACCCCATGGGACGGTGACCCTACGCCCACCGCCCGGTGGTAGGTCTGCGCTGGGTGCTGCGTTCTGGAGACAGAACGCGGTAGTTCGGGTCCATAACCGCGTTCTGTCTCCAGAACGCGGGGTGTGGGGTCAGCTCACCTTCCACTCGTTGGCGTTCCAGGTGACGCCGCTCGAACCATGGCGGTAGACGCTGTCGATGTTGCCGGTGTAGGCCCACATGATCGGAACTTGGTACAGCGGAAGCGATACCAGGTCATCGGCGAGGAGCCGATCCGCTTTCCGAAGGGCGTCTGTCTGGGTGGACTCGGCGTACTGCGTCTGCGCGACGCCCAGCGCAGCGTCGACCTCAGGATTGGTGTAGCCCTGGTAGTTGAACCTGCCTTTGGTCGCGTGACGGTCGGTCAGAGACCACACCCCCGGAGTACGCGAGCTCGTCGTGAGGGCGACATCGAACGTTCCGCGGGCGAGCACCTCGCCCAGACCCCCTGGAGTAGCCCCGTCAGCGATCTCCATCCCAGCCTGCCGGCATTGTGTCCGGATGAGCTCAACCGCCCGGGCATGATCCGGCGAAGCATCATGGCTGATGGAGAAGGACAGGCGCTGACTCCCCCGCGAATACACTCCGTCGCGGCCCAGCACCCAACCCGCCCGCTCCAGCGTCACCTGCGCTTTCTGCGCGTCGGCGACCATCTTCTCGGAGTAGAGATCATCGTAGGCCGCATCACCCGGGAGAAATGCAAGGCTTCCCAATGGCTGCGTCTGCGGGAGCACACCGCGGACCAGTTCGTCGACCAGTTTATTGCGATCGACGCACTGGGCGAAAGCGATCCGGACGACCGGATCCTTGAACAGCGCACTAGCCAGATTGAGGTCCAAGTGGTCGGCCGTGGGCCCGCCCCGCGCCTCGAATATCACGCCCCGACCCGAAAGCGCGCGCAGCCGATCGGCCAGCAGTGGATCGGCCGGCGGTTGCACCACACTGAACTGATGGTCCTGCAGGCCGGCCACTGCGGCGGCGCCGTCGGCGACGGACGTGAAAACGATTCGCTCCGGACCTCCGGGGTAGCCCGCCCACGCCTTGTTGCGGGTCAGCACGGTCTCCTCACCCGGCGTGGAGCTGTCGATCCGATACGGGCCCGATCCCGGCATCGTGGTGGCGTTGAAACCGGTCCAGGCGCTGTTCCAGAAGTCGCCGGCCTTCTTCAGGTCGGCCGGCGCGGACTGCGGGCTCAGCGCGGTGACGTCGGCGATCCCGGTCTCCCGCTCGAGGATGTGCGCCGGAAGGATGGCGTTATGAATATAGTTTCGCTGCCAGTCAGCGTACGGTGACTGGTAGGTCTCGACGAAGGTGTTCTGGTCACGACACTCACCAGTCGCCCGCTCGTATCCTCGCGTTGTCGCCGGCGTGAAGTACGGTGCTTTCCCGCTGCCGGCCAGCCAGGCGAGGTAGAAATCGTCGCAGTCCCACGGCTCGCCATCCGACCACGTGACGTTCGGCTTGGTCTTGTACGTGACGACCTGAGGGTCCTTCGACGTCAGCTCGGCTGACACCAGCACGTCGGAATTGAGGAGGAATTCGCCGTTTCCGTCGACGATGAACGGGTCCACGAGGACCTGGTTGAGCACCAGAGCGTTGCCCGGGTCGTTGTTCGCCTGCGCAGTCTTGTTGTTGTACGAGGAGTAAAGCGCATCGTTTGCGATGACGATCCCAGGTCCGGGTGGGACCTGGGGAGCCCGATATGATCCGTCTCCGTTGTCGCCGCCCGCGCCCATCTCCGCCAGCCCGTCGCCGTTGCCGATAGCGGGACGGTCAGTCTCACTATCGGCAACGCAACCGGCGAGGACAAGGCAGGCAATCCCCACCAGGAGGCTGATCAGGTGCGGTATCCGCCTCGACTTTCCCGTCAAAAGACCTCCTCCCTCACCTGCGAAGCTGCCAGCGCGCGGCGCCGTCGAGAGGACCTTCCAGCACCGTCCCCGGCGCCGTAATGTGTAGCCGATTTGTGCTGACCAGTAGCGAAACCTGCTGGTAGAGCGGGATCGTCACAGCCCGCTTCCACAGTGCCGACTCGACGGTAGGAGCCACCGTGCCCATCGGGTCGTCCTGGGTGAGCGCCCGTTCGATGAGCGGCTGCAGGGTCAGGTCACACAGTCCCGCAGGATTGGGTGGGGCGGGCGCCAGCCTGGCCGGCACCACCAACGGGCAGCCGTACCAGGATGCCAACTGGGTGGCGGGGTGGCCCGCTACCGGATGCGGCAGCACAACAATGTCAACTCCTGGGATGCCAGCTCCTGGGTTGGCCGCCTCCGCCGTTCCTGGACGGAACGACACCTCGTTGATTCCCGGCTCCGGGCCGAGCATGGTGCCGAACAACTCGTCGGGGTCGACCTCAAGCAGCTGCGCCTCGATCCCCGCGGTCCGAAGCTGATCGACCACCCGTGCGGCGAGCGTCCCGTACGGTTCCCGATCCGCCGGCGCGGCCACCACCAGCCGCAGTGGCTGCCCCGCGCGTTCCCAGCCGGGACCACGGATGTACCCGGCTTCGGTGAGCAACCGGCGCACGGTGTCCGGATCCGGCTCCACGGGGAACCCGGCGACCGGCGCGGTGGCCCGGTAACCCGGCGCTGAGGGGGCGAGCACCGCGGAGTCAGCGCGCAGCGCCGCGGAGGGACCGCTGGCCACTCCGGTGGCTATCAGCGACGAGCGGTCCAGCGCCGCCGCCACCGCAGTACGCACCCGGTGGTCGTCCAGCACCTGGCTGGCCGGGCGTAGCAGCACCGAGGCGAGCACCGGACGCGGCACGACGACCGGGGTCACCGCCAGGTCCGCTCCAATGCCTGCACCGCCGTCACCGGTGCGCAGCAGCGACTCGGTGATGGCATTGGGGCGGCCGAACAGGGCGGCCTGGACCCCACCGGTACGCAGCGCCTCCGCGAGAGCCGCGTCGCTGCCCTGGCGGAACAGGATCCGATCCACCTGCGCCGGGGTGTCCCAGTACCGATCGTTGCGGACCAGCACCATCTCCCCGCGGGATTCGTCTACCGAGACCATCGCGAACGGGCCACCGGAGACCGGGAGGTCGGCGTCGAGGCCCTTGTTCCAACCGCCCGGCGCATCCTTGAGCAGATGCGCGGGCAGCAGGTGCCGGAAAAGGGTGCGCCAGCCGGCGTAGGGCCGGTGAAAGACCACCTCGGCGGTCTTGCCACCGTCCCGCGAAACCACCTGGTCGATCAGCTGGTAGCCGGCCGAATCCAGCACCCCGGGTTGGGTGCGCATCTGTTCGGCGAGGTAGCCGAAGTCCTCAGCGGCGATGGGGGTGACGTCCGACCATTGCGCATTGCGCCGGATCCGGTAAGTGACGGTGAACGGTGCGGTTTTCGTGACCTTGGCGGAGTCCAACAGCGTGTCGTCGAGAACCCACTGCCCCGCCGGCGTCTGGTGAAACGCCGAGGGCAGCAGCAGGCCCGCGACCGCTTCCGAGACCGGTGTCAGGTCCGCCAGGGTGTGCGGGTTGAAACCGCTGGCTAGCTGGTCTATCCCGAGCACTACCTCCCGCGGGGGAGCCGGGGCGACCGGGGAAGTCACCAGACCGTTGGGGCCGTTGCCCGGTAGGACCGGGAGCGGTTGCGCGGTACACGCGGCGAGCGCGGCGCCGACGATCAGCGCCGTCACCATCCTGCACCCGCAGCCGAGCGTTCTCACGGGGCGATATGGTGCCGTAGCGCGGTCACCTCGGGGACACGGGATACCTCGGCTAGGACCGCGTCACCCGCTCACGGGCGCGCTGCCGGGCGCGCTGGGTGGCGTCCAGAACGATCTTGCGCACCCGTACCACATCCGGAGCCACCTCGACGCACTCGTCGGAGGCGCAGAACTCCAATGCCTCCTCCAGCCCGAGCATCCGCGGCCGGGACAACCGCTCCAGCTCGTCACCGGTGGAAGAGCGGATGTTGGTGAGCTTCTTCTCCCGGCAGACGTTGATATCCATGTCCTCCGCGCGGGGATTCTCACCAACCACCATCCCGGCGTAGACGGCCGCGCCGGGCTCCACGAAGAAGGTGCCCCGGTCGGCCAGCTGCGCCAGCGCGTACCCGGTGACCGAGCCGGACCGGTCGGCGACCAGCGACCCGGCGCGACGGGTTCGCAGCTCGCCGGCCCACGGGCGGTAGCCATCGAAGACGTGGTGGGTGATGCCGGTGCCGCGGGTGGTGGTGAGGAACTCGGTGCGGAAACCGATCAGCCCACGCGAGGGCACCGTGAAGTCCAGGCGCACCCAGCCGTCCCCCGACGTTGCGCCCATCTGTTCCACCCGGCCCTTGCGGGCTGCCAACAGCTCAGTCACCGCACCGAGGTGCTCCTCGGGTAGATCCACGGTGAGGTGTTCGAACGGTTCCTGCAGCGTGCCGTCCACGGTGCGGGTGACGACCTGTGGCTTGCCGACGGTCAGCTCGAAGCCCTCTCGCCGCATGGTCTCCACCAGGACAGCCAGCGCCAGCTCACCGCGGCCCTGCACCTCCCAGGTGTCCGGGGATCCGGTCGGCGACACCCGGACGCTCACGTTGCCGACCAGCTCGGCGTCCAGCCGGTTTCGAACCAGGCGGGCGGTGAGCCTGCTGCCCCCACCGCGGCCGGCCAGCGGGCTGGTGTTGATCCCGAACGTCATCGCGATCACCGGCTCGTCCACGGTGATCCGGGGCAGCGGGCGGGGATCGTCGACGTCGGCGAGCGTGTCACCGATGGTGATCTCCGCGATTCCCGCGATGGCGATCAGGTCACCGGCCTTCGCGCTGGCGGCCGGGACCCGGTTAAGCCCCTCGGTGCGCAGCAGTTCGGTGATCCGGACCTGCCGGATCGACCCGTCTTCCCGGCACCACGCCACGGTTTGGCCCTTGTGCAGGCGCCCGGCACGGACCCGGCACAGCGCGATCCGGCCCAGGAAGGTCGATGCGTCGAGGTTGGTGACGTGTGCCTGCAACGGTGCCTCGGCATCGCCTGCAGGAGCCGGCACGTGCCCGAGGATGACGTCGAACAGACAGGTGAGGTCTTCGGCGTCCGGCAGTTCGCCATCGCGCGGGCGGGTCAGGCTGGCGCGGCCCGCGCGGGCGCTGGCGTAGAGCACAGGCATGTCCAGCACCGCCGTGGCGGTGTCGGCTTCCAGCCCTTCTAGGTCCGCGGCGAGATCCAGCAGCAGGTCGTGGGTCTCGTCGACGACCTCCGCTATCCGGGCATCCGGCCGGTCCACCTTGTTCACCACCAACACCACCGGCAGGTGCGCCGCCAGCGCCTTGCGGAGCACGAAGCGGGTCTGCGGTAACGGTCCCTCGCTGGCGTCGACGAGCAGCAGGACACCGTCCACCATGGACAGTCCGCGCTCCACCTCGCCGCCGAAATCGGCGTGCCCGGGAGTGTCGACCACGTTGATGGTGACAACACCGTGCGGTGTGGAGCGGGTGACGGCCATGTTCTTGGCCAGGATCGTGATGCCCTTCTCCCGCTCCAGATCACCGGAGTCCAGCACTCGGTCCACGTCGCTGCGCGTGGTCACCGCGCCGGACTGGCGCAGCATGGCGTCGACAAGCGTCGTCTTACCATGATCGACATGCGCGACGATGGCGACGTTGCGCAGGTCGGTGCGCACGCGGGTAGGGGCGGCGGTGGGCACGCGGGAACTCCTCGATGGTGGCCGGGGAATGCCCACATTACCCGGCCACGCCGGGATGGCCCTTTTCACCGTCACGCCAACCGCCACATGGATGCTTGTCGCAGTACAGAATGCCCTCCAAAGCGCGACACGGATGCTTATCGCTGCCGGAACAGCACCCGGGCAGCGATATGGATGCTTGTCGCAGTGGGGGTCGTGGGAGGAGCAGCTCTAGATGGGGTAGGACGGTGCGGTCGGCGTCCAGCCAATCCAGTCCGGCCAGCTCGGTGGCGTCCACCCAGCTCAGCGCGGCGTGCTCAACCGGGAGCGGTTGCGCGGCCGGGTCGGCCAGCTGCGCGGCGTGCACCCGCAGCACGGCACCGCCGGGTAGCGGCACGTCCGGGCCGAGCTGCTCGCCCGGAACGACCTCGACCGCCAGCTCTTCGCGGCATTCCCGGACCAGGGCATCCCGGGCGCTCTCATCCGGCTCGACCCGGCCACCCGGCAGTTCCCAGCGGCCCGCGGCCTCAGGCGGAAACGCCCGCTGCTGGGCAAGTACCCGGCCCTGGTGCAGCACGGCTGCCGCGACCACCAATCGCTCGGCTACCGCCGGCTGCGAGGCGTTGGTCAGCGCAGTGCTTGGCGGCTCGGGCACGACGGACATCCTCGCACCGCACCGGGGGTCGCTGCGGGCGCTCGTCGGGGTTGGTAGCGGTTAACGCCCGTCCGAGACCGGGTTGGTAGCCCTTGAAGGGCGGCCAACTGGCCAGTGCACCTCGAAGCGGGCGCCGCCGTCCGGGGCCTCGCCGACCCGGGCGGTGCCACCGTAACGGCGCACCGTTTCAGCGACTAGCGCCAGACCGAGCCCAGTCCCGCCGGTGCCGCGATCGCGGTCACCCTGCACCCGGTGGAACCGATCGAACACCCGCTCCCGGTGCTCGGCAGGCACCCCGTCGCCGTCGTCGTCGACCAGCACGCGCACCTCGTCAATACCCGGCAGTACCGCTACTCGCACGGTGTGCTGGGCATGCCGCACGGCGTTGGCCAGCAAGTTGTCCAGCACCCGGGCAACGTCGCTGGGCGCGGCGTGCAGTACCGCCGGTGTGGGCGCGGTAACCTGGACCGCGGCCTCCCCGTTCTGCGCGCGGCGAGCCGCATGCCGGGCCACCTCGGCGAGGTCGACCGGCTCAGCGGGCAACCGCTCGCCCGCATCGGACCTGGCCAGCGCGAGCAGATCATCGAGCAGCGTGGACAGCCGCTGCGCTTCGACGGCGACGTCCTCCAGGGTCGCCCCGGCCAGGTCTGGATCCGGGTGGGTCACCGCCACCTCGGCCTGCGCCCGGATCGCCGCAACCGGCGAGCGCAGTTCGTGCGCGGCATCCCCGGTGAACCGGCGCAGCCGCTCGGTCGCCGCGTCCCGGCGACTCAGCAGGTCGTTGAGCGCCTCAGCCAGCGTGCGCAGCTCATCCCGGGCCGCCGGCAGCGGCAACCTCTCCCCCGCTGGTAGCTCCGTCGCCGCCACCCGCATCCGGGCCACCGGGCGCAACGCGAACCGGGCGGCCGCCCAACCGGCCGCGCCCATCGCCAGCGCAGCCAGCACTGCAGCCACCAGGAGCACGACGCCGGTTCGCCCGATCAGCGTCGCGTGGGCGACCGACTCAGCGCCAGCCACAATCAGCCGGGGCGTGCCGTCCGGGGCGCTGACCACTCGCCCGGACCATCGGGTCGGGTCGCTGGGTCGGCCGGGCTCGAACGTCCACGCGGCCTCCCCGGCCATCAGCCGGCGGACGTCCGGCGCGGACAGCGGGGCCGGCGCGGCACCGTCGACGGGTGTTCCAGCCCGGTCCAGCACCCGGATCCGGACCTCGCCGCCCGCCGGCTGGGGAGCTGGGCGCCCGGCCATCACGGCGGGCCCGGCGGCGGCCACCGCGGCCGCCAACTCGCCGTCCAGGGCGTGGGTCAGCGTCCGCGCCACCACTGCCGTCGAGGCCTTGGCCAGCAGCAGGAACAGCACCAGACCCACCACCGTGACGACCGCGGCGACTCGCAGCGGCAACGGGCGACTCACCCAGACCCGGCCCATCCATGTACCGCCCAGCGCGTTCACGGGTCGTCCAGTACACCGACTGCGTAGCCGTGCCCGCGCACTGTCTGCAGCACAGCACCGGCCCCCACCGCGTCCAATTTGCGGCGCAGGTAGCCGACGTAGACCTCCACGGCGTTGCGGCTGGCGGCCTGCTCATCGCCCCACACCGCGCGCAGCAGCTCGTCCTTGCTCACCACGCTGCCGGCCCGGCGGGCCAGCGCCACCAGCACCGCGAACTCTCGCGGTGACAGCGCCACCGGCTGCCCGGCCCAGCTCACCCGCCGCCGCGCCGGGTCGATCACCAGGTCTCCCAGGGTGAGCACTGTCTCCCGGCGCTGGTCGGCGTGCCGGCGCAGCACGGCGCGCAGCTGGGCGACCAGCACGACGAAGGAGAACGGCTTGACCAGGTAGCCGTCAGCGCCGAGGTCCAGCCCGTCGGCCTGGTCGATCTCGCCGTCCTTGGCCGAGACGAGCAGCACGGGGGTGGCCACCCCAGCCCCCCGCAACCGCTCCAGCACCCGGTAGCCAGACAGGCCCGGCAGCATGATGTCCAGCAGTACCGCATCGAAACTGCCGGTCAGTGCCGCGCGTAGCCCGCTGGGCCCGTCGGTTGCGGTGACGACCTGCATCCCTTCGGCACGCAGCCCCCGCTCCAGCGCGCGCCGAACCCCGGGCTCGTCGTCGACCACCAACACCCGCGGACTCATAGCACCCAGCATGCCCCTAGCTGTCCCCGAGATCACGACGCCAACGCCGCGGAGAGCGCGTGCCCACCTCGGTCGACTACCCTGCACAGGTGCCCGCCGAGAATGACCTGCTCATCGACATCGAGACCGTCGCAGGAATGCTCACCGCCGAGGAGTCGCTGGATGGGGACCAGATCCGGTTCCTGCTCGATGCACTGGCCTCGGCCACGGATAACGCGCTGAGCTCGCTGTCCGGCCGGATCGAGTGCCACACAGCACACGGCGGTGCGGTTGGGCCGCAGCTTGCGGCACTGCGGTCGCAGGCTCGCGGCAGGGAGGCCAAGGCCGCGGTCGCGCTGCTGAGCGCACGCGCAGCCGAAGGCGCCGGGGACTCCGCAACCGCCTGCGAGCTGATCGACGAGGCGCTCATCGTGCGCCCCGCTCTGGAGCCGGCCTTGCATGATGCCGCCCAGTACGCCGCGGCGCGTGGCGATTACCTCACCGCGGACAGGTACCTGCGGCGGGCCGAACTTCCCAGCCCGCTGCGACCGGGGCTGAGCGACGCCATGGCCACGACCGCGACGGCCAGCGATGTCGGGCGCAACAGCCCGTGCCCGTGCGGGTCGGGCCGCAAGTTCAAGTTCTGCTGCCGGCGCGACGCACCACCTGCCCTGACCGCCCGAGCCCCGCTCGTCTACGCGCTGTTGGGCACCTACGCTGAGCGCGCTCCCTGCCTCGAGATGATCACCCCACTGATCGACCGCACCGAGGACGCGCAGCGGTGCGCGATGTTCTTTTTGGATCTCGCCCTGTTCCAGGGCGGTCTGGTGGAGCGGTTCCTCGCCGCCCGAGGTCACTGGCTGCGCCCAGATGAACGCGACCTCATCGAAGCCTGGCGGCGGATCCCGGTCACGCTCTACGAGGCACTCGACATTGCGCGGGACACCAGCGTCACGCTGCGCGCGCTGCCGGATGGGGACCCGATCCACCTGGTCGACAAGCTGTTCTCGCAATCTGCCCAGCGGCTGGAGTTGTTCTGCGGCCGGCTGCTGCACGACGGCACCGTGCCTTGCATGCTCGCGCTGCCCGTCCACGTCCCCCGCCACCGCCGCCGCGAGCTGGTCAGCCTGCTCGCATCAGATCCCTCGATCGAGCAGTTCGCGGACTTCTTCGCTCCCGAGCCCCCCATCCAGCTTCGCAACAGTGACGGCGACGATCTGTACGACTGCAACGTCACCTACCAGGTACCCCGCGCGCAAGAAACCTTCGACCGCCTCGTCCAGCGGCTGACCCAGACCGGCAACGAGCTGGTCGCCTGGCACCGGAACTTGCCTGATGGTCGGGTGCTGAGCCTCGGCCAGATCCACCGTGCCGGCGACGACTTCACGGTAAGCGCGAACTCGCCAGCGCGGCTGGCCGAACTCGAGACCCACCTGCGCGACCTCGCCCCGGACGCGGTCGAACTCGATCGGCACGCCGAGCGCCTCAGCCAGGACCCCGGCGGCCGCGAGGCCCGGACCGCCATCCTGGAGAGCTACCTTCTCGACGTCGGATCCGCTGCCGAGGTGGGCGACGCTGCGGACCGGATGAGCCACGACGCCGAAGCAAGCTGGCTCGACACTCCTGGCGTGATCGGTGATCTGAGCCCGCGGCAAGCCGCCGCCTCCAGCGATCGCACCGTCCTCGCCGAACTGCGCAGCACTATCGACGACGTCGAAGCCACCCTCCTGCAAGCCCAGCGCGCCGGGCGACCAACGGCAGGCTTGATGAACGCACCCCGGCTCCGCGACGCACTGGCGCTCGAAGCCCACGCCCAATAGCCGTAATGAGCGGGTGCTGACCGCAACGGTCACCCACAAAGACATGGTGTCGGGGCGATCCGGATGTTCCGGCTGGCCGAACGAACCTGTTCAGCTCATAGCGGGAATTCATGGAGACGGATTGTGAGCTCGCCGCGCTGGCGGCCCCAGTTTTGTCGGTGCGGCGTTGTAGCGTGATGTTCGTGAGCGTTCGGCAGCTGATTCCGGAGGACCTGGCGGGTATTGCTCCGGGTCCGGAGTTAGCGCGTGTTCTGGCGGGTCTGGAGCTGTCCCGGTTGTCAGGCTTCGATTGTGTGGAAGTCCTGAAGTCCCAGTACCGCCAAGCCAATCACGAACGGGCCCGGGTGATGGCCGCGATGGCCGAAGTCGGGGTGTGTGGCCTGGTACCCGAGGGCGACCTGACTCGAAGGGTGCTGCCCGATGAGTTCTCCGCTGACGAGATCCGCGCCGCCCTGGTGTTGACCCGCCGCGCTGGGCAGGCGCAGTTCTGGCTGGCCCATGACCTGGTGACCCGGTTACCGCAGGTGCACGCCGCGATGGACGCCGGTGCACTGGACGAGCCGCGGGCCCGGGTGTTCTCGGAATGGACCATCGAGCTGTCGCCCGAACAGGCTCGAGCGGTATGCGCCGCGCTGCTGCCGCGGGCGCCGAAGTTGACCACCGGGCAGCTGATCGAGCAAATCAAAAAGATGGCCATCGCCATCGATCCCGAGTGGGCCCGGCGGCGCTACGAACAGGCTCTGGCCGACCGCAAGGTGGTCGGCTACCGCAATCCGGACGGGTCAGCGAACCTATCCGGTTACAATCTTCCATTGAATCGGGTGGCTGCGGCCAGCGGGCACATCGACACGCTCGCCAAAGCCGTGAAACGTGCCGGTGACGCCCGTCCCATAGACCATATTCGCGCGGACTTGTTCCTCGGGATGACCGATGGCAGTTACACCGGGCTGGGCGACACCGCCATTATCGAGCTCCTCACCACCGCGCCCGCTCCGAACGCCGACCAACCCGACAGCGACGGCGGCGGCGAGGACAACGACGACAGCGGACCCGACACTGAGGGACCGGACAGCGGCGGACCCGACGATCGAGAGCCCGACGGAGGCGAGCAGGTCGCTGAGGGTGGCGACAACGAGTCCGCCGACGACAAGCCTGCGGGCGTTGGGTCCGAGGACGTGGCGCCCGCGGACGTGGTACCCGAGGGTGACGGTGCCGGCGGCGAGGAGGCCGGCGAATGCAGGTCCCCGGCGTCGGCTGCCCCCACCACCCGGCCGGCCCGCACCACAGTGCGGGCCGGGTTGGAGTTGCGGGTGCGGTTGTCCACCCTGCTGGGCCTCGACCAGTACCCGGCCGAGTTGGCTGGGTGGGGGTTCGTGCACGCCGAACTGGCCCGCGACCTGGCCACCACCCTGGGCAGCGCCCAATGGCGCTTCGCGATCACCGACGCCCCCGGGCAACTGACCCACTGCGGGATCACCCGCGCCCGGCCCCTCGGCACCCTGACCCGCTCCGCGGCGTGCCGGGCCATCGTAGAACTACAGGTGACCTCGACCGCGCTGCGCGACCTGGCCGCCCATCCCACCACGCTGGGCGGCTGGGCCGGGGTGGTCGCTGACTTGGCACACCAGCTCGCCCACGACATCCCCAACGAGGGCCGGCATGACGCTGACGCTGACGCCGACCGGCGAGCCCCCGGCGCCGCGCTGCGCCGCTACCTGGAGATCCGCGACCGGTACTGCACCATGATCGGTTGCCGCGCTCCCGCCCACACCGCAGATAAAGACCATACCCACGACCACGCCAAAGGCGGGGCCACTATCGGACCGAATCTGGGCGACGCGTGCCGACACGACCATCGATTGAAAGGCGAGGGGGGCTGGGCGCTGCAACAGCCCGCGCCCGGCGTGTTCCGGTGGAGAAGAGTTGACATGTGACACACTCTCGGTATGACGGAAGAAGCCCCTCGTATCGCCGCGATCTACGCGCGGATCAGCAACGACAAGACCGGTGCCGGGCTGGGCGTCGAGCGCCAGGAGGCTGACTGTCGGGCGTTGGCCGAGCGGCTGGGCTGGATCGTGGCCGAAGTGTTCAGCGACAACGACTTGTCCGCCTACTCGGGCAAGCCGCGCCCGCGGTACCGGGCGATGCTCGACGCGATCCGGGCCGGGCGCATTAACGCTGTGCTGGCCTGGCACACAGACCGGTTGCACCGCTCCCCGATCGAGCTGGAGGACTACATCTCGGCGTGCAACGACGGCCGGGACGTCCCGACGCACACCGCGACGGCTGGGCCGTTGGACCTGTCGAGTCCGTCTGGGCGGATGCTGGCCCGCACGCTGGGCACCCTGGCCCGGTATGAGAGCGAGCACCGTGGGGAGCGGGTGGCGGCGGCGGCGTTGCAGCGCGCGCGGGCCGGTCGCCGCTCGGGTGGTCCGCGACCGTTCGGTTACGAGGACGATGGGGTGACGGTGCGGGAGCCCGAGGCCGCTGCGGTGCGCGACGCTGTGGAGTCGGTGCTGGCGGGTGCGTCGCTGCGGTCGGTGGCGCGGGACCTGACCGCGACCGGGCTGACCACCAGTATGAAAGCTCGGGCGTGGGACGCGCACGCGGTGCGGGCGCTGGTGCTCAAGGCCCGCAACGCCGGATTGCGGCAGCACCAGGGGCAGGTGATCGGCCCGGCGAACTGGCCCGCGATCGTGCCCGAGGAGCAGTGGCGGGCGGTGGTGGCGATCCTGACCGACCCGGCCCGGCGTACCAGTCCTTCTGACGCGCGGGTGAAGTGGTTGGGGTCGGGGATCTACCGCTGCGCCGGGTGTGGGCGGCCCTCGCTGCGGGTGTCCACGGCCGGGCGGGGTATCCCGTGCTACCGCTGTCCCGGTGAGCGCGGCACCACCGGTCACGTGGTGCGAAAAGCCGGGCCGCTGGATGCCTATATTGAGGCGGTCATCGTGGAGCGGCTGTCCCGTCCGGACGCTGTCGGGTTGTTGCGCCCCGCCGCCCCGGAGGTGGACCTGTCCGCGCTGCGCGCCACCGCCAACGCCGCCCGGGCCCGGCTGACCGAGATCGCCGAGATGCTCGGCGAGGGTGAGTTGACCCGGGCTGAGGCGCAGATTGCCCGCAGCCGTGCCACGGCACGCCTGGAACGCGTCGAAGCCGAGATCGCTGCGGCGACCTCCAGCAGCCCACTGGCTGGGATCGTGGATGCCCCGGACCCGGACGCAGTGTGGGCCGGGCTGGATATCGGCCGGCGCCGTGCCGTGCTCGATTGCCTGATGACGGTCACCGTGTTGCCCATTACGCGCCCGGGGCCGGGGTTCGATCCGGCCACCGTCCGAATCGAACCGAAAGCGCAACAGGCGTGATCGAGAAACCCATGACTTGCCGCACGGCCGCACACACGTAACAACCAAGGTTTTTCTACTGCGAGGCGTCCCACGTGTCCCGCAGGACCTGTGTGGGCCAGATGAGGTGGGACAGGTTTCGATGGTTGTTGCCCTGCGGAAAGCTCATCGAAGCGAGGTCTGGGACGGGGTGCTAAGGCTGTCCCAGCCGGCCCAACTCGGGTACACAGGTCACGTCAACGACTCTCGACACGGGGGGACGGGACATCGCGATACTCGTCGTACCGGCCGTGCTCCCGGCGGGTGACCGGCCCTGGGTGCGGCGGGTCCAGCCGGTCACGCCGACCATCGGCCAGCGGCTCACAGCGCCGGGACGCGGTGTCGGCGTAGCTGTGACATTTGGGTGGTCGGTTCCCACGCCAGGGTATGGCGAGCGAGTCGTCGTGGTGCTCGATGGACTCAGGAACTCCCGCAACCGGCCCGGTGCGGGGGTTCGTCATGCCGCGGGGTCGCCTTCCGGTTGCCGGGGGTGCGCAGCAGAGCGGCGAGGCGGTCCCGCTGCTCGGGGGTCAGCGGCGGGAACGAGTCGATGACGGCGCGGACGTGCTCGGCGAGTACCGCGGCGGCGCGCTCCAGGGTCGCGGGGTCGGTGATGCTCGGCGGCAGCTCTTGTGCAGTCCGGACCGGCTGCCTTCGCGAGGGTGGCAGCGATCTGGGTGGGTCGGTGGCGTCGATATTTGGTGTTGTCGCGGTTGGTCGTGCATGCTCAGCGCTCCTTCGTGCCGTGGTGGTGCTGAGTCGTTGTTTTGAGTGGTGTGGCTTGTCTGTCAGATGTGTTCCTTTCCTCAGGGACAACTAGGGTGGCTGGTGGGCTTTCCGGCCGACGAATCAGTCTGTTTCGGTTGCTGCGTCGGAGCCGGTTTCGTCGGTCGCCGCTCGATCGATGGCTGCCCGGATGTCTGCTGTGAGATAGCCGCGCACCCGTCGTGCCGCGCCGTCGTCGGTTGGCACGTATTGGCGCGTTGGCCGACACCCCAACTCGCCCATTTGCCGAGCGAATAGGCTTGGTTCCATGTCCAGTTCGTCTGTCAGCTCGGCCGTGGGCACGAACTCCCGCCCGTGTGGTCCGAGATCATCACCGAGATGGTCCACAATGGATGCCAAGGGTTCCGGCAACTCGGGTAACCGCTCCGAACTCCACCCCTCCGTCTCGACGGTGGCTGCGGTACCGAGAGCCTTCACCACGCTGGCAGGGTCGATCGCCTGTCGCTGATCGTCACCGGCCGCGTGACCGGCGAGCGTTCCGGCTGACTCCCGCAACGCCCGCCCGCGTGCGCAGACCTCCCGCCACTGCGGGTTTGGCATGTAGTACGTGCGTACCGTCATCGCCAGCACGTCTGCCCCGGCGTCGGTCTCGCCGTCCGGCCGCAGAATCCCTACCCCCTTGTGGGACGGGAGCAGGGTGGAGGCGTCGTATCCGCGCGTGTTCATCTGCTCGCCCAACACGATGTTGGAGTCCCGCCAGTCCATCACCCGCAGGGCGAACCGTGACCCGAGTACCGCCCGCAGCCGTGAGGGGATGGTGTTGGAGTCCGGGCGTTGGGTGGCCAGGATGACGACGATTCCGGCCGCTGGCCCCTTGCGAACCAGGTAGGTCAGCAGATCGGCGATGTAGTCGCCTAGCGTGATTTTCTTGCCGCCGATCTGTGCGTGTGTGGGGTTTTCTAGGAACACGTGGACCTCGTCGATGATCACTGCCGTGATCGGCATTCCGAGGCTCACATCGCGCGAAATGGCCGGTGTGATCTTCGATTCTGGGCAGATCTCATCGTCTAATGTGGCCATCCGGGCGAACCGGGATTGGACTTCTGCCACGAGTTCCACGAGATGATCGCGCACGGTGTAGGCATGTTCGAGTTCGTCGCCGCGCACGAACCGGTAGGCGACCGCTTCGGCGGCGTCCCAGTCCTTTCCGCCCTTGCCGTCGAATACATACAGTCGTGTGTACGGGTCCAGGATCAGCCCGGCGGCAGGTAGGCGAATCGCGAAGGTCTTGCCTTGTCGCGGAATCGCTCCCACGAGCAGCGATGTCCACACCAAGGGAAGGTCGATCCGGCGTTGCCGCGCGTCCTGGCCAAACGGCACCGGCCGCCACGCATCCCAGCACTGCACATCCAGCAACGGCGTTCGCAATGGTGGACCGGAGTAGGGGTCCTCGTCGGCCACCCACATAAACACCCGTCCCGCATGGCCGCCCTTGCCGCGCACCCGTTCGACGATGAGCTGGACCTCATCGACTGCCAGGGCGGAGGCGAGCGCATCCCGATTTTTGATCGTATCGGCCGCCTTGCGGGTGGCCGGCAGGTCAACGGTGATCGCCCATCCCTCACCTACCCGCGCGGCGCGCTCGACCAGGCGCAAGCTTTCGTCCTTGCCGATCAGCTTCGCGTCGCGGAACGCGTCGACCAACACTTGCGGGTCCATGGTCCAAGTGAGCGTGCGCGGACCGGCCAACACCGCTTTACGACCCGGTGAGCCGTCCTGGCGTCGGCCGGTGATCGCCAGTGCGACCGCGCCGGCCCAGGCTGTGATCCACAGGGCACCGGTGCCGTAGCCGAGATCGACGACGATCACCGCCACCGCGCCGGCCACCGTCACGGCTGCGGTGACTTTCCATCGGAACAACGTCAAGGCGCGGATCTCGATGAACTTGTCCGCCAGCTTCTCGGACTGTTCGGCTGCCTCCCGGTAGTCGTGCACCCGGACCCACTGACGCCACCCGCGTACGGCGACGACGATCCCCCGGCTGACCGCACCGACGAATCGAAACGGCGAGCGCACGACCCACATGATCATGTCTTTGGCTGCCTGCCTCAGCGCTTGGCGGGATTTGAGCGCGGCCGGCACGGACCGAGAACGCGCCCACCAGGTCACGAACCGGCGGACAATCGCCCGCCGTACGGCGCGCGGCAGGTCGTTCACAAGTTCGCCGTCGTGGACCGGCTCGGCCGGCGCCATGTCGCGCGTCGGGGCCGCGACAGGCAGAGAGGTCAGAGCACCTTTCCCTGCTGATGGTTCTGGTGGGGGTTCGTCTCGTGGTGGTGGCAGGTTGCCGGTCATCGGCGATCCCGCTTGTGGATGGGCGGGTGGATGATTTCGGTGACGGAGAACATCCGGGCGATCGCGGCACCGGCGAACAGTGCGGGGATGCCCAGAACCACGCCCCAGGCGCGGGCATCGGAGGTGTACAACACCACCGCCCACTGCACGGCGACGATGAACGCTGCGGTACCCAGCGCCCGAATGAGGTTGCCGCCCATGCGGGTCACTTCTTGACTGTGGCGGGCCAGGCGGTGCCCGCTGCGGGCACCGCTGCGAAACGCCATCAAGATCCCCAACCCGGCCACGGCCAGCACCACGACCAGCACGGCACCATCCGGTATCTGACTCATCGGGACTCACCCCCGCCTTCGCGGGTGGTCGAGCCGCTATCCCCGGTCTGCGGATCGTTGCCGGTGGCCCCTCCAAGCAGTCGAATCAGGGCAGTGGCATGAACCACTAGCCGGCCGTGCCGCCGCACAGCGCGCAGCGTGCCAAGACGAATAGCGCGCGAGACGGTCGAGGGCTTGACGCCAAGGATCCAGGCGGCTTCCCGAACCGTGTAGTACGCCGGGCGCCCGGCGTTGGGCATGTCAGTACGCATGAAAGAAGCCCTTCTGATCAATAACAGACGGATGATTTCATGACACTTATTCGGATGATTTAATCCGCTACGGGTGCGTGGATGTGCCCTGCTCGGGATACATCCGTCAAGCTGTATGTGCCCGCGCTACTCTTTGGCGCCAAGGTGGAGCGCGGAGGAATATGTGGTGGAGGACTGGGCGGCCGTCGCGCAGGCGATCAGCCGGCGCATGACAGAACTCGGCCTCAATCAGCGCGAGCTGATTGAGCGCTCGCAGGTCTCGAAGGCGACGGTCGGCGAGCTTTATCACAACTCTGCGCAGCGTCGGCGCAGCGCCCGCACGTTGGAAGCGCTGTCCATGGCGCTTGAGTGGCACCCGCAGCACCTGGTGGCGGTACTGAAGGGTCAACGTGCTCCGGATATCGGCGAACCGGTGAGCCGTTCTGATGACGATGTTCTGGGAAGACTGGCCGCGATTGAGTATCGGCTTGCGCAGATAGCGACAAAGCTCGGCGCCATTGATGAGTTGAGTGACCGACTCGAAGAGATGAACGCCAACGTCGAAGCGGTGATCAGGTTCGTTGACGCGAACCGAAAAAGGGTGAGGGGCTGAGTGTTTCTGGTGGCTGTTCTCCATGCCGAGAAGTCAATAGCGAATCCGTCACACCAACCATGCACCGACGATGCATCACCAGTGCGCTTCCAGTGCATTCGTAGTGCACTTCGCGGTCTTCGGGGCTATTTCTGATGGAGCCGGTACAGCTGTGGACAGGTCGCACCGCGTGCGCGCTGCAAGCCGCGCTACGGATGACCAATGAGTCGTTTGCCGCACATCTGGGCACTGCCGTGCGGACGGTCGCGACGTGGCGCCAGAAGCCGGACCGCGTACCCAGCGCCGAGATGCAGCAAGCACTGGATACCACCTTGGAACGCGCCGGAGAGGGGACCCGAGCACGGTTCGCTAGGAATGCCGCCGACGCGGGCTCCCCGCCGGAGCCCACCAGCCCGCCATTCGACGGTTCTGCTCACGCCGCTGAGGACCCCACCGCGACAGCGGTGGACGACCTGACCGCCACTGCCTCACCTACGATCATGAGGGGAACGGCTCAGGACACTGCGGACGGAGGCTTCATGGGCTGGTTGCAGGTGGCGCACGCCGCTTCCGCGCCGCCGGATGGTTCGGACGTGGGGCAGATCATCCGCTGGTACCGCATGCACGAGCGGCTGACCCAGCAGGACGTAGCCGCCGAGCTGAACACCACCCAGTCGCGGCTGTCCAAGCTGGAGAAAGGCACCCAGGCACTGCGAGACGTGACGGAGCTGCGTCACATCGCGCGCATGCTCGGCATCCCGCCGGAGCGGCTCGGCGTTCTGCCGGACCACTCGGCGGACGCACGCCCGTTCGCCTCCCATGTCAGCGACCGGCCGGGCCCGGTCCGGGACAGCCAGGAACGCTGGCGGGACACCCGGTGCCAGCTCAACGCCCACCGCGCGGTCCTGGGTGATCTGGCCGCCGAGCTGTATCCGGCGCAGCAGCGCATCCCCGGAACGACTGTCCTCACCTCGGCGACCTGGATGCCCGACGGTCCGGTGGACCTGGCTGACATCGAGCTGGCGTGGCGCGCCGAATCACCGACACCGCAGCTGGGCGGTAAGGTTGCACAATCAGCAGGCGCGCGGCCTCTGATGGCCAGCGGTGAGCGTTATGACCGCTACTCCCGCGCGCTGCGCGACCTTGCCCGGCCCAGACTGCTCGACAATCGCGTCAGCTATCGACTGCTCGACGTCGAATGGGCCGGTTCCCGGGGAATGCTGGGGTTCAACTACACGAGCTACTTCGACGTTCTTGACGTGGGTGAAGCATTGGGCCACGAGTTCGCACAAGCATGGCTCACAGCGGGCCGAAAACGTCCGAGTTTCGCGGACCTGCCGTTCCGCCGGAGTATCGTCGACCCGTTCGACCTGTCCGCGCGGCCGATGCTGCCCAGTGTCAATACGTTGACGATCCGGCACGACTCCATCGAGGGTCACCGTATGTACCTCCATCGGCGAGACGCCAACGCGGTAGCCGCTGCTGGCGGCATGTACCACGTGGTACCTGCGGGTGTTTTCCAGCCCGCCGCCCTCGCACCAGCACATCAAAACAATGACTTCTCTCTCTGGCGTAACATCCAGCGCGAGTTCTCCGAGGAGTTCCTCGGTAACGGCGAGCACGATGGCAACAGTGTCGAGCCCATCGCCTACGACACCGATGAACCATTCGCGTCCTTCGAGCGAGCACGCCAGGCCGGTGACTTCGGTGTCTTCGCCTGCGCCATGGTGCTCGAACCGCTCACCCTGTGGGTAGAGCTGCTGACGGTCGCGGTCATCGCGGCACCCGTGTTCGATGCGCTGTTCTCAAAAATGGTCGCCGTGAATGAGGAAGGTGCCGCGGTCAGCACCGAGGCCGGCCGTCCCACAGTCGGAATCCCGTTCACTGAGGCGGCCCGCGAGCGGCTGCGTACTGAGCCGTTGTCGCCGATCTCCCGTGCCTGCATTGAGCTGGCGTGGCGGTACCGGCATCAACTACTCGGCCGATGAGGGTTCTGGTCACCGGAGCCGCCGGTTTCGTCGGCTACGCGGTGGCCGCGCTGCTGGTCGAACAGGGGCACGAAGTGACCGGGCTGACCCGCTCCGGGGCGTCCGCGCTGCCCCAGGGCGTTTCGCGGCTCGAAGGTGATCTGCGCACACCCGACACCCTGCCCAGAGCGGTCGCCGAGGTCGACGCAGTGTGCCACCTGGCCGGACTGACCAAGGTTCGCCAGTCCCGGACCAGTCCACTCGACTACTGGCGCACCAACGTCGGCGGCACCCTGACCATCCTCGACGGACTTGCCACCGCCCGTACCGGGCGACTAGTCCTCGCATCCACCTGCACGGTGTACGGCGAGCAAGCCGAGCAACCAATCAGCGAGACAGCGACCGTCGCACCGAGCAGCCCCTATGCCACCAGCAAGCTCGCCGCCGACCACGCAGCCGCAGACCTCGCCACTACCGGAGCGATCGGAGTAATCAGCCTGCGAGCCTTCAACGTGGCCGGAGCCCTGCCCGGACACCCAGACCGCGACACCACCCGCCTCATCCCCCAACTCCTCGCCGTCCAACAAGGCCACGCGCCCGAACTAGTCATCAACGGCGACGGCACCGCAGTCCGCGACTTCGTGCACGTGGCCGACATGGCCACCGCGTTCGCCCTCGCCCTGCACACCTGCGAGCCAGGCACCTGGCGTGCCTACAACGTCGGCAGCGGCCACCCCAGCACCGTGCACGACGTCATCACCACCGCCGAGACAGTGACCGGACGACCCGTCCCCCGACGACACACCACCGCCGCGCACGAACCGGCGACACTGCTGGCCGACAGCACCCGCATCCGGTCCGAACTGGGCTGGCGACCCGAGAAGTCAAGCCTCCCCGAGATCATCTCAGACGCCTGGACCGCCCTGAACAGCAATTAGTCGTCCGTCGAATATTCGATTCCGGAATAGCGCGAAACTGACTGCGCTGCGCCTACCGTGACGGTCCGAACTGCTGTTGTCTTATCGGCATGATCAGCCTCGGGACGAAAGTATGGCCTCGGCGCGACGTACGCGCCAGCCGAGCCCCCGAGCTGGCAGGACCGGCGGCGCCGTACCCCCGTATCCCCACCGCTGCCGGTCCTACCCACCACCCCAACCGACCTACCGGACAACCGCCCACCCACGCCAGGCCCACTCGAACCGCGCATCGGGTGAACACGCCATGAGCGCGGATTCTGCCGGGGAACCGGTGCGACGTTCTGATGACGACCTGCTGGAAATACTTGCCGCGATTGACCACCGTCTCCACCAGATATCGACCCAGCTCACCACCATAGGCACGTTGCGCAACCAACTCGACGAAATCTGCGCCAACCTCAAAACCTTGGTCGAGTCGCTCTGGTCAGCAGGTCAATCGTGAACGCCGCGTTCCTAACCTAACCGGACGGTTGGCGGCTGGTCGTCCAAGACCGCCCCGACGGACTACCGGCTGGCTGTCGGTTGAGTAAGCGGCCCCCGACGCTCAACTCCCGGCGGCCAGCCGGTCACCAACGAGAAATCCGTGAAGAAGTGGACATACACCATGCCCGACTCCTCAGTCACCGTCATCACCACGGCCCGCAGCGCCCGGAAGGCGAGGGCAGCCAGGTGACCACCGTTGGTGTGGGTGGCGTGCGCTGGGAGACCGGACCGGCCGTGTTGCTCCGGGTCGCGTTCGCGTTGCGGGTGCACGGCGCCCGGTTCGGCACCTGCCGGCGGGCTGGCCCTGGTGACCCGCCGGCCGACGTGACGTTGCCGCCCCACGCCGACCCGGGTTGCTGACATGGGCGGCAGACACCGGCCAGGGCGGCGTGTGATCACCAAGCGCACCACGACCACCCAAGTAGTCGACATCAGCGGCCAGGCGCACCTGCTCACCGATACCGCGATGACCACCGGACGCGGAGCCAAAGGCCGGTACGTGGCGCTGTGCGGCACCGAAGTGCTACCCGCTGCGCTGGTCGCCGCTCCCGAGGGCTACTGCCGCAGCTGCCACGCCGCGACCGTCCCCACCCAACGGCGGAGGTGACTGCCCTTGCCTTCCCGACCCGTTTACGACCCGTGGCGTGACGTCGACGGTATCCATCTTCCGATCGGGTGTCGGGTCGAACAGATCGCCGTCGACAAGCTCCACGGGGCCCAACCGTCCCGGCTGCACAAGCACGGTGACGTCACCGGCCGGGGCACTTACCGGGTGCAGGTCCAATTCGATGACGACGACCAGCCGGTCAGCATCCGACCGCACCTGCTGCGGCGCATCCCGGGGGACACCGCCCCCTAGATCTCCGGCCCGGCTGTCGGTTGAGCGCCCCGTCAAGCTCTGAACGGGGCGGTTTGCCGGGGACGGCACGAGCTCGAAGGAGCGCTGAGCATGCACGACCAACCGCAACAGCACCGGGTATCGACTCCACCGACCCACCCAGATCGCTGCCACCCTCGCGGAGGCAGCCGGTCCGGACTGCACAAAAGCTGCCGCTGAGCAGCACCGACCCCGCGACTCTGGAGCGCGCCGCCGCGGTGCCCGCCGAGCCCGTCCGGGCTGTCGTCGACTCGTTCCCGCCACTGGCCCCCGAGCAGCGCGACCGCATCGCCGCTCTGCTGCGCACCCCCCGGTAACCGCGATGCTGACGAAGTACCACCCGGGTGAGAAGATGCTGCAGTGTCTGCAACTTCAGCTGAGTGGCTTGAAGGGCAAGCCGACCGAATCTTCGCGCGGCAGAGAGCTGCAGCGGACGCAGCGAAGTTGGTGGCGACTTTTACGACAGCGGTGGTCGCAACCCTTGTCGGTACTGCCCTACAGGTAGGCAACCCTTCGAACTTGGATCGGTGGTCAGCGTGGCTGCTGGCGGGCAGCGCACTCCTTGCGGTAATCGTCATCATTTGCGACCGCTTAACTGAAGCTGATCATGCTGCACTGCTTGAGGAGTCTAGTATTCAGAACTGGGACGATGGCGCCCTGTTATCAGCCCTCCGTTTAGCAACGCTCGCAGCAGCACGTGACAGCCAAACCGTATTGCTACAAGTGCGCTGTTTCTTGTTCGTACAACTCCTAGTCTCGGCAGCTGCAGGCATCGTAGCAGCAAAATCGCTTGTTGGCTAAAGAGGGCTAGTCATCCGCTTTCAAGGCGCGCACCCATAGAGACGCCGCGCCTTGCCGGATCTCAATTCTCCAGGAACATCGCGTATCTCGGTAGGATAGCATGATTGCCGGGATCAAGTCGCAGCGCCTCCTCAAACAACTGCTCCACCCGTGCCGAATTGCTGCGGGGCAAGATTGCGAGATTTGCCATCCTCGCGCCGTCATTCGGTCCTGCCTCAAGCTTCGCGACGGTCGTCCGGGCCGGAGGCAGAACACCTCTCCGTTGTCGCCGAGTTCGCCTACGCGCACGGGCTCGGCAACCCGGTGCTACTCAGCTGGGCGGGCGACCTCGCCGAGGCGCACATCCGAGCGGGGGAACCACACCGCGCCCAGCGCGCCTTCGACGTGCTCGTCAGAGAGGCCGACAGGACCGGCCGACCGACCGAATGCGCCGTCGCCGCCCGCTGCCGCGGCCTGCTTTACGCCGACGAGGAGCAGGGACACGGTGCTTTCGTCAAGGCTCTGCAGTGGCACGAGCGGGCGCAGCAGCCGTTCGAGCAGGCTCGCACGCAGCTGTGCTTCGGCGAGTTCCTGCGCCGCCACCGTCGCCCGACGGATGCCCGGCAGGTGCTCGCCGATGCACTAACCACCTTCACCCGGCTCGGCGCGAGATTGTGGGCCCAGCGCACCGAAGCCGAGCTCCGCGCGACGGGAATCACGTCGCGACCCCGCCACGAGCGTTCAACGACCCAGCTCACCCCCCAGGAGCTGCAGGTCGCGCTGGTCGTCGCGGACGGCGCCACCAATGTGGAGGCCGCCGCGCAGCTCTTCCTCTCCGCGAAGACGATCGAATTCCACCTGTCGAACACCTATCCCAAGCTAGGTTTCGGTCGCGCGTCCAGCGCGTTCGGACGGTCTTCGCGGTACCTCGGCATCGTTTGGCGGCATCGAAGTCCGCGACGACTTCCCACTCCCTGCCAGGTAAGGCCGCTGCGCAGGGTCGAAGTACTTCGCCAGATCAGCGGCCGTGATGTTCGCCGCGCAACGGTTGAAGATGCTGCCGGTCCGTTCCAGCGCGCTGGCGACGAGTCCGGAGCATACGTACTGGCCGTCGATGAAGAACGTCAGCCTGCTGCCGGTCAGCATCGACAGAGCAATGCTGATGATCGTTAGCGGTCCGTATCTAGCGTTGTTCTCCAGCACCCGTCTGGCGAATGCGACTGCCTCCGCGCGGTACTCGTCCGAGGCCTTGATGCGGAAGATCTGGTAGTGCCGCCCGGTGTAGTAGTCCAGTGGCTTTTCCCTGACGCCGGTGCCCACCGCCTCGATCAGGGTGCCGTCACGGTCCACGATCAGCGCGGCGTGTGCCCAGTCCACATACTTTCGGTCGGCCCCGTGGATTCGCATCTTCTGGCCGAGTTTGATCAGCCAGCCCTGGAAACCGTGTCCCTTGACGAGGATGAAGTCCCCCGGGTCGAACTCCGTCGCGGTCTCGCCCGGCCCGAAGTACTCCGGCGGGTGGGTGTCCACGGGTCGCGCGGTGGAGAAGTCACGATCTTTGGTGGAGAAGTCAGGAAGTTCGCCAGGAAAGTTAGTGAAGAAGCCACGACATTTGGCGAAGAAGCCAGGACTTTCTGTGTTCGCTCCAGAAGCGGTCAGCCGTGGAATCGGAGCCACGTTCTCTTGTGCGTCTGCTACAGCGCCGCTGTGAAACTCAGCGGCGCTGTTCTCATCCGTGGCCACTGCCTCTAGCTCTGACGAATAATGGGTGGCAGGGTCCTCCCGGCCTCGATCGGCCTCTAGTGAGCGTGCTGCCGCTGCCTCCGCAAGCTGCAGCATTCGTCGCGCCTCACGGTACGAGCGGCGCCACCGCTTGCGCTCACCAGGCAAACGGAACGGCCCCCAGCCCACGACTCGGAGTGGGGTCTTCTCAGCCACTGGTCTAGCCTACCAGGACCTCGCCAAAGTTAATCTTCTCGTTGTGTCAGTAGCGGTCACCATCGAGGATGTCCCGAGTTCCGTGGAACTTCGGTGGCGGCCCGGTGATCATCAGGCGGCGTTGACGGGCTCAGTATGCCCGGCGGCACCGACAGGTTGAGTGACGCGGTCCAGTGTGTCGCGCAGGGATCGTAGGTGCAGGTGGCCGTTGACGCGGCGGAACTGTTTGCCGGCCTCGACCATCCCGGCTGCGCACCAGCGCAGTGCCATCGTCCCGTTCTGCCAGCGCTTGACGTTGCTCGCGTGATCCCGGCATATCGAGATCATCGACTCGATGGCGTTGGTTGAGCGGAGGGTTCTGGCCAGCGTGGGTGGTACGTCCAGGCGCAGCACGGTCAAGGTTTCGGTTATGCCCTCGCGCAGGCTGGCCGCGGCTCCGGGATGGGTGCGGTCGAGCTCGGCGGCCAGCGCGCACAGTTCGGCCTCGGCGACCAGCGCGGAGCTGGTGTGGTAGGCCCGGCGCATCCTGGAGGTGACGGTCGAGCGCATCTTCTCCGGTAGATGATCCCGCACGTTGCGGAGAGCGGAACCCTTTGAGGCCACGCATCGGCCTCAGGCGGGACTTGAGCCGTCCGTGATCGGACTCGATCGGGTTGTTTGCGTACTGCTCCATGACATGGCATGCCGAGGGCAGCAACTCCATCGAGTACCCGCGGGTAGGCAGGTGCCCGGTCGGTGCTCACCTCGCTCGGGCGTGGAGCATGCTCAAGGGCTCGGGTGAAAAACCGGCGGGTGGCCGCCAGATCCCGCTTCTCCGACACCAGCACGTCAATGACCTGCCCGACCTGGTCGATCGCGCGGTAGAGGTAGACCCACCGCCCGGCCAACCTTGACATACGTTTCATCAGCGAACCACCGGTCACCAGGGGTGTGCCGGCAGGGGCGGGCCGCATCAACCAGCAGCGGAGTGAACCGCTGCACCCAGCGGTAGACGGTGACATGATCCACCACCACGCCACGCTCAGCCAGCAGCTCTTCAACATCGCGATACGACAGTCCATAACGGAGATACCAGCGCACTGCCAGCACGATCACCTCCCGCGGAAACCGGAAGCCAGCGAACGCCGATGGTGACGGGAGGACCGGACGAACACGGCGGATGCAGCGCATGAGCCTGAGCATGCCGAACGACGTCCTACCTCTGTGCAACAGTCCCGACCGAATGCATCCGCCAGGACTCCCCGTTTCGACACGGACCACTCACTACGCTAGCCGACCTCGAAAAAACCACCTCAACCTGGGTGCACTGGTACAATAACAACCGCCTGATGCACCGCTTTGGCCGACGCCCACCCGCCGAAGCCGAGGCCGACTACTACGCTATGACCGACACGGCCAACCCGGCCACTCACACAAACTGAGGTGTGCATCAAACCCGGGGCGCTTCACCATCGCCGGACCGGCAGAGCGGTCAGGACTGTGATGGTGCCCTGGTTAGCGGCAAGGCCCCTCTCGGGACACGCCACGCCGATCTGGCGACAGCAAACACCACCCCACGCCGAGGTCGACAGATCAGACCCAAGACACCCTGGTCAGTCATACCGCGGGTCAGACCCCGGCCCAGGACGGCACCGGAAATCCTCACAGTCCTACCGAGACGTGGAGGAACTGCTGGCCGAGCGCGGTATCGAGGTCGACCAGGACGGGCGCGCTGGCTCCCACGCCGGCGGCTGGCCCGCGACGGCGGCGTGTACGTCGATTTTCGCCTTCACCGCCGTGTTCCTCGCCGCGATGATGCTGCACTCGCTCGTATCGATGCTCTGAGCACACCCGCCCGCACATCCATCCCCTACCGCATCTGTGAGCCGGACGGTGCCAGCGGATATCAGTGGTGGGCACGGTGCTCATGGCCGGGACTTCCTTGCTGGGTACCGATCGGCCGAATGTGTGTTATAACCCGGGAGTCGTCTGGACCAGCCGATTGGGCCACACCTATGAGCGTCGACCACCGGCGATCATCGAGCCACTGCCCGACCCCATCCCCCGCGATCGACCCCCATACCCTCTCACGATCCCCCGCGACGACGACTGGGAAGATACCCAAGTCTGGGACGACCTCCCACCAGAACCCGACCCTGAACCAGATCCGCCGCCCGAACCCGACCGCCACACGGACATCCCGCCATTCTGAGCCCGGCCCACCGAGCCCGGGGAGTTCGGAACGACCAGCGGGCTCGTCGCCAAACGCCGCGCAGCACGGCTGCATCAGGACACGTCGGTGAGCCGAGGGGCGTTCGACTCGTTCAGGCCGCGACAGCGCTGGCCTCCCGCACGCCAAGGAACCATCGCAGTGGGTCAGCGGCTTCGATGAAGTTCGCTCGCCATTGAGGCCGCGCGTTGCATGCGTCAGCTTGGCGACCTCCGCGAAGCGCAGGCGCTTCGGCATCACCTACACCGGCCTGCACACCACCGACGAGCGCATCCGGCTCGACACCATCCCCACTATCCAAGCCGTCTACCACGCCACCCTGCTATCCCTGCTCACCCCTTGAACGGAGAGTCCGGGCGATCGTCGTCACTACGTTCGGCCGCCGCTACAGGGCCTGGGCCAGGGCGATGCCGCAGTAGGCCGCGCCCAGCCCGGCGACCAGGCTGAGGCCGATATTGAGCACGGCCAGCAGCCTGGCTCGATCCTGCAACAACCGCAGCGTCTCGTAGCTGAAGGTCGAATACGTGCTCAACGCCCCGCAGAACCCGGCCCCGGCGACCGTCATCACTGTGCCGTCAGCAGGCAGCGCGAGGAGGACTCCGAGCAGCAGCGATCCGATCACGTTGACCAGCAGCGTGCCGAACGGGAACACCGAGTCGTGCCGGGATTGCACCGCCCGGTCCAGCAGATACCGCGCGGGTGCGCCGACCGCGGCGCCCACCGCCACCCCCACCACGGCTACCAGACCGCTCACGAGATGGCGCCCTCGTGGCCGCGGCCGATGTAGCGGATCACCTCAACCGGGTCGACGATCACCAGGCCCTCGCGGATCAGCTCGTCGAGCTGCGGCAGAAAGTCCCGGATCTTGTTCTCCGCATCGACGATGACGATCACCATCGGCAGGTCCTCCGACAGCGACAGGATCCGCACCGTGTGGATGTGGTTGGAGGCGCCGTAGCCCTCCATGCCACGCAGCACCGTCGCGCCGGCCAGACCCGCTTTGTGCGCGCGGTGCACGATCTCGGTGTAGAGCGGCTTGTGGTGCCACTCGTCGAACTCGCCGACGAAGATCGTCAACCGCAGCGCCGAGCCCGCGAGCCTCATCGTCGCCTCCCCCGCCGCCTGACCACACCCAGCGCCCACCGGGTAATCCCGAAACCGGTGATCACCGCGAGCATCGCCGCGGCCACCGTGCCCATCAGATATAACAGCCCGAGGCGCGCAGCCCCCTCAGCGACTAGCTGCTGCACATCGACCATCGCAGTGGCGAACGTGGTGAACCCGCCCAGCACCCCCACCCCGAGGAACGGCCGCAGTAATCGCTGCCCGGTCCACACCTCGCTGATCAGCACCATCAGCACACCGATCAGCAGGCAGCCGGCCACGTTGACGGCCCACGTCGCCCACGGCCAGCCGCCCGGATCCCGGGGTAAGACTTCACTCAGCCCGTAGTGGGCCAACGCCCCCACCACGCCGCCCGCCGAGATCGACCCCAGCACCGCCACCGGATGCGCACCCAACTCGCCGCGCTGGCGCGGGACATGCAGGTCAACGTCGGGATCGACCGCGTCGGCCACCGAACGCGACACCTCCGACGCCATATCCAGCCTCCTACCAGCAGCGTCCAGTACTGGTAGGGACCGTTGGCACAGTCGCTGCGCGGTTCTCCCGGCGACCAGGTCGGCAGGATGGCGGGCCCCACCGCCGTAGCGCCCACCATAGCCGGGCACGCCGCACCCCCGGTCTCAGAGCTTTCTCAGCCGGATCGGAGCAGCATCATCACCAACGCCGACGGTCGGGAGGAAGCGATGAAGCTTGTGAGGGCGGCACTGGCTGCGCTGATGGCCGGCGCGATCGGCCTGGGCGTGCTGACCATGCCAGCCGCTGCCCGGTCGGATCCCGCGCTGCCCCCAGTATCCCCGGAGGATCTGGTGGCCTCGGTGCTCACCGCGAAGACCCCGGCGTTCGGTGGCACCGTCAAGGTGGACAACGCGCTGGGCCTACCCGCGCTGCCCCTACCGACTGGCATAGCCACGATCTTGACCCAACCGGTGACAACCTTCCGAGTCTGGTCCGACGGGCAGGGCCACGGCCGGCTGGCGATACCGTCCCGTGGCGGTGAGCAGGTGCTGATCGAGGACGGCACGACGCTGTGGCGCTACGACTCCGCCTCGCGCACCGCGACCGCGCTGGAGCATGGCGCCACACCGGCTCGCCAGCGACTCCCGGTGACCGACCCGGCGCAGACGGCCCGACAGCTGATCGGCGCGGCGCGCCAGAGCAGCACAGTGACCGTGGACGGAACCGGCTATGTCGCCGGTCGGCCCGTCTACCAGCTCGTGCTCACCCCCGCGCCGACCGAGCGGACCCTACTGCGCGAGGTGTGGGTGGCGGTCGACTTGGTCACGCGGGTTCCGCTGCAGTTCACCGTATTAATCAACGGTTCCGCCGACCCTGCCCTGCAGATCGGCTTCTCCGACCTCAACGTCGGCACGCAGGACCCGGCGCTGTTCCAGTTCATCCCGCCGGAAGGGGTCACCGTCGAGCGGCTCGATCCGTCGAAGAATGAGTCGAAGGGGCGCTTTGACGGTGCGCAGGGCATGATCCGCACCCAGGGTGACGGGTGGGACACCGTAGCGCTCGGGCAGCTCCCCCGCGCAGGCTCGGATCCGCAACGCGATCCGCTGGCGATGGTCCAGCAGATCGGCCGCCCGGCCAGCGGACCGTGGGGCAACGGCTGGGTGGTGCAGACCGCGGTGGTCACCGTGCTAGTGGCCTCCGACGGGCGGGTCGCCGCCGGCGCGGTGCCACAGCAGGTACTCGACGAGGCCCTGGCCCGGTGACAGCCGCATCGGTCACCCCTACCGCGATCGCAACGCCGGCTGGGCAGGCCGCGCCCGCGATCCGGATCCGGGGACTGCGCAAGGTGTTCGGCGCCACCGTCGCGGTGTCCTCCGTGGACCTCGACGTGCCGGCCGGCGCCGTGCTCGGTGTGCTGGGCCCCAACGGTTCGGGCAAGACCACCCTGATCCGGATGTTGCTGGCGCTGTCCCGGCCTACCGCGGGCACCGTGGAGCTGCTCGGCGCGCCGGTCCCGGCAGCGGCCGGGAAAGTGCTGCCGCACGTCGGTGCGCTGGTGGAGGGTCCTGGCTTTCACCCGTTCCTGTCCGGCCGGGAGAACCTGCGGCGGTGTGCGGCCGCCGAGCCGCTGCTGCCCACCCGGGCGATACCGGACGCGGTGGAGGCAGCGTTGCAGCGGGTGGGGCTTGCGCCCGCCGCCGACCGGCGCTACCGCGCCTACTCGCTGGGGATGAAACAGCGCTTGGGCCTGGCCGCGGTGCTGCTGGTGTCCCGGCGCCTGGTGGTACTCGACGAGCCGACCAACGGCCTGGACCCCGCGGGAACCCGGGAGGTCCGGCGGATCATCGCCGAGCTGCACGCCGGCGGTGCCACCGTGCTGGTCTCCTCCCACCTGCTTGCCGAGGTCGAGGCGACGTGCACGCATGTGGCGGTGCTCGCCGAGGGATCGCTGATCGCGGCTGGTCCGCTGGCCACGCTGCTCGACGGCGAGGCACCTGCGCTGGACGTGCGCACCCCCGATTCCGCCGTGGCGATGCAGGCGCTGCGCGCAGCCGGGATCGGTGCCGCGGTCCGTCCGGACGGGGTACGAGTCGAGCTGACCGGGACCGACCCGCCCGCCGTGGTCGCGCTGCTGGTCGGCGCCGGCGTCGCGGTACACGAGGTGCAGCGGTGGCGGACCGGGTTAGACGAGCTGTTCGCGCAGCTGACCGAGGGAAACGGCAGATGAGTACCGCCCTGCCCGGTCCGGTGCGCGCCCCGCTGGTGCGGCTGCTGCGCAGCGAGCTGCGCTGGGTGCTGCGCCGGCCGCGCACCCAGGTCGCAGTGGGCCTGCTTGCGGTGGTCCCGGTGCTGATCGGGATCGGCATTGTGGCGACTGACGGGCCGGGCGGGTCGGGGTTGCTCACCCAGGTCGCCGGTAACGGGCTGGTGCTGCCGGTCGCGGCGCTGTCGATCTCGCTGGCGCTGCTGCTGCCGCTGGCCGTGGCGATGGCCGCCGCCGACGCGCTGGCCGGCGAGTCCGCGCACGGGACGTTGCGGGGGCTACTGCTGGCGCCGGTGAGCCGGACCCGGCTGGTGCTGGTCAAGGCGATCGGCGTGCTGGCCGTCGCGGTGGCCGCGGTCGCGGCGGTCGCGGCGGTGGGCATCGTCACCGGGCTGGTCCTGGTCGGCCCTTCCGGCAGCGCTCAAGGCATGCTCACGCTGTCCGGCACCGAGGTCGGGCCGGGGTCGGCGCTGTTGCGAGTCTCGCTGGCCGCAGCGTGGACCGTCGGGCAGCTCGCCGCGGTCGGTGCGGTGGCCCTGGCGGTGTCCTCGACCACCGACCACCCGCTGGTGGTGCTCGCAGCCACGTTGGGCGGGCTGATCGTGTTCGGGGTCCTCTCCGCGATCCCCGCCCTGGACTGGCTGCAGCCGTTGCTGCTCACCACTGGGTGGTTCGCGATCGCCGACGTGCTGCGCGACCCCGTACCGCTGGACGGGCTGGCCTCCAGCAGCCTCCGCGCCGCCTGCTACCTCCTCGTCGGGGCAGGCCTCACCCTCGCCCGAACAACAACCCGCGAAGCCTGACCCCTCCCCCGCGTGTCAGCCTCCCGTGCACGGTGTGTCGGGCTCCCGTGCACGGTGTGTCGGGCTCCCGTGCCGTCGCGTCGCGGCCCTGGTGACAGCCGGCAACGCTGCGATTAACGTCTTCGCCTGTGCATGAGGCAACGATCCGCTACCGGTCGATCGTGGCGGACAGCGCCCGATGGGACGGTTTCCCGTTCCGGGACGGCGACATCGTCATCAGCACCCCGTCGAAATGCGGCACGACCTGGACGCAGATGCTCTGCGCCCTCCTGATCTTCCAGACCCCGGACTTCGACCGGCCGCTCACCGAGATCTCGCCGTGGCTCGACATGCTGACCGCCGACCGTGGCGAGCTCGTCTCGGCGCTCGAGGCGCAGCACCACCGGCGGTTCATCAAGACCCACACGCCGCTCGACGGTCTCCCGCTCGACGACCGTGCCACCTACGTCTGTGTCGGCCGAGACCCCCGCGACGTGGGCTTCTCCTGGTCCAACCACTGGGTCAACCTCGATATGGACGCCTTCTTCGCCGCCCGGCGCAAGGCGGTCGGCCTCGAGGACCTCGATGGGCTACTGCCCGGCGGGCTTTCGGTGCCACCGCCGACCGAGATCGAGAGGTTCTGGCAGTGGGTCGACGACGCGAGGCCGCCCGGCGAGTCGCCGGGTGGCCTCGCGTCCCTCGTGCACCATGTCCGCACCTTCTGGCCGGCGAAGGCCGGGGCACCCAACCTCGTCCTGCTGCACTACGACGATCTCCAGGCCGATCTCGACGGGCAGATGCGCTACCTGGCCCGGCGGCTCGGTATCGATGTGCCCGAGCAACGATGGCCGGAGCTGGTGCCGGCCGCCCGGTTCGACGAAATGCGCCGCCGGGCCGACGACCTCGTGCCCAACCCGGGTGACGCCCTGTGGCACGAGAACGCAAAGTTCTTCCACCGGGGTACGAGCGGGCAATGGCGCACGCGGCTGAACGCGGACGACCTTCGGCGGTATCACCTCCGGGTCGCTGAGCTCGGCGACCCGGAGGTGGCTGGATGGCTGCATCGAGACCCAGGTGCATCGAGACCCGTAGCAGGTTAAGGAATGACCGGTGGTGGTCGACGCCTTGGTGAGAATGATCCTCTGCCAGGATGACCGCATGGCGCAACTCTGGGACGACGACCGGGTGACGAATGCCCTGCAAGGCCTCACTGACTGGCAGCGTGACGGGGACGCGATCGTGCGCACGGCGAAACTGCCCAGCTTTCCGGCGACCATCGAAGCGGTGCGCGCGGTGGCCGAGATCGCCGAGGCGCGCAACCACCACCCCGATATCGACATCCGCTGGCGCACCGTGACTTTCCGCTGCAGTACCCACTCCGAAGGTGGGATCACCGGCCAGGATGTCGAGCTTGCCGGGGAGATCGACCGCGTGCTGGCCGCCGCAACTGGCTGAGCGGGCTCCCCTCGCGTGGCCGCCGACCTCACGGTAAACCTCGGTGCGGCCGACACGAGCTCCCTTGCGGCTGGTTCCGCCAGATTCTCGCTGCTGCGGGCAGCAGTACCGGGCTGGTCACCGGGCCAGAGACAACGCTGTCCCGGGCCTTGCCCACCGCCGCACCCGCCCAGCCCCGCTCGTCCCCGTCGCCCGGGCTCAGACCCTGCTCGGCTGGACACGGGCGATCCGTGGTACAGATTCGGTGCGTCGGCATCTCGCCCATCCACTGACCGGGATCACCAGAACTGGGCCGGACACCGCCGCCAACGATACCGCCCTCGCACACGTGTTGTGATCAGTTGTCGTGGCGTCGGGATCATCAGCAACTCGATCTGCGAACTGCTCAAAAATGTCGCATCTTCATTCCCCGTGCATGGACTAGGAGAAGACGTGGAGGTCAACACCGAGCAGCACGAGAGGCCAGAGGAACAAAACCAGGATGAAGTTCAGGAGGTCAGCAAGATTAGTGATCCCGTATCCGGTACTGAGCGCTACCACCAGACCAATTAGCAGATATACGAGAGCGCCAAGAGAAATGCCACGCCGTTCGACGATGTACATGATTGCTCCTCAGGATACAGGGCCATTTACAGCTCATAATCTGGATAGGCACCAGACTCCGCTGTGCGGATAGGACTGGCTGAAGACCGCTGCCTCCGCAGCAAGCGACAGCGCGTCGAACGGTGTCGGCGGACGAGAACGCCATGCCATCAGGCTCCAGCTTTGCGCGGTGACGGTCACCAACCTCGCACCGGCGCCCGGTCTGGCGACTCGCCACTCCGCTGCCAGCAGCCGACCGGGATGCCACCCGCTCACCCGCGGCACGCAGCGGCCGGTTCGCTCCCACCACGGTCCTCCCTCTCGCCCTAGCACAGAGTGTAACCGCGGCCGGCCTGGTTGTCGTAGGCTCTAATACCGCAAGCCTGCGGACCTTATGGGGGTTGCTAGAAGACGAGGTTGTCTCACTGCGGAACGCGGCAGCACTACACGTTGAAGCGGAAATCGACCACGTCGCCATCGGCCATCACGTAGTCCTTGCCCTCCATTCGGACCTTCCCAGCGGCCCGGGCCTGCGCCATCGACCCGGCCGCGACCAGATCGTCGTAGGACACAATCTCTGCCTTGATGAACCCGCGCTGGAAGTCACTATGGATCACCCCAGCGGCCTCCGGCGCAGTCGCCCCCGCCCGGATGGTCCACGCTCTCGCCTCTTTGGGCCCGGCGGTGAGATAGGTCTGCAGACCCAGGGCGCCGAACCCGGCGCGAGCCAGCGCGCGCAGTCCCGGTTCGGGCTGCCCGATCGAGTCCAGTAACTCCCGGGCGGAGTCCGGGTCCAGTTCGAGTAGTTCCGATTCCACTTTGGCGTCCAGAAACACCGCATCGGCGGGGTCGACCAGCTTGCGCAGCTCCGCTTGGCGCGCCGGGTCGGTGAGCACACCTTCGTCGGCGTTGAAGACATACAGGAAAGGCTTGAGGGTCAGCAGGCTGAGTTCGGCCAGCGCGTTGACCTCCAGCCCTGCACGAGCGGAATACAGGGTGCGCCCGGTGTCAAGCACCTCCCTGGCGGCCTGCACGGCGGCCAGCCCGGCACGCCGTTCCCGGGGTTGGGTCCGAGCCTCCTTCTCCAGCCGGGGCAGCGCACGGTCCAGCGTCTGCAGATCAGCCAGCACCAGTTCGGTCTCAATGGTCGCGATGTCGTCGGCCGGGTCGACCCGCCCGTCGACATGCAGCACATCGGGGTCGTCGAAGACCCGCACGACCTGGCAGATCGCGTCGGCCTCGCGAATGTTGGCGAGGAACTTGTTGCCCAGCCCGGCGCCTTCGGAGGCACCCGCGACGATCCCGGCGATGTCGACGAACGACACCGTCGCCGGCACCACCCTGGCGCTGCTGAAAAGCTCAGCCAACCGCCCGAGACGCTCGTCGGGCAGCGAGACGACCCCGACGTTGGGCTCGATGGTGGCGAAGACGTAGTTCGCCGCGAGTACATCGTTGCGGGTCAGGGCGTTGAATAGGGTGGACTTGCCGACGTTGGGCAGCCCGACGATGCCGAGGGTGAGGCTCACAGGACGTCAAGTCTAGGCGACGTGGCCCGATCGTCCCGGAGCCGGCGACCCGTCGGCAGCCGTAGGTGTCACCCAATGACCCAACTACACCAGCGTCGATCAGCTCGTGATGTCCGATTCCCGCCAGAACCGAGCCCGTCCGGCTGGCAGGATCAGACCCGTGCTGCTCGACCACGACCACTGCTACCGGGCCGTTTCCTCCCGCGACGCCCGGTTCGACGGCTGCTTCATCGTCGCCGTTCGGACCACCGGCATCTACTGCCGGCCCTCCTGCCCCGCGGTGACGCCCAAACCGTGCAACGTCACCTTCCTGCCCACCGCCGCGGCGGCCCAGCTCGCCGGCTATCGGGCCTGCCGCCGCTGCCTGCCCGACGCCGTGCCGGGTTCGCCGGAGTGGAACCTGCGAGGTGACCTGGTGGCCAGGGCGGTACGGCTGATCGCCGACGGCGTGATCGAGCGCGAGGGCGTGCCCGGGCTGGCCGCCCGGCTGGGTTATTCCACCCGCCAGCTCAACCGGGTGCTCACCGCCGAGCTAGGCGCCGGAGCGCTCGCCCTGGCCAGGGCGCATCGGGCGCAGGCCGCGCGGGTGCTCATCGAAACCACCACGCTGCCGCTGGCCGACGTCGCCTTCGCGGCCGGGTTCGCCTCGGTCCGCCAGTTCAATGACGCGGTGCAGACGGTGTATGCCACCACCCCGTCGGACCTTCGCCGGCACGCGACGCCCCAGCCGATGCCGGGTGCCCTCACCTTGCGGCTACCGTTTCGGACCCCATTGGACGGCGCGGGCTTGCTGGACTTCCTGGCGGCCCGGGCGATCCCGGGCGTGGAGCGTGCTGCCGACCGCGGCTACGCCCGGACGCTGCGGCTCCCGCACGGGCCCGGTGCCGCAGCGGTCCGCCTGACGCCCTCGCACTGGGCCTGCACCCTGCGGCTGGGTGATCTGCGGGACCTGCCGGTGGCGGTGAGCCGGCTGCGCAGGCTGCTCGACGCCGACGCCGACCCGTGTGCCGTGGACGAGGTTCTCGGCGCCGACCCCGCGCTGGCGACCGCAGTGGCCGGGCAACCCGGGATCCGGGTGCCAGGCACTGTTGACGGCGCCGAGACGGTGCTGCGCGCGGTGCTCGGGCAGCAGGTGACAGTGGCGTCCGCGCGGACCGCCGCTGCCCGTCTGGTCGCCGCATTGGGCGAACCGATGCCGGGTGAACCGGTGTTGGACAGCGCGGACAGCCCGTCCCTGCTGTTCCCGGCGCCGGCCGCGATCGCCGAGCACGCCGCCGAGGTGCTCACCGGCCCACGCCGTCGAATCGAGACCGTCCGGGCCATCGCGGCGGCGCTGGCCGCCGGCGATCTCATCGTCGACCCGGGCCGCGATCCCGAAGAACTCCGGGCGGAGCTCGAAGCGATCCCCGGGATCGGCCCATGGACGGCAGGCTACGTGGCGCTGCGTGTGCTGGGCGCCACCGATGTGCTGCTGGACACCGATCTGGCGATCCGGCATGGTGCGGCCGCATTGGGACTGGCGGCCGATGCCGAGGAGTTGCGGCGGCGGGCCCGGCGCTGGCGACCTTGGCGGTCCTATGCCGGGATGCACCTGTGGCGGGCCGCCGCCACCCGACCACGACGAACGGAGCGCACCGCATGACTTCCACCTTCACCGGGTCCATCTCCACTGTGGACACCCCGATCGGCCCCTTCACGACCCTCGTCGACACCGACGGCGCGGTGCTCGCGGCGGGCTGGACAGCGCAGCTGGACGACCTGCTGCCACTGGTGGCACCCGGGCTGCGCCCGGCCTCTGTGGTCCACCGCCTGGACCTGGGTGTGGTGACCGCCGCGGTGACCGCTTACCACGAGGGTGACCTCGCCGCGATCTGCGACGTGCCGGTGCGCCAACGCGGTGGTGAGTTCCTGGAGCACACCTGGCGGGTGCTGCGCGAGGTCCCGGCGGGCGCCCCGATGAGCTATACCGAACTGGCAGCCAAGTCCGGCCGGCCGCGCGCGGTGCGCGCAGCGGCAGCCGCCTGCTCACGAAACCCCACAGCGCTGTTCGTTCCGTGCCACCGAGTGCTGCGCAGTGACGGCTCACTGGGCGGCTTCCGCTGGGGCCTACCCACCAAGCGCTGGCTCCTAACCCACGAGTCTCCGCACAGTTTGCCGCATTCAGCGGGCTCAGCGGGCCCAAGCGGTGCCGCTTTACCCCGCTGAGCCCGCGCAATGCGCCTCGGGCGGCGCGCCTCGCTGATTCTGTCGGAGGGGTGTTGCAGGGTGTGACGCGTGGATTACTCGGTGTTCATCGCGTTGGTTGTTGGGGTCGCGATTGGTGGGCTGATTAGCTGGCTGCTGGCGGCAGCCGGTCGCCGTGCCGCGGTGGCCGAGGCCGGCCGCACCGCGGACGCGGCCAGGGTCGCCGTCGAGGCCGAGCTCGCCGCGGCTCGCCGGGACGGTGCGAGCGCCGCAGCGGCCAGGGACGCCGAGGCTGCCCGGGCTGAGCAGTTCCGCAGGCGTGCTGAGGAGGCCGGTGAGCGGATCTCCACAGCGCAGGCCGAGCTGGCCGGTATCCGCGCCGCACTGGACGCCGAACGGGCTGCCACGGCCGACCGGGAACGTCTGCTGACCTGCCGCGAGGCTGAGCTCAAGGACAGCTTCCAGGCGCTGTCCGCTGAGGCGCTGTCCCGCAACAACGAAGCGTTCGTCCAGCTCGCCGAGGCGCGGCTGGCCACCGTCACCGCGGCCCTGTCGGCGAAGTCCGACGGTGACGCCACCCAGCGCCAGCAGGCCATCGAGGCGCTACTCGGCCCGGTCACCCAGACCCTGCACCGGCTCGACGGTCAACTGCGCACGGTGGAGAAAGAGCGCGAGGCCGCCTACGCCGGGCTGCGCGAGCAGGTGGGGGCGATGCATCGCACATCCGAGCAGCTGCAGAGCGAGACCCGGCAGTTGGTCACCGCGCTGCGTGCCCCGCAGGTCCGCGGCCGGTGGGGTGAGTTGCAGCTAGAGCGAGTCGTGCAGCTGGCCGGCATGGTCGAGCATTGCGACTTCTCCCGGCAGGTCACCGCTACCGACGCCAGCGGTGATGACGATGCTCAGGTTCGGCCCGACCTGGTCGTGCACCTCGCCGGTGACAAGCACATCGTGCTGGACGCCAAGGTGCCCTTCGGGGCCTACCTGGAGGCCGTCGATGCCACCGATCCGGACCGCCGGGCCGACCGGCTGGCCGCGCACGCCCGGCACCTACGGGCGCACGTCGATTCGCTGGCACACAAGTCCTACTGGCAACGCTTCGAAACCACCCCGGAGTTCGTCGTGCTGTTCGTCCCCGGCGACCCGTTCCTCGAAGCAGCGCTGCAATCCGATCCCGCCCTGCTCGAGCACGCCTTTGAGCGCAACGTCGTGATCGCGACCCCGACCACGCTGATCGCGCTGCTGCGGACGGTGGCCTACACCTGGCGCCAGGAGGCGCTGGCGCGCAACGCCGCCCGGGTCCACGAGCTGGGCCGGGAGCTGCACCTGCGGCTGGCCACCATGGGCGGCCACGTCACGAAGCTCGGCAAGGCGATCGGTGGGGCCGTCGACGCCTACAACAGCACTGTGCGATCGTTGGAGTCTCGGGTACTGGTGACCGCGCGAAAGTTCGTCGAACTCGAGGTGGTCTCCGAGCCGCTCGACACACCCGATCAAGTAGAACGCAGCCCGCGCACCGTGCAGACGGTGGAGCTCGTCGCGTCCGCAGCTGACTCGCTCGTCGCGCTGCCCGGACGCCAGGAGCCGGACCCGGGGCGGCGCAGCGCGGAGGACCCCGAAGAGGAGGCCAACGGTGAGGACTGGAGGTGGGCCAGCGAGGTGCTGCACCATGGTCGGGGCGAGGATCCGCAGCGGTCTACTGTGAACGAGTGACGACGACCCTGACCCGAAGCGCTTCCCGCCGCGGGCGCTGGGACGAGTGTTCACTGCTGATCGACCGCCCCGGGGTGCCCTGGTGGGCGGCCGTCGGGTCCGCGTTGGGGCTCACCGCGCTCGGCGTGTTCATCGATATCGAGCGGCTCGACCGGCTGGGCATTGTCTTCCAGGCATGCTATTTCCTCGGCTGCCTGCTGGCAGTGGTGGTGGTACAGCGCAAGGGGCTGTTCGGGCCGATGGTTCAACCTCCGCTGATCCTGGCGGTGGCGGTGCCCGGTGTTGTCCTGACGATCGGCTCCCTGCCCACCGGCGGGGGGGTCGTGGCCGCCGCCCTCACGGTGGGCACTCCCCTGATCAACGGCTTTCCCACCATGGCGATCACCACCGGGGTCGTCCTCGCTATCGGAGCCTTCCGGCTGGCCACCCAGCGACGCCCGACCTCCCGCCGCATCCCCAAGGGCCCCTGAGCCGCAGGCCGCTGGGCGCCATTCGGAGCCGAAAAGCGCTGCGCCCAAGTACCCCAGACCGCTATTCGGCTCCGGATGGCTCGATGCCGGAGATCGAGCGCTTGAGCTCGCGCGGCAGCGAGAACACCAGCGTCTCCTCCGCGGTGGTGATCTCTTGCACGTCGCTGTACCCGCGCTCGGCCAGGAAGTCCAGCACGCCACCGACCAGCACCTCGGGTACCGAAGCGCCGCTGGTGACACCGACGGTATGCACGCCCTGCAGCCACGCCGGATCGATTTCCCGCGCATAGTCGACCAGGTAGGCCGCCCGGGCACCGGTGGCCAGCGCGACCTCGACCAACCGCACCGAGTTGGACGAGTTCCGCGACCCGATGACCAGGACCACATCGCAGTCGGCGGCCATCGCCTTCACCGCCACCTGCCGGTTCTGGGTGGCGTAGCAGATGTCGTCGCTGGGCGGGTCGGTCAGCTCTGGGAAGCGCTCCTTGAGCGCAGCCACCGTCTGCATGGTCTCGTCCACCGACAGCGTGGTCTGCGACAGCCACACCACCCGGGACGGGTCCCGGACGGTCACCGAATCCACCGCGTCCGGCCCGTCGACTAGCTGGATCTGCAAGGGCGCCTCACCTGCGGTGCCCTCGACCTCCTCGTGGCCCTCATGACCGATCAACAGGATGTCGTAGCCGTCGCGGGCGAACCGCTTGGCCTCCTGGTGCACCTTGGTCACCAGCGGGCAGGTGGCGTCGATGGTGCGCAGGCCGCGCTCAGCGGCCTGGTCGTGCACGGCTGGCGACACTCCATGCGCGGAGAAGACCACGATGGCGCCTGCAGGCACCTCGTCAGCCTCCTCAACGAAGACCACCCCGCGGTCCTGCAGGGTTTCCACAACGTGCCGGTTGTGCACGATCTGCTTGCGCACATACACCGGCGGCCCGTGCGCCTCGAGGGCCTTCTCGACGGTGACCACAGCGCGGTCGACCCCGGCGCAGTAGCCGCGGGGCTTGGCGAGCAGCACACGCTTGGTCATGCCCCTACCCTACGGGCGGCGGCTCGGGCAAGCCCGGGTAGGCACAGACCCGATGACTGGGGCAGGCTTGACGACCATGAGTACCTTGCCGTTGCCCGTCCGGGTGGCCGTGGGCCTCGCGGTCACCGCCGTCGAACAGGCCCGCAAGCTCCCTGAGCAGCTCAGCGAACTACCTGTCACGGCGGCCAGCCGTGCCGTCCAGGCCGCGATGCGGGTGCAGCAGCGGGTCACCGAACTGGCCATCAAGGGCGACCAGGTCTGCGCGCTGTTCCAGCCGGTGGAGGACACCCCGCCGTGGGCCCGGTTCGACGAGGACGACGAGCCCGATGCGCCTGGCGCCAAGACCACTTCGCGCGAGTTCGGTAACACCACCGATGGCGCCGCGCCCATGGTGGTAGTCCCCGGCCCCGGCGCTGGGCACGGCACCGCGGCGGGAGGGTCCGGCGAAGTCGATGAGGCCGACGTCGCCCGCGCCATGACACCCGGGCGCCCGCCCGCGACCGACACCCAAACCAGGAGCGCCAAACCCGCCAAACCCGAGGACACCGGGGTGGGCCGGATTCGGGCCACCCCGCCGGTGCTGCCCAGGTACGACGAGCTCTCATTAGCCCAGCTGCGCGGCAAGCTGCGGGCGCTGTCACTGCCTGAACTCACCGAACTCCTGGAGTACGAGCAGGTCCACCAGGACCGCGCTGCGTTCGTCACCATGCTGTCCAACCGGATCTCCACGGTCCGCTCCCACATGACCGGATCGCAGTGACCGATCCGGCCACCACGCCGGAGGAACCCTGGCCGGTCCGCACCGTCGCCCGCAAGATCGCGGCGTGGATCGATCGGCTGGGCGCCGTCTGGGTCGAAGGGCAGATCACCCAGCTGTCCGCCAGAGCGGGCACCGGAACAGCATTTGTCACGCTGCGCGACCCGGTGGCCGACGTCTCCCTCACCCTGACCTGCCCCGCCGCGCTGGTACGCGACCGGCAGCCGGCACTGGCCGACGGCAGCCGGGTCGTGGTGCACGGCAAGCCGTCATTTCACCTGTCCCGCGGCACGCTGAGCCTGCGAGTCGACGAGATCCGAGCGGTCGGCATCGGCGAGCTGCTCGCTCGCATCGAGCGGCTCCGGCGTCTGCTTGACGCCGAAGGCCTGTTCGATCCCCGCCGCAAACGCCGGCTGCCCTTGCTGCCCGGCTGCGTGGGGCTGATCACTGGCCGGGCCAGCGCGGCCGAGCGCGACGTGCTCAGCAACGCCACCGCCCGCTGGCCCGCGGTGCGCTTCCGGGTGCAGAACGTGGCGGTGCAAGGCCCACTCGCGGTCGGCCAGATCATCGACGCCCTCTCCGTGCTGGACGCCGACCCGGGGGTGGATGTCATCGTGCTAGCCCGGGGCGGCGGCAGCGTGGAGGACCTGCTGCCGTTCTCCGACGAGGCGCTGTGCCGCGCGGTATCGGGGTGCGCAACCCCGGTGGTCTCGGCGATCGGCCACGAACCGGACACCCCGCTGGTGGACCACGTTGCGGACAAGCGCTGCTCCACCCCGACAGATGCCGGCAAGTGCGTGGTGCCCGACGTCGCGGAGGAATCCGCTCGACTGCAGCAGCTCCGCGACCGCTGCCGGCGTGCCCTTTACGGCTGGGTGGACCGGGAACGGCGGCTTCTTGACGCGTTACGGAGCCGTCCGGTGTTGGCCCACCCGATGCGTCCGCTGGACGAGCGCGGCCGGGTCGTGACCGACCTGCGCGCTCGGGCGGGCCGGGCCGTGCTCGGTGGGCTGCGAGCGGCGCAGGAGCGCCTTGAGCACACAGCGGCACGCTTGACGACCCTTGGACCGGCAGCCACCCTTGCGCGGGGCTACGCAGTGGTCCAGCGCGCGGATGGTTGCGCCCAAGGCCAGGTGCTCCGGTCGGTGGCCGACGCACCGGAGGGCACCGGGTTGCGGGTGCGGCTGTCCGACGGGGCCCTGCACGCGGTGGTGACCGGTGGCCGATGATGACTGCGTGAATCACAAGGACGATCCAGCCACGCTGGGCTACGAGGCCGCCCGGGACGAGCTGGCCGAGGTGGTGCGCGCGCTGGAGGCCGGTGGGCTGACCCTGGAGGACTCACTTGCGCTGTGGGAGCGTGGCGAGCAGCTCGCCATGGCCTGCGAGCGACACCTCGCCGGCGCCCGGGAGCGGATCAAGTCCGTCATCACCGCTCGCGAGCAGCATGACGCGCAACCTTTTGCTCAGTCCGAAACCGATGGCTGATGGCAGGATCGGGGTGTTGCGCAGTCCACTCCGGGAGGGCCCATGAGCACATTGCCGACTCCGCGCCAGAACCCGACGCGGGAGGAACCTGACCGCAACCTCGCCATGGAGCTGGTGCGGGTCACCGAGGCTGCGGCGATGGCCGCTGGCCGCTGGGTCGGCCGCGGCGACAAGAACGGCGGTGACCAGGCCGCGGTGGACGCGATGCGCAAGCTGGTCGGCACGGTGTCGATGCGCGGCGTGGTGGTGATCGGTGAGGGGGAGAAGGACGAAGCGCCGATGCTGTTCAACGGCGAGGAGGTCGGCAACGGACAGGGCCCGGAGTGCGATGTCGCGGTCGATCCGATCGACGGCACCACGCTGATGAGCAAGGGCATGCCCAACGCGCTGGCGGTGCTCGCGGTATCGGAGCGGGGCACGATGTTCGATCCCTCCGCGGTGTTCTACATGGAGAAGATCGCGGTCGGGCCGGAGGCGGCCGAGGCGATCGACCTGGCCGCGCCGCTGGCCGAGAACATCAAACGAGTCGCCAAGGCGAAACGGATGGATATCTCCGACATCACGGTGTGCATCCTGGACCGGCCGCGGCACGAGGATCTGGTGCGCCAGGTCCGCCAGGCCGGAGCCCGGATCACGTTCATCACCGACGGGGACGTGGCCGGCGCGATCGCCGCGTCTCGCCCGGGCACCGGCGTGGACCTTCTGATGGGCATCGGCGGGACCCCGGAGGGGATCATCAGCGCGGCCGCGTTGCGCTGTATGGGAGGCGCGATCCAGGGCCGGCTGTGGCCACGGGACGACGCCGAGCGCCGGGGGGCGCTGGACGCCGGACACGACCTCGACCGGATCCTCACCACCGAGGACCTGGTCTCCGGCGACAACGTGTTCTTCTGCGCGACCGGAATCACCGACGGGGAGCTGCTGCGCGGGGTGACCTATGGCGCCGGTGGATGCAGCACCCAGTCCATCGTGATGCGCTCCAAGTCCGGCACCGTGCGGATGATCGACAGCTTCCACCGGCTGACCAAGCTGCGCGAGTACGCCTCGGTGGACTTCGGCGAGCTCCCCCGGATGGTGGAGTAGCCCGGCGAGGTTTCACCCTGCCGCTATGACCAAGACTGGGGGCATGACCGAGACTGCGTCCATGACCGAGCACGACGCCACCGAGCAGCAGTACCGGATCGAACGCGACACCATGGGCGAGGTTGCGGTGCCCGCCGATGCGTTGTATCGGGCGCAGACGCAGCGTGCCGTGGACAACTTCCCGATCTCCGGGCGCGGCCTGGAACATTCCCAGATCCGCGCTCTTGGCCTGGTCAAGGCCGCCTGTGCGCGAGTGAATGCCCAGCTCGGGGTGCTCGAACCGGCGCTGGCTGAGGCGATCGCCTCGGCCGCCGACGAGGTCGCGACCGGCGCGTACGACGCACATTTCCCGGTCGATGTGTTCCAGACCGGCTCGGGCACCAGCTCGAACATGAACGCCAATGAGGTGATCGCCACGCTGGCGAGCCGGGCCTACGGCTCCGACGTGCACCCCAACGACCACGTCAACGTGTCGCAGTCGTCCAATGATGTGTTCCCGACCACGATTCACCTCGCCGCCACCGAGGCCGTCGCGCACGACGTGATACCCGCGCTGGTGCACCTGGCCTCGGTGCTGAGCCGGAAATCGCAGGACTGGGGTGATGTGGTCAAAGCGGGTCGCACCCACTTGATGGACGCAGTGCCGATCACGCTGGGCCAGGAGGCAGGTGGCTGGGCATCGCAGGCCCGGTACGGCGCTGAGCGGCTGGCGAGCTGCCTGCCCCGGCTGGCCGAGCTGCCCATCGGTGGCACCGCGGTAGGCACCGGGCTGAACACTCCGGCGGGCTTCGGTACCGCCGTTATCGAGCGGCTGCGCCATAGCACCGGCCTGGACGTGCTCACCGAGGCCCGGGACCACATCGAGGCGCAGGGCGCCCGGGACAGCCTGGTCGAGTGCTCCGGCGCGCTGCGCACCGCCGCCATCTCGCTCTTCAAGATCGCCAACGACATCCGGTGGCTGGGCTCCGGTCCCCGTGCCGGGCTGGCCGAGCTGCGGCTGCCCGACCTGCAACCCGGCTCATCGATCATGCCGGGCAAGGTCAACCCGGTGATCTGCGAGGCGACCATGATGGTCGCGGCACAAGTGATCGGCAACGACGCGTGTGTGGCGTTCGCCGGCTCGCAGGGCAACCTGGAGCTCAACGTGATGATGCCGGTGATGGCGCGCAACCTGCTGGAGTCGGCCCGGCTGCTCGCCGCGGCAGCGCGGTTGCTCGCCGACAAGGTCGTCGAGGGCGCCGAGGTCGACGTCGAACGCTGCCGCGAGTACGCCGAGTCCTCCCCGGCGATCGTGACCCCGCTCAACCGCTACCTCGGTTATGAGGAGGCGGCCTCTATCGCCAAGCAGGCTCTGCTGGAGCGGCGCACCATCCGCGACGTGGTCGTAGCCCGCGGCCACGTAAAAAGCGGAACCCTCACCCTGCCACAACTAGACCACGCCCTAAACGTCCTAAGCATGACCCGCCCCCACTGACCCTCGCTTCCCCGCGTTCTGGATGCAGACTGCATCAATTCGGGCTCCGTTTGCCGCAGTCTGCATCCAGAATGCTAAAAGACGCGCGTTGTGGGGGCCGCCTGCGCGCCACTTTAGGCGCGTGGCGGCCCCTCGTCCCAAGCCCTCTCATCCTATAGCATTCGCTGGTGGCGGACTGTTGTCGCACACCACGTCGCTGCCATAGTGGGGCAGCTGGTCGTCTCGAACCCAGCCCTGCGCACCGGTGGACGTGTTGCGCACGAGAGTCCATGTGCCACCGTCTCCTGGGGTGTAGCACAGGTAATCGGCGCGCTGATCGTGCAACCCTTGACCCGTCTGCACGCAGCTATTACTGGGACCGCTGCGCAAGGTGACAGTATTGGCTGGAAAGTTCGTCCAACCATGCCTGTCCTTGTCCGGATAGCTCAGGCCACAGGATATGGTATTGGAAGCGCCGACTCCGGGGTTCTTTTGGTGTGGTGTGGGCGCGTCTGCGCTTGCTGGGATAGCCATGGCGAGTGTGGCGGTGGCCGCTGCGAGCACCGAACCGGCCACACGTGCGGAGGTCCAAGACATCTAGAAAGGCCCCTCTCTCATCTCGTGGGAATCCCAGGTCCCCCGCCCGACCGCATCTCCTGGGATTGAGAGCTAGCGATGTAGCGACCACGGTAGGTTGCGCCGCTTGCCTCCCGCTTTCCTCACGCTTGCTGGGAGTCCACTGACGGTTGCCCGCCGCGTGCGCGGCGTGACGGGATGGGACGCGTGTGGTCCGTGGGTCGGTCCTGCGCACCGATCGAGGGAAAGCCTGGTTACCACCTGGCACCATGTGGCTACACTCGGTGCCAGGCCGGCGGCGGGGGGTGGAGAATGGACTTCGAGGTTCTCGGCCCGCTGCGGGTGCGCCACGGAGGGCAGCCGGCCCGGTTGTCCGCGCCGATGCATCGCACGCTGCTCGGGGTGTTGCTCACCCGGGCGAACACGCCGGTGCCGGTGGACGTTCTGGTGGATGCGCTCTGGGCCGGCCAGCGAGACCCACGCGCCGCCAAGAAGCTCCAGCTGCATGTGCATCGGTTGCGTTGCATCCTGGGAGATCCGGCGCGGATCCGCTTCGAGCACGGGGGTTACACGCTGCAGGTGCACCCGGGAGAGCTCGACGCCGAGCGATTCGAGGCCGCGCTCGCCGAAGGTACCGACGCAGCGGAGCCGGCGCGCGCGGTGGCAACGCTACGGACCGCGCTCGGGCTCTGGCGCGGAGAGCCCTTCAGCGACGTCACCGACCTGGCGCTGCTGCGGGCCGAAGCCGACCGGCTGGCCGAGCGTCGACTGGACGGCCTAGCCCAGCTCTATGCCGCCGAGCTGGCCTGCGGCCACGCCAACGCGATCATTCCGGAACTCGTCCAGCTGGCTGCCCGCCACCCGATGCGGGAACGGCTGCAGGGGTTGCTGATGACCGCGCTGTACCAGGCCGGCCGGCAAGCCGAGGCGCTGGAGGTCTATCACCGCACCCGGGGCGCCCTGGTCGAACAGCTAGGGCTAGAGCCCGGCAACGAGCTACAACGTCTGGAACACGCGATCCTGACCGGCGACCCGGTGCTGGAGACCCCAACGCTGGAGTCCCCGACGATGGCCGCGATCACCCCGGCGCAGCTGCCTGCCGACATCACCGACTTCACCGGGCGAAAGACCCAGCTCGCCACGATCCAGCACCTGGCAGCCGCCGCGGATCGGCGCGCAGCGCCGCTCGTCGCGATCACCGGCAAGGCGGGGGTGGGAAAGACGACCCTGGCAGTGCACGCCGCGCACCGGCTTCGGGTGCACTACCCCGACGGTCAGCTGTTCGTGAACCTCCGTGGTGTGCAGGGCCGCCCGCTGGCACCGGCGGACGTGCTGGCCCGTTTCCTGCGTTCGCTCGGGGTGGATCGCACCGCGATCCCTGACGACGTCGAGGAACGCGCCGCCTTGTATCGCAGCCTGCTGGCCGACCGGCGGCTGCTCATCGTGCTGGACAACGCGGCGTGCGAGGCTCAGCTTCGGCCGCTGCTTCCAGGCACCCCCGGGTGCACGGTGCTGGTCACCAGCCGGGCCCGGATGGCCGGCCTGAACGGCACCCGGCTGGTCGACCTCGACATCCTCGAACCCGACCAGGCCGTCGAGCTGCTGGCCCGGGTCGCCGGGCCGCTGCGGGTGGCGGCGGAACCGGGGGCGGCCCGGGAGATCGTGCGATTCTGCGGGTTCCTGCCATTGGCCGTCCGGATCGCGGGAGCGCGGCTCGGCGCCCGGCCACACTGGCGGTTGAACCGCCTCGAGGCTGACCTGGCCGACGAACACCACCGGCTTGATAAGTTGCGGCTCGGAGATCTGGAAGTGCGGGCCAGCCTCGCGCTGAGCTACGACAGCCTGGACGCGACGGCCCGGCGGGCCTTCCGCAGGCTCGCGCTGCTCGAGATCCGCGACTTCGCCCCCTGGGTCACCGCGGCGCTGCTCGACATCCCGCAGAGCGCGGCCGAGGAACTGGTCGACATCCTGGTCGACATGCAGCTGCTCGATGTGGCCGGGCGAGATGCCACCGGAGCGCTGCGTTACCGCTTCCATGACTTGCTACGCGCTTACGCCCGGGAACTGGTCGCCGTGGAAGAGCCGGAAGCCGACCGGCTCGCGGCGTTGGACCGGGCGTTCGGGGGTTGGCTGGCCCTAGCCGAGGAGGCCGGACAGTGCCTGGCCAGTTCCGCGTTCGCCGTGACCTTCGAACCAGGGACCTGCTGGCGACCCGACGAGTCGGTCGTCAGCGCTGTGCTCACCGACCCCTCCGGCTGGTTCAAGGCCGAAAAGGCGGCCCTGGTCGGTGCCGTAGACCAGGCTTACTCGGTCGAATCGGACCAGCTCGGTTGGGCGCTGGGAGTCCGCCTCGCCAGGTTCTTCCTCGTTCGTGGGTACTACGACGACTGGCGGCACGTCTGCGAGCTCATGCTCGCGGGCGCGCGGCGAGCGGTCAGCGGCGGGCGGGAAGGGGTGGCTCTGGACAAACTGGGCGAGCTGCCCCGGCTCCAGCACCGCCTCGACGAGGCGCTGGAAGGCTTCGAGCGGACCCTCACGGCGTGCGGTGCCGCTGGCAACCATCATGATCAGACCGTGCCCAACCGGCATATCGGGCGCGTGCAGGCTGTCCACCAGGCCAGCCACGTCGACGAGGCGTTACCCCGCCTGGAGAACGCCCTGACCTACCTGCGCGAGCTGGCCGATCGCCGCAGCGAGGCCCCGGCGCTACGCAGGCTTGGCACCGTGCACCGGCTGCAAAGGTGCTACGAGAAGGCGACGCGCTGTTTCCAGCAGGTACTCGATGCTCTCGACCAGTTCGGGGAACCGCTACGGAGCGGGACTCGGGCGTCGTCCGGAGCCGGCCGAAGCATGAGGTTGGCCGCTGTTCGAGGCAGCCCGCACGCGGGTTGGTAGTCCTTGAAGAGCGACCAACCAGCATCAGTGCGCGTAATCCTCCAGCATCTCGGTGACCAGGGCTGCGATCGGCGAGCGCTCCGACCGGGTGAGGGTGACGTGGGCGAACAGCGGGTGCCCCTTCAGTTTCTCGATCACTGCGGCGACCCCGTCATGGCGGCCCACCCGCAGGTTGTCTCGCTGCGCGACGTCGTGGGTGAGCACTACCCGCGACCCGGTGCCCAACCGGGAAAGCACCGTGAGCAGCACGTTGCGCTCCAGGGATTGGGCCTCGTCGACGATCACGAAGCTGTCGTGCAGGGACCGGCCGCGGATGTGGGTCAACGGCATCACCTCGAGCATGCCGCGGTCGATCACCTCGTCGATGATCTCCTGCGAAGCGACCGCTCCGAGGGTGTCGAACACCGCCTGCGCCCAGGGCTGCATCTTCTCGTTCTCGCTGCCCGGCAGGTAACCCAGCTCCTGACCGCCGACGGCGTAGAGCGGGCGGAAGACGACGACCCGACGGTGCGCGCCGCGCTCCATCACGGCCTCCAGGCCGGCGCACAGCGCGAGCGCCGACTTGCCGGTCCCGGCCCGGCCGCCGAGTGACACGATGCCCACCCCGGGGTCGAGGAGCAGATCCAGCGCGATCCGCTGCTCAGCCGAACGGCCATGCAACCCGAACGCCTCGCGGTCCCCGCGGACCAGCCGGACGCGCTTGTCCGCGGTGATCCGGCCCAACGCCGTCGCTGTCCCCGCAAGGAGCCGCAAACCGGTGTGGCATGGCAGATCAGCGACCTCAGGATGCTCGCTGAGATCGGCGATCCCCGCCTTGTAGAGCCCCTCCAGCACCGAAGGCCCGACCTCGACGTCGCTCATCCCGGTCCAGCCAGACGGCACCACGTCCAGCGCGCGGTACTCATCGGCAGGCAACCCGACCGCGCCCGACCTCACCCGCAGCGGCATGTCCTTGGTGACCAGCGTGACGTCACGACCGTCGGCAACCAGATTCAGCGCGCAGGCCAAGATCCGGGAGTCGTTGGTCTCGGTACGGAAACCGGCGGGCAGCACCGCCGGATCGGCGTGGTTCAGTTCGACGCGCAGGGTGCCACCGAGCTCGCCGATCGGGACCGGGACGTCCAGCCGGCCGTGGGCCACCCGCAGGTCGTCCAGCAGGCGCAGCGCCTCTCGAGCAAACCAGCCAAGTTCCGCATGGTGCCGCTTGCCCTCCAGTTCCCCGATGACCACAAGGGGGAGCACCACCTCGTGCTCATCGAACCGGATGAACGCCCAAGGATCGGACAGCAGGACCGACGTGTCCAGCACGTAGGTGCGGATACCCGGGGCGGTGGAGTGGGGCGAGCGAGAGGCAATCACGGCAGCTCCCTGACGTGCGCGGCACCCGCGCCCGCTACTCGGTGGGCCGGCCGGCCTCTAATTGATCGCTCCCACAGCGGCCCCGGACGGGGGCCACCGCGACCCAATCGGGTCAGTGGGACCGACCACGAGGGCCGGGTGCCGACCCTCCCGTGCTCGCCGTGGGCGGTTTATCCGCCCAATCGACTGCAGCCACGATCAGGGCCTCCCGTGGCGTGACGCCTCCGGCACGTCCCGCCACCTCCGCACGCTACCCGTGCCGGGCCGTCGTGGGCAGGCATCCAGGCAGGTGAATCGACCGTGTCGGCTCCGTGACCAGCGGCCTCACCAAACCGCCAGCCTCATCCGGCCAGTTCGGCCCGCACCATCGACGGGACCAGCGGCTCGTCGAGCAGCCGCAGGTAGCGTTGGCTCAGCGGTTGCGCCGGGGGGCGGGCCTGCAGCCAGGTGCGCAGCAACCGGTAGCCCTCCACGTAGGTGGTGGTGTAGGCACGCCAGAGTGGATCGGACAGAAACCTCAGCATCTGACTGGCCCGCTGTTCGGTGATCAGCAGCCATCGCTGCAGGTAGGCCAGCACGTCTGCCGGATCGGCGCCTCGATCATGCAGCATGAGCGCGGCGTCCTGGCGGACCCCGAGCAGGCCCGCCGCAGCCGCCTCAAGACGCTCGGCGAGCTCACCGTCCATCCGCAGTCCCAGGTCGCCGAGGATCTCCGCGGCCCACGCCCCCCACCCCGGACCGACTGCGGCATGCAGGCCGAGGTCTGCCAGCCCCTCGGCCATCAGGCACTGCGGGGTGTTCACCAGAAAGATCGTCTGTTCGTCCTGGCGCTGCGTCCGTACCAGGCCAACCTCCTTGCGGCAATGCTCGGTGTGATGGCCGGGGTAGGACTCGTGTGCGACCAGGTGCGGCAGGTTGGCCATCCGGTGCCCGAGATCCGCGTTGATCGCCACTCGCGAGTGAAAACCACCGAGGTAGTAGTTGAACCCGCTCCACGGTTTGTCGGTGACCACCTCGTACTGCACGGTCTCCTCAAGGGGCAGCCCGACGCTGCCGCGTACCCGGTCCCGTAGCGCGCTGGAGAGGGCCTGCACGGCGGGTTCCAGCCGTTGCGGCGGGATCTCGTCTCGAGCCCGGTGCGCAGCCAACCGCTGCGCCAAGGGGTCCGCGCCAGGCAGCAGCAGGTCGATCTCAGCATGCGCCTGGCGGTAGACGTCGGGATCACCAGGCTCGATGTGGACGTCGAAGTATGCCTGCACCTCGGCCACAAATCCGACGTGCTGGCCGGCCAGCACGCGCCCCCTGCATTCCAAGGCGGCGAGGTGGACGTCCAGGAAACGGTCCCGTGGCTCGAACAAACCCGCCGCGGGGAGTTCGGCCCGCAGCTCACCGGCGCGGCGGGCCAGCATCGCCGGATCCGGCCGCGGCTCGTTGTCGACCTGGCGGCGCAACGCCGAATCACCGGTGTAGGCGTCGACGAAGCCCTCAACCAGGCGGTCGAACCGCAAGCCGAGCACCAGATACTCGCGGACCACATCCATGCGCCGAGAATAGGACCCGTGAGTGGGGGGGGGGGCCGCAAGCAGCCCCCCCCCCCCCCCCGCCCGACCCACCAACCCCCC